>NZ_SCTW01000139.1 GCF_004322395.1 Methylobacter sp.
CATCGCAAGGTTGCCTTCGTATTCGGCGTAACCTTGAATGCCATGAAAAGTCGGCGATAGTAAACCCGCACGTAAACGACTGGTGAAGGCATTGGCAGTATGCGGAAATTGACCCCTGAATAGGGTGCCTTTGTCTTGATCTACGTTTTCCCAACGAGTGTTTAGGTCGAACTTGACCGCGCCGTTTTTACCGTAATGATAGAAATTAAGTGCATCTTCAACATCTTGGGTAACGCCGGCCAAGGCTGAGCCGCTTACTACTGACAGGGCCAATAGCGATGCAGATAAAGGGATTTTTCTTTGTTGCTGCGGCATAAAGCCTCCTAATGTATTGATTTAAAATTGTTGCTAATGCGTATGGTCGCATTCGGTAAGAAAACTCAAGATACTCTCCCTATATTTGTAGTAATCGGGATGTTCCAGCAGGGCTTTGCGGCTGCGCGGTCTCGGCAAATCAATCTCTTCGATTTTGCCGATTTTGGCGTGCGGGCCGTTGGTCATCATTACTACCCGGTCTGCCAGCAGGATGGCTTCATCGACATCATGGGTGACCACAATGGCCGTCACATGGGTTCTTTCCCAGACTTCCATCAACACTTCCTGTAACTCCCAGCGGGTCAAAGAATCCAACATGCCGAACGGTTCGTCCAATAACAGCAGTTTTGGCGACAACGCAAAAGCGCGGGCAATGCCGACCCGTTGCTTCATGCCGTTGGACATGTCACCGGCTTTTTTAAGGAGCGAATCGCCCAAGCCGACGCGGGTCAGGTAGTATTCGACGATGTCGTCGCGTTCCGATTTGGCGGCATGGGGATAGACTTTATCGACGCCCAGCATCACGTTTTCAAATGCGGTCAGCCAGGGAAACAGGCTGGGCGCCTGGAACACCACGCCGCGATCAGGTCCGGCGCTGGCAATTTCCTTGTTGTCTAAAATAATCACGCCTTCGGATATGTCGTTCAGGCCGGCAGTCATCGATAACACGGTTGATTTGCCGCAGCCGGAATGGCCGATGATCGAGATGAATTCGCCTTTTTTCATTTTCAGGTCGAAGCCGTCGACGACTTTGACGGTACTGTTGCCGTCGGGCGTTGGGTAGATTTTGGATAGCCTTGAAAACTCCAGGTAACGGGGGCGGCCTAAATCGTCTTGGCTGGGTTTTAAAGTTGAGTAATCGCGATCCCAGTCATTGCTGGTATTGGGTCTTACATTGGGCAGGACGATTTTATCGGCGCTTGAACTCAAGTTTTTTTCGATACCGATGTCCATTAAATAACGGGTGATTTCGGCGCGCAGTTTTTTAAACTCAGGGTTATGGTTTAATGCGGTCCGGCCTCTGGGACGCTCGATATTGATATGAAAATCCGGACCGAAAGTTGCATCGGGGCCGGGATTTAGCGGGATTACCCGGTCCGCCATGTAGATCGCTTCATCGACATCGTTGGTAATTAAAATGACGGTTTTCTTTTCCTGTGCCCAGATTTGCAAAATCTCGTCCTGTAAATTGCCGCGCGTCAAAGCGTCCAATGCACTGAGCGGTTCGTCGAGCAGCAAAATATCGGGACTTGCCGCCAAGGCTCTTGCTACATTGACCCGTTGCCGCATGCCGCCTGACAGTTCGGCGGGTTTTTTATCCATCGCCGCGCCGAGATTAACCATTTTGACGTATTTTTCGGTATGCGCCCGGCGTTGCTCGGCAGGCCAGTCTTTAAATATTTCATCGACCGCCAGCGCCACGTTTTCAAACACGGTTAGCCACGGCATCAGCGAATAGTTCTGGAATACCACGCCCCGATCAGGCCCCGGTTCGGTAATCGGTTGGCCTTGTTTTAGCAACTCGCCGCTATCGGCCTGGATTAACCCTGCAATGGCTGAAATCAGCGTGGTTTTGCCGCTGCCGGAAAAACCGACAATAGCAATGAATTCGCCTTCTTTAATGCTCAGGTTGATATTGTTGAGGATGGATGTCGCGCCATAGCTTTTGCATACAGACTTTAATTCCAACAAAGGCTGGTGGGCGTCATTCGATGGCGCAGGCGGCTCGCTTAGGGGGCGCTTGACCTGTCCTGAGCTTGTCGAAGGGTTCACAACGTTGAGATTTACGACGGGCATCTCGGCTCCTGGTTAAACATAGAAAAATTTGTTGTCCACGAAAGGCACGAAAAGCACGAAAATATTTAAAACAAACACATCGTTCGTGCTTTTCGTGCTTTTCGTGGATAAATTAACGTTAAATTAAATCGCTCTACCGAAAGAGAATAGGTTTTGTAAGGATTGCATGATGCGGTCCAACACAAAGCCGATCATTCCAATGGTAAAGACAGCGACCATGATTCGGCCCAAGGAGTTGGAACTGCCGTTCTGGAATTCATCCCAGACGAATTTGCCCAGCCCCGGGTTTTGCGCCAGCATTTCCGCAGCGATTAACACCATCCAGCCCACACCCAGCGACAAACGCATGCCGGTAAAGATGTAGGGCAGGGAGGACGGCAAAATAATTTTCTTGATTTGTGTGCTCCAGTTCAGGCGCAGCACTTTGCCAACGTTAATCAGGTCCTTGTCTATTGACGATACGCCGACTGCGGTATTGATAAGGGTCTGCCACAGCGAGCACAGCGTCACGGTAATCGCGGACGTCAGGAAAGATTTTTCAAACCAGGAGTCACTGCCGCCCACATACACGGCGCTAACCACCAACGTGACGATAGGCAGCCAAGCTAATGGCGATACCGGTTTGAAAATCTGCACCAGCGGGTTGATCGCGGTGTTGAAGATTGGGCTCATACCGCAGAACAGACCGAGCGGGACGGCGACTAAGGTAGCAATTAAAAAACCTGCAAACACCGTATAAAGACTGGTGAATATCTTGTCCAGATAAGTGGCTTGGCCGTTATAGGGACGAACTTTGATTTCGGCAGTCGGATCTTCTGCAAGTTTTTGCTCGTTGCGAGCTTGCTGGCGTTGATAATACTCGGCTTCTTTGGCTCGCTCGGCGAAATGGTCGTCCAATAATCCGCCTGCTTCATGCCACACTGCGACGGGGCCGGGAATAGCGCCCAAGCTGGTGTTGACCTTGGATGCGGAAAAGCTCCAAATCCCCAGAAAGACCATAAAAGCGAGTATCGGCACGCCCATGATCAGCCACAGTTGGCGGATTTGCAGAGAGGGATTTTCCCCGGCGGCTATTTTTACGAAAGGAACAAACCAGGTTAGCCCGGTTATGTTAAAAAATTTGATGATTTGATTGTACATGTTTGGCTCCTGAATTTTCACCGATTGAAGTAAGGCATCGTTCCCACGTTCCGGCGTCACGTCATTAAGTTAAGTGTGGACAGTTCCTTCTCCCTCAGGGAGAAGGTTAGGATGAGGGGATCAAATAAAGCTTTTGCCTTATTTTGTTTTCCCCTCACCCAACCCTCTCCCTCTGGAGAGGGCTTTATATTGTTCTACTTCCCACACCAGAGTCTGGGAACGATGCTATGTCGATTATTCAACCACTTTGCCGCCGACCACTTTTTGCTTGCCCTTCAGGCCGATAGGGAACTTGGTCAGGTAATCATTAGGCTTGGTTGCATCAAAAGTGATGCCGTCAATAAACTCTGCGCTAGGAGGCTTGATGCCGGTTTCACTGTCGGCAGGAAAATCGCCGGCTTTCGCTTTGCCTTCCGCAATCAGCGCCTTAGCCGCAGCCATGTAAATATCGGGGCGATACACTTTTTTAGCGGTTTCCAGGTACCACTCGTCAGGTTTGTATTCGTTGATTTGCCCCCAGCGGCGCATTTGGGTCAAACTCCAGACCGCATCGCTGTAATAAGGGTAAGAACCGTTATAGCGAAAGAATACGTTGAAATCGGGTAAAGGGCGTTTGTCTCCTTTTTCGTATTCAACCGCGCCGTTCATGCTGTTGGCAATCACCTCGTAATCAGCGCCGACATACTGTTTTTGCGACAACATTTCCACGCCTTCATTACGGTTCTTGTTGTTTTCCGCATCCAGCCACATCGATGCACGAATCAACGCTTTGATAACCGCTTTGTGAGTGTTCGGGTTTTTATCCGCCCATTCTTTGTTCACACCGAAGATTTTTTCAGCACTGTTTTTCATCAACTCGTAATCGCTGATGACCGGTACGCCGATGCCTTTGAATACCGCTTGTTGGTTCCACGGTTCGCCTACGCAGTAACCGACAATTGTGCCTGAATCCATAGTGGCCGGCATTTGCGGCGGCGGCGTCACAGACAGCATCGCTTCGGCGTCGATCTGGCCGGAAGTGTCTTCAGGCGGTGCATAGAATCCGGGTTTAATACCGCCGGCCGCCAGCCAGTAACGCAATTTCATATTGTGCGTACCGACCGGGAAAGTCATTGCCATATTGAAAGGTTTGCCCGCGCTTTTATATTTCTCTAATACCGGTTTTAAGGTATCCGCTTTAATCGGATGTACCGGCTTACCGTCTTTCATAGGAATCTGCGGCTTCATTTGATTCCAGACATCATTGGATACGGTAATAAAATCGCCATTTAAAGTTAGGGTAAAGGCGCTGATAATATCCGCTTTGGTGCCGTAGCCGATGGCCGCGCCGAAGGGCAGGGTAGCCAGCATATGCGCGCCGTCAAGTTCGCCGCTGACGACGCGGTCCATTAAAACTTTCCAGTTAGCCTGTGCTTCCAGTTGTACGGAAAGGCCCTCGTCTTCGAAAAAGCCTTTTTCAAACGCGACCGCTAAAGGCGCCATATCGGTTAATTTGATGAAGCCTAGTTTTAAGCTGTCTTTTTCCAGCTTTTCAGCTGCGCCGGCATTGGACGCAAAAGATAAGGTTGATATCGCAGCTACAGCGACAAGTGCAGTAACCAGTTTTTTTATGGTAAATCGTCCGGTTTGTTTCATATTGACCTCATCGGGTTTGAAAAAAATCAGCAAAAAAAAAGCGTCACCCTCCAGAATACATAATGTATTCAGTTGGATAGACGCCTTTGTCTTTTTTGGTTCGCCATTGAACCGATATTTTTTTAGTGCTCCGCCATTGGAGCCTCTGTATTGTTTAAAGCAATCGTTATGCCAAAATTTTGAAAAGGTTATTTGATGGGGTTAAGTTAATAGATATAAGTACTTATCGCATGGCAACAGTAGTTAAGCTGGGGGTAAGTTTAAGGCTTAATGCATCAATTTTGTGCATCGACTCAGCAGTTTGCACCAACAATGAAAATAAATAGCTAGCCATTTTAATATTTTCCAGCCGCTATCTCTACAAGGGCCAAGTTCAATTCACCGTAGGGTACGCTGTGCGTATCTTATGCATTGATTATTATGAAGATTTCTAAAGGATGCACAGCGTGCCCTACTTAAAAATCAAAAATATAAGCACTTTAAAGGATAAATTAGGATTAAAACTCTTCCCAAACGTCATTATCGGCAAGTTGTAATTGTAGTTTTTGGTTAAACGGTAAAATTTTACCGGTACCTGTTTTTACTTGTGGCGTCTCTTTTCGTTCGGGCGCTGCATGAACAGACTTGCTCGAATTAGGCGAATGGCCGTCCACTTTAAAACTGCTTACTGTAACTACCATGTTTTGCGCCTGTTCTTCCAGCGATTCTGCTGCTGCTGCGGCTTGTTCTACTAACGCGGCGTTTTGTTGAGTGACGTCATCCATCTGGGCGATAGCCTGATTGACCTGATCGATACCGGAACTTTGCTCAGACGAGGCAGCGGTGATTTCGGCCATCATGTCTGTAACGCCACGGATCGAAGTGACAATTTCTTCCATCGTTAACCCCGCCTGGGTAACCAGTTTACTACCATCCGCGACTTTATCTACGGACTCGTTAATCAGGTCTTTAATCTCTCCAGCTGCCGTCGCGGCGCGTTGCGCAAGATTGCGTACTTCTACTGCCACCACGGCAAAGCCCCTGCCTTGTTCTCCGGCACGGGCCGCTTCTACTGCGGCATTGAGGGCGAGTATGTTGGTCTGGAAAGCGATGTCATCGATTACCGAGATGATGTCCCCGATTTTGCGCGACGATTCGTTAATATCATTCATGGTCATGACAACGTGCCCGACCGCTTCAACGCCTCTGCTCGCGGTGCTGGTTGCTGCAACGGCAAGTCGGTTGGCCTGTTGGGCATTTTGGGCATTATGCTGCACGGCCGAAGTCAGTTCTTCCATGCTGGCGGCAGTTTGTTCGAGACTGGCGGCTTGCTCCTCGGTGCGATGGGACAAGTCGTTATTGCCTGCGGCGATTTCTTTAGCCGCTGTATTAATGCTGTCGGTGGAGTTCTTGATGTCTCCTACCAAAGTTTTGAGATTTTCTACAATATTATTCATGCCGGCAACTACCTCGCCAAAAGCGCCGGGATAGTTTTTGTCGATAGTTTGGGTTAAATCGCCCTGGGCCAGTGCATTAGCAACATGCAATACGTCGTTGAAGCCGACGTCGCTGGTTTCCATCAGATTGTTAAGATTGGTCATGATTTCCTTGAACATAAACTCAAATCTATCCGCGTCGCTACGCTTCGAGAAATCGCCTTTAGCGCCGGCTTCTGCGAGCATTTTGATTTCGTTGTTAACATCGAGGAAGGTTTTCTTTGCACTGTCCATGATCTTGGTAATGGCAATGGTTTCGCCCGGCAGAACATCCATGTCAGCAGAGAAATCGCCTTTGGCATACTGGTTAACGATACCGATCAGCTTTCTATTTATAGCGATGCGCGATTGAATCAACTCATTAACTTCATGCGCCATATTGCTATAAATGCCGGAGAATTTTGAAACATCGAGTTGTTCTTTGACCCAGCCGTCTGCATGTTTTTTTGCCATAGAGTCCAGGTCGGTAACGAACAGATTGATAGGATCCTGTATGGCTTTCATGGAGCGCAACAGTTCGCCGATTTCATCCTGTTGATGAATGTCAATGCTGGAGCTCAGGTTACCTTTGGCAATTTCTCCTGCCACTTGTTGTGCGGTTTGGAGTGATTTTAAAATGCCGCGACTGACCATAAAGGTCAATATTATTGCTATTGCAACGCTGAATATGAAAATGCCGGCCAATACGATTTTGTACTTGTGTATGGTACTCAGTGCTTGTGCTTCATCTTCTACGTTGCGGGCTGTTGCAATCTTCACTGCCTGATCAATAGCGCTACGATGCTCTTCATAAGCCTGGCGCATTTTCAAAAGGCTGGCCAGTGAACCGTCGCGGTCGCCCGCCTGAATGCTTGGTAGAAACCGTTGGTCTGCTTCATAGTAAAAGGCTTGCGCCGACTGATACGAGCGTTCAACTAAAGAGGCACGGAGCTTCTGCTCCAAAGGCTGATTTAGCCAATAACCATGACGGGATTCGTATTCTGTTTTTAGTATTTGAAAACGCGCCACTAAGGCGCTAATTTCAGCAGGGACGGTTGTTTGAGTTAATTGCAGTACCACCAGATACGACTCGATAATATATTCAGGCGGCGGTAATACATCGGCAATAATGTCTTTGCCCTGAACGATACGTTGATAAATCGGGCCGTTAACATTAAGTGTATTCATCGCCTTGAAGGTCGCAAAACCGAACAGTGAAAAACCGATGACTAAAATGCTTAAAATTATTGTAAATCGCATTCTGATAGTTAACTGGAGGGAATTTCTCATCTTATTTAGCATGATGCGCACCTGTTTTTTATTATTACGATTGAATTTGTTAAGTAAATAAACGCAACGACCAAATCCATATTCCGGCTGGCCATAAGTTTTCTTTAATCATTGCAGTTGATAAGTGCCGACTATGCCGAGTTTCCGGATGAATTGAATATCCAAAGGCGATGAATAATTAAATTTTCCGAATATGTAAAGTTATAATCATTTTGCAATAATATCAATTAATAAGATGCGTTTATTTCCTCAAGTTGGTGTTTCATTGTAAAGTTTTTTGCTCTTTAAAAAGAGCAAAAAAAAGCATCTCCGGACGGAATGCATGATGCACTCAATCCGGTAGACGCCTTTGTCATTAAATGGCTCGCCGTTGAACCTAAATTTTTCAATGCTCCATCATTAGAGCTTTTATGGTGTGTAGAAGCAAGCGTTGTGCCAACATTAACAGTATTCTTGTATGGTATTTGCTATAAAATCAATAGCTTGCAATTTATGAGTGAATTAATTTAGATGTAATTGATGTTCTATGTGAATGATCTTAAATGACTTATTATTTTATCAGCTTGGTCTGCCAAAGTTGTAATATGGATTTTTATGAGCTTTAGTTCGATAAATAAAGGTAACTATGAACCATATTTTTATAACAAAAAGTGTTTGAATTTTTGAAAGATGCATTAGTTTTGTGCATTCGCCGGTTAATTTGCACCAACT
>NZ_SCTW01000140.1 GCF_004322395.1 Methylobacter sp.
GCGCCACGGTCGAGGATAATAGCTTGGTTTTATTTGTTGTCCCGGATTCAGCGCGGTCAAAAGCCGAACCCGATAATTCTGAAGCTGCTGTTTATAATGGGCCGGAGCGTAGGCGGAGACCTGTTAGTTACCAGATTCTGGGGGCAATGCCGGAAGATGATTTAAATATTCTTCCGTATTTGCAAGAAATGACGAGATTGGAAGCCTCGGATTTGTTTTTAACAGTTGGTTCGCAGGTTAAAGCCAAAATTTTCGGCAGAGTCGTGCCCCTGGATGATTTTATGCTGACGCCCGAGTTAACAAAATCAGGCGCTTTAGGAATCATGACGCAAGAACAAATCGATGAGTTTTTAGTTACCAAGGATTTGGATTTTGCCATTAGCCTGCCGGATGGCAGCGCACGGTTCCGCGCCAATGCATTTTATCAGCGCAAAACAATAGGTTTAGTGATGCGTTTGATTCCTTCGGTCATTCCAACCGGCAAGGACTTAGGCACGCCGGATATTTTAATGGAACTCATCATGGCCAAACGGGGATTGTTGCTGATGGTAGGCGGCACCGGATCGGGAAAATCGACCACATTAGCGGCGATGATCAACCATCGCAACATCAATTCGGCCGGTCATATCTTGACCATTGAAGATCCGGTCGAATTCTCTCATCCAAACCTGAAATCAATCGTCAATCAGCGTGAAGTCGGGGTAGACACGGATTCTTATGCCAGGGCGTTAAAAGCCTGTTTACGGGAAGCACCCGATGTTATTTTAATCGGCGAAATTCGAGACCGGGAAACCATGTCCGCCGCTTTGGAGTTGGCCAATACCGGTCATTTGTGTATTTCGACTATGCACGCAAATAATGCCAATCAGGCTATGGAGCGAGTAATTAATATGTTCCCCCATGACCATCATGCGCAATTGTTTATGGATCTTGCGGTCAATTTAAATGCCGTTATTTCCCAGCGTTTGATTCCCGACACTGCAGGGAAACGTTGCGCGGCCATTGAAGTAATGATCAACACGCCACATATAGCGAATCTGATTTTAAAAGGGGACTTGAGTGAAATTAAAACGGCCATGGCATCAAGCGGCAGCAAAGGCATGAGGACATTCGACGACGCCTTGTTCGGACTGTACAAAGAAGGCAGGATCAGTCTGGAGGAAGCACTGAAAAATGCTGATTCCAGTAATGATCTGGAGGCTAAAATTAATTTTGGTTGATAAAGGAATAGAACGCAGATGACGCGGATTGAGCAGATTAACGCTTAAAACTTATCCGCGTTAATCTGCTCAATCCGCGTCATCTGCGTTCTATCTTTTTAGCTGTTGATTGGAAGCCAAATTGGAAAAGAAGCCGGTATAATAGATAAATTTTCCAATTTTTAAGTAATATGAATAAACAAAGAAAAGCAGTGGCATTAATTTCCGGCGGACTGGATTCAATGCTGGCGGCGAAAACCATCATGGAACAGGGCGTCCATGTCGAAGGCATCAACTTCTTTACCGGCTTCTGCGTGGAAGGCCACACCCATGCGATCAGGGCCAATGACAAAGCCAAGCCTAAACGCAACAACTCGTTATGGGTCGCCGAACAGCTAGGCATGAAGCTGCATATCGTCGATGTGATCGAAGAATACAAAGACGTCCTGATTAACCCGAAACACGGCTACGGCGCACATATGAATCCTTGCCTGGATTGCAAGATTTTCATGGTGAACAAGGCCAAGCAATGGCTGGTCGAGAACGATTTCGACTTTATTATCACCGGCGAAGTGATCGGTCAAAGGCCGATGTCGCAACGCAAAGCGACGATGCCGATAATATCCAAAGAATCAGGCGCCGATGATTTGTTATTACGGCCTTTATGCGCCAAAAATTTGCCTGCAACTCTGCCGGAACGCGAAGGCTGGGTCGATCGGGAAAAGTTGCATGATTTTAGCGGGCGTTCACGCAAGCCGCAGATGGCGATGGCCGAGCAATACGGCTTTGATGAATATGCTCAACCTGCGGGTGGCTGCTGTTTTCTGACCGATGCCAGCTATTCGGCAAAACTGGTCGATCTATGGAAAACACGTAATGGCGAAAAGCAATACGATCTGGATGACGTGATGCTGCTGAAAGTCGGCAGACACATCAGGCCGGGGCAAAATTTTAAAGTTATTGTGGCTAGGGAAGAAGGTGAAGGCCGGTTTATGCAAGGTTATAAAAAAGAGTTTATCACCATGTATTGTTCCAGCCATTCCGGACCTTTGGTGCTGGTGGACGGTTCGCCTTCAGCTGAGGATTTGTTCCTGGCGGCACGTATTACCGCCCGCTACGGCCAGGGGCGCAATGCCGAGCAAGTCGATGTGAGTATTGTTGATAAAGACGGTTCTGAGCGGGTTATTCAGGTCAAGCCGTTTGCTGCGGACGAAATTCCGCAGGAATGGTTTATATGAATAGAGAAACTCTAAATGCCCGCCGCCTGTTATGTCCATTGCCGGTCATTCGTACCCAGGATAAAGTCAAACAGCTTAAAGCGGGGGATCAGTTGGAGGTTATCTGTACCGATCCCGGCGTGATGCAGGATATTCCGGCTTGGTGCCGAATCAATGGACATAAAGTACTGGAAACTATTTCGGGCGATCATGAGTACATTATTATTCTGGAAGTGGGCGCGGCGTAATGACTAAGGTTTTAGTCGTTATCCCGTTTACCTCGCTCCCACGCGCTACGCCGTGTGGGAGCGAGAAATTATAGTGGAAGTGAGCGGGTAATGGCTGAAGCTGTAGATGCTGTAAAAATGGACAAACTAAAAGCCAGGGCCAGCTATGTCGGCGCGGCGATTAATGTTCTCCAGACGCTGATCAAAATCGGCTTCGGCATCCTTGGGCAGTCTGCGGCTTTAATTGCCGACGGCATTCATTCGTTATCGGATCTACTCAGCGATCTGCTGGTGATTATTGCGGTTAAATTAGGCAGTCGAGAGGCTGATCATGATCATCCCTATGGTCACCGCCGATTTGAAACCATAGCAACGGTCATTTTGGGGGTTAGCTTAATCGCAATCGGCGGCGCTATCGTTTGGTCGGTCATGGAGCGCATGGCCGATCCTGAGCATCTGCCTGTGCCTAACGTATTGCCATTGGGCGTCGCAACTCTTTCAATCCTGATTAACGAATGGCTATACCAATATACCAAGCGGATCGCCAAAGCGACTCGCTCTAAGTTGCTGCTAGCCAATGCTTGGCATCAGCGTAGCGACGCGATTTCATCGCTGGTAGTTTTATTCGGCATAGGGGCAGTGATGATGGGCTATCCGTTGGCCGATGCGCTAGCTGCCATCGTGGTTGCGTTGATGGTAGCAAAAATCGGTTTGAACTTGGTGTTTGAGAGCATCAAAGAACTGGTCGATACCTCATTGCCGCCCAAGCTGGTCGCCGAAATCAGGGCGGCGATTCATGCCATTGACGGGGTTGAAGGCATCCATTTATTGCGCACCCGGCAAATGGGCGAGGATGCGCTGATTGATGCGCATATCGTCGTCGATCCCCGCATTACCGTTTCGGAAGGGCACATGATTGGCGATATTGTCAGGGACGACTTGATTAGGCGTTTTGATGATGTGATGGACGTGCTGGTTCATGTCGATCCTGAAGATGACGAGAGCTTACAAGAGCAATCACGGCCACTGTCTCGCGGAGAAGTGCAGCGTCTGTTGGATCGCTATCTAGTGAACTTTAAGTCCGCTATAGAAGATTTCAGGATCCATTATTTGGACGGACAAATTGAAGTGGAAGTGATTTTGCCTTTTGCGCTCAGTGAACAGCTGGAACAGTTACAGGCAATAAAAAGACAATGCAAGCTGATGTGCGTGGAAGTTAAAAAAATCGACAATGTGTTTGTGTTTTTTAAAGTCTGACGCGTGTTTTAAGAAAAATCAAAATCAAAAGAGGCTTAACTTATGGCAGTAGGGCAGTGCAGTTTTCCGACCATGCACGAAATATCAGGAATAAAGCTGGGTACAGCGAACGCAGGCATCAAGCAAACCGTCAGGGATGATATTTTGGTGATACAAATGGCCGAGAATTCAACCTGTGCCGCGGTGTTTACCCAGAACGCTTTTTGCGCGGCGCCCGTGCATGTGGCAAAAGCGAATCTGGCTCATTCGCCACGCTGGTTGCTGATTAACTCCGGCAATGCCAATGCCGGTACCGGCGATCAAGGGATGCAGGATGCTTTGGCGACTTGTGCCGATCTTGCTGAAGTGGTCGACGGCGCTGCAACTCAGGTGCTGCCTTTTTCTACCGGCGTCATAGGCCAACCGCTGCCGGTCAATAAAATCAAAGCCTCCCTACGGGAAGCCGTAAGCAACTTGAATACCGCTAATTGGGATAAGGCGTCTCAGGCTATTATGACCACCGACACCTTTGCCAAAGGCGTATCCAAAGTCATTGAAATTGGCGGTCAGACTATTACTATCAACGGTATTTCAAAAGGCGCTGGCATGATCCAGCCCAATATGGCGACCATGCTGGGCTTTATCGCTACCGATGCGAAAATCGGCCAAGCCCTGTTGCAGAGTTGTCTGGTACTGGCCGTTGAACAATCGTTTAATCGTATCACTGTCGATGGCGACACTTCGACCAACGATGCCTGCGTGTTGATGGCCAGCGGTTGCTCGTTGGTTCCTGAAATCAAACAGGACAGCGAAAATTATAAAATTTTTGCCGAGGCCGTAATGACCGTTTGCAAGCAATTAGCCGAAGCCATCGTCAGGGATGGAGAAGGCGCAACTAAGTTAATGCGCATCGTGGTCGAGCAGGCATTGACCGATGAAGAGGCGGTGCGCGTCGGCAAAACCATCGCCCATTCACCGTTGGTGAAAACTGCTTTTTTCGCCAGCGATCCGAACTGGGGGCGAATATTGGCAGCAGTGGGCCGCGCCGAAGTTGAGAGCATGGTGTTGGAAAACGTGCAGCTGTATCTGGACGATGTCTGCATCGTCAGAAACGGCGGCAGAGCCGTCGATTACACCGAGGAAGCCGGACAGCGGGTAATGAATCAGGAAGAAATTACCGTGACTGTTAAACTGGGCCGCGGCGATGCGGTACAAGAAATCTTAACCTGTGATTTTTCGTATGATTATGTAAAGATTAACGCGGAATATAGGACTTGAACAAGGCGGTAAGCTTTCTATCTATATTGCCATAGGCATTCACATAATACGTCATTCCGGCAATTCATGCCGGAATGACTGCGACCTCCCTCGCTCCATTTACTAAATATGAACCCTCTCCAAGTCGCTGTAGGCGTAGTAAAAAACCCAGAAGGAAAAATCCTGATTTCCCTGCGCCATGCCACTTTACATCAAGGCGGCCTATGGGAGTTTCCCGGTGGAAAAATTGAGGCATCGGAAACAGCAGAATCCGCATTGGCCCGCGAGCTTAAGGAAGAACTCAATATCACTGTGACAGCAGCAACTCCGTTGATTACCATCAACCATCAATATCCCGATTTGGCTGTGCAGCTAAACGTTTTTTCGGTCGAGCGGTTTTCAGGTGAGGCTAAAAGCTGCGAAGGCCAGCCATTTAAATGGGTAGCTCCGGCTGAGCTGGATCATTATGTATTTCCCGCTGCTAATCAGCCTATAATTACCGCAGCCCAATTGCCGCCTTATTATGCGATTCTGGATGACGCAGATGAAGCCTTGTTGTTGCCCAACCTGCAAAAAATATTGAACAGAGGCGTCAAGCTGATCCAGGCCAGATTGAAAACTTTGCCAGCCGCCGCCGTGGCAAATTTTGTTGAACAGGCCTACCCGTTATGCAAACAGGAACAGACTGTGCTGTTAATGAATTCCGCCGTTGACTATTCAGCCGAAGTAGACGGTATCCACCTGACCAGTCATGATTTAATGGCTTTGACCAAACGCCCTGAAAACGGCAAGTGGCTCGCCGCGTCATGCCACAACCTTGAACAATTGCAACATGCCGAAAAAATAGGTGTGGATTTTGTCGTGCTAGCTCCAGTGCTAGCAACTCAAACCCATCCGGGCGCTACATTGCTGGGTTGGAAGCAATTTGCCGATTTGGTAGCCAAAGTCAACCTGCCTGTTTACGCCTTGGGCGGCATGGGTGATTCTAGTCTACCTACAGCTCGGCAAAACGGAGGTCAAGGGATAGCTGCAATCCGGGCTTTTCTGAATTGACTTCAAACAAGGAAATTTATATTAATTGCAGTTTGGAGCAACGCTAAAGCCTAACATTTGGGTAACGCTAATTTTTTAAACGTTTATCAAATTCTTTTTGTATGGGTAAATTGAAATAAAAAGTGGTGCCTTTTTTAGATTCACTATTAAAATAAAAAGTACCTTCATGGGCTTCGATAAGTGAGCGACTGATAGACAGACCCATGCCCATGCCGTTTGATTTGGTGGTATAAAAAGGCATCAATATTTTTTGTTGTTGATTTTCATTAATCCCCATTCCATTATCTTTTACCCTGACTTGTACGCCATTATCAGCAGTCAATCGACTATGGATAGTTATTTGGCGTTCTGGTGCTTCAGATAAGTCTTTTAAGGCGTCAATGCTGTTTCGAATCAGATTTATGATGACCTGTTCAATTTGTACCTGATCGACACAGATAGGCGGCAGATTATTTTCCAGTTCAAATATTAGCATTATATTGTCTTGTTTAAGGTCAGCTATACACAGGCTGACAGCATTATGAATCAGGGTATTAATGTTGATAGTTGAACGATGCGGCGCATGAGATTTGATAAACTCTCTCATGCGGTGAATTATCTGTCCTGCTCTCAAAGCCTGTTGCTGAGTTTTGTATAAGATCTCAGTGAGCATCGCTAGATCGAGGTTTTCAGTGTTAATGAGGTTTAAACTGACTTGCGTATAGGTAGAAACCGCGGCCAGGGGTTGATTTATTTCATGAGCAATGCCGGAAGCCATTTCACCCATAAGCCCAAGACGAGTGACATGGGCGAGTTCAGCCAGATGCTCCTTATCTTGCTGCTCTCTGTGTTTACGTAAGCTTACATCGCGCACAATACAGGTAAAATAACTTATTTTTCCTATAAAGTATTCCGTTATGGACATATCCAGAGGCACGGGGCGGCCATTTTTGTGAATACCTTCAGCTTCTTTGATTTGGCCTACAGGTTGTGCTGTAAGGGGCGTGTTGTAATAGTGCATTTCTCTTGGAGATGACCGCATAAGTTTACTGATATTGTAACCAATCAGCTCTTTAGGCTTATAGCCAAAAATAGTTTCTACTGCGGCATTAACAGATACGACGATATCGGACATATCAATAGTGATAATACCTTCTACTGACGCATTAAAAATGGAGTTAAGTTTGGCTTCCCGTTCTAGTAACTGTTGTTTGGAGCGGCGGAGCTCTTCGATTTTTTTCATTAAACTCAAATTGGTCCGAGTCAGGGCTTTATTTTGCTTATGAATCTTTTTTTCCAGCTTTTCATTCAGGCTGGCGATGGTTTTCTGCGCTTGCTTGCGTTCGGTTATATTTTCATGACTGACTACAACCCCGCGGCGCGAGCCTCGCAATGGCGCTACATTCATGTGGAACCAGTATTGCTGATTGGGCAATGGGAATAGATATTCCATATGAAATGAATCCTTCTTACCTGATAGCACTGACACAATGCCGGCATAAGCAGAGTTTGTCCCATCACCAAGAGACTGCTTAAAACTCTTTTTACAGATGTCCAGATAATTAGCCCCAAGCATAGAATGGCTGGATTTCGATAAGCCATGGTTCTTGGCAAACTGCCGCCATGCCCGATTGATAGTAACGATAACACCTTCTGAATCCAGTACGGCGATGTGCGAGGTCAGTGAGTTAAGAATGCTGACATTAAGAGCGTCGCTGTCACGCAGCTTTTTCTCCATTTGATGTCGGTCAGTGATGTCGGTAATAAAGCCGTGCCAAAGTATTGAACCATCCGTTTCTAGTTGTGGTAGCGAGTTGCCCAATAGCCATCGCACCATGCCATCATCAAACTTCACCCGAAACTCATGGCACCAAGGGGTTAAGTCTCGTGCCGACTTCTGGATGGAATCGATGATATTGTCGTAATCGTCTGGGTGAAGAATGGCAAAAACTATGGAAGCATCCTCGCGGACTTCCTCCGGACTGACCCGGAATATATCCCGAATGGCTTCACTGGCGAATGGAAAACAGGAGCTGCCATCAAGGCGCAAACGATATTGGTAAACAACTCCCGGGACCCGGCTTGCGATTTTCTGGAGGCGATCCAGAGCTTCTTCCAACGCTTGTTCCATCTGTTTGTGTGCGAGGATTTCTAACTCAAGCTTGTCTGTCATGGCATTGATGGATAGGGCGAGTTCGGCAAACTCATCAGCACCGTCACACTGTATTCTGTAGTCCAGGTCACCGTCGGCAACAGTTTTTGCTCCATCATGCAACGGCGTCAACCGTTTGCGGATCAACTCGCCAAGCTGCGATGAGGCCAGGATGGTGTTGAATACCAGCATAATTGTAAAAAAGCCTATAGTAATAGATAGGTTTCTATAGGTCTGATCAACACGGCCTGCGCTTGCATCCTGCAAAAAAGATGCACTGTCGCGGCTCGTATCGGCCTTCTGCATTAGTTGGCTGGAAAGCTTTTTTTCCAGATATTCATAAAGATGACAGTTGCCATTGGCTGTTTCCAATGTCTTAGTGCCGCTGACGATGCGGCGGAAAATAACTGCACTATCTTCAATACTTCTGTTCAGTCGTTCCAAGGCTTGCAGTTTATCTTCGCCATGGAACTGGATATTGGCTTGGCGCAACAGGCTGTCGGCTGTCTCGCTGTTTTTGTCCCATAGTGCCAGCGTACGGTTTTCGCAATAGAGGAAATATTGATCTCTGAGCGAGATGTGTTCAAGAATATTATCTCGGATCTTACAGGCAAGAATATAATCGTCTTTTGCGTTCTTGAATTCGACGAATGACCAGATGAGAGCCGGCACCAGGATGATGAGAGCAGATACCGTAAGTGTTGAATTGATTTTTAACCGTGTGGTTATACGCATGACAGTCTACCGACTCACTCGGATAACTTCGGATTTGACTACCTTGAGGCTGTTGAGATGAATGAGACTCAGGTAATCGGACATGACTCCGTCAATCAGATTATTTTCTATTTTATCCATCAGTTTGATCAGGAGTGTTTGGTCGAGCACAATCTGATAGTTGAAAGCGTCCCAGACGTCGCGGATGAGTCTCCTATATATTTTTAGTGCTGTAGGCAAGATGCCTGGCGCATCGTCCGGATTTTTTGATATAAAATCCTCCATTTTGATCAAGACACGGAGAAAGTGTTTGGCCGCCTCAGGGTTCTTCTGGACAAAATCTAGCCTCAAGGCGGTATTGAATATTTCGGTATAGATTTTTCGGTTTGTTATAGCTAACAGATGTTTCCAGGCAAAAAACGCATCAACTTTCTTCGTCATAATAGTATCCTGCATTTACTCGGGTTTTAAGGCGACGGACAGGATTTCCTGACATATTAAGTCGTTCGCCGCCAACAGCGAATCCAGAAAAAATTGGATAGAAAGTATTACAAATAGATATTTTTAGCTGTGTAAGCGGTGTACGTTACCCCTATTTGAAAAAATCATAGATTAGAATATCTTTAATATAAATAAAATCAATTATTCTAGGATTCACTAATTTTTTCCAAGAAATGAGGTTCACTCAACTACTTCCACACTGTAAAGTATAAAGTACTTGGCAATCGACAAGATCGCTGGGTTTTCTTAATGATCAGTGTTGCTCGTTAGCAAGACTCTAAAACTCCGGTAGTTCTTATTATTATTCAAATTTTAATAAAAACAAGTTGTTTTAGCTCAACTCAGATATAGATACCTTTAAAAATTGCCTTTTGAAAATTCACTCTTTTGTAAAACCAATGATTTATATAAGTAAACATGTCGAATTTTTGAGTTATTAGAAGTCCACAAAAGCTGAGAGTACAGTTTGTTCAGTTATTGATTTCGCGTAAAAATAACAAAGCTGTTGACAAGTTGGCTAAGCGGGTTATAATAGCCGGCTTCTTCGGGGCTTAGTGATTGGCTTTGACAGGGAGGGTAAGAAAGAATAAAGGTTAAC
>NZ_SCTW01000013.1 GCF_004322395.1 Methylobacter sp.
GTAAAATCACTTAATCAGGAAATTGGCGGCGGATTGCAGCATAATTCTGTCGCCAATTTACAAATCATGAACGGCAATAATATTGGTAAAATCCTGCAATTAAAAAACTCTATGACACGGCTTGGCCATAATGGTAACGGCGTTATTGTAATCTCAAAGAGAAAAGACGGCTATTTCGTGTCAGTACTGGAAAACAGCGGCACGATTACCGTAAATAATGAACCTTTAAACGATAAGTCGCTAAAATTAAACACGAATGATGTGCTGGTTGTCGACAACACATCCCTGCAATTCTTTTTGAATTAAACCCATGCAACCATTAGAAAGCAACGATAGCCGTCATTTCCACCGCATTCTTTACACGGCGACAGCCACTTTAAGCTGCGAAGAAAAGACTTGGAACTGTGAAATTACCGATCTGTCCTTAAAAGGCTGTTTATTAGGTTTTGAGTTCCCTTGGGAAGAAGACCCGGAAAAACTCTACACCCTTTCATTACATCTGTCCGAGCAAGCCCAAATTAAAATGGAGCTGGCCCCAATGCATGTTGTTGGCAATAAAGTAGGCTTTAAATGCGCGCACATCGATATAGACAGCATTTCCGAGCTACGCCGATTGGTTGAACTTAATCTTGGCAGCAGCGCCTTGCTGGAGCGGGATTTGTTGGCGTTAACCAGCTAATATCATCAGTTTAAAAGATTAAAGAGTCCATCCGGCGCCTTGCCTTCACATCTCAGAAAGAGTATCCAATGCCTCGGAGAGCGTAGAGACTCCGTGAATTTCCAAGCCCTCAATAGGTTTTTTAGGCGCATTCGCTTTAGGAATAACCGCCTTTTTGAAACCGTGTTTTGCTGCATCATTAAGCCGCGCATGACCGTTGGCTACCGGCCTGATTTCGCCGCTCAAGCCGATTTCGCCGAAAAAGAAAGCATCGTGCGGAATCACTTTATCCCTCAAGCTGGAAACGACTCCCACCACAATGGCTAAATCGGAACTGGTTTCCGTCACCTTTATACCGCCGACCACATTGGCATAAATCTCATCATTTGCGGTAAAAATACCGCCGTGCCGCGATAATACGGCAAGCAGCATCGCCAGACGATTTTGATCGAAGCCCACCGCCAAACGTCGCGGATTGCCGTACTGACATTCGGTCACCAGTGCCTGGATTTCCACCAGCAGCGGCCGAGTCCCCTCCCACAGCACGGTAACTACACTACCAGAAGAAGGTTTGTCCGGCCTGTTTAAAAACATCGCTGAAGGATTTTTTACCTCTTTTAGCCCGGTACTGTCCATCGCGAAAAAACCCAACTCGCCGACGCTGCCAAAGCGGTTCTTATCCGCTCTTAACACCCTGAATCGGGCATCATCGGTAGCCCCCAACATCACTTGCGTATCGACAATATGGCTTAAGGTCATAGGCCCCGCCAGCGATTGATCCTTGGTGACATGCCCCACCATAAAAATCGACACATCATGTTTTTTGGCGTATTGGGTCAAATAGCTGGCCGACTCCCTGACTTGCGAAACCGATCCCGGCGCCGATTCCGTATCCTGGGTATGCATAACCTGAATCGAGTCGATCACCAGAATTTGTGGTTTGATTTCATCCAATACATCACAGATTTGTTGCACCGAGGTTTCGGCCAACATCATGATTTTGTCCGCAGGCAGCTTGAGCCGATGCGCCCTTTCGGCAATCTGTTGCAACGACTCCTCACCGGAAACATACAGCACGCTGACCCCGCGCGCGGCAATATTGGCAATAGCTTGCAGCAACAACGTACTCTTGCCCGCTCCAGGCGCTCCACCAATTAACACCACACTACCGCAGACAATTCCGCCGCCCAGAACGCGGTCGAATTCGGAAATTCCGCTAAAAATCCTCTCCGCCTGGGAAAGATTAACATCCGATAATAATTTGACCTCGGACCGGCTTCCTGCATAACCTGCCGAACTTTTGTTACGCTCTGCCCCGCCCAGCCTGACTTCTTTGATAGTATTCCATTCGCCGCAACTGGTACATTGGCCGCCCCAGCGAGGAAAATCCGCTCCGCATTGCTCGCAGACAAATGCAATCTTACTTTTCTTACTCATACACTCTAAAAAATATCATTAACTGTTGTTAAATCATCCGGGATTATGCGCTTTTCCGGCATCAACAACCGCTGGTATTTAGCTGCGTCGGGGCGGCCCTGCAAATACGATGCGCTGGAGTCGATGATAAATCGTGCACCCATCGCAGTGCGCCCCAGCAACATACGAAAACGCATGCTGTCCCGATTGGTCAGCGTCATTTCAGCTTTTATCACCGACTGCCCCAGAACCAGCTGGGTTTCTATCACATAACGGCGTTGCTTGTGACCGCCGGAATCCGTCACTACTCGACGGTCTTTAACCGCGGCATGGCATTCAATCGCCACATCGCAACGTTTTTGTAATGGATGAATTGCAAACATCACCCAGCGTTGCCCGCCTTTTCGATAAGGCTCGATAGCGAACGCATGTAACGCAGATGATCGCGCCCCGGTATCGATTTTTGCCTTAATCTTCTCAAGATTAAGTTCAGGCAATCCTACCCACTCGCGCCAGCCCAACATCGGTTTGTGTATCATCTGTATAAAGCCTTAATCTAAAAGTTATACTTTAGGCGATCACCGGTCGCCCCTACAATGCAGGTAAAATGTACATCATTATGCTTGAATACAGTAACCGGATAAAATATTTATCAAAAAGGATAAACGATGCCTGAATCACTGAGTTACGCTTCCGAAAAATCGGGCTTACCGCCCGGCTCGCTGGTGCATGTCGGCGAAGTGCATGAACACGAACATAAAATCACCGTCATTGATTACAACAAATCGTCGCTAACCCAACACACCATCCAAACTATTGACGAACTGCTGCCCTACCAGACCACCGACACCATCACTTGGGTGATTATCGATGGCTTGAAAGACGTTTCAATTATTGATGCGATCGGGCAACATTTTAATATTCATGCGCTGATACTCGAAGATATTCTTAACACTCATCAGCGCCCGAAATTCGAGGAATTTGATGATTATTTGTATATTGTGATAAAAGCGATTTCCATAACCGCTGGTGAATTTAATGTGGAATATGAACAGGTCAGTTTATTACTGTTGGATAAATTCGTTTTCACCTTCAAAGAAAAACCGGATGGGATATTCGATCCAATCTTCAACCGGCTTAACAACGGTAAAAGCCACCTCAGGAATCTTGGCACGGACTACCTGACCTATATCATCATGGATACCATAGTCGATGAGTATTTTACTCTACAAGATACCTTCGATGAACTGATTGAAAATGTTGAAGATGAATTGCTATCCGATCCATCGGCGCAAACCTTGAACATTATCCAGAAAATCAAACGTGAATTGATTTTTTTGCGCCGAAGCGTATCTCCTATGCGGGAATTGCTCGCCTCCATTCAGCGTAGCGAATCTCCACTGCTCAATGAAAAAACCAAACGCTACTTCGGCGATATTTACGACCACGTCATTCGCGTGACTGAAGCTATGGAATCATATCGG
This sequence comes from Methylobacter sp., assembly GCF_004322395.1. Taxonomy (GTDB): domain Bacteria; phylum Pseudomonadota; class Gammaproteobacteria; order Methylococcales; family Methylomonadaceae; genus Methylobacter_A. The sequence continues at coordinate 3,559 of NZ_SCTW01000013.1, forward strand.
GATTTAATCGCCGGTATGCTGGACATTTATTTATCCAGCGTCAGCAACAAAATGAACGAAACCATGAAAATATTGACCGTGTTTGCGTCCATTTTTATTCCATTAACCTTTATCGCCGGCGTCTACGGCATGAATTTCGAGTACATGCCGGAACTGAAATTGAAATGGGGCTATCCGGCATTATGGGTGGTATTTATCGGCGTATCGGTATTTCTGCTGAGATTTTTCAAGAAAAAGAACTGGCTTTAATCAGATCAATAAGGCTTATTCTGCAAATCATACTTCTCTTAAAATTTACTGCTTCAGTAAATTAAAGTAAATGCTTAAAGCTAAATGATTTTTGGATGAAATGGAATTTAAGTATCTTGCTGATCAAAAAAATACATACTATTAACTAAAATTGTAAGCTTTTTCTTATATTTCAATTGAAATTATAGTACAGCTGGTTAGAATTGATGTTTTAAACAGTATTTCATTGACGATTAAATAATGATAATCGATAGCATAACTTTTCTTCCCAAATACGATGCCACATTCGAACAAAATGCAGAATATCTCCGGCAAATACTCCCTCTCATGTCAAATAATAAAATTGCCGCCGATCCTCTTAACTTTGCAATTTTTTATGAATACATTATTGGTAGAAATATTCATTTAAACAACGAACTGGATGAACTGCTTGGAAAGCAGACTGTTTTTACGTCTGAATTAAGTATTAAACTCTTTAAAAAACATATTTGCGATAATTCGATCAATTCCCTGGAAAAAATAAACCATACCCTGTTACAGCTAATTAATAAAACAGGTGAAGCCATAGACGCTACGGGTGAAAAAGCCAGTGCGGCAACAATACATTTCCAGAACCAGAGCAAGAAACTGGAAAGTAACCAAGGCCTATCTGAAATCAAAACAGTTTTAGCCGAAATTATCGCGGAAACTCAATATCTAGCCGAAACCAGCAAGACGCTACAAGTACAGCTTGATGAAAGTAAAAGAGAAATGCAGTTTTTGCGCCAAGAGCTTGCTCAGGCACGCGAAACGGCAAAAACAGACGCTCTGACAGGTCTATTTAATCGCCGGGCTTTTGATCAAAAACTTACTGAATATATTGAAACTCATAAACAAAACAATTTTGAACTTTGCTTACTTATTCTAGACCTTGACCATTTCAAACAAGTCAATGATATGTTTGGCCACCAAGCTGGGGATAGCGTACTTCGTTATACCGCAAATCTGATTAAACAACATATTGCCGGACATCATTTTGCGGCACGCTATGGCGGTGAAGAAATGGCCGTTATCATGCCCAACACATCGTTTAACAAAGCTATGGAGATTGCCGAAGAAATAAGAAGCTCATTAGCCCGGTATCCTTTAAAACGTAAGGACAACAAAAAATCGATAGGAAAGGTAACGCTTTCCATCGGTGTCTCAGGCTATAAAATAAATGATTCGATAGAAAGCTTGATCGAGCGCGCAGACGAAGCAATGTACCGAGCTAAAAGTAATGGCAGGAACCAGATAATGGCTGAGAATTTTGGCTAAGTTCAGTTGATATTTCATCGCCATAAAATCCGGCCTGAAGGATGAAAGAATAAAAGCTGCCAGAAGCCCGTATGCACATAAACCCTGTAGTAATGTTCTGCGAGAGTAACTGAACGAAAGAGTTGGTGATTTAAGCTCGGTTTCTTGCGGTTGAATTGCAACGTCGAACTCGGGCTTGGCGAATAGAAAAGGCCCAAAGATGGGCGGCAACCAGCGCACGCCAAGGTGAAAACGGCATCAGCCATTGCTGAGCTTGTTGTTCAGTCATTTTGTCGGCATTGCCCAGCAGCGCTTGCAAGCCGTGCCGCACCGCAACATCCCCATGCAACGATCCATCCAACCAACCGAAGCCGCGCAGCAAGGCATAATTAACGGTCCACGGACCGATGCCGCGTATCTGTAACAATTGCCGGCGAATTTCCTCTATATTCGATGTGCCAATTACGTTTTCCAAAGAGAGCTCCTCGATTTCGATCATCCGGCTTACCACCAGCAAAGTTTGTGCTTTGGTTTGCGAAAATCCGGCTTGACGCAAATCGCTTTCGCTTAACAGGGCAAGCTGTTTTGCATCCGGGTAGCAAGCCAATCCGCTGGAGTGCATTACCCCTGCTGCCTGAATCAATTTACGGCGTATTGAAATTGCGGCGCTAACACTGATTTGCTGACCAGTGATTGCCCAGCTCAAGGCTTCGAAAACAGTCGCTGACGTTGGCACACGCAACCCCGGTTGCTGAGCGATCAACATGCCGAGTTGCGGATGTTGCCGGTAACTTTGCTCGAAGTCTTCTACCTGTTGAGTCAAACCCAACATGCGCCTTACCAAGTTAAACAACGCATCGGCATCGTTTGTAGTCGCTAAACCGTCGATAGCCAGTTCGACATCAGCGCTATTGTTATTGAAACGGATCGTCAGACAGGCGGCCTGATGATTCCAGAGCAAGCCTTTGCGCAAGCTATGACCATCTACAGACTCGGCGACAGCCAAAACATCGCGATTATGAAAAGCCAGAATATCGTCGGCACGGTAATGTTTCGGCAGTTCCAGCGAACAAGTCAGAACAGTATTATTTGATACGGTGTCCATCATGAACGATTTTCCCTACGCAGCAATTCCGATTTACGCTCGACGCCCCAGCGGTAACCGGACAAACTGCCGTCTGTTCTGACAACCCGATGGCAGGGTATCGCGACGGCCAAAATGTTGGTCGCGCAAGCGCCGGCCACGGCTCGGACAGCTTTAGGCGCACCGATGCGCTGCGCAATCTCGGAATAGCTGATAGTTGTACCGGCTGGAATTTCACGCAAGGCTTGCCACACCCGTTGCTGAAAAGCCGTGCCACGCACATCCAGCGGTAAATCCAGCCCCAAAGCCGGCGCCTCGATAAAGCCCACCACCTTGGCGAACATTTGCTCGAAATCATGGTCGGCGCCGATCAGTTCGGCTTGTGGGAACTTGTCTTGTAAATCTCGCACTAAACTTTCCGGATTATCGCCCAAGGCGATTGCACAAACGCCGCGTTCGCTGATCGCCACCAGAATCGAACCCAGCGAGCATTCGCCTAGCGCGAAACGGATTTGACTGGCAGAGTAGCTGGATAGCGTCATACCTACCTGTCCGGATTGCTCATAGAAACGGCTTTTTGAGTTGGAATCCGCATCGTAAATTACCTCACTGTTCGCCACGCACACGTTTAGCCTGTTGGGTGTCAGTCCGCAGCTTAGGCAATTCAAAGCTTTTAGTAAAGCTGATTAATTCAGTCTGACTGCACCTCAGGACGTCCATGAATTCGACAGCGTTTCAGCTTGCTTCATGACAAGCTCAATCGCTTCTGCGGCCTTATCCGGCGGATACTTGTATCGCTGCAAAGTCCGCCGAACCAGTATCTTGAGCTGAGCACGGACACTGTCGCGCACCTGCCAATCGACTGTCGTGGATTTACGCAGCTTTTCGGTGATTTCTACGGCTATTTTCTTTAAAGTTTCATCACCCAATTCACGCACAGCGCTTTCGTTATTCGCCAGCGCGTCATAAAAGGCCACTTCATCCGGCGTTAAGCCCAACGCGGCTTCATGCGCCAAAGCCGCCTGAAAATCCTTAGCCATTTGAATCAACTCTTCTATGACCTGCGCCGTTTCGATAGCGCGGTTGTTGTATTTGCGTAGCGTTTCTTGCAAGCGCTCGGCGTATTTTTTCTCCTGCACCACGTTATTGCGCGTTTTGGCTTTAATGCTATCGTTCAGCAGTTTTTCCAACAACTCAACGGCCAAATTACGTTGCGGCATGCGCCGGATATCCTCCAAAAACTCCTCTGAAAGCAAGCCGATATTGGGATTATCCAGGCCGCACAGCGCAAACACGTCAGCTACACCTTCGGCAATGACCGCGTTGTCCAGGATTTGCTTAAGCGCGGAATTTTTCTCTTCCTGGGTGCGCTTTCTATCAACGGTCGTGAACTTGGATATAGCCGCCTTGATCGCCGCATAAAACGCGATTTCCTTGCGCAGCTCTTTGGCTTCATCGAGCGTGCTGCACAGCGAATAAGCTTTAGTAGCAGCCAACACCAGATCGAGAAAGCGCTTCTTGCCGTCTTTCAAGCTAAGCACATAGTTGGCCGCCGGCACCAACAGCTTATGCGCCTGGGTTTCATAGCCGCTCATATCCAAACCTTCGGCTTGCGGCGTCTTGGCAAACAGGCCGCGAATCGCATCCATTTTTTCCGCCAAAACGGCATAAGCTTCTTCGGCACGCAAGGCCGGTTCGCCCTTCCCTTTGGCATCGGTATAGATTTTCAGCGCCTGTTTTAATTCATTGGCAATGCCGATGTAATCGACTACCAATCCGCCCGGTTTGTTCTTAAACACCCTGTTGACCCGAGCAATCGCCTGCATCAGGTTATGGCCTTTCATCGGCTTGTCGACATACATGGTATGACAGCACGGCGCATCAAAGCCGGTCAGCCACATATCGCGCACAATCACCAACTTCATCGGGTCGTTCGCATCCTTAAAGCGCTTTTCCAAACGCTTCTTGGTCTGCTTGTTGTAGATATGCGGCTGCAATAATGGCCTATCCGACGCCGAGCCGGTCATCACCACCTTGATGACGCCTTTTTCCGGATCGGGATCATGCCACTCGGGGCGCAGCGCAACAATTTCATTGTACAAATGCGCACAAATATCGCGGCTCATGCCCACGATCATCGCTTTGCCGTCCATGCTCTCGGTGCGGGTTTCAAAATGCGCGACCAAATCGGCAGCGACTTGTTTCAGCCTCGGCGTCGCGCCGACCAGTTTTTCCAAACGGCTCCATTCGCCCTTGGTTTTTTCGCGCGTGCCGACATCTTCGTCGTCTTCGACCAGTTCCTCGACTTGCTCGGATAGTTCGTTAATTTCGGCGTGATTCAAGTCGAGCTTCGCCAAACGGGACTCATAATAAATGGGCACGGTTGCGCCATCGTCCACCGCATCCTGAATGTCATAGACGGACACGTATTCGCCGAATACCGCGCGGGTATCCTTGTCTTCCTGCGCAATCGGCGTGCCGGTAAAGCCGATAAACGACGCATTCTTCAACGCATCGCGCATATGCTTGGCGTAACCGTATTTATACGCGCCCTCCTTGGTCAGCACGGCTTTCAAACCGTACTGGCTGCGATGCGCTTCATCGGACATCACGACAATATTATGGCGGCCATTCAGCAAGGGATGCACCGCTTCATCATCCAGCAACGCAAACTTTTGCACGGTGGTAAAAATAATGCCGCCCGATTCGCGCTCTGCCAGCAGGCGGCGCAGCTCGTCACGGTCATTGGCTTGCACCGGCGTTTGTTTTAACAGTTCCTGCGCATTGCAAAACGTCGCATACAGTTGCCCATCCAAATCGTTGCGGTCGGTTACGACCACCAGCGTGGGGTTATTCATTTCCGGTTGCTGCAATAATTTACCCGCGTAACAGCACATCGATATGCTTTTGCCTGAGCCTTGCGTATGCCAAACCACCCCGGCTTTTTTGCTGCCGGGTATTACTTCGTCGCCATAAGTAGCGCGTTTTTCAGTGATGCCTTGAATGTCCTGCGCGGCAATCACAGTGGCTTTGACCGCTTCGCGCACCGCATGAAACTGATGATAACCGGCGATTTTCTTGATGATGGTTTCACCGTCGCTTTCAAACAGGATAAAAAAGCGCAGGTAATCCAGGAATAACTCGCGCTCGAAAAAGCCGCGCACCAATGTCTCCAACTGCCACTCCAGCAGCGGCTTGTCATCTTCGTGCTTGATGGTGCGCCAGGGCAAGAAGCGCTCTTGATTGGCGGTCAGCGAACCCACGCGGGCGGTGTAGCCGTCACTGACCACCAACGCTTCATTGAACACAAACAAATCAGTGATTTCGTCTTTGTAAGTTTGCAGTTGGTTAAACGCATCCCAAATATCGGCGTTTTCATCGCTTGGGCTTTTAAGCTCCAGCACCGCGAACGGAATGCCGTTGATAAAGCAGATTACATCCGGCCTGCGCGGCTGTTTGCTGCCGGTTACGGTAAATTGGTTAACCGCTACAAAACGGTTTTGCTTCACGTTATCGAAATCCAGCAAAAACGCATGATCGTAAACTATATCCTCCCTCTCCCCGTGGGAGAGGGTCGGGGTGAGGGCTTTGTACTCAACCGAAATCCCTTGCAACAAAAAACGATGGAAACCGCGGTTATTGGTCAGTAAATCCAGGCTTTCCGGTTTGCTGAGCTTCGCCAATACCTGCTCGAAACAACCGACCGGCAAATGCGGATTGATTCGGGCAAAAGCCGCTTCCAAGTCGGCTTCCAGTAGGATTTTACGGTAGTCGCTACGCATCGGGTTATCGCTATCCGGGGCAATGTCCGGGCCGTAAACGACCTCCCAGCCATTATCCCTGAACCATTCCAGACAGAGGTTTTCCAATTGCTCTTCGTTCATTGTTTATATTCCGTTTTGTTTAATTCTCTGTGTAGCCACGCATTAGACGATGTACAGACCTTCCTGGTTTTAAAAACCTGGAAGGTCAACCAGAAACACCTCGTTCCCACGCTCCCGCGTGGGAATGCATACGGCCCTAAAGCCCGGCAATGATTTGTTAAACGCGATGAAAAATATTCTGAGTTTGCAAAGCATGTGCGGCAGACTTAGCCTCGGTCTGCATTCCCACGCGGGAGCGTGGGAACGAGGCGTGCTCTCCATGCGAATGCACGCCCATCTCACCATAACTTACAAACGTCCAGCAAGCCGTCCTCTCCTGCATAATTTCTGGCGCTGGAATAGCGCCAATGCTCAGGCTTGTCCACATATCCGCGTTTTACAGGATTTTGGTGGATATAATCGACTTTCTGACGCATCATCGGATCCGACTGAATCAGCTCAGGGTGAACACCCTCCTGCCAAAACTGATAGCCTCGGTCGATTTTATGGGCTTTTTTATAAAAAGCGAGCTGGTCAAGAATCGTCTTAACATTATTTTCACCAAGAAAAACAATCAATTGCTTGGCTGTATAGGATTTAAACCGCGCCATATCTCTGTCCAACTGAGGACTCTGTGCCACGAGATGCAAATGATTTTCAAGAATCACGTAAGCATACACTTTTAAGCCCTCTGCACTCAGGTGACGCAATGAATCGAGCACAATATTGACCGTATCCGGACGGGTAAACACGGGTATCCAATGCAGCACAGTTACCGTCATAAAATGCGGCAAACTTGGATCGGTAAATTCATAGCGGCTTCTACCCATGTATTATTCCCTTTTATGCTTTCGCCTTAAAAGCTCTGTTACTGTGTTGAATGCAGGGGCTGACTTGACGCTGGGTATGCATTCCCACGCAGAGCGTGGGAACGAGGTGCACAACTTGGGGGCTATCTTGAGGGGTGTCATGGGGGCTATTTGTCTCCTGAATACCCGCGATACATCGTTTTACTCATCCGCCTGCCCTCCGGCATTTACAATGTGCCAATAGCCGCCCTTGTCAGCGCCAACCCGTGTTAACAGACCTGCTTGCTGTAACTTCTGTAGGTGATATTTCACGCCATCCGAAGTAATGTCTCCCAGCGCTTCGGCAATATCCCGCCTCGACGCTTGGGGATTGTCTTGTATGAACTCCAGAATGGCCTGCTGCTTGGCGGCAGTTTTCTGGGTAGTTTTCCGGGCGTTGGCCTGTTCCACCCTCTCAATCCGCAACAAAGTCTGGTCGTAAGGTTCGAAAGTGTCCGTCAGCTTGACCTTAAAGCCAACATTTTCCCAGGCATCACGGATTTTCGGCAGGCTTGAACCTGCGCGTTCGCCCAAGCCCAACATTAAAAACATCTGCTGCAATGTGCGGTTGCGGCAATCGCTTAAAGCCAGCTCTGCCGGAACCTTCAACACGCAGGGGTTGCGGAACTCAGATCGCATCCGAGACATAAACAACATCCCTGCTATTATCCATGAACCAATCAGGACAGAGCTTTTCCAATTGTTTTTTGTTCATCACTCTATACCTTCCGTTTTGTTAGTTTCCACTCTCAGAATATTGTTGATAATGAAATCCCGGGCTGATTCCGGATACCCCAACTTTCTAAGTAAAACTCGAGTTTTCGCCTTGATCTCTGCTTGCAATGATTCACGTTCTTGCCAATCTACCAATTTGCCCCTGACCAATACTTTCGACAGTTCTTCGGCGATTAATGCTATACGGCCAGGTTCGACACCTTGGCTTTCGGATGGTTGTTTCAATAAGTCAGTAACAGATTGAACCGACAAAGAGTCAAGCATTGGAACAGAGGTTTCAATAATCTCGTTGTCTTTTGGTTGGTCTTCTACATGCTGCATCTGTCTTTGCGTATTTCTATACCGCTCAATTTCCGTCATAAAGATATTACAATAATCGGCAGCACCAATGAGATCAGGAAATAAACTGGCATGGTGCACGTTCATGCGACGTAAGTGCTTTAAGCACTCTTGCTGCTGTTCATTTTTGATATAAATTTTACAGATATATTTGGCGAAAATAGCGGCCTCTTCACCTTCAGTCGCATTTTCTAGCTCATCATCAGGAAACGCTTCATCGCCCAACACTTCTGCCAACTTATTCTCAATAGTCGCGTCAAAAGGCGAAAAGGTAAACAAACCCGCTTGGCTGACCAATCGACCATGGTCATCTTTTTTCGGCTCAAAAACGCGGATGTCTGGACACAACTTGTTATCAGCGACAAAACTCTTATTCAGTATATATAAGGCACGGTAAGGATTGTCTTTTTCATCTTCCTGATCCTCTTTACAGAAGGCAAAAAACAAGGCCACATAAGGTGAGTAAGTCCAATCCAGAAGCGGTGTCATCAATCCATGGTGCTGCCCAATTGACCAGAGCTCGTCATCTTCCTTTTCGTTTTCATCATCCAACAACGAATGGTCTTTAATACGTCCCCGGATGGCCTTGCGAAACATTGCTAATTGTTCACTAGCGAGCTTTTCTGTAACAATACCGGAAGACGTTAAACGCCCTAGAGTTGGTGTCATACTCCAGTCGTAGCGGCGATGACCGCGAAATATCAATTGGGTATCTACTTGATTAAAAAATGGGCTTTCTAACAAATCCGCATAATCGCGCCAATGCTCTATCCGGGTAACAGGGATACGGCCACTAAACTCATCGGCAGTAATGTCGAAACTACTTTCTGGCGATGTGCTATTCCAAAGCGGTATTTTTTGCCAATAAGAAATATCAATCATACTGTCATCTCATCTACAACCTCAACCACTTGGCTTAGGTCCATTTCACCGGAAAGGAGTTTAGGGAGGAGAGTATCGCGGAGTTCACTGAGACCAATATTTTGATTCAACCTATTTTCGATTTCTCGAAATATTGGCTGAACCCTTTTATCAAACTCTTTCAGCAACTCCACACTAGGCTTAACAATTTCTGCTCCTGAGAAAGTACTGGTATTCATATTTAACGTTGCACTTCCACCACTAGCCAGGTCATGAAACATTTTTTCTAGCGTAAGCATGTAAAAATACAGATAGGATGTATAAAATCGAAATTTGGGAATTATGCTGTTAATTTGCTGATTCGTCTGGCTTTCTTTAGTTGTAATAACTACCTTACCAACCGTGGCTATACAACTAACACAAATACTACCGCGAGGAAGCATTTTTTTAATTTGTGAAGCTGCACCGATTTCACTCAAATGCTCAGTTGGTGATACGACAAACATTGAGCTATGCATGTCAGGTATTTTTATAAAAGGTATATCTTGTCCAAACATCTCTGATTGCGTTTTAGATGGTGTTTTACCACAAACAATTTGACCAAAAGTTTTTAGCAGCTCAACACCCCACCCCACCGGTATCTCGCCCAACTCCGAATCCTGCATGGCTAAAGGGAATAAGGCGGTGGTTTGGGCAAGCTCAGCGTAGGCGTCGGGTTGTTCGGTTTGCAGTTGAGTTAACGTTGCTTCGTCTTTACCGGAAATCGCACACATGGCAGCGCGTTCGGCTTCCTCAGCGGTTCCGCCTACTTCTAACACCGCCATTTTAGCTTTGACCGGCTCAAAATCGACAAACCAGCTTTTAAAGATCGCTTGGGCAATGGCTTCTAAGGTTTGGTTGGTTTGGGTGTTGACGTCAATTTTGAGATCAAGAATTTCTAAATTATCAGCGATAGACTTTTGCACTGAAATAGGCGGCTTACAAACCTCTAAAGATTCGATCATTCCTTTAGTTAATGCATTACGCGTTGCGCCGATACTTGCAATGGACAGCAACAAGTTTTGCATCGTAGGCGAAACCAATAAATAACGCAGGTATCTTGAGTCAAACTTTTCTGGATTAGGACGTATTATTGCAACGTGCTGATTAACTCTTGCGGGTAAGTATTCATTTTTGGCTAAACAAACACGAGCTACAGAATCGCCGGTTATATTGAGCAAAATGTCATTTTCTTCAACTACGACATTTTTTAATTTATCGGCAGACTCTTGTGTTATATAGACTAAACCATTCGGTTTAAATCCATCATTATGAACATTCTGACTACGAATAAGGCAAATCTCGCCTTTTTCGAGGTAGACGTTAGCTCCTCCATTAGGTGTTGAACCACTACCGACTTTTGTACAGAAATCACCAAGTCGCACCACAGGCCAATCAGCATCCATAACCCAACCCTACCAAATTTTGCGCTAGTTCCCAAGCTCCAGCTTGGGAATTCAGTGCAGGAAGCTCCAGCTTCCCGTCTCTCCTCGTTCCCACGCGCTGCGTGGGAATGCCGTGCCGGACGCGCTGCGTCCCGTATACGCAAAATGTTGGGCATGACTCGCGGCGCAGCGCGCCTTGACTGCATTCCCACGCAGCGCGTGGGAACGAGATGAACTGACCTTTACTGCTTAACATTCGGCAGACTACATCGATGCTCATGCCGTGACCTCCCAATAGCCGCCCTTTGCCGGGCCGATACGCTTGATTCGTCCATCGACTTGCAAGCTTTTTAAATTCCGTTCAATGGTGCGCGTACTCACCTCTGCGAGCTTTGACAGTTCATCAATGGTGATATTGGGGTTGGCCTGGATAAATCGCACTATTTTCTCCGACATTCTCTCCGACATTCTCTCCGACATTCTCTCCGACATTCTCTCCGACATTCTCTCCGACATTCTCTCCGACATTCTCTCCGACATTCTCTCCGACATTTTCTCCGACATGTCTTCCGAACCTGCTACGGGTTCGGTATTGCTGATTGTAGAGCGATAAAACTCCCAATCGACAAAGTCGCCGCGTTCCTGAATCTTCGGCTCCGGATTGCCCGCTTCCCGGCACATCGCTTTAATCCGGCCAATGCCGCTGCCCCATTGTTCAATATAGCCCAGCTCTTTGAATACTCTGGCCAAGACACGGTTGCGGATTTTAGATCGGCCTTGTTGCAGGTCTGCCTGAGTCAGGCTATTGGGTAGGCCGCCGGGAGAGACGATATTCAGCATGTCGTCATAAATCCCCACTTTAATATCGCGGCCGAAATTGGTGTAATCCCGATGCAGTACGGCATTGACCAGTGCTTCGCGAATCGCGGGTACCGGTATTTCGTAGGTTTCGGTGCGTTGCAGGCCAAGAATTTCGGCTTTAAGGTGCAGGTGGTTTTTAATAAAAACTTCGGTTTGCTCAAGCTGATAAAAAAGGTCGCCTCGGTACTCTTTTTTATCGAGGAACACGACCATAGTGTTGCCCTTAAAACGGCTGCACTTGGTTTCTACATGTTCGTACTGGCCCAGTAAAATCAACAAACCATGAGTGGGGAAATCTTGGCCTTGTTCGCGCTGGATCAGGCGCAAATTCAGTAATTTGTCTTCGTCTAAGACTTTACCGGCCTGGCTAAATCGTGCTTTTAGTGGCGCGAGATCCAAGGCTGCCAATGGCTGGTTGTAATTGATCTGCTCATCGAAGCTGATGTTAAGCCGTTGTCGTTCCAGTTCCTGGATGTATTCCAAAGAAGCCTGTCTATTGGTTGCGCCTAAACGGATAAAGGTGCCTTGCTCGCGTCCTTTAGGTTTTAGGTAATAAGGCAGCAACCCACCGCGCGACACTTCGACGACCAACAGTTCTATCCCTGTCACATTTTCAATGTAAATTTCGGGCAACAGATTAGGGCTACAGAGTTCATGGACGATTGAAGCTATTTTGTCTTGCAACTCAAAGATGTCCGCATTCTGTAAGCCGACCAGTTGGCGATTGTCATCGACGCCGATGACCAGCCTACCGCCTGCGGTATTGGCAAAAGCAATCAGCGTTTTAGCCAGCTGATCGCCTTTGGGCAAAGTTGTTTTGAATTCCAGAGTTTTGCTTTCGCCTTGTAAAATTTCAGCCAGCAACGGGTGCTTAAAGCTCATACCCTAATCCTGCCAGATTCTTTTTAATCTCCGCTTCCAGACGGCTGCTTTCGGCAAACTGCGTTTTGAGCTGTGCGGTTAAGCGCGCCATTTTTTCGGCAAACGGTTCACCGTCGTCTTCTTGTTCGGCGGCTCCGACATAACGGCCTGGGGTCAGCACAGAGTCGTGCTTTTGGATGTCTTTCTGTTCGGCCGAAAAGCAGAACCCGGCTTGATCTTGGTAATTTTCACCGCGCTGCCAGGCATGAAAAGTCTCGGCAATGTTAGCGATGTCGGATTTGGTAAAGTCGCGCAGCACGCGATCTTTCATATAGCCCAGGTTGCGGGCGTCGATAAATAAAGTTTTACCTCGACGATCTGTTTTTCCGTTGCCTCCGGATTTATCCTTGGTCAGGAACCAGATACAAGCCGGGATTTGGGTGTTGGTGAACAGTTGCCCAGGCAATGCGACCATACATTCGATTAAGTCGGCTTCGATCAGGGCTTTGCGGATTTCGCCTTCGTTGTTGGTGTTGGAGCTCATCGAACCGTTCGCCAGCAATAATGCCATGCTGCCGGTAGGCGTGAGGTGATGCAGCATGTGTTGCATCCAGCCGAAGTTGGCGTTGCCTTGCGGCGGCGTGCCGTATTTCCAGCGCACATCACCTTCCAATTTGGCGTGCCACCAGTCTTTGATGTTGAACGGAGGATTAGCCATCACAAAGTCGGCGCGAAGATCGGGGTGCTGGTCGTCCAGGAAGGTGTCGGCGTTCTTTTTGCCGAAGTTAAAATCGATGCCGCGAATCGCCATGTTCATCGCCGCCAGCTTCCAGGTGGTCGGGTTGCTTTCCTGGCCGTACACCGAGATATGCTTTTTCTGCTCGGCCGGGTTGTAGTGCTTTTCTTGAGCGTGTTCTTCAATGAACTTTTCGCTGGAGACAAAGAAGCCGCCGGAACCCATGGCCGGATCGTACACTCGGCCTTTGTACGGTTCGAGCATTTCGACGATCAAGGTGACGATGCTTTTGGGGGTGTAATACTGACCGCCCTGTTTGCCTTCGGCCAATGCGAACTGACCCAGGAAATATTCATAAACATGGCCGAGAATATCCTTGCTGTGCAATTCCAATTGTTGGCCGTGGTATTCCGGGTTACGGAAGCTGGTATCGGAAAAGCTGTTAATCAGTCCAATCAGTTTGTCGTTGTCCAGTTGGTATTGGCTGATGCGGTTCAGGATGCCTTTGAGTTTGCTGTTGGCTTTTTCGATTTCATCCAGCGCGTTATCGACCAGCCATGAGATCGAACGCAACTTTACGTCCTCATTTTGCTCGTTTTGCCAAATAACCGACCCTATCGGCAAAGCTGCCGTGCTTTTTAATGTGCTCCAGCGGGCCGTTTTGGGCACCCAGAAAATGTTCTTTTCCTGGTAGTACTCCAATAGTTCAAGCTCGTCGGCGATGGCTAGTTGGTAGTCTTCGTCGGAATCGTAATCCTCGCGCGGCATGAAGTAGATGTTGTTATCGCTGTCTTTTTGGAACAGCACTTTCAACTCGTTTTGGCGTTCTTCAAAAGCGTCGGAGACGTATTTCAGGAAGATAAGACCAAGCACGATATGTTTATAGTTGGCTGCATCCAGGCTGCTGCGCAGTTTATCGGCCGCTTTCCAGAGCTTGTCTTCAAGCTCCTTCAAAAATTGCTGTTCTGAGGTATTCATGATTTTTCTTTTAGTAGGATACGCATGCGTATCCTTTTGCATTTATTTGATATTTATAAAAATACGCACGGCGTACCCTACAGTGAATTGCTAAAGCCAAACAGGCTGACTGTTCCAGAGTATACTTGTTATTTAACGCAAAACGTAGCTCTGTAGATACCGGTACCTCGTGCTATGCGTATTCCGATCTACGCTATTTGCCATGCACGCATATTTTAAGTAAATTCCCACCAAGACTCTTTTCGTCACCTCTGGAGTAGGCGCTATTGGACAGTTTGCAGGATCCACAAGAACATCTCCAAGTCATCGGAACTATCGTTGAAGTGCATGGTCCAGTGGTGATTATCGACTGCACCGAGTTACCGCCTTTGCGTCAGGCTTTGTGTACTCGTTTTGATCATGCCGTCTATCTTTTCGAGGTTCACCAGCATCTCGATGAGCGGCACGTCCGGGCGATAACTCTGCACGGCACGGCCGGATTAAGCCGGGGCATGAGCGTATACGATACCGGCGCGCCATTGCATGTGCCTGTATCGGAGCAATGTTTGGGGCGGTTATTGAACATATTCGGCGAGCCACTGGATGGACAGCCTTCTTTGCCTAAAACCGAATTCCGCAATATTCACGCTAAACCGCTGCCGTTATCCGAAGCCATCGGTATCAGCGGGATTTTGGAAACCGGCATTAAAGTCATCGACTTACTCTGCCCTTTTGTTAAAGGCGGCAAAACCGGGTTATTCGGTGGCGCGGGAGTCGGAAAAACCGTGCTGGTCATGGAATTTATCCATGCCGTTTCCGCTATCCACAAAGGCGTTTCGGTCTTTGGCGGCGTCGGCGAGCGTATCCGTGAAGCCCACGAATTATGGAGGGAAATGCAACAGGCGGGGGTCATGGACGACACGCTGATGGTGTTCGGGCAAATGGATGAATCGCCCGGCGTGCGTTTTCGCGTCGCGCTGTCGGCGCTGACTTATGCCGAATACCTTCGCGATACTCTGCATAAAGAAGTGCTGTTTGTGGTCGACAATGTGTTTCGTTTTGTCCAGGCCGGCAGTGAAATCTCCAGCCTGCTGGGCCGCATGCCCGCTACCGTGGGTTACCAGCCGACCTTAACCACGGAAGTCGCCGAATTGCAGGACCGCATTCTTTCGACGCGACAAGGCGCCATCACTTCGGTGCAGGCGGTCTATGTTCCGGCCGACGATATGACCGACCCGGCGGTCAGCGCCATTCTCAGCCATCTGGACACCACGGTTATTCTGTCCAGAGACCAAGCCAGCAAAGGCATTTATCCTGCGGTCGATCCGCTGCGCTCCAGCAGCAAACTGATGGACAAACATACTTTGGGCGAGCGCCATTATACGGTTGCCAAAGGTGTGCGCGAACATCTGGCGCGTTATCACGAACTGGAAGATATTATCGCAATGCTGGGCATGGAAGAGCTGGGCGAGGTTGACCGGAAAATTGTTATGCGCGCCCGCAAATTGCAACGCTATTTGACTCAGCCGTTTGCGGTTTTAGCCGAACATACCAAACAAACCGGCGTTTCAGTGCCGCTGGAGCAAACCTTGACCGATTGCGAAGCTTTTTTGGCCGGGCATTATGATGAGCTATCCGAGGAGCAATGCTATATGCGTGGCTCGATGCAGGAGAGTCTATGAGTTTAAAAATAGCGATTTGTCCGCGAAATACATCAGTGCATTGTATTGAGCAGGCCGTAGGGCGTGCCGCGCGCGCCAAAGGACTTAACCAACAATTTCATGCCTGGGAGAAGGCGCGCACGGCGCGCCCTACGGCTGTTCCGCTCTTCGAATATTTTTGTGCTTTTCGCGGACCAATAGGTTTTCTAAGATGAACACATTCGTACTAAACCTGTTCGATGCCAGCCATGAACAACGTTTCACCGGTGTCACTTCCTTTGTCGGCGAAGATGCTTCGGGCTCCTTCGGAATTCGAGCCAATCATGCCCGGTTTATGACCACCCTGGTTTTCGGTCTGGCGCGTTTTCGCCAGGCGACAGAAGACTGGCAATATCTGGCTCTGCCGGGCGCGGTTGTTTATTTCGTCAATAATGAATTGACTATCAGCACCCGGCATTTTTTAATCGACACCGACCTTGAACGGATCAGTACATTATTGGAACAGCAATTGATAGCCGAGGAAGAAAATCTGCATGCAACTAGGGAGAGTCTGCACAAGATGGAACAGGCCATGCTAAAACGCATGCTGACACTTAAACGTAAATCCGGTTGGCAGTTATGAACAATGAACAACAGCTCAAAAAGAAAATTGAAAACCAGGTCAAACGCATCAAAAAAGCGGAGCATGGCGATCGTTCGAATCTGCCATCCATCGGCACGCTGGGGCTGGTCATGATTTTACCGATTATCGGCGGCGTTTATTTAGGCCACTGGTTGGATGATATGGTAGAAGGTTACTCGACGCACTGGACGCTCGGTCTATTATTTGCCGGGATAGTGGTTGGAATTTTCAATGTATATTTTCTGATTAAAGACTAACGCAAAAATAACTACGTATATAACCAGAAGTTGGTAAAGCCACGCGTTGTACTCATCCTTATACACAACACGTATCTGCGGGGTGTCGTCATTCCGACAGTCCCTTACCTAGCGTTAAGCGAGAAACAGCCCGATAGGCAGACCTTCCAGGTTTTAAAAACCTGGAAGGTCTAACTGGCAACGTTCTGAACAGGCGGGATGTTTCAAACGGAGCAATATGTCCCGTCCGGCTTGATTCGAAAGTTACCGGTCCCTTCGGCTACGCCAAGGACAGGCATAGCACTGGATAACTATTTCCGGGATGGCGACTTTTGGGCAGAGTTGTATATAACAATAAGTGCGCTACGTGGGAACGAGACAAAATAAGCGGTTACACGGATTTATTTATACCTATCTAGCGTTCAAAATAATGTTCCACTAACAACATCTCATTGTTAAATGCGAGCATTAAGTAATGCGACTAACTTCTATTATTAGAATAGTATCGTTAATTCTGTTGCTGTCTTTAACAGTCTCTGATGTCATTGCAAGCGTCTCCATTACCGGGCTTAACGACGAGGCTAAAAAAAACGTCCAGCTGATGCTGTCGCTTTCGGAAGAAAAATGCGACGCACCGGAATGGAAAATACGCGGCTTGTTTAGCAAAGCCGATGAAGAGATAAATCAAGCTTTGCGGGCTTTGGGTTATTACCACCCCACTGTCAACAAATCACTCGCTTTCAATGCTAAATGCTGGCAAGCGGACTTTACTATTAACGCCGGCCCGCCGGTCATTATTGATGACGTCGATATCGCATTGACCGGCGACGCCCAGGACGATTCCGAATTTCAAAAATTACGCAATGAACTGCTAACCGAAAGCGGCAAACCTCTGCGTCACGACCGATACGAAAAAATGAAAGGCCGGATTGAATCGCTGGCAATGGATAGAGGCTATTTAAAAGGCGTCTTTTCAGAAAAAAAACTGTTAATCAATAAAGCAAACAACACGGCGCACATTCATCTGATATTCGATGCCGGTAAGCGTATGGTGTTCGGCGATGTTACCGTTGAGCAAAATATTTTGAATCCTGAGTTTGTCCGCAAATTCATTTCAATAAAAAGCGGTGACTTTTATTCGACCGAGCAGTTGGCCAAGACTCACAATGCACTGTCAAAAAGCGGCTATTTCGACAGAGTAGAGATACGCCCCGACACTGAAAACGTCCAGCAACAAGTCCCGGTCACTCTTAGTCTGCATCCTAAAAAAAGGCACCATTACGAGTTCGGTGTAGGTTTCGATACCGACATAGGCCCTCTATTGGGTGGCGCTTACGATAACTATCGTTTGAATCGTCGCGGCCATTTTCTTAATGCCAATCTTAATCTCGCTCAGGTGCTATCGACGGCTGATATTGAATACAACGTGCCGTTGGCTAATCCGATCAGCGATTTTTTCAGTTTCGGCGGCGGATTCAAGCGGGAAGACACCACCAACTATAAGTCCCTATCAACAAAAGTTTCTGCGCGGTTAAAACATGACTACGATAACGGCTGGAAGCAAACGCTTTTTATCGACTCTATCTACGAAGATTTCACCATCGGTTCCACATCGAATCGCGTACTTTTATTAGTCCCCGGCGGCAGCTGGCTGCGTTCCGTTTCCGATAACACACTCCGCCCTACCCGAGGCCACCGCCTGGAACTTAATCTGGCCGGAAGCTATAAAAACCCAATTTCCGATGTCAGTTTTGCGCAAGGCTCCGTAGCCGCCGTATGGGTGCATCCATTACCGTGGAACGGCAAATTTATCGCTCGAACAATACAGGGCGCAACGCTGGCCGATCAATTCGACAAGCTGCCGACATCGTACCGGTTTTATGCCGGGGGCATGAACAGCGTACGCGGTTATGAATATAAGGAACTGGGGCCCAAAGATAATCTGGGTAACGTTGTCGGCGGCAAGTTCTTAAGCGTGTTCAGCGCGGAATACGAGCAGCTCGTATACGGTAACTGGGGAGCCGCTGCATTTGTCGACAGCGGGAACGCTTTTAATCCGGAAAGTATCAAAATCAAAACCGGTGTGGGTTTAGGCGTCAGGTGGTACTCGCCGATAGGGCCGGTCAGGCTGGATTTTGCATTACCTTTGAACGAATCGAATTCTTCATTTCAAATCCATTTTGCGGCAGGCGCAAGGATATGATGTTGGAAAAGACAGTTTGTCCACGAAAAGCACGAAAATATTTAAAGAAATGCCGATCTGATAAGTTTTGTTTTGGATACGTAGGGCGTGCCGTGCGCGCCATAAACCCTAAGGCGTGCACGGCACGCCCTACAGCAGATGTACTTAAGTCGGGTAAATGGCCGAACCATTGCATATTCCTGACTTTCGTGCTTTTCGTGGACTCATTGCCGTTTTTAAAATGATGAAGCGCATTCTTCTGATTATTTTGATTCTGCTGTTGATGATCCCTATCGGCTTGCTCGGGCTGATGAACAGCACAACCGGCAGCCGCTGGCTGTTGCAAACGGTTTTTTCAAATCTACCGGCGCAGACTTCGGTCAAAGCCATTAAAGGCCGGTTGCTTGAACGTATTGAGCTTTCCGATTTACATTATCAAAGCGACACGGAAACGGTTGCCGTTAAAAACGTGGTGTTCGCATGGCACCCCTCCCAACTGTTCTCGGGTACTTTAAAAATTATTGATATAACGCTCAATGGCTTAAGCATTAGCCTAGCCGAAACACCTCCCAAGGAAAAAAGCACTTTCGATTTTAATGCGGAATTACGGCTGCCGGTGCAGATCGTGATTGAAAACTTGCTGTTGACCGATCTCAAGTTTCAACAAGGCGATCAAATACAACAATTGGAGAAACTGCATTTGTCAGCATTTACCGAGCATGACCGGCTTAACCTCGTCTCGTTAGAGATTAATGCCAAACCTGTTGCCGCAACAGCAAAAGGGCAAATGGGCTTGGGCAAGGGCTTTCCGTTAACTGCGACGGCCGATTGGCAGGTTGCAACAGCGGACTATGGCTTATGGCAAGCGACAACGACGGTCGACGGCGACATTTATCAACTGTCTTTCGATAATCAGTTGTCGTCGCCTTTCAAATCAACCTTAAAAGGCCATCTGGAAAATTTACAGGATACGCCACGTATAACCGCGCGCGGCGAGTGGCAAAAACTTAATTGGCCGATTACCGGCGCCGAGCCGCAGATAACCAGCGAGCAAGGATCGCTTGAGCTGAGCGGTTTGCTCAGCGATTATCAGCTCACGCTAAACACGCAGTTAATCCAGCCGTATTTGCCGGAGGCCCACTTAGCGTTTAAAGGCCAAGGCAGCATGGAAGCCTTGTCTATTGAGCTACTGGAACTCAAATCGGCGGCAGGCGCATTCCAACTGGTCGGCGATGTCTCATGGAAAGATGTTACGGTTTTCGACCTCGCCGCTACAGGGCAAAACTTTAATCCCGCTATCCTGTTACCCGAGCTTTCCGGCAGCCTGACTTTTAACAGCCGCATTAAAGGCAAGCTGGCTGGAAAAGCATTAGAACTGGACGCCGATATTGACCGGCTGTCAGGCAAGCTGCGTGGTTATCCGGTTAGCGCAAACGGCAAGTTGGCTTTGGCTGGCGAGCAACTGAAAATCGATAAGCTACAGATTGTTTCGGGAACCAATAAAATAACCGCTAACGGTACGCTGGGACAGGAGCAAGCCGCTCTTATCGTTGCTATCAACGCCCCCGCATTGGAATCGTTATGGCCGAATCTGGGCGGCAGCTTGAAAGGAGACGGGAATTTGCAAGGCTCATGGAAAAAACCGGAGGTAAAATTCCAGGCTAACGGGAAAAGTTTGCACTTTGCCGGATATAGCGCCGAGCAGTTAGCCATCAATATCGACTATCACGGCGACGCAAAACTTAACTCAAAAATACAATTGTCCGTCAACGACATCAAAGCCGGCGCCCTTCACATTACAAAACTGCTGCTTGACGGTTTGGGTACGCTTGAGCAGCATCGCTTTAAAGCCGATATCAACTCTTCTTATGGCGATCTATCGAGCGTGCTTACAGGCAGTCTCAAAGCCGATATATGGCAAGGCGATTTATCCAGGCTGGATTTGAATACACGCGATGCCGGCCGTTGGCAACTTGCGAACAATGTGACTGTCCTGGTAACGCAAAGTCCTGCCGGCGTAAATGTATCTTTAGATAAAGCTTGCTTGATCCAGCAGACTGCCAATCTTTGCGTACAAGGAAATTATCCGGCTAGCGGCGACTTTCAGTTTAAAGCTAATGCCACTGCCTTACCGACAAGCTTGATGCAAGTTTACTTACCCGCACAAACGCAGTTAAAAGGTAAGCTCAATGCCGATGCAGATATAAAACAGCAAAAGGGTTTGCTGAGCGGCAATTTCCGGATAACCATGCCTGCAAACGCAAAGATTCTATTACAGACTCAGCAAGGGGCAACCGAGTTTACATTAGGTTCATGGGTAGTATCGGGAAAGCTGCAAGAAGAAATAATATCAGGCGATTTTGATCTGGCCTTGTCAAACCAGGATTATTTGCGCGGCCAGCTACAACTGGATACCGGCAAGAGCCAGGCCCTATCCGGCCGGATAACCGCATCGGTAGTTAACTTTGCCCCGTTAAATGCTTTTGTTCCCCAGTTATCGAACCTTAAAGGCAATCTTAAAGCGGATTTAGCGATAGAAGGCAGTGCCGGCAAACCCGTTGCTAACGGGGCGATTAATTTCAGCGGCGGATCTGTGGACGTGACTGATTTAAGACTCGAGATTCGCGATATTAAACTTCAGGCACTTGCATCCGCCAACCGTATTCAGCTAAACGGCTCCGCAAAATCGGGACAAGGACTTGTTAAGCTCGATGGCGCTACAAGCCTACAAGGAACTGCCGAGTTAAGATTGAGCGGAACCGATTTTGAAATCGCCAAATTGCCGGAAGCCCAAATAGCCGTTTCGCCGGAATTAAAAGCTGTATTTGCTGGGAAGCGAGGGAAAGTGACCGGCAAATTAACGATCCCCAAAGCCACGTTGCAGCTTCCGCAACTGCCGCAAAATGCGGTAAAAGTCAGCAGCGATGAGGTTATTCTCGGCGAAAAAAAAGCTGAGGAAAGCAAAGCGGCAGCGGCCAATATCGATACGGATATAGATATTGAACTCGGCAAACAGATCAGTTTTTCAGGAAAAGGCCTGGAAACCAACTTGTCAGGCAAATTAAAGTTCATCAAAACCGGAGAAAAAATGGCCATGTATGGCAACGTCGATATGAACAAGGCTTCTTATAAAAGCTATGGACAAGATCTTACCGTGCGTAAAGGGCGCTTCATGTTTAACGGCCCGGTCGATAAGCCGTGGCTGGATGTAGAAGCCGTGCGCGTTTCAAAAGACCGGCGGACTACCGCTATTCTCAGTGTGACCGGCCCGCTTGATGCGCCCAAAACACAAATTTCTTCAGAGCCTGCTTTGCCGGAATCGGAGGCACTGGCTTATTTGGTCACTGGCGGACCGTTAAACCAGGTCAGTAAATCGGAAGGCGATTTAGTCGCCGGTGCCGCATTATCTTACGGTGCAGGCAAACTCTCGTGGATTGCCGACAGATTGGGGGTAAGCGAATTTGAAATTAAACAAGGAGAAGGACTGGAGGATACATTGGCTAGCGTAGGCCGATATCTTACCCCGGATTTTTATATAGGCACGCAAGTAGGCTTGTTTAATAATCAAGCCGTGTTAGTGTTAAAACGTAAACTGACCAAAACTATTAATGTTGAAACGCAAACGGGCACATCGCAAAGAGTAAAAATTAACTATGAGCATGATAAAGATTAACAAAACAGTTTGGTAGGTGTTTGCTGCAACGTCTCGCCTGCTCAGAACGTTGCCGGTTAGACCTTCCAGGTTTTAAAAACCTGGAAGGTCTCCATATCGGCATGTTTCTGAGCACGGCCCGTGGGAACGAGGGGGATGCGGTGTACCGCAGATACTTGTGTATAACGATGAGCGCAGCGCATGGGAATGAGACAAAAAATGATTAAAGAATATAAAATTGTAACTATTCAGCGCAAAGAGAATGGCACGCGGATACACTGATTAAACTTTGCTTCGGATTTTGAAAATCCGTTCAATCAGTGCTATCCATGTTCTACTAATCATAGTTACTATATGTTGAAATTAAGAGGCGCTTCGATGGAAAATGAATTTACCTTTGCCTTAGGTCCTCTGGTAATAGGCACATCAATTATCACCACTTGGGGCATCATGCTGGCTGTTGCCGCAATAGCTTGGATTTCAACCCGGCGTCTGGATATGCTGCGGCCCGGCACGATGCAGACGACCGCTGAAGGCATTGTGGCAACTATAGACGAGGCGATTACTGCCGTCGCGCCGGAACACGGGCAGCAAATCATGCCTTTTATTGCGTCCCTTTGGCTGTTTCTGATCATTGCCAATCTGCTCGGCCTAATACCGGGTTTGCACTCCCCTACCCGCGATCTTTCAGTGACATCGGCACTGGCGGTAGTGGTATTTTTCTCGGTGCACTGGTTCGGCATAAAAACTCAGGGCTTAAAAAACTATTTGCATCATTACCTGAGCCCCAGCCCGATTTTGCTGCCTTTTCATATTATCAGCGAGCTTACCCGAACTTTGGCTCTGGCTGTCCGTTTATTCGGCAATATGCTAAGCCTGGAAATAGCAGCGATGCTGGTATTGCTGGTGGCAGGATTTCTCGCGCCGATTCCTGTGTTAATGCTGCATATCATCGAAGCGTTGGTGCAGGCGTATATCTTCGGCATGCTGGCGCTGATCTATGTGGCCGGCGCTATAAAATCCCAACAGTTTAATTCACAGGAGTAACTTATGTCCGACATTGCCTCGATTGTCCTTGGTTCCAGCATCGCCGCCATTATCGGCATCGCACTGGGAGTAATGCTGCCTGCCTTGGCCATGGGTAAAGCTATCGGCAGCGCTCTGGACGCGTTATCGCGGCAACCGGAATCGGAACAGTCGATCATGCGCACCTTGTTTATCGGCTTGGCCATGATCGAATCGCTGGCTATCTATTGCCTGGTTATTATTTTGATCGTGCTGTTCCGGAATCCGTTGCTTGAATATATCGTTAAATGATTGAATAAAAAATTCACCAATAAGACACACTGTAACTACTCAGCCATTAAACACAATGGAACACAGATGACGCAGATTAATATGATGGACGCGGATAATTCAAAAAAATCTTATTCGATCTTAACTATCGGCGTCATCTGCGTTCCATTTTTTCAACTGCTAAGTAAATACCTAGCCCGACAATAAAGCATATGGAATTCAACCTATCCACCTTTGTTCTTGAAATTATCAATTTCCTAATTCTAATCTGGATTTTGCAACGGCTTTTTTACAAGCCTTTGATGGAAGTAATCGCCAAGCGTAAGCTGTTTATCGACCAGTCGCTTAGCGACGCAAAAAACCTGCAACAGCAGGCAGAACAACAATTCAACCTTTATGAAAATCGGCAAAAACTGTGGGAACAAGAAAAACAGACCGCTATCACAGCTCTGCACCGGCAACTCGAAGCCGAAAGAAAAGAACACCTGGACAAGCTGAATGCCGATCTTGAGCAAGAGCGGCAAAAAGCGAAAGTGCTGCTGTCAAAACAACAGCGAGAGTTACAACAACAAACCGAAAAACAGGCTTTGCGAAACGCCGCAAAATTTGCCGGAATGCTGTTGCAGCAATCCGCCGGCTCTGAGCTGGAAGCTCGCTTATTCGCGATGCTTATCAGCAATCTGACTACTTTGCCTGAAGCTTGCAAACAGTCTTTGACCACGCTGGGAACTAAAAAGTCTGTGCCTATCAAAATAACCAGCGCCTATCCATTAACCGCTGAAATGCGTCATCAGCTGGAACAAAAACTGGGGGAGTTGATCAATAATCAAATCAACTTTCAATACCATCAGGATGAAGCGTTGATAGCAGGTCTGCGCATGGATATCGGTGCTTGGGTGCTGAACGCCAACCTGCAACACGAACTGATCGGTTTTGCCGAGTTTGGCTATGAACCAGAGTAATATCGTGCTTATTGATCCCACGCGCCAGGATAAGAATGTTGTCGTCGCTGCTCCGACTGCACGGGACAGCTTACTGGATAAACAAGCCGAATGGCTGGCTAACTATCAACCGGAACTGCGTATTACCGAACAAGGCACGGTGGTTGCCATCGGCGACGGCATCAGCTGGATTAAGGGCCTTCCGTCGGCCGCTATTGAAGACATCCTGATTTTTAACGACGGCAGCCGGGGCATGGTCTTCGACCTTAACCCCGACCGGATCGGTGCAATTTTGCTGTATGAAACCGAAGCACTGACGGCAGGCACTACGGTTCATCTTTCCCGGTACTCGCTCAGCATACCGGTCGGCGACGAGTTTTTGGGTAGGATTATCGATCCACTCGGAACGCCGTTGGACGGATATCCTCCACCGCCCCAGTCAGGGCGCGAAAATATGGAAAAAGGCTCCCCTGCGATTATCGCCCGTGATTTTGTCCATAAACCTCTGTATACCGGCATAAAAATTATCGACACGCTGATTCCGATAGGCAAAGGACAGCGGCAACTGATAGTCGGCGATGAAGGGCTGGGCAGGACCTCAATCGCCATCGACACCGTTATTAATCAAAAAAACAAAAATGTACTGTGCATCTATGTGTTGATCGGCCAGAAACGCTCTGCTGTCGTCAGCACCATAGAAACATTGAAAGCACACGGCGCATTGGACTACACCGTGTGCGTGGTCGCCGAAGCCAGCGCCCTGCCCGGTTTACAATATATCGCTCCGTTTGCCGGTTGCGCGCTGGCCGAATACTGGATGGCGCAGGGCCAAGATACGCTGATTATTTACGATGACTTATCCACCCATGCCCGAACCTACCGGGAGCTGTCTTTGTTGCTGCGCCGCCCGCCCGGACGCGAAGCCTATCCGGGCGATATTTTCTTTGTCCACTCCCGGCTGCTGGAACGCTCGACTTGCTTGAATGCCGAAAACGGCGGCGGCAGCATGACCGCTTTGCCGATCATCGAAACCAAACAAGGGGAAATTGCCGCGTACATTCCGACCAACCTGATCTCGATTACCGATGGGCAAATTTATCTGGATAATGACCTGTTTGTGTCAGGCTTTCGGCCGGCCATCGATATTACCCGCTCGGTATCCCGGATAGGCGGTAAAGCTCAAGACATGAGCATCCGTGATCAAGCGGGACAAATGAAACTGGATTACCTGCAATTTCTGGAACTGGAAACGTTCACCCGTTTCGGCCAGCGCCTGGAAGCTTCAATGGAAGCGAGGATCAAACGAGGCCGGTTGCTGCGGGAAATATTAAAACAGGACCGGCTGGCTCCGCACAGCAATCTGTTTCAATTGGCTTGGCTGATCGCGTTTAATGCAGGGCTATTCAACCAGGCAGCTCTTGAAGACATTCCCAGAATGCTCGCAAGCATTGATGAGGAGCTTAAAAACACGACACTGACTTTGGAAAGCAGCCCTGAACAATGGCAGCTAGCCGTTGCAAAATGGCTTAATACCAACCCCTCACAGCCGTCATGAGCCTAAGCCGCGAACTGCAACTGCATATCACCCAACTGAAAGATATACGCAGCATTTTAAATTCGATGAAAAATTTGGCTTTCATAGAAATCCATAAACTACAGCGCTTTAAAACCATGCAAAGCCAGGTTGTGGCTAATATTGAACGTGCGGCGTTGGATTTTCTGGATTTTTATCCCGGCTTGGCAGCAGTTGAGAACAACGCCGCGCATATTTGTGTTTTGCTGGGAGCGGAACGCGGGTTTTGCGGCGACTTTAACGAA
This sequence comes from Methylobacter sp., assembly GCF_004322395.1. Taxonomy (GTDB): domain Bacteria; phylum Pseudomonadota; class Gammaproteobacteria; order Methylococcales; family Methylomonadaceae; genus Methylobacter_A. Next base: position 30,060 of record NZ_SCTW01000013.1, read on the forward strand.
AGCCTGATTAATGCTATCTCAAGCCAAGCTTATACCGGTATTATTGCTGTCGGCAGCCGGCTTGCTAACCGGCTGGAAGGTATTAGCCCTGAAATAATCGCTACACTTGAAGGCGCCAATATCGCCGAAGAAGTGCCCGAAATCATTAACCGACTGCTTGACGCCATCAACGCATTGCCGGAGGTTGCGGCTATTGATAAAACTGCATCTATATTACAGCTGACCGTTGTTTATCACCATGACTCAACCAATCAAATCGACCATCGGCAAGTGCTGCCTCCTTTTCCTCAGCAAAACAAAAGAACATTTCATTATGGTAACCCTCCGGTACTGAACTTGGAACCCGGCGTTTTTTTTACAGACTTGGTAGATCATTATTTATTTGCGGTGCTGCATGAAATTTTTTACACCTCGCTGTTGGCCGAAAATCATCGCCGTCAGCAACATCTGGAAGGAGCTGTAAATCACTTGGATGATGAAACCGTAAAGCTGCAACGAAAATCGCAGATTTATCGCCAGGAAGAAATTACCGAAGAAATTGAAGTCATATTGTTAAATGCAGAGAACCTTTAATTCGTTCAAATATCGCTTCTGCATCGCCCTTTATAAACGCCTTGTTAAAAAAACGTTGTCATCAGAGTGAAAAAAACCGATAATAGTATCGTATCGCTATCTTTTTTCAGTCAACTTTTTCCACGAGCGTGCAACAATGAACATGAAAAGCATATTAACTTACTTGGCCGTATTAACCTTGTCGTTTAATGTTTTCGCTGTTGAAGTTCAGGAAGAGCCGAAAATTACTGCGCAGGACAAAATAGAGCTGAATCGAGAAAATTCACCGGACTCTCGTTTAGCTACCCATATCGTTAGCAGCCATACGATTCCTCAAGCTTCAGCCGAGAAACCCAGTGAATTTATAACTTCACTGAGCGTGTACTTAATCATCATCATTGTTTATACAATTTACGGAATTAAAGCCAACTCAAAAAATGTAGGAAACTGAATATTTCTACATGTAGTCGATACAACCAAAACATAGCTGTTTAAAGGGGTTGACCTTCATCGCTTATCAAGCGATGAAGGTTTTTTTAAGACTCTCAACTTCATCGTTCTCCCTGCGTGGGTGACACAGAGTACGAAAAAGATAAAACGTTATGCATTAATGAGCTCTTATTTTAGCCTCATGCTCCTGCTCACGCGGAGCGACCTTAGCCAGCTCTGTTATCTCTTCGGCCAGAATATCCAGCATATCGTCTGCCGTCACAATGCCTACCAGTCCTTTTTCCTGGTTAACCACCGGGATGCGGCGAATGCCCTTGCTGCGCATCAGCCGAATTGTTTCAAACACACCTTCTTTATCTTGTACGCTGATCAGTTGCGGACCCATGATGTCACCCACGCTAAACTTAGTGAGATCCAAGGATTGGGCAATAATTTCGATGACCATATCGCGGTCTGTAACAATGCCGACCGGCACTCTCTTTCCATCAAGCTCATCAACGACTACCAGATCGCCGACATGGTACTCGCGCATCAATTGCGCTGCTTCCGTTAGACTCATTTCTCTGGTCGCGAACACGACGTCGCGATTGCAAAATTCATTAATAGGCATGGTTATATCCTCCGCTTAAGTTAAGATAGAACTTCGGTTTTTTCGGACTGATCCCCCTCTAGCCGCTATGCTTTATACGCATAATGTTATGGCTTTGGAATAGTCCATTGAGCGATGCTGGTAAACGCATCTATAATCAAGTCGACTGACAGTGTGGCGAGGATTATTCCCATAATACGCTCCAGTATCGCCGCGCCGTTCTTCCCAATGATACGCAGAAGATGCTCTGCGAGAAGCATCAACGCGTAAGTAACTGCAAGGACACCAAGCGTTATACCTGCTGTTATCGCTTGCGTAGTAATGGAATAAAGGTAATTGTCAGTGAGTAAAATCACGACCATAATGGCTTCCGGCCCCACAATGGAAGGTATTGCCAGCGGAAACACCGCGATATCATGCCCGGCCTCAGATTGACTAAAGGTGGTTACCGCTCGGCCGAAAATCATCTGGAGACCGAAAAGAAACAAAATGATGCCGCCGGCAATTTGCAACGAAATAAGTTGAATGTGCATGGCAGTAAGAATGATTTGCCCGATAAGAATTGCGCCAAGCAAAATAATAGCCGAATAAGCAATCGCCATTGTTGCCGTTTTTCTACGTTCTCTTGGCGAAAACCCGGAAGTCAGCGCCGCAAAAAGCGTAACGGTCCCAATCGGTTCAATGGTTACCCAAATCATCAGCGCGTCGTGGATTATCTTATTAAGCACATGCTCTCCTTTATCGCCACAACTTCAACTTTTTAAATTTGAAAACCTTCCTGTTCAGTTACGAGCTTTATCCTAGATAGTTACCAGCGCGTTCTATTCTAAACAAAATTCGCGCTATCATAATCAGCAATTGTACTTATCGGAGTAGGTTTTATTATGGAATTACTATGGGTTGGCGCTGCTTTTCTGGCAGGCTTGATAACCAGCCGATTATATTTACCTCCCTTGGTAGGCTATTTGATGGCGGGGTATGTTTTGAACGTTGCCGGCGTTGAAGCAAACGACACACTTAAGCATTTAGCGGATATCGGGATTGAATTGCTATTGTTCACGGTCGGCCTGAAATTGAAACCCTCATCGCTGTTACGACGCGAAGTGCTTAGCGTCGGCAGTTTGCACTTACTTATCGTCACCTTGGTTTCAGCGCTGGTTTTCTTTGGCTTTAACGGGCATGTTACCGGCGGCTTGGTGATAGGGGTGAGCTTGGCTTTTTCCAGCACAGTTCTCGCGATTAAAGTATTGGAAGATAGCGGCGAACTTTCTACATTGTATGGACGGGATGTCCTAAGCATATTGATTTTGCAAGATATTGTTGCGATCGGCCTGCTGGCTGTCGCCAATAACAAGCAACCGTCGCCTTGGGCGCTTTGTCTGTTACTGCTGCCTTTTCTTCGGCCTTTGGCCTATCGGTTGCTTAGTGCCAGCCGCGACGATGAATTGAAATTGTTATTGGGCGTAGCCCTGGCATTGGCTGGCGGTGTGTTGGCGCAAAAGGTCGGCATTTCCAGCGATATTGGCGCATTGCTAATGGGGGTTATGTTGGCCGGACATGTCGACATAAACGATCTTTCTAATAAGCTATGGGGGTTAAAGGAAACCTTTTTAGCCGCATTTTTCCTTCAAATCGGTTTAGCCGATTTGCCGGGGTATGACGAAATTGTGCAGGTGTTGGAGCTATTGTCCCTATTGCCATTGCAAGGCATACTTTTTTTTGCGTTGTTTCTGCTGGTCGGTTTACGCGCCCGCACGGCATTTGTTTCTTCACTGGCGTTGATGACCTACAGTGAGTTTGCATTGATTACATCGAATACCGTCGTCGAAGCAAACCTGCTTCCACCCACTTGGGAATCTACAATCGGCCTGGCGGTAGCGCTTTCATTGGCCATTGCGGCGCCATTAAATCGGTTTTCACACCGTTTGTTTTCTTTGCTGGAAACGAAATTGGTTCGTTTTGAACGAAAAATCGAACATCTGGACAGACTACCCAGCAGTATCGGGAGCGCGGAATGGCTGGTAGTCGGCATGGGGCGCACCGGTATGTCTGCGTATCTCGCTTTTAATCAACAAGAGACTCGCGTTTTGGGTTTGGATGCAGATCCTACCGTGCTGGAAAACTTACTTGCTGAAGGAAGAAGAGTGATTTACGGAGATGCCGAAGATTCTGCGCTATGGGGGAAACTACCCTTGGAAAAAGTCAAAGGGATTATCCTTACCATGCCGGAATTCGAGGTAAGATCATCGTCGATCAAGCAATTAAAAAACCTGCAATTCGCCGGTTCCATCGGAACGATTTGTTTTCATAGCCATGAAGAAGACGAACTTTATCGATTGGGAGCTACTTTTATCATTCATCCCTTTATCGAAGCAGGTAAACAATTAACTGAGCAGATGTTGAGATCAACACATAAGACGGTTTTTAACCATTAGCCAGTTAGTCCACGAAAAGCACGAAAGCCAAAAGTAGGCGCCTCTAGGCGACACGAAAGAAATCAATATGTTCTATTGATTTAGTCATTCACCCTTTGGGTGACTACCTGCAATTGGGTATCTATTTGAATTTTTTCGTGCTTTTTGTGCTTTTCGTGGATCAAATGATTTTTCTAGGATTAAGCCTGAAAACAGCGCTGAAAATCCGCAGCCTGACTTACGTGTTGTCACCGCTTCCCCGGCTATTTTTAGGCCGGGAAAACCACAATCGATAGACAAGCACCCCGTATATCGCAACGTTGATCAGTATGACAAAGCCCGCCAGTCCAAGTTGAACGTCTCTTGTGAGCCCGGCGGGATAAATGATGGGCAGGAGATAATGTTCAATAAAACTACCGGAGTAACCGGCATCGCCGGCCATTTTGCGAAATCCGACTTCCAGCCCTGTCAAAGGACACAGGCCTGCTGTCAATTCAATGAATGTTCCCCAACAGGCAGCCGGTATGTGAGCCAGCGCAACCCACGGAGAACGTAACGCAAAGAGCCCTCCGAAAACAACGAAGCCGATAAACAGGAAATGGATAATAAGAACGGCGTCTGCCAAAAATCGATAAATCATATAGGATTAGCACTCCTCATAGATTACAGTCTATAAGCCCCTATTTACGCGTTGCGGCTTACGGCATTGCCCGTTAAAATGAAATTCAGAGCAAAAAATCCAGGTTTTTCCATAACACAACAAACGAGGCTCAAGGTGGCGCTTTTCGACGGCATAAAACAACAACTCCGCTCGGTAATTGAATGGACCGATCCGCGCCCCGATGCACTCTTCAGCCAATGGACGGATAATGGCGATGAGATTAAAAACGCTTCTAAACTGATCGTAGGGCCGGGACAAGGCTGCATTTTTGTCTATCAGGGCAAAGTCAAAACCGTAATTACCCAGCCATGCATGGTCGATTTGGAAACCGATAATATTCCATTTTGGACGACCATTAGCAACTTTATGCAGTTTTTTGAGAGCGAGCATAAGGTCGGGATTTATTTTTTTAAAACCAGCAAGATATTAGACCAAAAATGGGGCACGACTTCGCCGGTTAAATACGAAGACCCTAAATATAAATTTCCGGTAGGACTGCTTGCTTTCGGCAATTACAGTTACCGCATTTTTAACCCGCAAGACTTTTTCGCCAATGTGGTCGGTAGCCATAGCGATTTTTTTACCGATGATTTTAGAAGCGTCATGTCTGCGAGAATGATTCACCCTATCTCGGATTTTCTGGCTGTAAACCGTTTTAGTTATTCCGACATAGATGCCAATCGCAATGAAATAGCCGAAGGCTTGAATGGGCAATTAGCAGCAGAATTCACCAAACTGGGTTTTGAAATCACCGATTTTCGGATTGAAGGCACCAGCTTTGATGAGGACACGCTAAGACGCATTAACCGCATTGCCGATTTATCCGCAGAAGCCCAGGCCGCACAAGCCGTCGGCCTCGATTATGCGAGCGTCCAACAGCTGGAAGCGATGCGCGAAGCGGCCAGGAACGAAGGCGGCGCTGCCGGTATCGGCGTCGGCATCGGTGCAGGTATGGGCTTAGGGCAAAATATGGCGCAAGTCTTTCAAAACAATCAGCAAGCCCCCAATGGCATTGAGGCGAAACTTGAAAAGTTGAAAAAAATGTACGAAGAACAGCTGATTACCGCTGAGGAATATGCAGCCAAAAAGCAGCAACTTCTGAACAGCTTTTAATCATGGCAAATTGCAAGAGCTGTTCCGCACCGCTGGAGCCTGACACCAACCGCTGCCGATATTGCGGTGTGCGCAATGATGTCGACTTACAAGCAAAACATGATTTCAGCATCGAAAACCTGCGTTCCGAACGCATTTGCCCGCAATGCAATATCCCGTTGCAAACCATCGGCCTTAAAATCAACGGTCATTTGTATATCGAGCGTTGCAGCGAATGTTTCGGTTTATTTTTCGACCCCGGCGAAATTGAAATTTTACTGGATAATGCCGTTTCCGGTGAGGAAACCGTCAATCTCAAACATATCCAGAATATAAACGATGACCGTTACCAAGCTAAAAAGGTCAAGTATATTAAATGCCCTGTGTGCCGGATACTGATGAACAGAGTCAACTTCGGTTACCGTAGCGGTGTGGTTATCGACCAATGCAAGAAACACGGCATTTGGTTGAATAACGGTGAAATCACTCATTTAATGGAATGGAAAAAAGCCGGTGGGCAATTATTGGCCCAACAACAGCAGCAAGAACAACCTAAAATAACTAATGTAAATCATGATCTTAGCCGGAACCAAAGCCATTATTCTATTGAAAACTATGCCGATCCTTATTTATTGGAAGCTGTGTCTTCATTGGTGTGGAAGTTGTTTGACTAAGGAATAATACACTTGGAAAAGCTTGGGCAAACAAAAAATCACAAGCCAAATCATTTACCTTTTTCCTTATCGTTTACTACGGTATAAACAACATAACCTACAAAAATAACAGTTAAAATATAAATTATTACCGACATATCTATTTATCACCTTAAAATAAATTGTTTATGATTTTGTCTAAAGACACGGTTTAACCGGCTTTCTAAACGACCCGTACCAGTTTTATTGAGAATATACCACAAGTGATCAGAAGCTATTGTCCGGCATCGAAAACAAACGGCGGCAACGGACAATGTAGGGTTGCGCATATTGCTCTTAGCAGTTCCGCTTCGTCAGAGCTGACTTTACCATCATGAGATATCGTCAACACCAATGCGGAAACCAGGGCTTGTTTGTCCAGCATCTGTAGTTCATCGAGCCGATTCAACGCATTATCCGCGGCAGACATCCAATCCTGGGGTGGCAGATAATCAGGCCATTGCCCGGTATCTATCAGCATTTTTATACGCTGTTCATGGCGCCCCAAACATTCCATGCCTTTTTGATAAGCTGCACCGGCTTCAGTATGGCCTTGTTTTGCCATCACGGAAAACAATGTGCCGACGGCTTTCGATAACTGTGTCAGGCGGAGGTTGCCATGTCGGCGTTGCGGATGAGCGGCGTCATTTAAATGCGTTTTTAAAACGCAGGATAAGGCGAACTCAAACATATCGACAACGCCATCGGCTTCGATCAACCGTTGCACTAGGTCGGCTATGCGTTCAAGCTGCTCCTGAGGCCGGTTTTTAATCAGCGGAAAGGCGATTTGCAACAAAGGCAGGCGAAACGCTGTGTCCAGTTTTTTTATTTCCAATTGCAGCGTTTCGGCGGCCATTACCGTCGTACCGCCTAATTGTCCGGCAATCAGTTCTAATTGCACTCGACGCACGGCTTCGTTTGTATCGAGCAATAATGACAAAATTAACGGCAAGGCATCAGTATCGGAATGGGCGGCCCGATAAAGATTTTCAGGTATCGACTGGCGCAGGGTTGAAGCAAGTTGTATATGTTCTTCAGCAGGCATACCTACCGTTTCGCTAACCGTGTCCGGCGTTACGGCAAAGTGTCGCGGCGCGAAACCGGCTATTGATGAACTTTCCTGAACGGCTTCCGAGCCGTTCTGCATTTGCCCAAGCATTCGCTCGGCAAACCGGTCTATTTCAGACTCGTCGAAATTCGGCTCCAATGCTTTGATACGCTGAACCAAAGGCGGATGTGTTGCCAGCAGTGAACCGAATGATGCTCCGGTGGCAAACAGCATGTGGCTGACTTCTTCGGCATCCGCTGCCTGTAACTCAGAACCTTGCTGAACGGCGGCTATTTTTTTTAACGCGCCTGCGATGCCTTGGGTCTGACGGGTAAATTGCACGGCTGAAGCATCGGCCAGAAACTCACGTTGCCGTGATACTGCCGCTTTGATCAATTGCCCGAAAAAAACGCCGATATAGCCGATCAAAAACAGTCCTAAGCCAGCCAGATAAATAGCGGCTGTACCGTCACGGCGGGAATCATCGGAACGCATAGTGCCGTAACGGGCGCTGTTCAACACGGCCCTGCCGATCAGGCCGATAACTAAAATGCCGAACAAAAGTCCCATCAGCCGCGTGCTTAAACGCATATCGCCGTTAAGGATATGACTGAATTCATGGCCAATTACGCCTTGCAATTCATCTCTGCTAAGCGTTTCCAGCATACCGCGAGTAACGGTCACTGCCGCGTCGCCGGTGGTAAATCCTGCTGCAAAGGCGTTAATGCCGGGCTCCTGTTCCAGTACGTAAACTTCCGGCATCGGAATACTTGAAGCAATCGCCATTTCTTCAACGACATTATATAAACGGCGGCGTAGCGGATCTGCGCTCTCTGCGGTAATCAGCGTTCCTCCAAGGCTGCGGGCAACCTTTCCGCCGCCCGAGCTCAATGACGCAATTTTGTAAAGGCTGGACAGGCTGATAAAACCGACAGTGCTCAATGAAATGATCGACACCAATGGCAGGTTATTCATGATCCAGTTAAAATCCGGCAGTGTCGCAGTTCCGGCATTATCACCCATATTAATGATTAGCGCCGTTATCACCAGGTTGACTGCTACGACGATCGCAATCACGGCTAGCATGAACATCAGGATCAGGGAACGGGTCTTCCGGCGGGCATCATCTTGGCTTTGAAAGAAGTTCATTTGCTGCACCAAGCGGTTTTAAGTAAAAGAGACTTTCGGCGTCTGACGTTTTTCCGGCGCTTCTATGTCCAGATGTTCGGCAGGAGTAAAATTAAACATGCCGGCCAGGATATTGTTGGGGAAATTCTCACGGCCGTTGTTATAGGTCATGACCGCATCATTAAAAGCCTGACGCGCAAAAGCCACTTTATTTTCAGTAGACGAGAGCTCTTCCTGAAACTGCATCATATTCTGATTGGCTTTGAGATCGGGATAAGCCTCGGCCAAAGCAAACATTTTGCCCAGACTGCCCTGAAGCGCAGCCTCGGCACTTGCCAGCTGCCGGATCGCTTCGGGATCGGAAGGATTTGCCTCGGCGGCCTTAAGTCCGGTCACCGCTGCATTCCTTGCATTAATCACCGCATCCAGCGTCTCTCTTTCATGTTTCATATAGCCTTTTACCGCTTCAACCAGATTGGGTATCAGGTCGTAACGCCGGGTCAATTGAACGTCTATCTGGGAAAAGGCATTTTTAACGCCGTTGCGTAAGTTAACGAGCCGGTTGTAAATGCTGATAAAAAACAACGCAACTATGACGATGAAACCGATTAACGCGAGTAATATAGGCATGACAATATCTCCACAAAATAACAAGATGTGACTTAATCATACAAGAGCGATTACACTCTGTCCCTTGTTATTACAACCAAATTTATGAATTATGCCTATAGATAACCGTCTGAAAATTATGTTGGCGATAATTGTTGCCGCGATTATTGTAATGGTTAGCATCGATCCGATTGCCCAGGATCCGGCTTACCATAACTTCGCCGACCAGCGTCGCATTTTCAGCATCGCCAACTTTTACAATGTGCTGTCCAATTTACCGTTTGTCATTATCGGCATTATGGGAATCAGGCTGGTCGCGTTACATAAAGCAGCCGGCGGATTGGCTGAATTACAGGCGATGTATTTAACGTTTTTCATCGGTGTGTTGCTGACCGGCTTCGGTTCTGCGTACTACCACTATCAGCCCGACAATCAAACCCTGGTTTGGGATCGCCTGCCGATGACGATAGCTTTCATGGCCTTGTTCAGCGCTATTATTGGAGAATATATTTCGACTCGGCTGGCGTGGAAATTATTTGTTCCATTGCTGATATTAGGCATTGCTTCAGTGGTTTACTGGCATCTGACGGAACTGAACGGTCACGGAGATCTGCGCGCCTACGCGTTGGTGCAATTTTTACCGGTTTTGTTGATACCGCTGATTCTGTGGCTGTTTGACTCAAAATTAAATAATGATAAGTATATTTGGGGCCTTATTGGCGCTTATGCAATATCGAAACTGATGGAGTTGTTCGATGCCCAGCTATACAGCATTGTCGGCTTGCTCAGCGGACACTCGCTAAAACATTTGGCCGCTGCATTCGGAACGTTGATTTTTTATTGGGCATTGCAAAAGCGGCATTAATCTACGAAGAGCTACAGGCATAAAAAAAGGTGTGCCGAAACCGGCACACCTTTTTTTATGCGGTCTTTCGAAAAATTAAGCTTTTACAGAGTCTGCAATTTCGTTAAATGCTTCAACTCTGATTTTACTGGTCTTAATCAAGTCTACCCCCGCATCAACCACCATTTTGCAAAGCCCTGGTGTTTTGTAAACTATTAAACCTAAGTAACCAACAGCCGGAATGGCGATAAAGGCTGCAATAAAACCATTTAGACCGACAACACCCATCAGTTTTATCAGCAATACAACGGCATCCAAAGGCAGTAAAACCATAGCTCCGAAATAGACGA
>NZ_SCTW01000141.1 GCF_004322395.1 Methylobacter sp.
AGCCCTTTCCGTCCATGCGTTCATGGTGACCGCCCGCAATTTCAACGACGTTTTGTAAGTGTTTGGGGAATTTAATGGCTTGCAGCATGGAAATAGTAACGTTGATATGATTGTTGATAATTTTACGTTCCTCTGCGGTCAACGTGCCTCGGAATATGCTTAAATTGTAGACTTCTTCATCACTTAATAAGGGGGTATCGACATCGTTTAACGACCACGTAAGATGTTTTAAGGACTGAATACGGGCAATATCTTCGTCCGACATTATCTCTCCGCCGGTATTGCAGCAACGGATAAAAGCCAAATCATCGTTTAATTGTCTAATGCTGGCCTGAAAAGTTTGTTCCAGTTGTCGCGATTGCTTCTCGGCAACTGCTCCCTGCGTTGCTCTACCTCCTGCATCCATGCAGTCGTCGGCAATTGCTCCTGCGTCGTCTAAAGCGCCTACTGTTGGTGCTCTCAGCAATTGCTCCCTGCATTGCTCTACCTCGGCAACCGCTCCTTGCGTTGCTCTCGATTGCTGTTCCAGACGCAATTCTACCTCCCCCGTCCTTGGGGTCGTACCTCCTGCATCCATGCAATCGTCGGCAACTGCCCCATCCAGGTAAATCGCAGACGAGGTCTTGCTCTTTTGTTGGTCAGCAAGCTGCCGTCTGAGATATGCAATTTCTTGATCGCGTTTTAGTATTTCAAAACGCGTTTCCACCAAATGAATGCGGTCGAAAATAGCTTCCAGCTTGGTTGCTTTGTCAATGACATATTCGGGAGTAATGATTTTGCCGCAATCATGCAACCAACTGGCGATGGAAAGCTCGTAACGATCAGCGTCATTAAGTCTGAAATTCTGCAAATATCCATGATCAGTATCATGTGCCGCCTCCGTCAACATTGAGACCAATTCCGGGACACGACGACAATGTCCGCCGGTATACGGCGATTTTTCATCAACCGCAGTCGCTATTAATTTGACCAGCGACTCAAACATATTTTCCAGTTCGATAATGAGCTGTTGTTTTGTTAGAACAGTTGCTGCTTGCGAAGCCAATGCCTCAGCAAAACGTTGTGAGACTGCATCGAACTCGATAATTTTTTGGGTTTCGGGGTCAATTGCGTTAATTAGTTGCAGAATGCCGATGATTTCACCTTGGTGATTAGTCAAGGGAATGGAAAGAAAAGATTTTGAGCGGTAATTATTTTTCTTGTCGAATGCCTTAGTACCGGAAAAGTCGAAATGAACCGCATCATAAGCATCATCAATATTGATGGTTTTGTTGTTGTGGTAGGAATAACAGACGACATTTTTAAGGTTAGGTTCGCCATTTTCATCGTATAAAGGGATATTCGGAATGTTGATGACGTTGCCCCCGCCTCCCAAGGAAATACCCAGGCTATCGGAATGAATGATTTCTATCTTAATAGTGTTGTCCACAACTTGGTATATTGTTCCTCCATCGGAGTTAGTAATGGATTTTGCTCCGATCAGGATTTTTTCCAATAATTTCGTCGTATCCTTTTCGGCGGAGAGCGCAATACCGATCTCGGTCAACTTTTCAACTTGGCAGATGATTTTTTGTAACTCGGAGGAAAGTTCTTTGCCTGTGGTAGTGATCTTTTGCGTGGTCATATACTAAGTTTTTCAATATTGAAAATAGTCTTGAACTATAATCCAAGTGAGTTGACGACGCAAAAAATAGATTGCCGTTTATTCGCTATTCATCAAGTCTATTTAATATATCCGGACATTATTTTTTAGCTCATTAAAGCTTTAACGTGAATAGCGACACAAGCAGCTAATGCCTTGAGATTATAACCACCTTCCAACGCTGAAATAATCCGGCCTTTGCAGTAACTGTCAGCGATGGTCATTAATTCTTGAGTTACCCATTTATAATCATCTTCAACCAGCATGATAGAAGCTAAAGGATCATCTTTATGGGCATCAAAGCCAGCTGAAATCAGTACTAAATCAGGCCTGAACTTTTTTAGTGCCGGCAAAATGATGCTGCTGTATTTTTGCCTGAATTCAACGCCTGAGTCACCCGAAGCCAACGGTACATTGATAATATTGCCGACGCCGGTTTCTTCAGGATGACCTGTGCCGGGGTAATGCGGCATCTCATGGCTGGATATGTAGAGTATATTGGGCTGGTTGTAAAAAGCAGCCTGCGTGCCATTACCGTGGTGGACATCAAAATCGACAATGGCGATGCGTTCGAGTTGATAATGTTGACGCGCATAATTGGCTGCAATCGCTATATTATTAAACAGGCAAAAACCCATTGCGATATCAGGCTCAGCATGATGACCCGGTGGGCGTACTGCGCAAAAGGCATTGTCGGCTTTGCCGGTCAGGACGTTATCGACGGCGTCGCAAACAGCTCCAACCGCACGAAAAGCAGCTTTTTTCGACCCAGGCGACAGCACAGTATCGTGATCCAAATAATGCTCGCCTTGTTTCGGTATGGCTTCAATAATGGCGTCAATATGAGATTGGGGATGAATCAGCCTAATTTGTTGTTCTGTCCCAAGTGGCGCAGATTGCCGGATTAAACTTGAGAACTCTGGCACTGCCAATGCTTTTTCTATGCTTCTAAGCCGGTCGGCGCATTCAGGATGCCCGGCACCTGTTTCGTGAAGAAGAAAGTCGGGATGGCTGTAATAAAGTGTTTTCACAAAGTCTCGCTTTAACCAAGTGGGTACGCATTCAGTATCTTTTTTTAAACACCACCCCAAATTGAACCGCAGCCTTCATTCGCTTCTATATCTGGCGAATTTGCTTGAGCAGACAGAGGCGCATTTAACTTATATCCGAAACCTTTCACAGTCAAAATCCATTGTGGATTATTCGGATTATTTTCAATCTTTTTTCTTAATAAATGCATATATTGATAAAGATCTGACTTGGTTACCCGGTTATTTTCAGGCCAGACATGATTAATGATTTCATCGGTCATAAACACGCGATCGACATCCTGCGTCAGCAACTCGAAAAGCTCAAATTCTTTACGTGTCAGATTCAGCGATTTTCCATTAAACATGACAGATTTAGAACGTTTATCAATTTGAAAAAAAGGTTCAACCATAAAACAACGGCTATCACCATTTCCTGGTGTGTTGTTTGTTAATTGACTATGGCGGGCAACCGCATTTTGCTGCTCAAACATTAGCCGTCTCCGATCATTAGCAATCCGTCTCGCACGCTTCCGATTTTCTTTAATAAGACGATGGTGATGCTTGAATCTGAAGCGCAAATAATTATCCAGTTGATTAATATCAGAGGACGCATCTAAAACAGCATCAACCCAGCAAGTCACTTCTTCTTCCAAAGCGGAAGCGTTATTGCTATGTAAATAACATACTGGAATTTCATGATTATTACTCACTTCACGTATCAATTTATTTATCTGATACTGTACCGGATAAGTAGCCAAAATAACTATGTTTGGCTGCATTTTGAAAGTTACATTAATTGATTCCATGTCAACTGTTGCTTCAAAAAGTTTATAGCCATGTGCATGACAATACCCTTTTAATAAGCCCTGATGAAAGAGGTTGTTACTAATTAGCGCAATCCGAAAATCTGTATTCATATGAGTCCTCGTAAAATCCGTTAAAGCGAATAGACACAGGGTCTGATGGGACAACAAAGAAAAATGATTTGTCTGTCTTAAAAAAACTAAAAGTTTTAATAAATTAATTAGTTATAACGAACATTATCACAATTATAGAGTAATGCACAACATTCCTACTTTCGAAGAATCCGGTAAGCAATAAAGCCGGATTATTTCGGCGATTGATAAGTATTGACACGTATTTTATTTATGAATTTGCTTTGTTAAGTTAAGACACATCAATTTAAACTTAAAAAATACTTTATTTCTTTAATTTGGAATGTAATTGATTCTCTACAGATCTTTTCTTAAATATAACGCAAAAATAAACAGTTATAACCAGCTAATTAAGTAATTGAGGATTCGGCTTTAAAAATTGGATGATTTTAATTGCGCAACATATTTTTGCCCTACATATTCGATAAACTCATAATAGGTGCCTAATGAGAAAGGAAACTATTAAAAAGAACCCGCTCAGGGTAGAAACTGGGGGGAAACGTTATCATGTTCTTGCAGAGAAATGTCGCACAGAAGATTCGCTGTATGAACTTCCGGGACACCAGATTGAGCTGGGGATACAGAATGAGGAGTTACTGCGCGCTGATGCTGCTTTGGCGAAATCCCAGGATCGTTATGCAGAGCTTCATGATTTTGCGCCGGTCGGCTACTTTGTTCTCACGCACGATGGTCTGATCGACGAAATTAATTCTAGCGCTCTCGAACTGATCGGAGGGGAACGCAAAAAATTATTGCATCATCATTTTTCAGTTTTCGTTGCCGCCGCCGACATCGACCATTGGCATCTTTTTTTCTCAGGTGTAATGAAGCATTACCAGCGGCAAAATACTTGGCTAACGCTGAAACGTGGCGACGATACCGAATTTTCAGTTCAGCTAGACTGCCGGCGTGTAATAAATGGTGATAAGAATCCCGTACTCTATGTTTCCATTACCCAAATTACCGAAGGTCAACTGGCAGAGAGAGTTTTTCCTGAAGTTGAGGCGCACACCCCGTCCATGGTTCTGGTTAGGGCCGAGATGATGGGGTCATGGGACTGGGATATCTCTACGGGACGTGTCGTCTTTAATGAACGCTGGGCCAAACTGCGCGGCTATCGGCTGGAAGAAATAGAGCCTCATGTCGATACTTGGGAAAATGGCATTCATCCTAATGACTTTTCTGTTTATCATGCTGCTTTAACAGCGCATTTAGAAAATCGTTTACCATTTTTTCAGGTTGAATACCGCATTCGAACCTTATCGGGACCATTGATTTGGGTATTGAATCGCGGCATCGTAATCAAGCGCGATATCGCGGGAAACCCTTTACGCATGGCGGGTATCGAGATAGACATCACCGAGCGTAGGAGGCGTAATGATGAAGAGTTGCACATCGTCGCTTACAATCACCACTCGAATGTCGTAAATTGAATGGCAACTTCACAACCATTTGCAAATTTATGCGTGCGCACTACCCGGCCTTCACAGCGAAGACGGATCATATTTCTTCCCTTTTTTTGCATCGAAATAAAGAAGCGAAGCATTAAGTTCGGCTCAATAATCTTATCCGTAGTAAAGCAGACCCCAGTAGTGCTCAGATTGCGTGTTACGCCGGTACCTGTATCAAGTTCAACAGTACAAAAGGTAGGATACCGTCCGGCTAACCGGTTTTCTTTAATATTGTTCATTTCTTGCTCCATTTGATGATTAGGTGGCACGGTAGCGGACTGTCAATATAAGCGAAAGTGGTAAATTTGCTCTACTTGCAGCTTAATCGCGCAAGAACACAATCTTTCTATTTTTTGGGAATAATAGACTCTTTTTATTTATAAAACAATCAACTATTTACTATCTAGGATTTGTTAAGGGCTGCACTTCATCGCAGACACCCGAACAGTCAACGATTAGCTGATTCTTCATAACAAATCGCGTCTCGGCCGCTTCTTCCGCGAAGGTGTCCATACTTACTCAGTCTTCAATGCCGTTTAATACGGTGCAGAAGATAATCATGATGCCGGTCAGCATTTTCACTTTCCTGGCGTGGATTGTTTAGCTCGGCAAAGTAAAGGCGTGGGCCAGGTAATATAAAATCTCTTGTTAAAAATTATTTCAACAAATTTTAGTTATTAAGGAATAGATATTGTAAAAAAATAATCTCATTCTGTATTGAAAGAGACTGAAGCTTACTTATTTTATATGAATTGGGTAAAATTAATCAGCTGAAGCTACTTTTTGTATTTTGAAAAACCTGATTTACTGTTATTTAAAAATAGCTTTAGGTATATCGGTAGTAGTGTTATTCCAACAGAATTTTTATATCATCAACAAAGAAAGTCTTTAATCCAAGCATTCGTCCCCATCAACAAATGGGTACTCTTTATTATTATGTACCATATGCGTACTTATTTTTTGCATTAAAACATGTCGATTACTGAAATAAGCTCTGAAACCAAGCGTCGTAGAACTTTTGCCATCATATCTCATCCCGACGCGGGAAAGACCACACTGACCGAAAAACTATTGTTGTTCGGAGGCGCAATCCAGCTGGCAGGCTCGGTAAAAGGCCGTAAAGCGGCACGTCATGCGACTTCCGACTGGATGGAGATGGAAAAGGAACGGGGTATTTCGGTGACCACTTCGGTGATGCAGTTCGAGCATAAAGACAGCATTATCAACCTGCTCGATACCCCAGGCCATGAAGACTTTTCCGAAGATACTTACCGTACCTTGACAGCGGTCGATTCCGCACTGATGGTGATAGACGTTGCCAAAGGCGTTGAAGAAAGAACCATTAACCTGATGGAAGTGTGCCGTCTACGCACTACGCCGATTTTGACCTTCATTAACAAGCTGGACAGGGAAGGGCGGGAACCCATTGAATTGATGGACGAGGTTGAAAACGTCTTGAAGATCAAGTGTGCCCCGATGACTTGGCCTATCGGCATGGGTAAACGCTTTAAGGGAGTTTATCATCTGTATAAGGATGAAATTCATTTGTTCAGTGCCCAGCATGGCGGCAAGATTGCCCAGGCTGAAATCATCAAAGGTTTGGATAATCCAAAGCTGGATGAGCTGCTGGACGATCAGGCCCAAGAACTCAGGGATGAAATCGATTTGGTTAAAGGCGCCAGCCATGAATTCGATCTTGAAGACTATCTGGCAGGTAACCTGACGCCGGTTTTTTTCGGTTCAGCTATCAATAATTTCGGGATCATCGAGCTACTTGATGCGTTCGCTGAATATGCGCCATCGCCCAGGCCCAGAGAAGCTGAGCAGCGCAAGGTATTACCCGATGAGCCGGCGTTTACCGGCTTTGTGTTTAAAGTGCAGGCCAACATGGATCCGTCCCATCGAGACCGGATTGCCTTTTTAAGAGTGTGTTCCGGTAAATTCGATAAGGGCATGAAAATCCATCATGTGCGTATAGGTAAAAATGTCCAGGTTGCCAACGCGATCACTTTTCAGGCCGACAGCCGAAAAAGCGTCGAAGAAGCGTATCCCGGCGACATCATTGGCCTGCATAACCACGGTACTATTCAAGTCGGCGATACCTTTACCCAAGGCGAAACGCTTAAATACGGAGGCATTCCTTATTTTGCGCCGGAGTTGTTTCGCCGCGTAGTGTTAAAGGATCCGTTAAGAGCCAAAGCCCTGCAAAAAGGACTGGTACAATTAACCGAAGAAGGCGCGACTCAGTTATTTAGGCCGTTAAAAAACAACGATCTTATTTTAGGTGCGGTCGGTGTTTTGCAGTTTGACGTCACTGCGTTCAGGCTTAAGAGCGAATACAATGTCGAATGCGTTTATGATGCCGTACCCATTTCAGCCGTGCGCTGGGTAAGCTCAGACAAGCCGGCCAAGCTGGAAGAGTTCAAGAACAAAGCCTTTGATAATCTGGCCGAAGACGGTGGCGGTTACTTGGTTTATGTCGCCAACAGCCGAGTCAATCTGCAATTGACTGAAGAGCGCTGGCCGGATATAAAATTCAGTGCGACGCGGGAATTATAGGGTTTTTCATTTCATCAACATGCGGCGGAACGTTTCCATCGCGTAGGTGCTAATTACCCGTATGTTGTGAACTTAAAAATAAGATGGTGCGATGAATAGTTACAGATTAAATTCACGCGAGAGATTTGTTTGTATTCTTGTGGTAATGTAACTTACTTGATCTGTCGAGAGCCTATGACCAACGGACTTCATGCAAACCATTTATATCGACTCTTTGCAATACGTCATTAATTTGAAAGGTATTTTGCTTAAGAAACTGTTCACTTGGTTTGCCAAAAATATAACCCTGCCCATAATTGACGCCTATTTCTCTTAAAATTTTTATCGTTTTTGGGCAATCGACAAATTCGGCTATGGTTTTTTTACCTAATTTTTTTGCAATCTGGTGCATTGACTGCACCAACACTTGGTCTGTTTCATCATTCGTCAGATTCTGAATAAACTGGCCATCGATTTTCACATAATCAACAGGAAATTTTTTTAGATAATTAAAAGAGCAAAAGCCGGCGCCAAAATCATCCAAAGCAAAATGGCAGCCCAACGCGCGAATTTGATAAATCATCGATCTTGATTGTTTAAAATTATCTATCGCTGCCGTCTCAGTAATTTCAAAAGTAATGCGTTCGGCTCTAACAGAGGTCATTTCAAGTTTTTGTTTAATCATCGGCAATAAAGATTCATCTTGAAAAGCAACACTGGAAAGATTGATCGCTAAAGCAATATGCGATAATTCAACGGGCAATGCAGCAAGATAATCAATAGCATTTTCGACTACCCAGGAATCAATTCCATGAATCAAACCCATTCTTTCAGCTGCTGGAATAAATTCCCCAGGACAAATCACCGCACCATTTTCGCCTCTTAATCGGATTAAGACTTCATAATGAGAAATATTACCATCGGTAAGATTTATAACCGGTTGAAATAATAAAAAGAAACTTTTGTTTAGAAAAGCCTCTCTTATGATGGGAACCCAATAAATATCACGATGCCTCTCTCTAATAGCAGTATCTTCATTGTCATATTTCCAGATCATATTTCGTCCATTTGTCTTAGCCATACAACAAGCTTGATGAGCCTGAAAGATTAGTTCACGAGGATGTACGATTGATTTTGCAGAGTTTAACGAACTTAACCCTATTGAAGCAGTAATATTGTAAGCAACCGTTCCAATTACAAAACGGAAATTATCTAAAGCTGTTCTGATATTTTTCGACCAGTTCTCAGCCTGAGAAACCGTGCAGTTCTCCAGATAAAGACCGAATTTATCAGAGTCAATTCTGGCTAACAGCCCAACATTGTTTAACGCGTTTCTTATTAAACCGATGACGTCTATCAGTAAGCGATCTCCAACATCAAAACCTTCGAGTTCATTAAGCAAACTGAACCGGTCGAGATCGATGAACAACAACACACTGTCTTGAGAAAAGTTTCTGCTGCTATTTCTGTTCAATGTCAGCTGGATATGTTGCTCTAAACTGCTCCTGTTAAGCAGACCTGTAAGTTCATCATGTCCAACTAAGTATTTAAGCTTTGCATCTACAAGTTTTCGTTCAGATAATTCTGTTAACAGTCTTTCTTGCTGTTTGTAGCGCAGATATTTTTCACTCTTCAAACAAATGAGAAAATTAACCGCCATTTGCAACTCAATCGAGCTGTAGTCTCTCTTTAATTGATAAACCAGATCCTGACTATCCAGTTGCCAATCATCACTATCAGGAGCTAAATCTTTTTTTAAAATAAGCAGAGGAATAAATACTCCGCCATCCCATTGGGAAAAAGATTTATATAAATCCTTAATCTGACAATCGGGCAAGTCATTACTGATAATAATCAGCCCTATCGCTTCCGGGTTTTCATAATATTCTCTGATAATCTTATAGATTTCAGCGCCATTAACGCCAAATTTAAAATTACAAAAACCTTTACTCTGTAATTCCTCAGTAATTCTTGCTATTGAAGACGCATTAGTCTCGGCAATAATGATAATTTCTTGTTTTCGCGAATTAAATAACACATTAATCTCCAAACAGAATTGTAAGACATAATAATCAAATTTCAGAAAGCTTCAAAAAATTCCGCCTGCCAACAAGTCCAGTGTTAATGAACTTTTTATTATCAATTAGTTACATTTGCGGGTGAGCGCCAGAACAGTCGAACCATGAACGCAACCAGCTTTTAGTAGTCTTCTTTGTATCTTTATTGCTTACAAAACTCAAACTATCTAAATTAACGCTAGTTTTAATAATTTTTCTTGTATTCCTTCAAATTCTAACTAGTCTTTATTACATTAGTTCGTTTGTGTGTCTTATTTAAAAATTATATACAATAAAATTTGATTTTCCCATGTTAGCCGCCATTTTATCTAATTTAAAAATATCAGATTTGTTCAAAGGGGACTTACAACTGACGTCGCCACCGAATATTTATTTTGAACTGCAACAAATCATTGCAAATCCTGATAAGTCAATTACGGATATCGGCTTTATCATTGAACAAGATCCTGCATTATCTATCCGGTTGCTTAAAATAGTTAATAGCGCTTTTTTTGGCCTTCCTGGACAAATCACAACAATTAAGCACGCCATAGCTATTATTGGAGTAAAGGAATTACAAAATCTGGTACTGGCTACTGTTATTATTGACAAGTTTTCGTCGCTGCCGAGTGGCCTCCTCTCCATGCAAGATTTTTGGGCAAGAAGTTTGCGCTGCGCACTTATTAGTAAAGAGCTCTGCATATACAAAATAAATAAAAGCGACCTTGATTCAATATTTATTTGCGGATTACTGCACGATATTGGCCAACTGGTTTTCTACCGCAGAATTCCTGAACTAGCGCGTCAAATCGGTCTTTTAGTTGAATCGAGCGGTGCTAATGAAATTCAGGCAGAAAATAATATACTCGGTTTTAATCATTATCAGACGGGTGCTGAATTAGTCCGGTTATGGAAACTGCCTGAAATCATAATTGAAACCATTGGCCAACATAATAATCCTGATTACGCGGGCGTTTTTGCAGATGCCGCATCAACTATAAGAGCTGCTAGTTACTTGTGTAGAATGGAGCACGTTGACGCTCATCTAAACACTTTTTGCAATATACCTGTGGAAGATTTAAGTGATATTATTGATAGAGTCCACGTCCAATTTGAATCTGTTTTTAAAATTTTCTATCCAACATTTAATTAGCTATACGCTGATGCATCATGGAAACGGAGCGTTACCGTAGTGAAAGGCATGGTTGAAACCGGCTAGGTTAATAAAAACGACATAGAAATTGCAGCCGCTATTGTGGCGTAGGGCTTACATACCTTAGGTTTTAAAGTGCTTTTAGAACAGCAGGTGACATGTTTAGGTTCATCCCCACAGGTGTGGGAAACACCTTTAAGATTTCCTTTGGGTAGCATGCCATGATGACCAGTGACTATTTCCAGCCAAGGTTCAAAGTTTCTTAGTCATGATCGATGTCTGAACGATCCAGCTCATCTAACGGGAATTTCTCAGCCAGAAAAGCCGATTGAAGAACTTCGCGCCAAAGACAAAACCCTAAACTATCGTGCCGTTCCGAATAATGCATATTGGGGTTGTCTTTTACCAAATCAGGCGACAAACCCGGTTTCAATCCTTGAAAAGTACGGGAAAACTTACCCAAATCATGTAAAGCCAAACACAAAACAAATAATGTTCTTAGCCATTCCGGCTCGACTTCCAGTTATTTTGCTAACTGCTTGCAAAGCGGTTTGGTGGGCACCAATAATTGCCATCCTACTGCTGCCATATCCAAACAATGGTAAGGCAACAGATGATACTTCGCCCCATTTTCATTATCTGAACCGGCCTTGCCCCAATATTTGTAATACAGACTTTCCTTTACACTCATCACCTAGCGATCAACTTAAGCCCCATTATCCACACTCACGACCTCAATCGGTGAGGTTGAACTTTATTTTTTATAAATTTTTTGCATGGCCTCTATTTGTTCCCTGACGCCATCTAACAAAAACTGCGGCGATTTAACCTCCACTTTCGAGCCATGCTTGAGGATGATCCATGATCAATTCTCGACTGTCGTTAAACGGGATGCTCAACTGGTAGTTGCCGTTGATGTTTAATTTGTAGTGTCGGTTCCAATCCAGACCGTTACCCGATAAAGCACGGTTATTAAATTTTACGCATAAAAAAAGCCCTACACTTGCATGTAGGGCTTTGTTTTATTTGGCTCCCCCGGACGGGCTCGAACCGCCGACCTAATGATTAACAGTCATCCGCTCTACCGACTGAGCTACAGGGGATTAAAACTTTTTCAGTATGGCGCGCCCGGAGAGATTCGAACTCCCGACCGCACGGTTCGTAGCCGTGTACTCTATCCAGCTGAGCTACGGGCGCCGTACTGAGACGCGTATTATGCTTTCTAAGCCTTCTTCTGTCAACTGTAAATTTGGCCACTTTCATGCCGGAACTGAAATGAAAGGTTGATGTTATGTCAGAGAGTTTTATCGTCCGGCAAAATCAAAAGATTTATTTGATGCTCTCAGCTTATCGAAAAAAGAATTTTTCCTATAGCTAATAAATCTTCATACATGAATAATGTAACAATCTTTTGAATTTCAATATCTCCACCGATGAGCCTACGTTACCGAATTAACATAAGAATACTGTTCTCCTCCCTGTGTATTCTGATACTGGGTAGTTCAATAGCCATCTGGCAGGCGCGCGGTGCGGTAAATAAGGAAATCGATTCCTCCATTAATATGGTTGTGCAATTGATAACATTCGGCCTTTCTCAAACTCTGTTTAATGAAACCGAGTGGTTGCCGAAACTTAATTCAATGAATCAAACCCGGCATTTAAGCATTCAATTGAAAGAACCTTCAGGGCAAATCATCAGTTTTGCCGATAAAAAACAACAGATCAATAATGATGAGAAGCCGCCGCAATGGTTTATCACTCTGGTTAGTGTTGACTATCCTAAGGTTGAGCGTCAAATTACCAGTTTCAACGGCGAACAAATCACTTTGATTATTCAGGCCAATCCGTTGGATGAAATTACCGAAGTCTGGCAGGAAAGCCTAGGTTTTTTCAGTTCACTTTTTTTGTTGACCTTGTTTACCTTTTTGGCTGTCAATTTGGCTTTTGATAAAGCGCTTAAATCCATTGCCGTCATTGTTGATGCGCTAAAAGTCATTGAAACAGGACATTACCAACAAAAGTTGCCCGACTTTTCCATTCAGGAATATGACAGTATCGCCAAAGCCATCAATCATATGACTGATAAGCTGAATGCCAGTCAGCTGGAAAACCGGGCATTAGCTCAACATACTTTGGAAATACAGGAAGACGAACGACAACGGCTCTCGCAGGAATTGCATGACGAACTGGGGCAATCTCTGACTGCTATTAAAGTGATGGCGGTGACTGCAGGGCGTTCCCAAGCTGGAACAGGGGAGGACATTAAACAAACGACCGACTCGATTGTCACTATCTGCGATCATTTAATGACTGTGGTGCGTTCCATGATGCACCAACTGCACCCGTTGGTATTAACCGAGCTGGGGCTGAAAGCTACTATGGAAGACTTGTTAAACCACTGGTCGAGTAGAAATCCGGAATTAAAACTTACCATTATCTGTCCTGACGAAGTCGATCAGCTTGAGCAAAAAATCACCATTCAAATATTCAGAGTTGTTCAGGAATGCTTAACCAATATTGTTCGTCATGCACAGGCAAATCAAGCCGCTATCAGCCTGGAAATAGAGCATCAAGCTAAAACCGGAACAGCGTTACGGCTCAAAGTAGCCGACAATGGACAAGGCTGTGCAATTGATAATATTAAAACCGGTTTTGGATTGTTAGGTATGAGAGAAAGAATCAGCAGCTTGGGCGGCGAATTCACTATACAGACTCAGCCGCAACAAGGCATGAGCATCATAGCGACCATTCCATTATCATGAAAGACAAAATAAAAGTCATACTGGTTGACGACCATGCCGTGGTACGCGCAGGCTTCAGGATGCTGTTATCGACCGAAGCCGATATTGACGTAATTGCTGAAGCTGAACGGGGTGAAGTGGCCTGTCAGCTGTACCTGGAACAACAACCGGATGTGATGGTGCTGGACTTATCGATGCCCGGTATCGGTGGGTTGGAAAGCATACGCCGCATCTGCAATCGCGACAGTAACGCCAAGATACTGGTCTTTAGCGTTCACGACGAAATGGTTTATGTCGATAGGGCCATGAAAGCCGGAGCAAAAGGCTATATCACCAAAAACAGCGCGCCCGGAATTCTGGTCGCAGCGATACAGAAAATAGCCCAAGGCGAAATTTATATCGAACAGGGTTTGATGAAAAATATATCGCTGCAAAATAGCGAACCCGATTACCAAACTCTTGTAGATACCTTGTCGGCCAGGGAATTCGATATTTTTCTGCTGCTGGCAAAAGGTCTAACCGCCCACAAAATCGCCGACGAACTTTGTCTGGGTTATAAAACCGTCGCCAACTACGGTACGCAAATAAAAAGTAAACTTAAGGTTTCAACCGTCGCCGAGCTGGCGCATATTGCGATGGTTTTGAGTGTAATGAAGAATTGAAATGATCGTCAACTCGCATAGAGCGGCATTGCATAACCTTATGGCTTTGTTCGACTCTACTCCAGCCATTCGATAATATGGTCTTCCAAGTCATCAATTTCAGATTCTCTCATTGCATAACTGCTAATTGAAACGCCTGCGTCATGAACGCTATCAGGGTTTTTTGATATTAGCGGATGCCAAGCCGGAAGTTTTTCTCCATCGCTTAACAGCCGATAAGCGCAGGTTGCCGGTAACCAGTTGTATTCAGAAAAGTCATGCTGTTTTAAGTCCAAACATTCAGGGACTAATTGGGCGCGTTCGGGATAGCGAGTACAGCGGCAAGTATCCAGGTCGATCAGGTTACAGACGACGCTGGTAAAGTAGATGTCGCCGGTATCTTCGTCTTCCAGTTTATGCAGACAGCACTTGCCGCAGTTGTCGCATAATGACTCCCACTCTTCGGTAGTCATTTCAGATAGTTTCTTAGTTTCCCAAAAGTTCATGTGGCAGTTCTCATTAACAGGCTGAAGTTATGTTGAACATTAATTAAGCAGTTCCCAGACCGGTTTGATGTTTGGAGGTAACGGCGCAAGTCTGCCTAATTCCACCCATTGGTTATCTGGGCTGTGAAAGTCGGAACCGACTGAACCGGCCAGCTCAAAGCGCGTTGCGTAACCGGCAACCAATTTTATTTCGTCGCTATTATATCGGCCTGTTACGACTTCTATGCCGAGTCCTCCGGCTTCTTTAAATGCTGCTAATAAGCGTTTCATCCAACTGGCGGTTAATTTGTAGCGCAAAGGATGCGCTAATACCGCAACACCGCCGGATTGAATGATCCAACTTACCGCTAGTTCCATCTCCGCCCATATCGTCGGAACATAAGCGGCTTTTCCGGTGCCAAGATAGCGGTCGAAAGCTTCCTGTTGAGTGGAAACATGGAATTGCGATAGTAAAAAGTCGGCGAAATGGGTACGGGTGATCATACCTTCGCCCGCGGCTTTTTTGACGGCTTCCAACGCTCCGGGAATGTGTTTTTTCTCCAGTTTATACGCGATTTTTTCAGCGCGCTCGGTGCGCATGATTTGTAGGTTGCGGGTGGCTTCGCGTAGCGGCGGATACGCTGGATCAATACCCAGTCCGACAATGTGAAAACACTTGTTTTGCCAACTGGTTGATAATTCAATGCCGGGTATTAATTTAATGCCTGTTGCGGTTGCTGCGGCTTGTGCCTCGCTAATGCCTGAGACCGTATCGTGATCGGTTAGAGCTAGCGAAGTAACGCCGTGCTCATAGGCGCGCCGCACTAATTCCGTCGGCGATAATGTGCCGTCGGAAGCGGTAGAGTGGCAGTGTAGATCGTAATTTTCAGTCATAGGTATTAGGTTAAAGATGCAAGGTGAAAGGCGCAAGGCGCAAGGCAGGTGCAACGTGTTTTTTGCCTTTCACCTTATGCCCTTCGCCTGCCTTATTGATACTCGCCATAAAGTTTTGCATAAAGGCCATTTTGACTGAGTAACGTTTCGTGTTGTCCATGCTCGCAGATTTTACCTTGTTCGAAAACATAAACATGGTTGGCCTGTTTCACTGCGCTCAAGCGATGGGCAATGATGATAGTAGTGCGGCCTGTTAAAAACTCCGCCAGCGCCTGATGCAGTTTGTGTTCTGTCTCGCTGTCCAGCGCTGAGGTGGCTTCATCCAGTATCACCATTTTGGGATCGGCGACGATCATTCTGGCGATAGCCATTCGTTGCCGCTGTCCGCCGGAAAGTCTCATGCCAAGCCGGCCGACGATGGTGTCCAGTCCCATGTCCAGATCCTGCACGACGTCACTTAATTGCGAAATGGTCAGTGCATTCCACAATGCTGCATCGGTGGCCGGTTTACCCAAGGTCAGGTTGGCGCGGATGGTGTCGTTAAACAGGACAGGGTGTTGCAGTACGGTAACGACATTTTCCCTGACCACTTCTAGGCCGATACGGTCGATGGGTACTTCATCGAAATAGATTTGGCCGTGGTCGGGAGGATATAGGCCGATCAAGGTTTGTATCAATGTAGACTTGCCGCCGCCGCTCGCGCCAACCAGCGCAACTTTTTCGCCGGATTTGATTCTTAAATAAATACCGTCGAGTACTTTTTCATCGCTGTAGCTAAAATGCAGGTTTTCTACCCGTAAAGAAACGGTTTTTTTATTTAAAAACGGGTTTTCGAGGTGAGGGTAGTGCGGTTCCTGTTTCAGCGCATTCAGGCGATTGATGCGAAACAATGCGGCTTTGGCAGCATAAAAAGCGTATTGAATGCTCAGGATTTCCTGCACCGGAGCCATCATAAACCACAGGTAACCAAACACTGCCAGCATTTGCCCGATGCTGAGGTCCGAATAAAACACCATCAGCATTGCACAGGCGCGGAATATGTCGAAGCCGAACAGGAATACCAGAAAACTTAAACGCGTTGCGGCATCGCTTTTCCAGGCGAACGCAGTGGAAAAATCTTTAACAGATCGAGCCGATTCAATCAGCTGCTGGCAATAATGCTTCTCGCGGTTGCTGGCGCGTATTTGATGGATGGCTTCCAGGGTTTCGGTCAAGGATTGCTGAAAAACTTCAAAAGCGGAGTTTTCTTTGGACTTTAGATCTTTAACGCGGGAGCCGATAACGCGGGTGAAATAAATGACTACCGGATTCAGCAACAGAATAAATAAACCCAATTGCCAGTTCATCCATAATAAAATGAGCGCAGTGCCGAAAACGGTTAATGCCGCAACCAGCAGTTTGCTGACGGTAGAACCGATAAATGTGTCAATCGTATCGAGGTCTTTGACTAGATGGGTTACCACAGTGCCGGTGCCGAGACTCTCGTATTCGGACATTGAAATATTTTGTAAATGCCCAATCAGGTTGGCGCGGATGCGGAACACTATATCCTTGGCAATGCAGGAAAATTGCCTGGATTGAATGATGTTGAAAATGATCGCAATGATGCGCAAGATAAGGCTGATCAGTAAAATAACGCTGATATAGAGAATGGGGACTTGCCAATCTACAGGAAAAAATAGGTTAATGGTTTGAATGATAATGCCGGGTTTATGCAACAGCACTTCATCGACCAACAGCGGCATCAGTAATGGCACAGGAACGCTGGCTATGGTTGCCAAAATCGCGATAAAATGAGAGACAATCAGTTCTTTTTTATGTTCTAACGCAATTTGATAGATAGTGTTCCAGCTGTAAGCTTGGGTAGCTTGTTTCGATTGCACGGGATTTGATCAGAGAGGTTTTTGAAGCGCTTGATTATAACATCTTTAAGAATATATTTACTGTGAGTGAGATATGAAACACCTGCGAGGAAAATTGTTGTTGTGTCTGGTTGTTTTTTCCGGTGCAGTTTTTGGTAATGCGCTCGACCAGCAAAGAAATAATTTTTTGCAGGCGGAAAAGCTGCTTGCACAAGGCAATACTGATGCTTTTATGCGCATCAGCGATACTTTGATCGACTATCCTCTCTATCCCTACCTGCAATACCTGTGGTTAAAAGACAATTTACAGCAAACCAATCAGGTTCTCTCCTACTTAGAGTCATATAAAAATACCCGTTATGCCGAATTATTGAGGTCGAAATGGCTGGATTATTTGGCTAAAAATGATCAGTGGAGTGATTTTGTCCGATACTATGAAGCGTCCGAGGATACTGCGCTTGAATGCCAGTACAACCTAGCTATCTATAAAACAGGCAATCAGCAGCAGGCATTAAACGAGGCTAAACGTTTGTGGGTAACCGGGGATTCGCTGCCGCAAGAATGCGATCCGCTGATGTTGCTATTGACGATGTCCGCTGATTTTACGCCGGAATTGATATGGCATCGTTTTGAGCTGGCCTTGGATAAAGATAATGTCTCCGTGGCTGAATATGTTCGCCGCTCTATGAGCATAACCGATCAGGATGTTGCCGATATTTGGTTGCGGGTTCACCAAAAGCCTGAGTTAATCGAAAATAGCGGTTTATTGCCAGGGATGGTGTGTATGCCGCAAGCCTGCCGGGAGCAGGCGCGGCGTTTGAGCCCGCAAATGGGAAGGCTATTTGCTCATGGCATAGATCGGTTGGCAAAATCCGATTTAAGTCTGGCAGTTAAGCTCTGGGACGATAAAAAACACAATTTCCAGACAGATGACCAAACTATCCGGCAACTAGAGCGCAGTCTTGCGATGGGCTTGGCGCGCAGTCGAAGTCCGGATGCCTATTTCCGTCTTAGTCAATTGCCGGTTGGTGATGCGGAAGTTAATGAATGGAAAGTCAGGGCTGCTTTACTCGAACAAAACTGGCAACATGTCGGCGAGGCGCTGGCGGGGTTGACGGCGCAGGAACGGCTTGATCCTAAATGGCAATACTGGCAAGCCAGATTGCTGGATAAAACCGGTAATTCTTTACAGGCTCAGGATGCTTACGCCAAGCTTGCGGAAGATCGTAGCTTTTATGGTTTTCTTGCTGCTGACACTGTCAATAAACCCTACCGGTTTGCCAATAGACCGGTGCTATTGGTCGCAAATGAGCTGGATAATCTGGCTAATGAAACCGATTTTAAAATGGTTAGGGAGTTTAAAGCTCTGAACAGGGATGTGGAGGCCGAACGACAATGGTGGTATGCAATAAAAATGTTGAGTAAAGAGCGACGCATGATTGCCGCTAAATTGGCTCAGCAATGGCATTGGGATCAAGTTGCTATAGCAACGCTGGTCAAAGCCGATTATTGGGATGATCTAGGGTTGCGTTTTCCGGTTTATTATTCGAATCAGATTCATAATAATGCACTGCGGCAGGATCTTGATCCGGCCATTGTTTTGGGTTTGATTCGGCAGGAAAGCATTTTTAATAAAGATGCGGAATCCTCTGTTGGGGCTCGAGGCTTAATGCAAATTATGCCTAGAACGGGTATGCAGATAGCCCGTGAATTAAAGGAAAAATGGCTGTCGGACAACAGTCTGTTTAATCCTGATGTTAATGTCAGATACGGGGCTTTTTATTATAAGAAATTGTTAAAGCAGTTTCATGGCCATTTTGCATTGGCAATTGCCGCGTATAATGCGGGATCAGGAAGGGTCTTAAAATGGTTGCCCAATGTCCAGTCTGTGCCCGCCGATATTTGGATAGAAACCATCCCTTTTAAAGAAACCAGAAAATATGTAACTTCAGTGCTTTCTTACAGTATTATCTATCAGCAACTTATGCAAAGACAGGGATTGAAAATAAAGGAGTTGATGCTTGATGTGCTGCCCGGCTAAAAATAGAGCTGATTTTTTTTGAGGTCTGTTAGATAATGCACAATTTAGAATAATAATAATTACGTTAAGGTATATGAAGAGTATGGGTAAACAGCACAGTTTTACGCGCGAAGAATTGTTGAAGTCCGGCAGGGGTGAACTGTACGGGCCGAAAAATGCGCAATTGCCTCTACCAAATATGTTAATGATGGATCGCATTACCCTTATTACGGATGAAGGCGGTACATACGGAAAAGGCGAGATCATTGCTGAGCTGGATATAACGCCTGATTTATGGTTCTTTGATTGCCATTTTCAGGGTGACCCTGTGATGCCCGGTTGTTTGGGCTTAGATGCGATGTGGCAATTGGTCGGCTTCTTTTTATGCTGGATGGGTGGCCCCGGAAAAGGGCGTGCTTTAGGTGTAGGAGAAGTTAAGTTTACCGGGCAAGTGCTGCCCACTGCTAAAAAAGTGATTTACCGGGTTAATTTAAAAAGATTGATAATGCGAAAGTTGGTTATGGGTATCGCTGATGCCACCATGGAAGTCGATGGCAAAGTGATTTATGAAGCTACCGATTTACGGGTCGGTTTATTCACTTCCACAGAAGATTTTTAGAGGCATTAGCAATGAAAAGAGTCGTAGTTACCGGGCTAGGCATTGTTTCCAGTATCGGGAATAACAGAACAGAGGTTGTCGATTCCTTAAAAGAAGGCCGATCAGGGATTACTTTTGCCGGCGTTTATCAGGAAATGGGTTTTCGCAGCCATGTTCACGGGCCTATCAACATTGATTTAGATGAGTTTATCGATCGCAAAATAAAACGTTTTATGGGCGATGGCGCTGCGTTCAATTATATTGCGATGCAGCAAGCAATTGAAGATTCCAGCTTGGATGAATCGGATGTATCGAATTTCAGAACCGGTCTGGTAATGGGGTCCGGTGGTCCATCAACTTCAAACATTGTTGATGCGGCTGATATTTTACGCGATAAAGGCATTAAAAAAGTGGGCCCCTATATGGTGCCCAGAAGCATGTCCAGCACCAATACCGCTTGTTTGGCAACGCCTTATAAAATTAAAGGCGTCAATTACACGATTAGTTCAGCCTGTGCAACCAGCGCGCACTGTATCGGCCATGCGATGGAATTGATCCAGATGGGCAAGCAGGATGTTGTGTTTGCCGGCGGCGGTGAAGAAGTGCATTGGACGATGTCGATGTTATTTGACGCGATGGGCGCTTTGTCTTCCAAATATAATGACACGCCGGCCACAGCATCAAGACCTTACGATGAAACCCGTGACGGTTTTGTTATTTCCGGTGGCGGCGGTGTTTTAGTCATTGAAGAACTGGAACATGCCAAAGCGCGTGGCGCGAAAATCTACGCTGAGCTAACCGGTTATGGCGCAACTTCCGATGGTTACGACATGGTTCAACCGTCAGGCGAAGGTGCGGTACGTTGCATGCAGCAAGCAATGGCAACTATCGGCAGCAGCAAGATCGATTATATCAATGCTCACGGCACCAGTACGCCGGTCGGCGATACCAAGGAACTTGAAGCTTTGCGTACCGTATTCGGTCAGGATAACGTGCCTATGGTCAGTTCGACAAAATCGTTGACTGGTCACGCATTAGGTGCGGCGGGTGTTAACGAGGCTATTTATTCGCTGTTAATGATGGAAGAAAACTTCCTCAGCGCATCGGCCAACATCACCCAGCTTGATCCGGGCGCGGCAGGCATTCCGATAGTGCGTGAGCGTAAAGACAATATTACGTTAAATACGATCATGTCGAACAGCTTCGGCTTCGGCGGCACCAACGCTACATTGATTTTTCAGCGTTACAACGGCTAACGCATTCTAGCTATATGATGGAACACGGATGACGCAGATTAGACAGATTTAAACAGATTAAAACCTTTGTTACACGCTATCAGCGTTAATCAGTCCAATCCGCGTCATCCGTGTTCTATTTTTACGACTTCTACTGACCATGTCAGATCCAAACCAAAAATCCAGAACCCAATTCAACAAGCTGCAAAAGAAATTGCGGCATACGGTCGGCGATGCAATTGCCGACTACAATATGATCGAAAACGGCGACAAGGTCATGGTGTGCTTATCCGGCGGTAAGGATTCGTTTACTTTGTTGGACGTCCTGATGCATTTGCAAAAAACCGCGCCGGTTGAGTTTGAACTGATCGCGGTCAACCTAGACCAAAAGCAGCCCGGTTTTCCGGAACACGTATTACCGGAATATTTGGCATCGCTAGGTGTGCCGTATCATATTATCGAAAGAGACACTTACAGCGTGGTAAAGCGGGTTATTCCCGAGGGCAACACCACCTGTGGGTTGTGTTCACGCTTGCGGCGCGGCACCCTGTACGGTTATGCCGAGGCGAATAACGTCACCAAAATTGCCTTAGGCCATCATCGCGACGACATACTCGAAACTTTTTTCCTGAATATTTTTTACGGCGGCAAATTAAAAGCCATGCCGCCCAAGCTGTTAAGCGACGATAAGAAGAACATTATCATCAGGCCCTTGGCATACACGCGCGAAAAAGATATAGAACGTCTTGCAGTATTTAAGAACTACCCGATTATTCCGTGCAATTTGTGCGGTTCCCAAGAAAATATGCAGCGCCAGGCTATGAAAGCTATGCTAAGAACTTGGGATAAACAGTTTCCGGGGCGTTTGGAAACCATTTTCGCTAGCCTGCAGAACGTCGCGCCTTCACAGTTAGCCGATACCCAATTATTCGATTTTGCCGGGCTAACGCGCAGCCAACAAACCGAAGAGCAAGTTATGACATTTATCGCCAGGGATGGTGTGTATGCCGCTAGCCAGTCGGGAACTGGTGTGGCGAATGCCGGTTTAGACGTATTGGCTCAGTGACTTGTATTGTTCTCTTTACCGATTTTGGGCCGTCCGGGCCTTATATCGGGCAAATGGAATCGGTGTTACGGCTGACAGCGCCGCATGTGCCTGTTATTAATCTGCTGAGCAATGCACCGACAGCTAATCCTCGTTTAAGCTCTTATTTATTGGCCGCATTGCGGTACAGCTTTCCGGTCAGTAGTATTTTTCTGGCTGTGGTTGACCCAGGCGTTGGCGGTAAACGGCGAGCTGTAGTTTTACAGGCTGACGGGCAAATCTTTGTCGGCCCGGATAATGGTTTGCTGAACACTGTTGCTGTTCAGTCTCAAAATACGAAATGGTCGGAAATCGTCTGGAGACCTGAGCATTGCTCGATGAGTTTTCACGGCAGGGATATATTCGCTCCGATTGCCGCAAAGTTGGCTATCAATACGGCAGCCAAATTATTACAACCATTTGACCGAAATGATTTAAACGATTGGCCTCAAGATTTGGCGGAAGTGATTTATTTCGATCATTACGGCAATGCCATGACCGGATTGCGCTACAGTGACGTTTATTCCGGCAAGACTTTAACTGTTAATGGTATTCAGATTAAACAAGCCGATACATTCGGTGCTGTCGAAGAGCAACAAGCTTTTTGGTATAAAAACTCCAGCGGTTTGGTCGAGGTTGCCGTCAATAAAGGCCATGCAGACCAGCAATTGGCTTTGAAATTGGGAATGCGGGTCGGTTTTTGATTTGATGAAGTAGTTAAAATTGTCGCTATTTCCTTAACTTAATGCCATTAAGCTGCCAACTTGGGATGAACAGGCCCGGCTTATGGTTTATAATCACCCCTCTAAAATTTTCATTTCCCGGCGTTCACCTATGCGCTTGGTCTCGACTGTCATTGGTTAAATACACCTCATGCAAGAAATAAACCCGATCAAAAACAAAATAGCCGACTTACAAAGCCGTGGCGATGCCCTTAGGAGGTATCTTTGACTTTGACGTTAAGAGCGAACGTTTAGTCGAAGTTTTAAGAGAGCTGGAAAACCCGAAAATATGGGATAACCCGGAAGAAGCGCAAGCCCTAGGCAAAGAGCGCGGCCAACTGGAAGTTATCGTTAACACTATCAACGATTTGGAACGCGGCCTGTCCGACGCAGAAGAACTACTGCTGATGGCGGTTGAAGAAAACGATGAAGAAACGGTTCAAACAGTCGTCGATGATTTGGAGCACTTTGAAAAAAGGGTCGCAGACCTGGAGTTTCGCCGCATGTTCTCCGGGCAAATGGACGCCAATAATGCGTTTTTGGACATTCAGTCCGGTTCCGGCGGCACTGAAGCCCAGGATTGGGCATCGATGATCGAGCGCATGTATTTGCGCTGGGGCGAGCAGAAAGGTTTTAAAACCGAATTGATCGAAGAATCGCAAGGCGACGTGGCCGGCATTAAAAGCGCCACGATTAAATTCGAAGGAGAATATGCGTTCGGCTGGCTACGCACCGAAACCGGCGTGCATCGCTTGGTCCGAAAATCGCCGTTCGATTCCGGCAATCGCCGCCATACCTCGTTTGCATCGGTATTCGTATCGCCGGAAATCGACGATGACATTGATATCGACATCAATCCCGCTGATATCCGTATCGACGTGTACCGTGCCAGCGGCGCGGGCGGTCAGCATATTAACAAAACCGAATCGGCCGTGCGTATGACCCACAATCCAACCGGGATTGTCGTGCAATGCCAAAGCGACCGCTCTCAGCATAAAAACCGCGACACGGCGATGAAGCAATTGAAAGCGAAATTATACGAGCTGGAAATGCGCAAGCGCAGCGAAACGGCACAGGCATTGGAAGATACCAAGTCGGATATAGGCTGGGGTAGCCAGATTCGTTCTTATGTTCTGGATCAGTCGCGAATCAAGGACTTACGCACCAGTGTCGAAACGGGCAACACCCAAGCGGTTCTGGATGGCGATTTGGATCAGTTTATCGAAGCCAGCTTGAAGAGCGGCTTATAAAATTATTAAAACAAAGAGTTAATAAATAAAATGTCAGAAATCGAGCACGACGAACAGGAACAAATCAGACAACGCCGCAGCAAATTAAATGAGTTGCGCGAAAACGGCGGCATTGCTTTTCCTACCGATTTTCGCCGCAATGTAGTCGCAGGCGAATTGCTGGCCGAATACAGCGAAAAATCCAAGGAAGAACTCGAAGAACAACCATTGCGAGTAAAACTGGCCGGTCGCATGATGACCCGCCGAGTGATGGGCAAAGCCAGTTTCTGCCATATTCAGGATATGTCCGGCAAAATTCAATTGTATGTGACACGTGATGCGTTGCCTGAAAGCTTTTACAACGAGCAGTTTAAAAAGTGGGATATTGGCGATATCGTCGGCGCAGAAGGCGTACTGTTTAAAACTCAGACCGGCGAGCTGAGTGTCAAAGTTGACGATATTCGTTTGTTGACCAAAGCCTTGCGCCCATTGCCTGAAAAGTTCCACGGCATTGCCGATCAGGAAATCAAATACCGCCAGCGCTATCTGGATTTGATCATGAGCGAGCAATCGCGCAATACCTTTTTGATCCGTTCCAAGGTCGTCGCTTATATTCGTCAATTCCTGATCGAGCGCAATTTCCTTGAAGTTGAAACGCCGATGATGCAAATGATTCCCGGCGGAGCAACGGCACGTCCTTTTACGACTTTTCATAACGCGCTGGACATGGAACTCTATTTGCGTATCGCGCCGGAGTTGTATTTAAAGCGCCTGGTCGTCGGCGGTTTTGAGCGGGTATTTGAAATCAACCGCAACTTCCGTAATGAAGGTTTATCGACCCGCCATAACCCTGAATTTACGATGCTGGAGTTTTATCAGGCTTATGCGGAATACCACGAATTAATGGATTTAACCGAGGCCATGTTGCGTGGCGTTGCAATTGAAGTGTTAGGGCAAACCATGATTACCTATCAAGGCGAGCAATACGATTTCGGCAAGCCGTTCGACCGTATGACCGTGGTTGAGTCGATACTGCACTTTAACCCGGATTTAACGGCTGAAAATATCGCCACGCGCGAAGCTGCTGTTAAAGTGGCTAAAAAACTGAATATCCCGGTTAAAGACGGTTACGGTCTGGGCAAAATCCAGATTGAGATATTTGAAAAAACCGTCGAAAGCCGTTTGATGAATCCGACTTTTATCACTGCTTATCCGGTTGAAGTATCGCCATTGGCAAGACGCAATGACGACGACCCGCATGTGACTGATCGTTTTGAGTTCTTTGTCGGCGGACGGGAAATTGCCAACGGTTTTACCGAACTTAACGATGCTGAAGACCAGGCCGCACGTTTTCAAAAACAAGTCGAAGAAAAAGAAGCCGGAGATATTGAAGCGATGCACTTTGATGCCGACTATATCGTCGCGCTGGAACACGGTATGCCGCCAACGGCAGGCGAGGGCATAGGTATAGATCGTCTGGTCATGCTATTTGCAGATGCGCCGTCAATACGCGATGTGTTGTTGTTTCCGCATATGCGGCCTAAGAGCTAACAAGAATAGTTATTTTCGACACGTAGCTGCTTTATATCGATGGAATCGACAAGAGCCGCTAATCAAAGTCGGGTAGTAGGCTAACAGCTTTTCGTTGCCCGACATTTTAGCTGGTAATGGAGACGGTGGGCAAAATCGAAAGTCGGTCGCTATATTAAAACTGGGAAGTGCCGGGCATAAAAAGCATGCCCGATTTAAAGAGCTATAAATACCGCTTAAAAAAGTCTGAGCGATAGTCAGATCAGCTCATTAGGACTATTGCAGACTTACAGGGTCGCGCCTTACCGCATTGACAGCTTCTATCTCCATTTAGCAAGTCGATTAAGCACCTTTCGGTCCTGCAAACCACCAAATTATCAGACCGACAATGGGCAGCAGTAAAATCAAAAGCACCCATAAAACTTGTGATCCAGTTGTAGCACCACTTTTTACGATGCTAATAATGGCCCAGATGTCCAGGACAAGCACGATAAAACCTAGAAAACCGCCAACTTGAATATCCATACGTCCTCCTAACAGGTTCTTATTTAATAGATAAACTATTCTGTCTCATCAGTTTCAGACTTTACGCTTAAGAATAGATGAGTTCTGTACGGTAACGCACGTTAATCAGCTTGCATCATTCTTTAAATAATTTGTTATGCCAATTATTATCGAGACATTAACAAGCCAGCGGGAATGATTCAAATATTTCTTCGATGTTGAATGCGTAGACATCAACCGCTTTGACCGACAAACCCTTGTCTGTAAAAGTATTGTAATAGTCGTGTAGGTGAGGTGGGACAACCGCTTTTCGTTGCCGGATATTTTAACTGGCGATGTAAGACGGTGGATAAACCTGAAATTCGCCACCATATTGAAGTTTGGAAATATCGTTCATAAACAGCAGTCCAATCTACAAAACTGCATCGCAAAATCGAGCATAACAGTAATTTAGATCATTGCTCGTTTGTTATTGGTAAATATTTGGCATAGTTATCGACGAAAAGTATGATTAGCGTACAGCGTATAATGTTAATTTTTGTCTTCGTCCACTTTTTATTGCAATGGTGAACCTTATGAATTCAAAAAAAATAGACTTAAAAGAGCCTGATTTATCTAAAGCCTGTAACTACATCGTCAAACAGTTTGCAGCGCATAGCTGGTGGCCATCCGAACAACCGGGTAAAGCAAAGCGGGAGTTTGAATTAATGAAAGGCAGCGCAACTGCTTTGAATATATGGTGCGAGCGATGGCTGGATGCCGGGCAATGTAAAAAATTGGAAAAAGAGCTTCGGTCCTAGTTGGTCAAAAGCTTTTCGTTGTCTGACGTTTTTACTCGCACTTTGAGAGTCCACCATAGGGTGCACATACGGCTAACGCCTATTGTACCCTATGAATTGCGCCTTACCGGGCTATTTGTAAATCTCTTTACGGTGCCAGGATAATTAACTCGTTATCTTCAATGCGACATAACAACCGAAAGTCTCCTATTTTAAGTAGAGCGCCGCACTCTGAACTTACTGATGATGTCTGTTCCAATTCTACACTACGTCGTTCAAATGCCCATAAGCAGGTAACGTTTCCAGCCGTTTATCTTCCAGCGGTTTACCTACCGTAAAATGATACAAACTTTGAAACTTATCATCCTTGAACCCTAAAAGCTCATGCACGCTGTCATCAAAGTAACAGCCGATGCCGGTACCGCGTATGCCTGCCGCTTCGGCTTCCAGATATAGCGTTTGGCCTATCAGGCCGCATTCCCAGAACAAGCGGCGGTAAAGCCACGGTGCCGTTTGAACAGTTTCACCAAATTCCGCAACCATTCCCAGACTGAATGCGCTATCACTGGCGATGGGTTGATGACAGGACAGCGTTTTGGCAATCTGCCTGCAATCGCCGGAATACAAATGATAAAGCGGTATTGCTTCGGATACTTTTTGCCAGTCGAAATCAGTCAGGGTTGCGGTCTGCAACGGTTCAAGAGCCTCGTTATGTCTCGGCAGCGCATAGATGCCGGGAGCTAAACCTTCAACACGATGCACAAAAATAAACAGGTGGATTTTCGGCGGCCAGCACCATAGTTCGAATGCGGCTGTGGTCGGTAAAATGGCGGCTAGTATTCGGTAAAAATCAGTCTGTGACAGTGGGGACATTTTTCCGTCAAAGTGCTGCGCACTGCGGCGTTGGCGGATGATTTCAGTTGCCGTTTTGGTGCAGGATGAGTTTATTGTGCGCTGGTCGCATCGGTTCCCTATCGATTGCGACACTTCTGACCTCCATGGATGGAGGAAATGCCGAGGACTGTTGGGAGCAGTCTCGGCCTCCATCCTTGGCGGTCGCCGGACGGTTTGCCACTCAGGTTCTTCAGTTTGCGGCTTGCTTGCGGCAGTTGTGACTTCATCGATAATCGGCCATTTATACATATGATAAGCGCGAAGGCTGTCGGCTTTGCCGAACCATGTTCCTGATTGCGAGGTTTCCAGCAGGGCCTTGGCATCGAATGGCTTGTTGTCGGTATGCGTATTAATCCTGCAAATAATATCTGGGGATTCATGTTCCGATTTTTTAAAATCGTCCCGATCAAGCCCCAATAGCTTGGCGATGTCGTTATCAGACCATTCGGCCTGCAATTCAACCGACCAGCCCAGCGTTGCTGCCGCGTATCGCAAGGCTCCCAACGCATGGCCTAGATCATGCTGGCAATAGCGGTAAGCTCTTTCACCGTATTTCCATGCCTCCCGCCAATGGATCGAAGATAAGCCGATCAATATGCCGGAATCGGGCAAATTGTCGGAAAACCGACAACGCTGCTCAAGACTGTGATCGTGACTGACATAGTGGTAAACCCCAGGTTTGATAAAGCCGTTGCCGGCGCTGATCAGGTAAGCTTCAGTCGGGTGCAGGTTGCCGCTGGAGGGATTACAGCGCAATGCCCAGCGGCTTGGGCCGAATTGTTTCCATGCCGACAGACCGAAGGCTAATTCCAGTAATAAAGCGACATTAGCCATGTTTAACGGTTTTGCGGGGATTGTTTCCGGGTTATCCAGGTCCGCAAACAAAGGTTCGAGTTCGGCTCCCGGTAAGGGCAGCGAGATAATCTCGCAACCGGAAAAATGCCGGAATTGATCGGGTTGGTCTTCCCAGTCGATTGATTCAGGGCCTTTGGCGTAGCGCTCAAGGTGGTGCTTGGTGCGGTTGTGGTAGTTCAGGACGGTTTCGGCTTTTCGGTTCATAAGCACCTAAATTTAAAGAGAGAAAATAACCGCATAAAATGGCTTAAGTTTTCGTAAACGGGCTATGACAGCATGAAAATTCAAAAATTTGCCATGATGTTTAGGGTATAGAACTTAATATAAAAGCAAATTGCAGACCAATGGACCGTAAATTACAGCGATTGGATTGATAAAACAAATATTCGGTGAAAAGAAGATATAGGTCAGGAGAGCGATCAGGAATTGATGACTGAAGTGCTTTATAAAACAACTGATGGCGAACGCAAACCTTGCTCTTTAAAAGTGCAAAAAAGATAAGCCGGACAACCGATACAAAAGATTCTCAGGTCACAACACCATTGGGTAACAGGTGTTCACCCGCCACATCCGACAATCGCTCCAAAATGTCCATGCGGATTTCAATCAATTCGTGCAGGTGCTTGGCGCGCGGTTGCGGCATCGGAATACGCCATTCATGAACAATATGCCCGGGCGAGCCTCCCATCAGTAAAATGCGATCGCTTAAGATCAGCGCTTCGTCTATGTCGTGCGTGACCAGCAATACCGCATTGCGGCGGTGGGCCAGCAGTTTCAACAACAATTGCTGCATATTGAACCGCGTGATCGCATCCAACGCGCTGAACGGTTCGTCCATCAACAACAGGTCGGGATTTTTGACCAGGGCTCTTGCCAATGCCGCTCGCTGCGCCATGCCGCCCGATAACCGGTCCGGATAAGCGTCGGCAAAACTCTGTAGCCCGACCCATTGCAATACCGTTTCCGTCCTGGCCTGGACTTCTGTTTGGCTGAGCTTGGTTTCGCATTGCAAGGTCAACGGAAAAGCGGCATTTTGCTGTACCGTCAGCCAGGGCAATAAACACGGATCTTGAAATACCAGGCCGATACGGGCATCCGGTTTATGCAGCGGCTTGCCCCTAAACAGGATTTCGCCATTATCAACCGGATGCAATCCGGCTACCGCTTTCAGCAATGACGATTTGCCGCAGCCGCTAGCGCCCAAAAGGCAAACGACCTCGTGCGCGTTGACGTCGAAATCGATGTCGGCGAAAACCGGCCGGCTGCCTTGGTAGGATTTGGCTAAGTTGTTGACTTGCAATAACGGCGTATTCATCGCTTGCTGCCTCAATGCGTTGGTGGGTTCAGGCGCGCCAGTTCGCGGCGCAAATGCTTGATCGCCGGCGTGACAATCGCGACAAAATAGGCCTCGCGCAATTTACGTTGCGCAGCC
Organism: Methylobacter sp.; assembly: GCF_004322395.1. GTDB lineage: Bacteria > Pseudomonadota > Gammaproteobacteria > Methylococcales > Methylomonadaceae > Methylobacter_A. The sequence continues at coordinate 30,313 of NZ_SCTW01000141.1, forward strand.
GAATGCGCCAGATAGCCTTTGGCGCCCTGATGCAGCATGGCTGCTTGCGCGGCGCGTAATGACAATTCGCCGCCGGCCAGGCGCACTTTTAGAACATTGGGCATGACCTGGGCATTCGGATCGTTATCTAATAGCGCCGCCAAACGGTAGGTTTCCCGATGGGCCGGCGCCAATACTTGCAGTAAATCATCGGCTTGATCGTCAAGATATTGATTGATCGAAGCTTGCGTCGAGCTTACCGAGTCGATCAACTCAATGCAGCTGCTGATCAACCCCAGCCCCATGCCCATTTGCGCCAGCATCATGCCCGGTTTGATTTTTGCCATGTAGGCTTCCGACTCTTCGGCGTGCGCCAATACGCGGTGATCGCTAATCAGGCAGTCCCGGAACTGGCAGGCCAGCGTACCCGTGCCTTCGAGGGCGGTAAAATGCGCACCGTCCTGCAAACGAAAATCTGGCTGACTGCAATCGACGACGAAAAACACCAGGCGCCCGTCGTTTTCCAACGGGCAGCCGGTCACGAAATAATGGCCTTGGCCGAGATTCGATACCCACGGCAGATTGCCGTTAATCGCGTAGCCGCCGGCAACGCGGCGGGCTTTCAGCAACGCGCGCTCAATGCCGGTGCTGGCTTTTAAGGTATTCGACAAGCCCGTTCCACCGAGCAGCCGGCCGCCGGCCAGATCGGCCAGCAATTCGCTTTTGACGGCATCATTGTCGGACAATTGCAGGTAGCGCAGGCAAGCGGTCTGGCACCAGATTAAAAAAGCCGTCGACAGGCAGACTTTAGCGGTACGTTCCATGACTTCTATGGTGTGGCTTAAGCCAAGGCCGTTGCCGCCATAAACCGGGGAAACCACGCCCGTAAACCCGCCGATGGCTCCCAATGACTGCAAAAAATCCTGCGGGTATTCGCCGTCAAGATCGATTGCCGTCACCCGCGGTTTTAATCGGTCGGCGATCAACTGCTGAATGCCGTCCATGTCCGGCAGGCGCGGAAAATCGTTAGGGAGGGAACTCGCTGCATTCATAAGGTCATTGGTATTCATGATGATTTGATCAGTTCGCCGACACGTCAACCGCGACCGCGTTGCGCAAGGTATTGGCAACCGGCGACCATTTGTCGGCATGGGCGATGATTTCCCGCAATACGTTGTCCGGCGCATCGCCTTCGACGCTGATGTTGACGCGGATGGCGCTAAAGCCCAGGCGCTTTTGCTCCGACAAGTCGCCGACGCCCCAAACGGCGGTGACGTTAATGTCGCCTTCCAACGCCAGTTCCAGCTTGCTTAACGCGATATTGCGCGCAGTCGCATTGGCATGGATGCCGACCGATAGGCAGGCGCCCAGTGCGGCCAATAAAGCTTCGGAAGGATTAGGCGCGGTGTCTTCGCCCAGTAAATGCGGCGGCTCGTCAATGACGTAAGGCGTCAGGTTACGGATGTAAGTCAAATTACGGAACTGCCCTTCGCAGACCGTCTTGGCTTTTAACGTGACGACGGCATTGGGATTGGCTTTGCCTTTTTCGGATAAATCCGCCAAGCCTGATTTGTCGATAGGACGCAGTAAATCGGGATACAAGCAGCCGGTGTTTTGTTGAGTCATAAAATATCTCGTGTTGAATGAATGATTGAATGAAGCGTTATTCTATTTTTGGTTTAAGGTCATTGAAATGCGCAGGCATCGCGATATTCTGTTCATTCGTCTGTTTATTTTCGCCGGTTTAATTCGAGGCGTTTTTCCGGTGGTGAACGCGTTTTATTAAAAGACGCGCCAATGCATCGAGCAGATAGCCGATGAAGCCGATCACCAAAATGACCGCCATCAATTCCGAATAAGCCAAGCGGTCGCGGGTATCGAGAATGAAATAGCCGAGCCCGGCGCTGACGCCCAGCATTTCGGCCGGCACCAGCACGATCCAGACGATGCCGATGGCCAGGCGTATGCCGGTCAGCGTGTGCGCCAAAATCGCGGGCACGATGATCCGCGTCACCGTTTCCCAGCGGGTTGCGCATAAGCTGTCGGCCAACGTCAGCCAGCGCGGATCGACGGCGTGCACGCCGGCCGATACGTTCAGCATGATCGGCCAAACCGCCGCGATAGTGAGCAGGAAATACACCGGGGCATCGCCTATGCCTAGCATCATGACCGCCAACGGCATCCAGGAAATCGGCGAAATCATCCGTATAAACTGGAATAACGGGCTGGTCGCCTGTTCCAACACTTTCGATAAGCCCACGGCCACGCCGAGAGGCAGACCGACCGATAACGCAAACAGCAGGCTTAACAGCACCCGTTGCAGACTGACTGCCGCATGGACGAATATTTCGCCGGACTGTAACAGCCGCCATAAAGCCTCTAGGCAGGCGCCGGGCGAAAAGCTGCCCAATAGCGTGGCGTCAATTAACAACGGGCCGGTTGCCAACCACCATAACAGCACGGCGATGAAAATCCCCAGTAGCGCGACCGAAAGCGAATTGCCGAGCTTGATGAGGCGCGAATTAAAAGAGGGTAATTTTGCCTGCCGGACGGCAATAGGCAACGCGCTCATGCCAGTTTCTCCCTGCGCGACAATGAGGCCGGCAAGCCGAACACGCCGGGGCCGCCTACCTTTTCGATGGCTTTGCGTACGAAACGATCGTCGACCAGGTCCTTGGCGACGAACTCCGGATTCAGCGAGTTCAGAAACTTCACATCGCCTTCGACATGCGTCTGTTTCAGCAAGCGCACCAGCTCCTCGGTATAAGAGGGATACGGATACGGTTGAAAATCGATGCGCCGTTGTTGCCAATCGGCATGCTGCACGGCGCCCTGCTTGCCGTAAGCGTCAGTATCGTAATGCGAAAGCGCGCGTTCGAGCACCGCTTGCGTGTGTGGCGTGTAATTGTTGCCGCTTTCTTTCGCCAGGACTTTTGCAGTTTCCTGACGATTTTCCCGTATCCACAACTGCGCTTTGACAATCGCATTGACGACCCCTTGCGACCATTCCGGCCGCAGTTCCAGGTCGGCCTCGCGCATGAACACCGCGCAGCAGGCATGCGCTTGCCAAACGTCGCCGGTAAACCTGAGAATTTTGCCGACGTTTAAGTTTTCCGCGGCCGCGTTGAACGGTTCGGCGACAATGTACCCGGCGATGCTGCCGTTCGCCAACGCCGACAACATGTCGGGCGGCGGCATAATGACCAATTTGACTTCGTTGGCTTTGCCCGACAGTTTGGATACCGGTACCAGGCCTTCCGTGCGCAGCAAATGTTGCAGAATGACATTATGGATCGAAAACCAGAACGGTACGGCAACGGTTTTGCCGGCCAAATCGCGCAAATTGTCGATATTCGGCGCGACCGTCAGCGCCGAACCGTTGACATGATTCCAGGCGACGATTTTAGCCGGGAACTTAGTGCCGTAACGGACCATCAACGCGGTCGGCGCCAGCAAATGAATTACGTCGATTTGTCCCGCCAGGAACGCTTCGACCAATTGCGGCCAGGCCCGGAAAAGTTTGGGTTGGTCTACGTCAAGGCCTTCTTCGGCATAGAATTTTTTCGCATGGGCAACCAATAACGGCGACGCATCGGTAATCGGCAAATAACCGATCCGCAACGGATGCAACTGCTGTTGAATGGCGCCGCCGTCCGCCGCGTGCGCTAATTTATTGGGCAACAATGCCGCGGCGCTCAATACGGCCGTTAATTGCATGAAATCGCGCCTGGACATCGAGCAGCAAGAGCAATCGCCCAATTGTTGCAAATCCTGGGTAATAATTGGTAGGTGTTTTTTAGCCATGGCTTTGTCCTTTAAAAATTTGCGTTAAATTCCACAAAAGCAAAATCGGCATCGCTCTTATTGCGGTAAAAGTTCTCCAGATAATTTCCGCCGAACGCATGGGCGTAGTAAGCGCTCCAAGACAGCTGTTTGCTGATGTTATGGGTAAAACTGATGTCGACCAGCTCGCCTATGGTGCTGTTGCCGGTCGACGGCCGGCCCAGGAAGCCGAAACTGTTGCTGCGCGAGCTGGCACCGGCCCCCGCATAGAACAGGTCGTTGGTTTCGGCTAACGACAGATGGTGAAAATCGATGCCGACTTTGGTCGTTGCTGTCGGCGCAACCAGGAACTGTGCGAACGTATCGTTCAAGTTCATCAGGTTGAAAAACGGAAACTTCGCATAAAGCCGTACGGTCGGCAGCACTTGAAAGAACGTGCCGTGTTTGCCGTCGTTGGCATTGCTGTCGCCGGAGCCTTCGAAATAGCCGCCTCGCAGCCAAGGCTTTAACGGCAAATCGGTGAATTGATAGCCCGCTTCCAGGTCAAACGCATAGGCTTGATGGCTTTGGTTGCCCCAATCGCCGAATTGATAAGCGCCCCAAAGCACGCCGTCCACTGCGCCCGAACCGACTTTTTGCACGGTCAGCCAATGCGTACCGATAGTATGGATTTGCAGGCTTTGTTGGCTGAGCAACGGTATCTGGCCGGCTGGCCGGTTATCGACTGCCTGTACATTGCGGTTATCGCCGTAATATAAATAGAACAACCGGCTTTCGGTGCCCGGTAGCAGCGCGTCCTTTTTACCGGTCAGCGCGGCGTAGGCGAGGTCGATTTTGCTGATTTCGTCTTGAGCGTTTAAGTTAAAACCGCCTTGGGTCGGATGAGTCGCACTGAGGCTGACGTTATATTTCGGTTGATCGTAGCCGGCCGATACGCCGTCGAAATTACGCGTGGCATGGGCAAAATCGAACGTGCCCAGCAAGCGTTGCGAAACCCGCGTCAATTTGAGGGTATCGAATTTCGCATCGCCGGTTTTGTATTCCATACCGTCTTGCAGTTCAAAACGCCCTATTTTCAGGTTTGCGCCATTAATGCCGAACGGAGTTAATTTGAAATTTAAATAAGCCTGTTTCAGATGTACGTCGCTCGGCGAATCGTTCAGATTGTTTTCGGTGTAATACAAAGCGCCCAAGCCCAAGGCGCCGCCGGGCCGAGCAAACGAATTATTAGGCAAACCGTAAACGCCGCTGTATTCGCCTTGAACGTAGCCATCAACATATTGGCTCGTGGCT
>NZ_SCTW01000014.1 GCF_004322395.1 Methylobacter sp.
CATCAGCCAGATCACCTACGAACCCGACGGCCAAGTCAACGGCTGGAACTGGGGCAACAACCAGCAGAGCGAACGCTTCCACGACCTTGCAGGGCGGCCCGTGATCGTCAGCCTGGGCTTTGACGCCCAAAGCCAACTGCCGAACAGCCGCACCTACGGCTACGACGCAGCCGGACGGCAAACCAGCGCGATCGACGACATCGATCCCCAGCTAAACCAACAGCACCAATACGACCAGCTCGACCGATTGACCTCCAGCCAACGCGGCGAATCGGCACAAAGCCGCACCGACTACAGTTACGATCTGAGCGGCAATCGCACAGAAAAAATAACAGATAGCGCCACACTGCACAGCTACAGCACCGATGCCAACAGCAACCGTCTGCAAAGCCAGAGCGGCGCACAAACCGTCAGCTACAGCTACGACCCGGCAGGCAACCTCATCAGTGACGGCACCTACAGCCACAGCTACAACGCAGCAGGAAGGCGCATCGCAACCACCCATACCGCAACAGGGCAAACCACCCAATACGGCTACGACCCGCTCGGCCAGCGCATCAGCAAAACCCACTTAGGCAACACCAGCCAATACTTCTACGATGAACAAGGCCACCTGACCGGTGAATACGACGCCACAGGCCAACTGGTCCAGGAAATCATCTGGCTGGGCGACTTGCCGGTGGCGGTGCTGAAACCGGCAACACCAGCAAACCCCACAGCCACCACCGACCTCTACTACATCCATGCCGATCATCTGGGCACGCCAAGAAAAATCACCCGGCCAGGAGACAACCGGGTAGTCTGGATCTGGGAATCCGAAGCGTTCGGCAACAGCTTGCCGGATCAGAACCCTTCCGGCTTAGGCAACTTCGTATTCAACCTACGGTTTCCGGGCCAGTATTACGACCAGGAAATCGGGTTGTTTTATAATGTCTTCAGGGATTATGATCCCCAAACCGGGAGGTATATCGAGAGTGACCCGATTGGCTTGGCTGGTGGGATTAATACTTACATTTATGTCGGCGGGAACCCGGTTAATGATATTGATCCAGAAGGATTAATATCATGGCAAGCGATTATTGAGTTGTTTTTTCACTCAAAAGACGCAGGAGCAGATTCAGATATAACTCCACTGAACTGTCCTGAGAAATATTTTCATCTAAATTCAAATGACGCTATTTCCAACTTTGGCATTTATGAGATATATATAAACGGCAAGTTGTATAAAATAGGAAAAGCAGATTTAGATAGAATAACCCAGTCATCAGGATTACCAACTCGCCTGCATCAACAAGTTAGGGAATTAGAAAAAACATATGGGAAAGGTAACGTGCCAGCACAAGTGGTAGAAAATTTAGGAGAGATAACAACAAGGGCAGCGAAAGCAGCAGAAAATGCTCGCATCAGTGATATTTTTGGGCAAACTGGTAGTATCCCACTAGGCAATGAAAGAAGTTACAAGCCATGAGAATCTTTGTAGGGCAAATTTATATACAACCCGGCATAAATTATCCTTTTTCGCATATCTTTCAAAAATGGATTAGCGAAGAGCTAACTAAATTGGTAAAACCGTCTGAATTGTTTTTAAAAAAATACAGCGGAGATTTTAACGTTATTTTTAGGCTAAGTGCTAAATCCGAAATAAATAAAGCAGAAATTAGAGGTCCGACGATATTCAAAAAAGATAAAGACATCGAGTTCACCATCTTTTTGCCACACAACGGGAAACCTGCTAACAAACACGAGGATTGCAAACAGCCATTGGAAATATTTTTTGATTGTGTTGTAAAGGTGCTTGAATCCTTATCAGTTGATGGTTCAGAAATTAAGGAACACCTAGATGGTTTAGTCGATAAAGCTATTTCAGACGAAACAATGTTTACTTCCACGTGATGGGGTATTTTAAGGCCTTAAGGCGTAATAGCCTTGGCGTATTGCGCCGGATGTTTTGTTTCCACACAACCCTTGCCCTGCCTAGGCGAGGGTTTTTTATGCAGGCCGGCATGGCCATAACGTCAAAGCCTTGGCTGACTAATTAAAGTACGGTTCTGCTGCCTTAGCGGGTATTTGGGCGGCACAAAATTTCTCAAGCACTTAGGATGCCCAACAGTGTGATAATGAGTGCAATAATGAAGATCAGTTATCTGATGATGCGTTAGTTTGTCGTGGAGGACGTTGTACTTCAAAAGAAAATCCGGGGTCAGGCCTTACATTTGACATGAAAGCCATATTGATTTAATTTTTGATCAGCTTAATTTTATATTGAATGTACAGATGGCGAGGCCTTTAAGAATTGAGTTTGCCGGGGCGCTGTATCATGTGACTGCGCGAGGTAACGCTCGGGAAGACATCTATCGTAATGATGTTGATCGTCAACAGTTTTTGATGTTGCTGCAGAATACGGTCAATCGCTACGATTGGTATTGCCACGCTTATTGCTTGATGGACAATCACTACCATTTGCTGATTGAAACCCATACGCCAACCTTGTCCAAAGGCATGAAGTTCCTCAATGGCACGTACACGCAATATTTCAATCGACAACATCACCGTGTCGGTCATGTGTTTCAAGGCCGGTTCAAAGCCATACTGGTGCAGAAAGATTCCCACTTGCTGGAATTGGCGCGTTACATTGTTTTGAATCCGGTGCGTGCTCAGAGGGTACGTAGCGCCAAAGAGTGGCGGTGGAGCAGCTATCGTGCAACGGCTGGATACAATGAGAGCCATGCCTGTTTAACCACCGAATGGATACTCGCCGGATTTGCCGAAACAAAAGACATCGCCCAGCAACGCTATCGCAATTTTGTTCAAGAAGGCAAAGGACAGCCTTCACCCTGGCAACAGTTGAAAAACCAGATTTTTCTAGGCAATGACGACTTTGTAGATACTATGCAATGCAAGCTCAACCCGGAACAATCGCTTAAAGACATACCCAAAAAGCAAAAACAGGCTCCTGTAAAACCATTAAGCTATTTTGCTGAACGATATAAAACCCGTGACGAAAGTATGACTCAAGCGTATTGGAGTGGACACTATACACTTGCCCAAGTAGGTGAATATTTTGGCGTGAGTTACGCCACCGTGAGCCGGGCAGTGAAACAGGCGGAAAAGAAG
>NZ_SCTW01000142.1 GCF_004322395.1 Methylobacter sp.
GCCGTATTGGGCATGCCTTCATCCATCTTTCCGCAGACCAATTTTCCGCGCGTGGTCATCCTGATCGACAACGGCGTTATGCCTGCCAACGAGATGATGGCGACGGTCACCCGTCCGGTCGAAGAAGCCATGAAAGACATTCCCGGCGTGCGCACGGTGCGCTCGAAAACCGGGCGCGGTTCGGCGGAAATCAACGTGTTTTTCACATGGCAAACGGATATGGTGCAAGCGGAGCTGTTCGTTCAGGGGCGGCTTGCGGTCGTGCAAAAAGCGCTACCGGCTACCGCAAGCTCGGCGGTTTGGCGGCTCACTTTTGCGGCCTTTCCGGTGGTAGGCCTCAGCCTGACCGGCCCCGCGCATTCGCTCACCGAGCTTTGGGAAACGGCGCGTTACTCTATCCAGCCGCGCTTGTTGCGCATACCCGGCGTGGCTCGCATGGGCATTGTCGGCGGTCGGGCGCCGGAATATCACGTCATTGTCGATCCCTTGCGCTTGCAAGCCGTAAATCTGAGCTTGGCCCAAGTCACCGATGCGCTGCTCAGAAACAACCTGATTGCACCGTCCGGCATGCTGGAGGAAGATTACAAGCTCTACCTGACGGTGGTGGATGGTCGCGTTCGTACCATCGAAGAGATAGAAAACCTGACGGTCTCGGTATCCGGCAATGCACCAACTGCCGTAGCCGTACAACCTGCTCATCCGATCCGTATAAAAGATTTTGCGCGAGTCGAGCGAACCCAGGAGCCGGCTTTTAATATTGTCACCGCGAACGGCGTTAATGCCGTGTTGCTTAATGTCTACAGCCAGCCGGACGGCAGCACTCTCGATATCGCCAAGCAACTGAAACAGGAACTTGAATCGCTAAAAAAAGCCTTGCCGCCGGGTATGCAGGCGACGGTCTTCTACGACCAGTCGCTGTTAGTGGACGATTCCATCCAAAGCGTTTGGGAGGCTATCTTTTTGGGGCTGATGCTTTCCATAGTCATACTGTATGTGTTCCTAAAGAATTGGGAAGCTACTTTGATTGCCGCCGCGGTGATTCCGGCTACGGTTTTAATCACCTTGCTTATGCTGCGCGTCATGGGTCTCGGTTTTAATTTAATGACTCTGGGAGGAATCGCTGCGGCCATCGGTTTGATTATCGACGATGCCATTGTGATGGTGGAAGCGGTACACAGCAAAATCGCCTCCGGTATGCAGCGCTTGGATGCGGTGCAGCAAGCGTCGGCGGAAATTTTCCGGCCTTTGCTGGCTTCGACGCTGACGCCGGTGGTGGTCTTTATACCGCTGGCTTTTCTGGACGGTGTCGCAGGTTGCTTTTTCCGGGCCTTGGCATTGACTATGGTCGTATCGCTGTTGACCTCGCTGGTGTTGGCCGTCACGCTGATTCCGTCGCTGGCAGCTTGGTGGATGCCGGCCGGCAATCATTTACCGTCCAGTTCTAAATCAAGCTGGCTTGAGCGGCTGATCAACGGCTACGAAAAGGGGTTACGTACTGCACTGAAACAGACTGGGAAAGTTTTGACCGGCTGCGTATTGATACTGGCACTGGGCATCTGGCTGTACGGGCAACTGGAAAGCGAGTTTTTGCCTTTTATGGATGAAGGCGGCTTCGTGCTTGATTACCGCGCCCCTTGGGGAACCAGTTTGGCAGAAACCGACCGCCAACTACAGCAAGCCGAATCCATTTTGCGCGCCATGCCGGAATTGGAAAGCTATTCGCGGCGCACCAGTGCGAGGCTGGCCTTGGGAATTTCACAAGCGCACATGGGCGACTTTTTGGTTAAATTAAAACCAAAACGTCAGCGTAAAACCGATGAAGTCATTGCTGATCTGCGTAAGCAACTTCATGTTGCCGTGCCCGGAATTGAGTGGGAATTTGCAGGTATTCTAAACGATCTGATCGGCGATTTGACTTGGTCGCCGCGGCCTATTGAAATCAAACTGTTCTCCACCGATGTCGAATGGCTAAAACAAAAAGCGCCGCAAATCGAAACCGAGCTGAAGAAAATCGAAGGCGTCGTCGATACTTTCGACGGTTTGGAAACCACCGGTCCGTCGTTGAGTCTGCGTGTGCGCGACAGTGACGCGCAGCGCTTCGGTATGACCGTTAACGATGTGGCTTTGGCGGTTAGCACGGCCATGCTCGGGCAAAAAGCCTCCTATGTGTTGGAAGGCGACCGGGTTGTTAATATACGCGTCAGAATGAACACCGACACGACCGGCCAAATCGCCAACCTGCGCGAATTACCGTTGCGCTCTTTGGACGGCAGAACCGTAAAGCTGTCGCAAGTGGCGGACGTAGTCATCGAACCGGGACAACTGGAGTTGCATCGAGAAGACCTGCGGCAACTGGTGGCTGTTTCCGCTCGCCTGGAAAACCGCGACCTCGGCAGTGCCATAGAGGAGATCAAGGCCAAACTCAGTCAGGATCAAACCTTGCCGTCGGGCGTGTTGGAATTTGGCGGACTCTACCAGCAACAGCAGGAGTCTTTCCATAATTTGTTGGTGGTGCTGTTGGCTTCCATATTCCTGGTGTTTACCGTGTTGTTGATTGAGTTCAGTTCATTTTATGAACCCATCGCGATTGTGTCCGGTTCCGTGCTGGCGCTGTGCGGTACTGTCTTGGCCTGGTGCCTGACCGGGACTTCGGTCAATATTATTTCGTTGCTGGGTGCGATCATCGGCATCGGCGTGGTGGCGAAAAACGGCATCTTGATGCTGGATTCGGTACAACGGTTCGAATCGCAGGGCGCAACGCTGGAAAATGCGCTGGCAGAATCGGGGCGGCGGCGTTTGCGTCCGGTGTTGATGACCTCGCTAGCGGCGGCGTTGGGGCTTTTACCTTTAGCTTACGGTATCGGTGCCGGGTCGGACATGCTTAAACCTTTGGCTATTGCGGTGATTGGTGCGCTGACGCTTTCCGTGCTACTGTCTTTGGTCGCCACACCCACGGTTTATTTTGCGATGCGAACGTTCGGAAAAAAAATCGATGGTGCAAACTAAAAGCCTTAACGATCAACAGTGCAAAAAATTTGCATAATCGACCTATATAGATATAAATATAATTATATGGCATGAGCTTAGGACAAATCTGAGCGAAAAATGGGAAAAGGCAATGCCGTCCCGAGATTACAAGTTATTTGTTGGACAAGGATTTATAAGTAATGGCCCATCATCACACACACGATCATTCAGCAGGACATCATCACAAACACGATCATTCTGCCGGACACCATCACAGCTCCCCGAATAACCAAGGGCGTACTTTCATATTCACCATATTGCTGAATCTGGCATTTGTAGTGGTTGAGTTCACTTATGGGTTCATCGCCAACTCAACAGCATTAATGGCCGATGCGGGGCATAATGCATCCGACGTGCTCGGCCTGCTGTTGGCATGGGGTGCGGTTGTTTTAGGGCAAAAGCAGCCCAGTCAACGCTACACCTACGGACTGCGCAGCACATCCATTCTGGCGGCGCTCGCTAACGCCACATTACTCTTGGTGGCATGTGGAGCGATTGCATTGGAAGCCGGGCAGCGCTTTTCACAACCCCCCATGGTAGCCAGTCTTAAGGTATCGATTGTGGCGGCGATTGGTATCGTCATCAATGGCCTGTCCGCGGGGCTCTTGATGAAAGGCAGCAAAGAAGATTTGAATATTCGGGGCGCTTACCTGCATATGCTGGCAGATACTATCGTATCGCTTGCAGTGGTGGTTACCGGCCTGGCAATGTTTCACTTCGGCTGGTATTGGCTCGACCCGGCCATTAGTTTAGCGATTGTGGTAGTGATCGTAGTAGGCACGTGGGGTTTGTTGCGCGATTCGCTGCGATTGGTTTTGAGCGCTGTTCCGGAACAGGTAAATGCACCTGCAATTGACATGTATCTACGCCAATTGGAGGGTGTAACTGATATTCATGATTTGCATATTTGGGGCTTGAGTACTACCGAAACTGCATTGACAGCTCATTTGGTTATGCCTTGCGGCTATCCTGGCGATGCATTTATCGATAATATCGCACAAACACTGGAAGAACGGTATTCCATTCATCACTGCACCTTGCAAATTGAAT
>NZ_SCTW01000143.1 GCF_004322395.1 Methylobacter sp.
TCAAATCGGCGCCTTCACTGGCATAAACACCAATACCGGAGTAACCTAAATCGGGCCAATAGCGTTGGTAATTCTGCCGGCTCATGGCCAGATGGCCTTGATCGCCGCTGTAGTCGGCATAAATGGCGATGACTTCAAAAAGCGCCTCGCCTTGATCGGTTTTTAATGGAATTTTTTGGCCTATTTTCACCGCATGATGATAAGCATAAGGCTCGGTTACGATGACTGTCGGTTGGCTTTCGAACCGGCGCCAAGGATCGTCGTCAACTTTATGTTTAAAGATAAAGCCTTGTTTGGATTTTGTATTTAACTCAAACACCGATATTTTGGTGAGTTGACCAGCAGCAATTGTATTTGTGTGCAACACAGTGCTTAGCATTTGCACGTTGGGGAGTTCAGCCAGTTTTTCCTTCAAGCGATGATCCGCCAAAGCTTTATCCGCTGCCATTTTCTCCCCCGGCAATGAAACATAAAGATCGGCGCGCAAACTGGCTTGCAGCCATTGCTCAACCGTTTGGCGAAAACTGCCTATCATCAAGTCCATCCCTATCGTCGCAGACACCGCAATCATCAATGCAGCTATTGCGATCCCTGTTCTACTGATTTCGGCCGAGACCATTCGTGGGGGTAAACGCCCCAAAACCCCTAAAAAACGCCCGAATAATTGCTCTATCAGTTTCATGAGCAACAAGGTAACCACCGGAGTCAGCAAACCAAATCCAAACAGTATCAGGAAAATGCTGCACAAGCCCAAAATGATGCTTTTACCGGAAAAGAATGCCATTGCGAACCCTCCGAGTATCAATACAATACTGACTAACCCCACTGTTTTGATTAACCGGCGTATGCCCGATTCCAGTTGAGACCTAGCCAATACCTTAACAGGTGACAAACGTGTCGCTTCGAAAGCAGGAGGCAATACCGCCAGCAAGGTAGCGCTTATGCCCAACACTACACCTTTGCCTATTTGTAAAGGCGTAATCGATAAAGAGGCTGTGTCGATACGAAAATAAATAGCATTAATAGTTCCTGAGATCAAATATAACAAGCCTTGTCCCAGAGCTATGCCGAGCGCGATACCCAATAAAGTACCGGCAATAGCCAACAAAAAAGCTTCGCCGATAATTAACTTAAAAATCTGCTGCCGGGTTACGCCCAATAAACGCAAACTACCGATTAAACGCCGCCGCTGCATGACCAGAAAAGTCATCGTATTATAAATTAAAAACATGCCCACCAGCAGCGAAAGTAGGCCTAATGCCTTTAAATCGATGGAAAATGCCCGAGTCATTTCCCTGATCGATTCCGCCTGATTATCTATAGACACCAACAAGGCGTAGCCCGGCAAAGCCTTTTGTATAGCCGCCAAAGTTTCAGGTGCATCTTTTTCTATTAACACTTCAATTGAGCTAAGCCTGCCGAATAACCCCAATACCTCCTGGGCTGTGGCGATGTCGGTGATTATCAGCTTAGCCAACACCTGTTCTGAAACAGCGCCGTTACCGGGAAGCAAACCGACGATTTTTAATTGTTGCGGGCCTTGGTCGGTAACCACAGATAACTGATCATTGATTTGCAGATGCAGGCGCTGTGCAGTTTTCTCACTCAGCAGCGCGCTATTCGATTCGGTCATTAACCGGATTAAAATATCCGGGGAAAATTTTTCTTTTTGCTCGTTTTGCCACCCCGAACGTAGCGATTTTTCAATGAACGGATCGATACCAATCAACTTAAAACTTTCTTGATCCTGCTTCACCGGCTTTACATAACCGGTTACCACCGGCGATAAATTAGCTATGCCCTGCTCTACTCTTAATCGGGTATACAGCTTTTCATCAAGCCCTCCATCGCTGGCAATAATGCGATGTGTTGCAGCCCCGGAAAAGGCCTTACCCGCTTGATTAAATGATTTAAGCGAGCTTTCCATCGCCAAATCAATAGCTATGACTACGGCCACGCCCAGAGCAATTCCCATTGTAGCTAACACCAGTTGCCACGGATGCCGCCATAAAAAATTACGGCTGGCGCGGTTAAGAATTGTGCTCATGACACATACAATGATTTGTTACGAATGGAAAACACCCGGTCAGCCTTACCGATGACTTCTTGACTATGAGTCGCCATAATCATGGTTTTGCCCGCTTTCCTGACCAGAATATCCAATAATTCCAATACCTGTTCAGCGGTATCCAAATCCAGATTACCGGTCGGTTCATCGGCAAGTATCACATCCGGGTCATGAATCAAAGCCCGGGCTATCGCAACCCTTTGTTGCTCACCGCCGGATAAGCGGTCGGGGTAACTATGAAATCGATCGGATAACTTTAGCTTTTCCAGTAATTCGGCGACATCATCACGATCCTTACGAGTCACTCGCTTAATTAATTCCAACGGCAACAGAAGATTTTCTCCAACCGTCAAGGTAGGGATCAAATTATAAGATTGAAAAATAAAACCAATATGATGGCGGCGAAACAAGGTGCGGTCATGTTCGGAAAGACCGGTAATATCGGTACCGTTAACGATAATTTTGCCGCTGTCGGGCGGATCAATACCGCTGATAAGATTTAGAAACGTAGACTTACCCGAACCGCTACGACCGAGTAAAACAATGAATTCGCCACGGCTGACCTGCATAGTTAATTCGCTGAAAATTACATGCTGCTGACCCGACTCTTGATAACTTTTACTTAAGTGCTCAATCAATATTGCTGTTTCTGTAGTCATAGAGGCTTCATTACAAACGTTCCAAAACTAAAAGAATACAGCAAGTTTTATGGTTGAGGAGTATAAGATTTCGAACTCCCGCACCCTCATTGCTTCCAGGTAATATAATTTCTATGGCGGGTTTGTTCACGGACCGGCGTTCGACGTTTTTGATTCATAGTTGAGAATTCTCCTTGCTTAGCAGAGTTCAGCCAATAGGTAACAGCGCTTATTGATTGAAGAAAACGGACTCTCTATCCTACCTGTAAACTGCAAAAAGCGATGTCATTTTGAATTTCTCCGGAGAAAGCTGATGAAAACAAAGTTACTAATTACCCTGTTTTTGGTTCTTGGTTTGCTAACCGCTTGCGCCGAAATGAACCCGCAGCAGCCGCCGGCGAATATGGACCTGGCCTTGCAAGAAGCGAAAACCAAAGAGGATCATGAGAAGCTGGCAGAACACTATGATGAAGCGGCGCAGGACATGCGAGAAAAAGCTCAGGAATATGCGAAATGTCTTAACCAATATGAGTCAAAAAGCTATCTCTACGGTAGGCAAGCGGAAGATTTAAAAGCGCATGCTCAAAGGCTGGTTGATGTTTACGAAAAAGCTGCCGATGAAAATTCACACATGGCAAGGATGCATCGCCAAATGGAATGATGCAAAGTTAATCATAGCCGGCCGCTACGACTCAGCCTTCGGTTAACTTGCCAATGGTATATCTTGGCTAACAACGGACGAATCAGCGGCAACCCGATTAGCCAAGCCAGAGGCTTCAACACAGGCACTTTGCTCATCAGCAGGATATAAGCATCCATCTCGGAATGAATCCGCTGATTTTCATCCTGAACATGCAGTTCGGTTAACGCCTTGTGCGGATCGATGCCGATTTTACGCAGCTGATCTTCCCGGCCGGTGATGTCGATCCAGCAGACGTCTTCACCCGCTTTCCCGGCGAGTTTTTCGTAGGTCGCTCTGTCTTTGACGCATTTTGGGCAGGCTCCATCGTAATAAACTTTAATTTTGGCTTTATCTTGATTCATATTTATTGTCCTCCGGTCGGCGATGGCGATCAGGTTCTTAGAATTCGTATCGATGAGTCTTATTGAAAATAAGCGTGGAAACTATAGCAGCTAACCTTTTTCTTTCCGATCGGTGGCATTGCACATACGAGTTGAATCTAAGCATGTAAACAAAATCAATAGCATCCGTGTCACTACCTATATAAACATCGGCTTCTTGGTCGTAAAGTTCTGGCATTGTTTTATTGTTCCTGAAAGATGGCGGCTGATTTAGAGACGATCGCATTCTCGTTATCGCTCTCCATTCTGACAATAGCCATGGGCCATCTTTAGACGATGCTATACGGGAGTACAAAGCCATGGGTAAAAACGTAACTCAGAAGCTGATCGAAAATCACTTGGCCGAAGGTCGCATGACACCTGGTGAAGAGATTGGCTTAAAAATCGATCAAACACTCACCCAGGACGCAACGGGCACTCTGGTCATGCTGGAATTTGAAGCGATTGGCCTTCCGCGCGTACAAACCGAACTTTCCGTCCAGTATGTAGATCACAACCTCCTGCAGGAAGACTTTAAAAACCCTGATGACCATCTGTTTTTGCGTAGCGCGTGCAAAAAGTTCGGCCTGTGGTACAGCCGTCCTGGTAACGGCGTGAGCCATCCCGTGCATATGGAGCGCTTCGGCGTGCCGGGAAAAACCTTGCTGGGCTCGGACAGCCATACCTGTGCGGCCGGTTCGTTGGGAATGCTGGCAATCGGTGCGGGCGGCCTGGAGGTGGCGATGGCGATGGCGGGGGAACCGTTTTACCTGAAAATGCCTAAAGTGTGGGGCGTCAAACTGGTCGGGGAAATGCCAGATTGGGTAAGCGCCAAAGATGTGATTTTGGAAATGCTGCGCAGGCACGATGTGGACGGCGGGCTTGGCAAGATCGTCGAATATCACGGTCCCGGATTGAGATTCCTGACCGCCATGGACCGGCATGTGATCGCTAATATGGGAGCCGAACTGGGCGCCACCACGACGGTTTTTCCATCGGACGATTCGGTCATGGCGTTTTTGAAAAGCCAGGGGCGCGAGCAAGACTTTCGGGAAATTCTCGCGGACCCGGATGCGGAATACGACGAATACGAGGAAATCAACCTGTCGGAGCTGGAACCTCTGATTGCACTGCCCAGCAGTCCGGGTAACGTGGTGCCGGTACGCGAGGTGGCGGGCCGGGAAATCTACCAATCCTATATCGGATCATCCGCCAATCCCGGGCTGCGGGACTTTGCCATCACGGCCATGATCGTCGACGGCAAACAGACGCACGACCGCGTTTCATTCGACGTCAACCCCACGTCTCGGCAGATATTGGAGAACATGACGGCAACCGGCATATTGGGAAAGCTGATCCATGCGGGCGCGCGCCTCCACCAAGCAGGGTGCGGCGGCTGTATCGGCATGGGACAGGCTCCGGCTACGGGGCGCATTAGCCTGCGCACCGTTCCCCGAAATTTTCCGGGCCGCTCGGGCACGAGTGAAGATTTGGTGTATTTGTGCAGCCCTGAAACCGCCGCCGCCTCGGCCCTGACCGGCGTGATCACCGATCCGCGTACGTTAAGTATGGCGTGCCCCCGTTTCACGGAACCCGAGACCGCGCTCCTTAATACTGAGATGCTGGTCGCGCCCGCACAGGAAGACGAACCGTATGATTTGGAGAAAGGCCCCAATATCAAACCGCTGCCCCAGTTAGAGCCGCTGTCCGATACGCTCGAAGGGCCGGCGCTATTGAAGGTGGGCGATGATATTTCCACGGATGAAATTTTGCCGGCCGGAGCCAAGGTGCTGCCTTTTCGCAGTAATATCCCGGCAATCAGCCGATTTGTTTTCAGCCCGATCGACGAGACATACTACGAAAGAGCGATGGGCTATCAGAAACAGGGTTCGTTCATTGTTGGCGGCAGCAATTACGGGCAGGGTTCGAGCCGCGAGCACGCTGCCCTGGCCCCGCGCTATTTGGGAGTTAAAGCCGTAATCGCAAAAAGCTTTGCCCGAATACATTTGCAGAATCTAAGCAACTTCGGCATTTTGCCGTTGATATTTGCCAATCCTGATGATTGGAACAAGATCGCTCAAGGCGACCGGCTTTCCATTCCCGATGTGCGCAATGCCATTCGCCAGGGAAACAGAATCAAGGTGATCAATCTGACCAAGAACGAGACCTATGAGACCGAACACTCGATGACGCATTTCCAGGTAGAAATGGTGCTGGCGGGGAGCCTGATCAATTTGGTTAAGCAAAAAGAGTCGTAACTACTTAGCAAATCGAAAATCGCGGAGAGCTTACTCCCTCTCCTGATTGAGCATAGGTATCTACACAACTTTAAATAGACGACGTTGCTTTCGCCCTCGTTCCCACGTAGCGCGTGGGAACGAGATAAACCAAGCTAAAAAAGAAGGAGAATACATGGCTTCCCTTTTCCGATTCGCCCTATCCGGCTGCATAGCGCTATTTCTGCTCAATGGCTGCACCGAGAAGCATCTGACTCCCTATACACCTCATAAAAAGGAGTCCTACACGGTGCGCGGCCATAATTACACATTCGCCATTTACAACAGCTCCCACCGCCTGTTGACCCACCCGATCGAGGATTTGCTGGTCGAGATGAAGTGGCGGAAAACGCTCGATCAGCCTCCCATCAGCGACATTTATCTGATCTCTCACGGCTGGAATTACACCTTGCCGCTGGCCATCGCCAATTACCATAATTACATAGAACGGATCGACAAGTTCATGAAGGACGGCAAACCGCTCGCCACCTTTCAGCCATATTTCATCTTTGTAACGTGGACATCGACAACTCGTCCGATCACCAGTATGGCCGAGGCCATACTGCCGTTCGGGATGGATTCGGCCGTAAAGCCGGTCACTAACCTTATCGATAAGGTCCCGTTGCACATGCTCTCTGCCTGGAAACAAAGCTTGAATACGGCGCAAACTGCATTGGGGCCGCAGTATCCGAACGATTATCTGGATAAGGATTGGAAAGACAGCCCTTATGGTTATTATGACACCAACTTGATTCAAGACGCCGACGCGATAATGGGCGAGGATGTCCCGGTGTCGGCGCTGATTTACCGTTTAATTAAACAAAAGCAAATCCCTCCCATAACATCCGGAACAACGTTGAAAAAGAGGAAAATGGCGGATCAGGCAGATGGCGACGAAGCAAATAAATCGGTGCCGGACTCCCGTTGCGTGAAACCCGATCCGCTGAATCCGGATGATGATGTCTGCGTTTCGTTAGCAAAGACTAAATTACATCTTATTGGGCATAGCTATGGCGCTAAACTGGTGACGATGGCCGGCATGGAAGCGGTAAGACGATGGATGTTGGAATCCATTGCAGCAAATCCCAAACAATTTAGTCACCTAGCCAGTTGCAACCAGACCAAGAAAGGTTCGAGCGAATTATTGAAAGATCTGGCAGTGTGCGACCTTACGGGGCACCGCAAGCCATTCGGAGAACTGGAGGTTGCGTTTAGCGGGCTGCATAAACCGCTCTTATTAAAGGAATGGTACGATAAAACCACAGAAACACCGATTAATTCGCTGGTGTTGTTTAACCCGGCCTTCCATCCCGGCGAATTATCGTATCCTGTGGATGTTGTTAATTTCGCACCGACACAGACGCTCAGGTTCATCTCCCGTAAAGCCATCGTTTACTCGACCTATGACTATGCGAATGGTGCTTTATTCAGCTTGCGCGAGAATATCCTGAATACTCAAATTACTCAAATCGGGAATCAGGCAAGCAAAAAACTGGATCAGTTAAGTTATCAAAATAATAATCAGTGGTTGAAGCTGCCGGTAAATCTGTTGCAGTTAGCGATCGCCCCTGTGGATCTCGGCTATAGTCTCATTTATACCCATGTCGGACTTGTATTTTATAGCCTGGCCAATCTACCGTGGGATTTCTGGCATCATGTCCAGACCGGTACGCTGGGCGGTCTTTATCTGCCCCCATCCGGTTCGAGCTTCGGCTGGCAAAGCGTCGCCAAAGGAACCGCCAATGCGGTGGATTATTTCTTGCCGACCAACATGTTATATCGGAACGAATCCGAGCAAGGCTTGTTCCGCCTGAACAAGCCGGGTTTGGGCAAAACCGGTCTGAACCATTTGGCCGAAGGGCGATGGATAGGAGGGAATTTATGGGGACTTGAGGATTATTATTCCTTAAGGGAACCGTTCGGTGAGGTTGAGTGTATCGCTAACAAAAATCCAATCGTTTGCCAGAAAGCGCTGATCGATTTAAAAAGCCTAAAAAAACCGCCTTTTGCACCCAATATAGGTCCCTCCACTTTCAGCCGATTTAGCGCCGAACCTTTTGTTGCGAACATGCCGACGGATTTCAGTTCCGGCGAAGCCTTATGGCAAAGGGAAAAATTCTACTCCTTCGATGCCGGATACGTTTACGACTCCCATACTCCTCTAATGGGCGCGCATAGCGACTTACGAAAACCCGAACTGCCGGATCAAGAAAATTGTCAGAACGAATCTTCTGATTGCGAAGAGGTGGAAAAACGCGATTACACGTTTAATTTTGTATTCAACTTTACCCAAACCAATTTTGAGCGCAAATTTTGCGAGTTGAATCCCAGAGAAATAGAGGAGTTTGGGGTTGTTTGCGCTTACAGGAAATCCTGATGATTGGAACAAAATCGCTCAAGGCGACACGCTTTCCATTCCCGATGTGCGCAATGCCATTCGCCAAGGCAATAGAATCAAGGTGATCAATCTGACCAAGAACGAGACCTATGGACCGAACACTCGACGACGCAATACCAGGTGGAAACGGTGCTGGCGGGTAGCCTGATCAATCTGGTTAAGGAACATGCATAAATCAATTTAAGCAATTACCATGAAGAGCATGAAGGACATGAAGGATTTAAGTCTTCATGTCCTTCATGCTCTTCATGGTTTAAAAATGATAGCAGCGGCGCTCTACATAAGCCCCCCTCCTCATTTGGACAGGAATATTATGGAAACCTTCGATATCCGGCAATTACAAACTGACTTGGCCGATAAAAATCCGCGCATCATACTTAAAAAAGCGCTGGAGCTATTCGACAACATTGCCATTGCTTTCAGCGGTTCAGAAGACGTGGCGCTGATCGATATGGCTGTCAATATCAGGAAAGATATCCAGGTTTTTTGTTTAGATACCGGCCGCTTACATCCCGAAACCTACCGTTTCATAGAAAAAGTCAGAAACCATTACCGGATAGACATTGAAATATTATCGCCGGACAAAGACTTGCTCGATAGCCTGGTAAAAAAGAAAGGCCTGTTTAGCTTTTATGTAGACGGCCATCATGAATGTTGCGGTATCCGTAAAGTTGAATCATTAAAACGCAAACTGCCTCATTTAGATGCCTGGATTACCGGTCAACGCAAAGATCAAAGCCCCGATACCCGGCAGTCTATTCCTGAAGTGCAAATAGACAGCGAATTTTCCACCGCCGGACATCCCTTGATTAAATTCAATCCGCTAGTCAATTGGAGCCTGACGCAAGTCTGGGATTATATTGAAGCCTATCAGGTTCCTTATAACGAATTACATGAAAAAGGCTTTACCAGCATAGGCTGCGAACCCTGCACCCGCGCTATTTTGCCTCATGAACATGAAAGAGCCGGCCGCTGGTGGTGGGAAGCGGGAGCTCAAAAAGAATGCGGTCTGCATGCCGGAAATGTAAAAGATAACAGTACTTCCTGACACTGCTTTGTAAATCTCCGGACTTGATCTGACAATTGCCAAAATTAGTCTCAACTCCATCAGACATTAATTATCTTAGTTCGACCCTAAAAAGACACTGAGACCAAATTCTGGGAGACCGCTCACGTCTCAAAACCGGCCATTGAGCTCTCAGTAATCTTGATCGGTGATTGCCTGTCTAAAAACGTGATTATGCCTTGAAACGCCAGAGCAGCTGACTTTTTTGCCTAGCAATCATAGGTATTTTCACGCATTGTGTATAAATCCAAATACTGTACATTGGAACAACAGTGATCCAATAAATCAATAGGTTACGATGACGTTTTTTTCATGAAATCAGGTTTTTTTCGAGGTACCCTGTAGCTTTGCAGTGGCGAAAGGGGAATTTCATTTATAAATTTTTTTTCACAAAGGAGAAACGATATGAAACGTACTATAAAAGGCACAATACTGGCAGTGACCATGCTGTTTACAGGACAGGCGCTGGCAGCTTTTACGGCCGCGGATGCAACAAAACTGGAAACGGATGCGTCAGCGGCTGTAACACGATTCAAGAGTCAGACCAGTGGGGCGGAAGATTTGCTTAATCACGCTAAGGGTGTTCTCGTCTGCCCAGAGATTACCAAGGGCGGCTTCATTATAGGCGTTGAGAGCGGAAAATGCGTGATGCAGGTCGGGGGAAAGCCCGTTGAATATTACACCAACCGTGCCGGGAAGTTCGGTTTACTAGCCGGTATACAGCAGTATTCACTGATTCTGGTTTTCAACGACCAAGCGTCTCTTGACCTTTTCCGGACCGGCAAACGTGAATTTGAGATCGGCGTCGATGCTTCCGTGGCGGTGGCTAAAGTAGGAGCTGGCGGTTCACTGGATACCACCAACCTTAAAGGTCCTATTGTTGCATTCACCTTTGGCGACAAGGGCCTGATGGGGGATTTATCGATAGAAGGGGCGACCTTCAAAAAGCTTCAGGTTGAATAAGAACCCATAAGCTATACATGGCCTCTCACTAAACGGCAGGTGAAGTTTGGAGGGAGGCTCTTTGATATTAACCAAGAATTCTTTTCTTAATCGCAATGGCATATTTTTCAAAAGCCCGCACTTCTCGATAAAACAAGCTAAACGGCCGGGCGGATATTTCGTCTTGGGTTATTCATTTCTGTTCCTGGAACTGGACGATGGGCGCGTTTTCCAGCAGTTTCTGAACCACAACCATCAACGGCGCAGGATCGATTGTGTTCATAAACGTGGAATAGGTGAGTAATGCCAGTAAGGAGCGCAGATCACTCGCCCATGGCGGCAGGTAACGGGCAGGACGGCAAAGCCCCATGGTGGCCAATTCGCACAACGCGGGAATGTCCTGAAGTTCCAATTTTCCGCAGAATAATAGGCGCAAGCAGTCGGATCGTCCGGCAGAGAAAATCGCACGGATCACAGCGCTCACCTGCAACAGGCCAAAAAGATAAACGACGTCCTTCGTGAACGGCGCCCCGCCGGTGATCACCCCGCCCCGAAACACGCGCCGGGCATTTTCGAAGGATTGATCGGGATTGCCGATGCGTCCGAGAAAGTAGCCATACACCTGCAAGAAATCGGCGCCATCGATCGCCATCTGGATCGCAAACACGCGGTCTGCAAGCCGTCGCAAGCGATCCAGTTCCATGGTGCCGCTGATGATTTCCGCAAACACAGCAAGCCCCTCCTGCGTGCGGGTGGTGACTGGATGCCCGGCTCCGAGTATCGGCAGGTCGGTCTGAATGCGGCCATTGAGCGATGTGGCCACGTGAATATAAGCCTCGTGATTAAGGAGCTGCGCCGCATCCCTATCGGTGAAGCGGGCATCGCTACGGATACGGATCTTGTCAGCGGTAGCCAGGGCGTTGGCGGACAGGGTATCTACCAGTGTCACTTCGGGCGCATCTTCGGCGAAATGCAGGCTCACTGCCGCCCGGATTTCCTTCGCCACGTCCTCGGCGGAAAGATGCGCGGATGGGGCAACACCCAAATCAATACGGGCGAGCTGATCGATGACGTCTTGAATGCTCTGCGCGAGCTCCAGCGGAGTGGCGGGAATGTAGCGCAACGGCGCGCTCGGTTCGCCGTAGACCTGCCGCGAGTTCTCGAAAAACACCGGTGTGCCGACGCCCGCCAGCATACGCGCGCCGGTTTCGATGCTATTCGCCTGCCGCTCCAGCCATAGGTCGATAGTAGAAACCGGAATAATCATTCGGCGCGCTTCACGAACGATGTCGATGGTGGGTTTCGCATCGAAGCCAGGGTAACTGATCTCCGGCAGTTCTTTGGCGCCTTTGGCAAAAAAGTCTTGTTTGACTGTGGCAGGCCAGTCGATGGAGCGAAGTATCCTTACGCGGCGAGCCCCATCATAAAGCAGATGGGCCACTTTTTTAATGCGATCCTTTTCTTTCTCGATGGTTTTGATCATGGTCGATTCCTCCTGGTTCAACAGTTCAGCTCGATAGCCGTCATACTAGGCTTCTGAATCGAATTGAACAAGATATATCCTTAGGCCGCCCTGTTCCGTCCCTGCCGGTATGCCCCCCTGGGATAAAGTTATGTGGAAAGACTGAGCGGAACGTAAGACCCCCTCTCTAGGGAAGCGCTAAACAAATCGATTCCGCTCACGGTTCGACAAGCTCACCACGAACGGAATCAACAACTTGCCGTTCGTCCTGAGCCTGTCGAAGGATTTAATCAGCGCTTCCCTAGGTATTTGGAACTATTGCTTGATTAGTTGCCGAAATGTTATCAATAACTAGCAAACAGATTGCAACTAACACGACAGAATTATGCCCGCTCCTGAACATCTGGGCGAAGAAGCGAAAAACCCGGGAAGATAAAAATTTAATTTGCCAACATTGGAGATAAAACCATGTTCACATCACCACGCGGATATTTACTTGCTGTTGCTGTTCTTTTCCTGACTGCCTGTTCCACCGTTTCTGTCACGACCGACTTCGATCATTTAGCCTCGTTTTCTCAATACCACACCTATGCTCTGGCACCTGACACCGCGAAGCTAGGATTGTCGCCATCGAGTGAAGCCGCTCTTCGTGAAGCCCTGCGCACTAATCTTGCTCGTCATGGCGTTTCAGAAACAAGCGAAAATGCCGATCTGCATGTCGTGCCTCATGTATCGACCAAGGAAAAACAAGTTGTTTACCAGTCTAGCGATTGGGATTATGACGGTATGGCAT
This sequence comes from Methylobacter sp., assembly GCF_004322395.1. GTDB lineage: Bacteria > Pseudomonadota > Gammaproteobacteria > Methylococcales > Methylomonadaceae > Methylobacter_A. The sequence continues at coordinate 12,706 of NZ_SCTW01000143.1, forward strand.
ATGGCTACGGACGTTATGGCATGTGGGCAGGCGCGCCGCGGACCTATACTGATATATCGCAATATACCGAGGGAACCCTGATACTTGATTTCGTGGACGCCAAAACGCAGAAGCTGGTGTTTCGCGGCACCGGTACCGGCACGGTCAGTGATCCGCAAACCAATGCCGAACGGATCAGGGAAGCCGTGGAAAAAATAGTGAAAGATTTTCCCAACACCGTGAAACAGTAATTGTTAGCTGCGAGGAAAAAAAGGGCCAGGTTAGAATGGCACTTACTTAATAGATAAGCGCTGGTTCCCAAGCTCCAGCTTGGGAACCCAGTCTCGGAAGCTCCAGCTTCCCGAACAAATCAAACCGTCTTGACCGGCATAATTACGCGCACTGGAATAACGCCAATGTTCCGGCTGGTCCACGTAGCCCCGCTTTACGGGATTGTGATGAATGTAATCCAGCTTTTGACGCATAACCACCTCAGATTCGATGATTTGCGGATGATTGCCTTCTTCCCAAACCTGATAAGTGGTCTCCTGCTTATGGGCGCGTTTAAAAAACGCCAAGAATCCAGAATGATGTTCACGGTTTCAGGGTGGGTAAACAACGGCAGCCAGTGGTTTATCGTTGCAGTCAGGAAGTGTGGGCACGGGTTGCATTGGACGCGGTAGCGGCTTCTGGGCATGGTTGTGCTCCTTTGTGGTGAGAGTAGACGAGAAGCTGCGACTGCCATGGATGCAGGAGCAGTTGCCGAGAGCTTCCACGACTGGGTTCCCAAGCTGGAGCTTGGGAACCAGCGGATATTTAAAATACATCGTTCCCATACTCCGGCGCTCATCGTTATACACAAGTCCCTGACCTGGCGTTAGACGGGAAACGTGCCGATAGGCAGACCTTCCAGGTTTTTAAAACCTGGAAGGTCTAACCGGCAACGTTCCGAACAGGCAGGACGTTTCGAACGGAGCCTGTCCTGAGCATAGGCGAGGGCTTATCTTGGAGTATGCAAATGAATAGGGTATGACGCTGTCCGCGACAAAACCTACAGCGGGTATTTTTCGTGCCTTTCGTGCCGCCTAGAGGCGCCTACTTTTGGTTTTCGTGGACAGTGCGTAACATCAGTTATCTATAAAAAACCAATCTTTTTGTTTTCTAATAAACTTTGAAACTCAAAGGCCGGCAAGGGTTTTGAAAACCAGTAGCCTTGCCCATAGTCGCAACCCATTTTTATTAAAAGCTGACATTGCTCTTTTGTTTCAACGCCTTCGGCAATTACTTTTAACCCGAGTTTATGGGCCATCGTAATAATGGCTTCACAGAGCACAAAGTCGTTCGAATTGTCAGTCAAACCCCGGGTAAACGATTGATCGATCTTCAAATAATCAATATCGAATTTTTTAAGATAAGACAGTGACGAATAGCCGGTACCAAAATCATCAATAGAGACTTGAATGCCGGCATCGCGAAAAGCTAACAACTTTTTCGTAATACTCTGAGTCGAATCCATCAATAAACCTTCGGTAATTTCGATAACGATGCTTTGGCCGGGAAAATTGGCGCGCCGTAATTCATCTATCCACGATGAAGTACAGTCATTGCTTTCATTACGAAATTGGACGGGGGATTTATTAATGCTGATTTGAAAATCCGGATGTAATGTCTGCCGCCAGTCGTTTAATTGCCGGATTACCGTTCGGAATGACCAATCTCCAATTCGATTGATTAAGCCGGTTTCTTCGGTTAAAGGAATAAATTCCGCCGGGCTGACCAAGCCGCGTTCAGGATGTTGCCAGCGAATAAGAGCCTCGGCCTTATATGTCTGGCCATTTTTCAGATCGACAATAGGCTGGTAATAAAGAATGAATTGCTGTTCCTCTACAGCTTTATGCAAATCGTTAATCAAATGCAAGCGTGTCGTTGCTGCTTGTTGTAACTCGAACGTGAAATAATGATGCCGGTTACGGCCTTCACGTTTGGCCACATACATGGCCTGATCGGCATTTTTAATCAGTTCAACTTCATTTCGTGTATCGTTCGGATAGTTTGAAATGCCGACACTGGTCGATATATGGACAACTTCCGCTCCAAGAATAAACGGCTCGGCCAACCGTTTCAAAATCCGTTGCGCTATCTGCTCAACGACAGCAGTGTTATTTTCCAAATTGCTCAGAATAATTGTAAATTCATCGCCGCCTAACCGGGAAATAGTATCCACTTCTCGAACACATTCCTTTAATCTCGATGCGGTTTCTTTCAGCAACAAATCCCCGTTATCATGGCCCAAGGTATCGTTGACCTCTTTGAAAAAATCCAAATCAAGAAACAATAACGCGAGTTGAGTCCGGTTCCGGTCGGCATGTTTGATTTCCTGGCGCAATTGCTCATGGAACATATTGCGATTTGGCAAACCCGTCAAAGGATCAAAGTTAGCCTGTTGCCAAATCGTTTGTTCGGCTTGTTTCTGCTCGGTAATATCGGAGAACATTCCAACATACTGTTGTATTTTCCCCTGATCATCATAAACCGTGCTAATTGTTAACCACTCCGGATAAACTTCGCCATTTTTGCGCCGGCTCCATATCTCGCCTTGCCAATGTCCGGTTTTATCCAGTATTTGCCACATATGTTGATAAAATTTCAAACCATGACGACCCGATTTGAGTAGGCTGGGTTTATTTCCAATAGCTTCCTGCTCGCTATAACCCGTTAATAGTGTGAAAGCTGGATTGGCGGCAACAATCGTTTTGTTGGCATCGCAGACCATAATCGATTCTGCGCTGGCCCGGTAAACTGTCGCTGCAAGCTGTAATTGACGTTCAATGCGCTTGCGGTCGGTAATGTTTTCAATGACTAAGATAAAATAATCGGGCGTGCCGCTCGGCTTTTTGATCAAAGATACCGAGAGATTAATCCAAATTATTGCCCCTTGCTTGCAAATATAACGTGTCTCGAGAACGCAATTTTGAGTTGTTCCCGTCAGCATTTGCCGCACAGAATCCGAGTCGGTTGCCAAGTTTTCAGGATAAGTAATATCTTGAACGGTTTTTTGTAACAGTTCGTCATAGGTATAACCCAGCATCGCACATAGCTGACGGTTCACCTTAAGCCAGTGTCCATCGGGCGTAATCATCGCAATGCCGACGGGGGCTTGCTCAAAGGTCGCTTGAAAACGGGTTTCACTCTCCCAGTATTTCTGATCAAAACGTTGCCGCTCTTTCAATAGACTGGTGATTCTCGCCATTAAATCGTTCGCGTTGAAAGGTTTGACGAAATAGTTTTGTACGCCGACTTTGAGCAGTTTCAGGCGCAGCTCGTCATCATCTCTCGCAGTCAGCATGATAATAGGCAAATCGATCAACTCCGGTTTAACGCGCAAAGACTCAACCATTTGTTCGCCGCTCATATCCGGCATCATGACATCCGTAATGATCAGATCGGGCCGTAGTGCTAAAGCGGTTTCCAAGCCTTGCCGGCCGTTGTTGGCGACTACAACCCGGTATTTTGCATTAAGAAGATTTGCCAAATAAGCCGCCATATCCGCATTGTCCTCGACAATCAAGATCAATTGCGTATCGTGACTGACAAAGGCTTCATTCGGTATGGCGGTTGCGGCATGCAATTCATCCAACGTTTGGCGTTGCAGCAAGGGATCAAGCTTACTTGCCGAACCGGCATCGACTATTGCCGGTGTTTTATCCGCTGTTATTAACGGCAAACAGATCTTAAATAATGCACCGCCATCGGCCGATGCATCGGTGGCCGTGACCTGCCCATGATGTAATTTTACAAAATCGGCAACAATCGCTAACCCCAAGCCTGTGCCGCCGAGTCGTCGCGTAGCACTATCGTCGAGTTGCCGGAAAGGTTCAAAAATGACCGTCCGCATCGACTCAGGTATGCCGGGGCCATTGTCTTGAACCAAAATGACCGCTTGCTCGTCCTCCACAAGCAACTCAACACGGATAGCTCCACCGTCTGGAGTAAATTTAATGGCATTGGATAAGAGATTCAGCAATATCCGTTGGATTTTTTCAACATCGACTTGCGTATAAAGCGCATCGGGAGCTATAACCGTCAGCGTGATGCCACGATCATGCGCGGAAGACTCGAAATTGGAAGCCATTAATCGTACCCAATATGCGAGATCAACGGATTGCAAATACAGTGACATTTGCTGAGCTTCTACTTTGGCAACATCTAACAGATCACATACGTGCCGATATAGCAAACGGGCATTGCGCTCAATCATTTCCAGCTCTTGCCGTTTAGCGGGATCAAGATCGCTTTCCGATAAATACTTTGCGATGGGATTTAGAATCAATGTCAATGGCGTACGCAACTCATGACTTACATTGGCAAAAAAATTCGTCTTTAGCGTGTCGAGTTCTAAGGATTTAGCATAAAGCCTAGCCAATTCTTCATTGGTCGTTTTCAACTCTGCGCTTGTTGCCGCAACTTCCTGGGCACGCTTAAACAGCTCCATTTCCATTTTGACCGCTTGTTCACGTAAGCTGTCATTGAGTTTGCCCTGTTCGACCCCTTGCTGCTTAATGCGAACGAACTCGGTAACATCTTCAACACGGTGGATAATGTAGAGAAGTTTGCCGTCTGCGCCCACTATCGGACAATTCAAAGGACTCCAGTACCGTTCTTCGAAACCGCCACCCAATTGTTCCGGCCTGGGAATGTCGTATTTCTGTACAGGCATCGAGTCAGGTTTAAGCGTCTGTAGTACACGTTGCAGCGATGCACGTAAATTGTGTACACCTTCTGCACTCGGATCGCCGGGATTGTCTGGAAATACATCGAAAATAACTTTGCCTAGTATGTCCTCGCGCAAGGTTAAGGTTGCTTTGGCATAAGCATCGTTTACTGCAACAATTTCAAACGCCGGACTCAATACTAAATAAAAGTCAGGTACTGATTCAAACAGGATCCGAAAGTCAGGTATTTGTATCATGGGTTAGAACAGCTGATCGCTATGATTAAGGACATCTAAAAATTGCTATTTTTAGTATATTCACAAATATAACTCATAGACGGCTTTAGTCTAGAATTTAAAAAATATTTTTTTTAGATCGCTCTTAAAATTATCACGTAAACTTCCGGCTGAATCAGACTATCAAATTTATGCAAGATTATGATTTACCATTTTTTCAACTGGATCAGCAATGCATTTCGAAAACGCAAACTACCTCATTTGGATGCATGGATTACCGACCAACGCAAAGATCATTGTTGACTTCGAGAATTTATTTTTGTTTGCGTTGAATTAGTTTATACGCAAATATACCGACCTAGATAATAACTTGTTATGCTTTAAAGCCGAGAAGTAATCTGTGGACTTGAGGAAGTCTTTGGTAGAGACAGCTTTAGCATTCCCAATAGTATTTGGAATGTTCCACTTTTTTATATTCAGCCTTTGGCTGTATTGGCCGATCGCCCCAGAAATTCCGTTGGTTTTATCTAGTGCGATTCTGCTTTTGTGCTATAAACGAATGGAGTCGTTTGTGCCTTATCCATTGCATAATCGAAATAAGAAAGAGCCGTCTTTGGTGCACAAGTTGATTGAGTTGCCGTTCTGGTATGTAGTTACAGCCTTACTTTATTTACATCTGAGCCTAAAGTTTAATATTTCTACACAGCTAGACAAAAATATCGGAAAAGTTCTTCTTTTGGGTTATGGAGCATTTTTTGTAATTGCATTAACCATTTCCCCTCTGAGCCACTACATTCTAAATTTATTTTCCAGGTTCCTTTCTAAAATCAGAGAAATTCCATTACTTATAGAACGTGTCATATCGATTTTTTTGTATATATTGGTGTGGCAATATTATTCGCTGCATTATTCAGATATCAGTCTGTTTGGAATCCCGGTGCTTTTGATAGACCCATTGAAACCACGCTGGATTCCTTTTACTTCAGCGTCGTAACACTTGCTACGGTCGGCTATGGTGATATTCATCCAGTCGGCAGTGTTGCAAAGATACTGGTAATTATTGAAGTCCTGCTTGGAATTTTGCTTCTCGCAATAATGGTAGGCGCGGCTATTTCTGTAACATTCCATGAAATTAGTAACAAGCTAGAAAAACATAACAATAAAATCCAGCCGACGCCTGACGGCGACGACTGATTTCGACGTTAGGCTTAAGGTAAGCGCAAACCACATCTAAATTTAACCAAATGGAAAAAATAATGGTTCCAAAATTTAATTTGTCTATTTTTGCAGTTTTCATCAGCCTCAGAAGGTGAGCGATAATTGCAAGCTGAATATGTTTACGTTACTACTGTAACTTCCTTTGACAGTGTCCCTCAGTGCAGCGATGGAAGTATCGGTAGTTTTGTTCAGGATGGCATCATCCACGAAGATATGAGTGTAACCTATATCCATACTGCTGGTCGGCGTGAACTTATAATTCGCGCCTACCGAAAGCCAGATACGGTCATTGTCAGGGTTGCGCGGTGTTAGGAATTGCGAGGAACCTGGATGCTTATCATAGGCCAAGCCAGTGCGCAATTTAAGGGCATCATTATAGTGATAACTCGCACCCAGTGAGGCGCGGATGGTGTTATCCCAGTTTTGAGGGACGCTGCTCAAACTTTGGCCTGCTAATGCTCCAGAGGTGCGCATTACCGTCAGGTCCTTAAATTTGCTCCAGTGCATCCATGTGAGATCAGCCATTACATCAAACTGGTCGTTGATTCGATGGAAGACGGAGGCAGAGGCACTATCAGGCATGGTTAACTTAGCCTCTACGGAGCTGTTAGCAAATCCGGCCGTGAGAGCAGGCGATAGAGTGAAAGCCGCAGGTATGTTGTTGAAATCCGCATGGCCTTTCAGTACTAGATTTACTTGCGAGCGATAAGCTAGTGACAGTCGGGTAGCCTGGGTAATCTGAAAAATCGCCCCTGCGTTCCAGCCATAGCCCCAGTCATCGCCTTTCACACGTGCCAAGCCGTCATTATTTTGGGAGGTCGCGCCTATACCGCAACCTCTCAGTGCATTTGCACAAATAGTGCCGAAATCAACCGCATTGGTTTGTTCTGCATCCGCGTACATAGCCGAGAATCCCAGGCCTAGGGAAATCTTATCGCTGGCCTTGAAGGCAATAGAGGGATTTATGTTGATTGTTTTGAGTTCTGAGTTCAAGGCTTGGTATCGTCCTACCCATCCATTGTCATAATTAGTTTTGATGCCGAATGGAGCATTAATGCCAACGCCGAACTTCACATTGTTATTGAGCGCCTTGGCAAAATAAATATTCGGTATGAACTCCCAGTCTCCTGCATCGCTACCGTTGCTTCCTGAAGTGGCTAAGCCACTGGAGCTGTGTGAGCCGCTATTGCTAAACTTCGCTGAAGGACGGATCGCATGTCCCGCCATCACCAACTGGTTGTCAGGTAGATAGGTCATGCCTGCAGGATTAAAGAAGATGCTGCCGGCATCCTCCGCGCTGGCTCCACCTCCTGCAAAGGCGTTACCCATTCCGCTGGCGCTATGTTCAAACAGCGCAAACCCGCCGGCGGATGCTTTAGCGGGGGCTCCTATCAGCAAGGCAGTTGTGATGGTGCAACCAATATACTTATTTATGCGTCCCCCTTCCCCCTTGATGTAATGAGTAGGTTTTGTTGATAATTTGTCTAAAAAAATTAATCTATATTTTTCACTATATAACTTAAGTACATGTTGTTTAAGGTATTTCATCGTAAATTACCGTTATTTACAAGCCAAGGGTGACTTTTCATCATCCGGATGTCACCAGGTCTCCCTTATGTATATTTGCGACAGAATTCTCCTAACACTTAATCAGGTTTTTACCGTATGGGTAGAGTGAAATAAAAAGTGCTACCTTTTTTAGGTTTACTGTTGAAATACAAAGTGCCTTCATGGGCTTCGATAAGAGAGCGGCTGATGGACAGTCCCATGCCCATACCTTCTGCCTTGGTGGTGTAAAAAGGCATCAATATTTTTTTTTGTTGTTCTTCATCAAGTCCCAATCCATTGTCTTTCACGCTGACCTGTATGTTATTATTTTGAGCCAATTGGCTACGGATGATTATGTGGCGTTGCTGAGTTGCGGGTAAGTCTTTTAAAACATCAATGCTGTTTCGGGTCAGGTTTATAATGATCTGTTCAATCTGTATTTGGTCTACAAAGATCTTCGGCAGGTTGTTTTCCAGATCAAGTGTTAGCCTTATATTGTTTTGTTTAAGTTCAGCAATACACAGGTCGACAGCATTGCGAATCAAAGCATTAATATCAACAGTGGAACGATGTTTTGCATGAGATTTGACAAATTCCCTCATGCGATGAATGATCCGACCCGCCCTTAACGCCTGTTGCTGGGTTTTGTATAAGGTCTCGGTGAGCTTTACCAGATCAGGATCTTCAGTTTTGATCAGGTTTAAACTGGCTTGCGTATAGCTGGCAATCGCTGACAGAGGCTGGTTGACTTCATGTGCAATGCCGGACGCCATTTCACCCATCAACCCCAGGCGAGTGACATGGGCGAGTTCATTGAGATGTTCCTTGTCTTGTTGTTCCTGGTATTTGCGTAAACTCACGTCGCGGACTATATAGGTAAAATAGTGCGCAGTACCGATTACAAACTCCGCTGTGGACAGTTCCAGAGGCACCACAAAACCGTTTTTGTGCAGACCTTCAATCTCTTGAATTTGGCCAACACGTTCTGCGGCATGAAGCGAGCTGGAACTTGGCGATGATGGCATGAGTTTATTAATATTGCCGCCAATAAGCTCTTCCGGTTTATAGCCGAAAATAGTTTCTACTGCAGCATTCGCGGATACGATGATGCCGGACGTGCCAAAAGTAATAATGCCTTCCACTGACGCATTAAAAATAGAGTTAAGTTTTTCTTCGATTTGTTTACGCTCAGTAATGTCGTACAGTATCACCAAATAAACACCCGTGAGATTGCGATAAATCGTGGCGGCAGAAACTAACACGGTTTTAATGCTATTGTCCTTGCAACGAATAGCCGCTTCTAAAGGCGCCAAGTCAGACTGTCCCTGTTCGGCTTGTTCCTGTGTCAGGGGACAGGCAGCCTCAACCCAGTGCCGATAATCTGGATCAGGATAGGCTTTCAGATACCAGTCCGCCAGAGTTGGAATATCCTCTATGCTGTAACCGAAAGTCTGCACGAATGCCGGATTCAGGAAGATGATCTTTAATTGCTCATCAGTCAAGGCCATTGGTATGGGGGAAATGTCAATAACCAAACGGAATTTTGCCTCACTGGCTTTTAGCTCATCTTCCACCTGCTTGCGCTGACTGATGTCCCGAACGATAACAATACCGCCCACAATCTTTCCTATTCCATCACGGGATGGTGCGCAGATCATGTCTATCCATATGCCTGCATCGCTGGAAGTTGGGCAATATTGCCCTTCGTAAAAGACCGTTTCGCCTTCCAGAGCATTTTTAGCGGCCGAAAGGATGGACTGATCCTTGAATTTTTTCATATCCGAACCGACGATGCCGTCAACTGAATTGTGCAGAATATCGGCGAAACGTTCGTTGCAATAAGTAATGACGAGATTCGTGTCGTAATGAAAAATGCCAACTGGCGAATGCTTCAGCAGCAAACGATAGCGTTCCTCATTAGTTCGCAGTATTTCCTCGCGAGCAACGGCTTCGAGGCGTAAAACAATGTTCTCAGTGATGCTCCTGTTAATATGCAGTAAGCTGATGACCATAAAGCTTAGGTACAACATACCTGCCATGCTCATTGCCAAAGACAAGCTATCACCTGCGATAAACAAACGAGTCACGATTGGCAGGAGGGATGTCATGGAAAATGTAATTGCACTGATCAGATCAGCCGAAAATGCAACCACGCCGCCAGCTGACAGACCGGCCAGCATAAAAATCAGGAACATCTGATGAGGCGGATCATTGGGAGGGAACATCAGAAAACCGGCCGCCCCCCATACCACACCGACAGCTAGAACGCCAAGACGAAACCGTACCAACCACACATGAGTAGCGGTATCGCCATCCAGCGGGGAGCCTTGGTAAGCTTTAACAAGAATCGCCCGTAAAAACGCGACCATCCCGACGAGGGAAAGCCATGCAAGAACCACTGAAGACGCTATCACTTCGCGCTGCAGATAGGCAAGGATAACTGCGAGTAGTGTGCTGGTAACCAGTGACCGATTGCTCGCAGAAAACAGCTGTCGCAGCTGTGCTGCTTGTACTGCTGTCTTTTTGTTCGAGTTGTTCATATCACTTCTGATTGAATCGTCAGAAACCCTCTAAAGACTAAAATGGGTTTGAGTGAGCATACGTCTAAGACGTCGGGATTGTGCACTAAGTTGAGCACTGGATCAGTAAATGATAAAGAATGAGCGTCGGTTTTATCATAAAATTTCATGTTGCTCCACGTCAAAGTACCAGTTGTCTAATAAGTTATTATCTAACTCTTTATATAGACTATTAATCAGTCATGATGAAGCGCAAGGATAAAGCCGAGCCAGCTTCCGTCGTGCTTTCTGAGTAGTAAACCGCCAATTGATGGGTGTCGCCTTCACATTACGCTCACGGACATTGGCTTCAACTTCACAACGCAGAGTCTCTTTGTCCGGAATGCGTTGCGACAAACAGCTGTTCGATAATACCGCCAGCTCGATTTCCGCACTATTCAGCCAGCTGCCTGCCATGCTTGGGGGTATAGTGGAACTCCAGCCTCCGCGCCAAGTTGCGTGCTTGCTCGGCGGGGAAAGCCTGATACAAGGACGCCACTTTATGCGTATTGAGGTTGTCGAGCACCACACGGATCACTGACGCAGCGGGATACAGATCGGCAATCTGTTTCATGCTTTGGGCAAACTCGACTTTAGTGCGCCTATCGGTAATCTCCACGTGGCGGAATCCCTGTTTGGGCTCGCAAATCATCATTAACTCGCATACGCTTTGCGTTCGTATTCGGTGTCATAGCGGGCCGGTGCACCCGGTTCGACCGGTATCGGTTCTTGCACTTCAGCGATGAGCTGCTTGGGACTTTCATCGAAACACACGACCGGACGCGTCGGATCGTAAGGCTCTTCATAAAGGTCAAGGACGTCTTCCATGGCCGCCACGAACTCGGCACTGACTTCCGGAATGCACCATTCCTGCTTCTGCCAGGGTTTTAGAGTGTTTTTTTAAAAGCCGGCGGATCAGCTCATAGCTGCACGAGGCGGCATAGCCCAGCTCCACCACTTTGTCTGATAACAGTCTCAAGGTCCAGTGCGAGTGTCCTTCCGGCGCATCGCTGCAGGCGATGGCGATCAGATGGGCGGCTTGCTTATCCGTTAATTTGGGCGCTTGACCCGGACGAGGTCGGTCTTTCAGGGCCGCTTCAGGCCCCTCTTCCACACACCGTTGCCGGGTTTTTGCCACCCTGGACGGAGAGACGTCCAACGCCTGGATAATGTCTTTATCCTGAACACCGGCGGCGGCTTTTAATAGAATGCGAGCTCGCGTTTGCCTGCGAGCGGCACTTTTACCTTTATGAATTAAGGCTTCCAACTGAAGCGTTTCTTCGTCGGTCAAATTGACTTTATATTTAATGGCCGGCATGACTCAACCTCGCTACGCTAAAGCTAATAGTCATACCATAAATTATCGCTTTGCTTCAACATGACTGACTATTAGGTATTTTTAAGCAAAATAATATCTTAGCAATGATAAGCAGATCAACCTGCTATGTTTAAAGTCCATGCTGATTTAGAATAGCAGTTGGATTACTTTCTACTTGAAAAAACATTCCCGGTCAAAGACATATTTTTTTCAAAAAATGGCAGCGTGTTTATTTCAGTTCAAAGTGAAATTGAGCCATCCTTTCCTGATCGTCCGGTTTTGGCCGAAAATACCCATGCATTATCAAGTCAAAAATTGCTAATCAATCTCCCCTCTCATGTATTAACAGTATGTATTTCGAACTGAATACACAATATGTAATGTTACCTATAATACTAACTTGAAAAATAGGCTGTTTTTATATATTCATAAGGTTTACAGACCTTTCACTAACTGTCCGGTTTTAGCCCAGACTGTGTCAAAACGCAGAAAGAAATTCCGTCGTTTTCAGCATCCCGCTTTTTTAAAGCGTGTTCGTGATAATTCCTGATCGGTCTCCTCAAATGGGGTGAATTCCGAAATTAATTATCAGTGTGATGTAAGGGGTTTTATGCTCTTATTGCCTCCATCATGGCAGCGGTCCCCATTATATTCATGACTCGTTTCATATTATACGCCAGCACATGCAGGCTCATTTCCGTGCTGACATTTTTCAATTGCCTGGTCAGGAAATGGGTTGCGCCCATCCAGGCTTTGAGCGCAACAAAGGGATGCTCAACCGTCTGACGGCGTATTCTCATGCTATCTGGAGCGTTATCCAAACGAGTTTGCATGGCCTCAAGAACGTCTTCATGTTCCCATCGACTAACACGTCGATAGGGGCTTGGCGTGCACTTGGTCTTGATCTGGCATTGTTGGCAATGTGAACTATAGTAGCGACTCAATTTTAACCCGTGTTCAACCCTGGCAAATCGCCAAATCAGACGCTGTCCCGCAGGGCATACATATTCGTTGGTGTTGGTATCGTAAATAAAATCGGCCTTATCAAATCTTCCAGCCGCCTTGGCTCCAGAGGTTTTGCATTTGGGAACCAAGGCGGTGATACCGGCTTCATGGCAGGCGAGAATTTCTTCGCTCTTGAAATAACCCCGATCGGCAATAACCGTGAGATCTTGAACAGCCATTGCCGTGCGTGCCCGCTTAGCCATCGAAGTCAGCTGATCTCGGTCAATACCGACTTTGGTTACCTCGTGGGCGACAATCAAGTGATGCTTCGTATCGACTGCGGTCTGAACATTGTAGCCCACAATACCTGTGCCACGAGTTTTCATCGAACGGGCATCCGGATCAGTCAGGGAAATTTATTTTTCGGGTGTCTTATTGAGCTGGACTTCGATGTCCTTAAGGGCTTTCATCTGCTCTTTTAGGGCGGCAATCTTATCTTGCAGGCGTTCGGACTTGGCCTTAGCGACAGTGGGCTCTTGCCGGTCGGCTGTGTCGAGAGCGGTGAGATACCGATTGATGCTCGACTCGATTTCTTCCATCCGCCGCTGCAACTTGGCGCTAGTGAAATTTCGATCTCGATTATTGACTGCCTTGAATTTGCTGCCATCGATGGCAACTAAAGCTTCTGAGAATAAACCCAGTTGTTGACACAGCACGATAAACTGACGGCAAACGCTTCGAATCGCTTTACCGTTGTCTTTACGGAAGTTGGCGATGGTCTTGAAGTCAGGTGTCAACCGGCCAACAAGCCACATCAGTTCGACATTTCGTTGCGTCTCTTTCTCAAGTCTCCGGCTGGATTGGATGCGGTTCAGGTAACCGTAGATGTAAATTTTCAGGAGAATGGCGGGATGATAAGCGGGTCTTCCGGTGACCGCAGGTTCTACACCTTCAAATCCTAACTGGCCTAAATCAAGTTCATCAACAAACACATCAACAATACGCACGGGATTGGTATCACTGATATAGTCGTCAATGCTTTCCGGCAATAGCGTGGTTTGTGTACGGCATTCGCCTTCAATGAATCGTTTCATCCGCTGGCTCCATCAATATATTGGCGGCTATTATATCAAACACCACGTTTTGACACAGTCTGGGCCGGTTTTGGCCTTTCACCCCCGTTCCAATTTCACCTAATTCTTAGCTGTGAACTCAACCCAAATAAAGCAAAGGCTAACCTGGCACAGCCCGAAAAGCTGAAGAATGAAACCGTAGTTATAACCGCGCTCCACATTGACCTCATTAAAGTGCCGTATGCGTGATGTCAAGACCAGATCCCATCTTCCTCAGCGCAATCGCGCTATGTCGGTAGTGAGCGATCTCTCCCTCTCCCGAAGGGAAAGGGAACTAACGGCGTTAACTTTTCGTATAGCGCGATTGCCCTGCTATCTTCCTCGAAGCACTTGGATTCTGAGCGCAAATAGTGTTTGGCGTGTCAAAAGGTTTGGTTTATCCTTTGAATCTTCAAAGGGCGAATGATACGGGACGCGGCCTGATTAGCTCTGCCTGGGCAACACTCATGCAACACTGCTTTTTTGAGATTTCAACGGCGAGGTCACATGAGCAAAAATTGTATCCCTACATGAATCGCACCGTTATTGCCGGCGTTTCAGGCATTCGCCGGTTTGCACTGGTGATGGTTCTTTCTATCGAGGCTTGCGCTATGGCCCATGCGAATCATCCGGTATCCGATCTGGAAGACAGTGTCTGCGGTATCGTGCGTGAACCGTTGGCTTTTTGGCAATTCCGGCAGGTCGCCGGTGCGCTCGATGCAAGCCGCATCCGGTCGATACGAAACATCGAGCGGCTGTCGTTTACCACCCGCGATGGCCGCGAGCTGGGCGGCTATAAGCTTCGCGCCGACAATCCCCAAGGTTATCTGTTGGTGGCTCAGGGAAATGCCGTGCTGGCTGACCAGATCATGGGCGTGCTGACATTCTTCCAAGGTTATGGGCTCGATGTCTACGTGTACGACTACCGCGGCTACGGACTTTCCGAGGGCAAGAGCCGTCTCAAGGCCATCGTATCCGATTATCGGGAGATCGTCGCCGCCCTTAATGCCCAAGGCTATGGCCGACGCTATCTCTATGGCATGTCAATGGGCGGCGTTATCCTGACCAATGCCATCGGTCCAAGCGAGGAGTATGACGCGCTGGTATTGGACTCGCCCCCTAGTCGGATTTCTGGTCTGGGCTGTCCCGAAAATTACGACCCGGTGCGCAACCTTCCGCAAGACGGTGCCAAGCTCATGCTTATCATCGGCTTGAAAGATCGGGTGGTGCCGCCGGAAGACATAGAGGAGTTATCTCAGGTCTTGGCACAGCGAGGCGGTCGGGTGCTGAAATCTCCCGAGTTCGCCCATCCATTGATGGACCTCGACTCGACGATCCTCCGCCGGCGCTTACAGTCTGTCGCGGATTTTTTGGTGCGATGAATCCATTCGCGGCGCTTCTGTTTTGCTTGCTGCTATGCTCCGCCTGTACGGGGTCCACGAAGACGCCTTCTTTTTCAGCTGGTTCCGCTAGGAATGAGTCTCTTGCCTCGATCTATTTGATCAACCACGGCAAGCACACCGGCTTAGTCGTCAGAAAAGCAGACATCCCCTCAAGACTCTGGCCGGAAAGTAGGGATTTTCCCGATGCAGATTATCTGGAACTGGGCTGGGGTGACCGGGATTATTATCAGGCGGATGACCCCGGTCTTTGGCTGGCCTTGAAAGCCGCCTTCTGGTCCACTGCCAGCGTGCTTCATGTGGTTGGAGTCAAAGGTTCCGTCGCAGACCGGTTTGCCGGCTACGAATCCATCCGGCTTGAGCTGGCGCCAGACGTCTTCGCCAGGCTTGTGGATTACATCCATCAAAGCTTTGCCAGAAACGGAGAAACGAAAGCGAGACCGATCGGGCCAGGGTATGGCCTTAACAGCCTTTTTTATCCCGCCCGAGGAGAATTTCACATTTACAACACCTGCAATGGCTGGGTGTCACGCGCTCTGGAGGCGGCTGGCTATCCCATGGGCGCTTTCCGCCCGGTCACGGCGGATCAGTTGATGGCAAAGGCTCGCCAATTTGCCGCGCAATAATGAGTCACGTAGGCCGGGCAAGCTGTTTATGCCCGACATTTACACACATCAAAATGTCGGGCAACGAAAAGATGTTGCCCGATCTACGGGGCTGCTTAAGCGTATCGGTCATCCAGCCGTAAGCGGCGATCCGGTCCGTCAGCGTAAACGAAATGGCTTCGTTACTGGAAACAAAGGTTTGCACTTGTGCCAGCGTTTTTAGTCCTTGAGTATGTAAAGTCACGATCATGCCTCCATGATCTCAACTTTCGCGCTTTTAGGCTCATCTCACCTTGGAAATACAGCAGTTCGCTCAGGCTCATGTCTCATTGGACAAGGCTCGGCAGTGAACAAAAACGGATTAACCGATAAAATGCCCGGCCCTAATTATTTAGCGACCTTTAATAAAATATGCCGGAAATACAAATTTACACTACCAATATTTGCCCTTATTGTATGATCGCTAAGCGCCTGCTGGACAAAAAAGGCGTTCACTATACAGAAATCAATGTGGATTCCGAACCCGGCTTAAGGGAAGAAATGATGCGCAAAACGAACCGCAGGACGGTACCACAAATCTATATCGGAGATTACCATGTCCGGCGGTTTTGACGAACTGTATGCGCTGGACCAGCAAAAGAAACTGGATGCCTTATTGTCACCAAGCTCTTAAAGGCAACGATTTTTCAAGTATTAAACCTTAATACTGATCAACGAGGAGACATCCGATGGATCACTATAAACTGGTTTTACCCCAACATTTAAATCATTACGGTTATTTATTCGGCGGCAATCTGTTGCAGTGGATCGACGAAATTGGCTATATCGCAGCCAATCTCCAGTTTCCCGGTCATGAATTTGTCACGATTGGGCTGGACAATGTGGTATTCAAACAGAGCATCAACCTCGGCTCCATCCTGAAGTTTGAATCGAAATTGATCAAGCTCGGCAACACGTCGGCGACTTATAATGTCAAGGTTTCCTGCGAAGATCGCGACACCGGCTGCGTTGCCCATGTTTTTGAAACCAATATCACTTTTGTCAGCATTGACAAGTCCGGCAATAAACAACCGATTAATGCCGGCGGTGCGGATCAAGGAACTATTATTCCCTAAGAAAAAACGGGGTTAAAGAAAAATGGGGTCAGCAGAAAAACGGGGTCTACCATTGTATTTTGTAGGTGACACCCTTGTTCAGAATCCGTAGTATATTTTCCTGGCGAGGGTGTGGCTTAAGGGGTCTATGGATAGGGACAGACGAACGGAATCAACTTATTCAGAGCTGCTTTAAGAACGATCGATTCCGGATAAAACCTCTCGATAATCGGCCGGACCGTAATGGGCAAACCATTCCGAAAAACGGTTCTTTTTGCGGTAGGGATTGATGCCCGCATCTTGCAGCAGCTCGTCGTGATAGTTCCACATGTGCAGTTTGATCACAGTGGCTCGGCTGGAAATAGCCGGCATGAAACTGCGCTTCCAGCTTTTTATGGCTTCGATTTCTGCCTGCATCGTTGCGCGATCAGGCAAATGAAACTTGCCTTTGAGCAGGTTGACCAGCCAGACGCTCGCAAGATGCGAGGTCAGTGAATTGGAAAACGTTGCAGCCCGACCAATGAATGCCATATTGGACAACTCCGGATGAATGATATGCCGGTAAAGATAGTTGCCATCATCTTCCTGAGTGGTTTTGAAGGCATCCGGCAGAAAGGTGTACTTGGATTTGTATCCCGTCCCGAAAATCACGATATCGCAATCGAGGTGTTCGCCGCTCTCAAGCGTCACGCCTTTTTCGGTGAACGATTTGATCGTGGTGCGCCGGTTGTTGATGCGGCCTTCCCGCATCAGCGCATAGACTTGCTTCCGCGGCAAGAAATCCAGATTGAATATATCGATTTCTATCTGTTCATCGGGTACCGCATCGCAGGCCTTGAGGGAAAACTGAAATTTAACGAGACTTTCGAAAAAGCGCCAAACCCCGGATACCAGCCAGGGAAAGCGTTCATGCAGAAGCTTGGACCATTGGTTGGGACGTTGATATAGCGGCAGAAAACCGCTAAAAAAGCGGGTCAGGCAAATTCGGCGGACATCCAGGATATCCAGTATGTCCAGCGGAATGGGCCAATGGGCCTTACGGTAAATCAAATCGATGCGTTTGGCGAATTTGGCTACCTCACTGGCCACATCCAAGGCGCTTTTGCCAAAACCCACCACCACAGCTTTGCGTCCAATAACCATCGTTGGGCTAACGTATTCTTCCGAATGAATGATTTCGCCCTTGAATTTGTCCTGTCCCGGAAATTCGGGGATATAGGGATCGAAATAAAGCCCGGACGCCACCACGACAAAGTCGAATATTTTATGAGTCGATGCGCCTGTGGTTTTATCAGTCACCTGCATGAGCCATCGGCCGTCTTGTTGCTGCTCCAGACGATCAATAACGGTTTTGAAGCGGATTTTGTCGTACACGCCAGTGTCTTTGGCATAGTTCTCGAAATAGGCTTGCATTTCCTCGCCGCTGGGAACGCGCGGATAATTGTCCGGAATCGGATAATCGGGGATTTCGTATAATGACTTAGGGGTCTGCAACCCAAAAGTGTGATAACCGGCTGCCCATACGCCGCCGACGCGCTCGCCTTGTTCGAAGACTTCACAGTCGAATCCGCCTTGGCTTAATAATCTGGCCGCACCGACGCCGGAAATGCCTGCCCCGATGATGCCAATGGTGTTAATTGTCGTTTGCTTCATAAATTAAGCCTATACATAAAGGGTATTAACATTAGTGGGTTGGGTTGGCTAATGTCAGCCTTGACTTATAAATAATATCATTTCCATAAGAGGAGAATAGGCTTAAATATTTGTACTTACATAATTTTACATTCACTTTATTATCATTGGAGGGCCTGTCAACTGAAGCAGGATTGGGATTGTGCTATGAGCTTGAGGAAGGACTTATTCAGTAAGAAAACGGAAAAAACGGGACAGGTCTTGCAATCACGCACGGCCTAACATGGCGCTCAACCGGAGCGGCGGTTATAATGCGGTTCTATTTTTTAGCTTTCCGGGCCCCGCCCGGTTAGCTCCACGTTAAACATCCGCCTAGTGACTCTTACTTGTCGTTAACAACCAATACCTGTTCGTCTCTTTTTTGGCCGAACTGAGAACGTCAGTGTCAGGTTCAATCCAAACAAGTATTTTGAAACTGTCAGATCAAGTTCAGGGTTTTACAACTGATTTTGAACCTGATCTCAAAACACCATAAGGGCTTTCAGCCTGTGTTTCGTTGATCCACTGTTTTGGCCAGCGCTTGCAGTTCGGCAGAAATTATCACCGGGTATTCCGGGGTATTGCCCAATTGACGCAATGACATGGGTAAACCGTTTAATTGGCGTCGAGTATATTCCCTGGCCTCAATCAGCGTAGGCTGCTCGGCTACAGTCTTTCCGCTTTGCATAACCGATTGCAATAACGGTTGGCCTGCACAAGGCGCATTTTCAACGGTTACGGTATCGCCGGACATCATACCATCCTCACTGTAGTTACGATAAACCTGTTTACGTCCGGGCCAGGTTGCTTTTCCTTCCGAGCGCTTGCGCCGGGCAATGCCGGCATATTCCTGCAATTTATAGGCGCAGTCGAGATAAGGAGCATCGACTGAGGTATCCATGCGAGTGCCGATGCCGAAGCCATCAATCGGGGCTTGTTGAGCCATCAATTCTACAAGTTTATGTTCATCGATATTGCCGCTGGCAAAGATGGTTGCATCGTTAAGGCCGCCACGGTCAAGAATTGTCCTGACTTTCCGGGCATGATCGGCCAAATCGCCGCTGTCCAGGCGAACACCTTTGATTTTTACACCTTGCGCATGCAAAGCGGCCGCCAGATCGACTACTTTTTGCGCACCGGCTTCGGTATCGTAAGTGTCGATCAAAAACACAACATTATCGGGATTGACCTTGGCAAAATCGGCAAAGGCCTGGCTTTCGCTAGGGTAAGCTTGGATAAAAGAATGCGCCATCGTGCCATAAATGGGGATACCGAAACACATCCCGGCCGCCACCGTCGCCGAACCGGTGAACCCCGCGAGATAACTGGCCCGGGCCGCCAACAGCGCGGCTTCACTGCCGTGCGCCCGGCGCATGCCGAAATCGACCAGCAGTTTGTCAGGAGCGATAAGTACCGAGCGCGCGGCTTTGGAAGCAATCAAAGTTTGGAAATGCAGTAGATTGATGATCCTGCTTTCGATCAATTGCGCTTCGGGCAGCGGCGCGGTAATGCGCAATATCGGCTCATTCGCGAAAAACACTGTGCCTTCAGGCATCGCATGAACATCGCCGGTAAATTTTAATGTCGCAAGCCGGTCAAGCGTTGACGGTTTGAATCGCCCGGTGCTTGTCAGCCATTCAATTTCATCCGAAGAAAATTGCAATTGTTCCAGATAAGTTAAAACCTGGGCCAGACCTGCCGTAACCAGATAGCCCCGGTTTTCAGGCAATTTTCTGACAAAAAACTCGAATACGGCGAGTTCCTCCATGCTCTGTTCGTAATAGCTTTGAAGCATGGTTAGCTGGTAGAGGTCGGTAAGCAAGACGCTGTTCGGCATTATCCGATCATGCGCAAGGTAATAGGTATTGCGCCCTTTTCGATCATTTCGTTTATTGCGTCTTCGCCATCTTGCCGCCGAACGTTAACGGCGCGTATCGCATCTATCAATAAAAATACTGTGTAATGGTAGTTCAGTCCATCGCGAACCGTATTTAAAACGCAATAATCGGTAGCAAGTCCGCCGATGAATAAACGGCGGATACCCGCATTATCCAGTTGCTGCTTGAAGGTCCGGTTTGAGAAACTTGAATAGCCTTCCCGTTCAACATCCGTGCCTTTGGAAATAATGTAAGCAGAGATAGGGAGATGCAAATCGGCTGAGAATTCCGCGCCTTTGGTACCGGCGATGCAGTGTTCCGGCCAAGGGCCGCCTTGCCGGATAAAAGAGCAATGCTTAGCCGGATGCCAGTCGCGAGTTGCAAATACAGGCAATTGACGATTGCTGAATTGATCGATATAGCCATTCAAGACGGGTATGATTCGATCCCCCTCCTGCACGGCCAGACTGCCGCCGGGCAGAAAATCATTTTGGATATCGCTGATTAATAAGGCATCGCCAGTGTCCAATTCAACTTTATCTGTGCTGTTTTGCTGTTTATTCATCATGTGACGCTCCTTTTAGCGCCAACACCCAATGGTCCAAGCAGTTCCATCGGCAATGGAAAAACGATGGTATTGGATT
Source organism: Methylobacter sp. (assembly GCF_004322395.1). Taxonomy (GTDB): domain Bacteria; phylum Pseudomonadota; class Gammaproteobacteria; order Methylococcales; family Methylomonadaceae; genus Methylobacter_A. Next base: position 33,623 of record NZ_SCTW01000143.1, read on the forward strand.
TGTCTCCGGCAATCTCCGTAAGCGTTTGCAAGTAGCGCAATTGAATGGCGCTTGGCGACTGCGCGAGAGTTTGCGCGGCCTCTACCAATTTCTGAGATGCCTGCAATTCACCTTCAGCATGAATCACCTTGGCGCGGCGTTCCCGCTCGGCTTCGGCCTGTCGAGCGATAGCCCGGATCATGGTCTCATTCAAATCCATCTGTTTGATCTCTACATTGGAAACCTTGATTCCCCAGGATTCGGTCTGCTGATCCAAAATGGTTTGGATGTCTGCATTGAGCTTATCCCGTGCAGCCAGCATTTCGTCCAACTCGTGCTGTCCCAACACCGAGCGCAGCGTTGTTTGCGCCATCTGGCTGGTCGCCTCATAATAGTGCTCAACCTGAATCACCGCCTTTTCCGGCTCGATCACCCGAAAAAAGACGATTGCGCTGACTTTGACCGATACATTGTCCCGCGAAATGACATCTTGAGTGGGAACATCCATAACGATGGTACGCAAATCCACTTTCACCATTTGCTGAACGATCGGGATGATGAAGATCAAGCCGGGGCCTTTGACTTGGTAGAATCGGCCTAAAAAAAACACCACCGCCCGCTCATATTCACGCATGATTCGGATACCGCTGATCAGCAGGATGATCACCACCGCCAAGAGTATGCTAAACAGATTTATTATCATGGATTAGTCTCCTTTGTCGTTTTGAAATGGGGCGACGATTAAGAATCAATACTGTTGACTTGAGCGTGCGCGCCCCTTCTCCTTCTCCCTCAGGGACAAATCCGCCGGGAGCGGATTTGCACTCGCCCGCAGGGTGCCGGACAGGACAGTCCGGCATGATTAGGCTGGGATGAGGGGATTTAAATAAGCTTTTTTCCATTTGAATTTCCCCTCACCCAACCCTCTCCCTCTGGAGAGGGCTTTGTACTGCTTAAGTCAACAGTATTGACAATCAGGGTTAGGCCTTTTACGGCGGTTACCTTGACCTTTTGCCCATGATGCACGGGCTGTTCGGCATGCGCCGCCCATGCTTCGCTATGAACCCAGACTCTCCCTTCAACGGCAAAGTCTTCCATGGCGGTTCCTTCGCTGCCGATTAGTTGCTCGCGTCCCGTAACCGCCGGCTTGTTCCGCACTCTAAGCAACAGCCGTGTGACCACGATGCATAATACGGCGCTACTGATCGCAAAAGCCGCAATCACAGCCGGACTCACTTCCTCCGGCCCTGTAATCCCGGTATCCATAAGAATGATTGAACCGAACACAAACGCGGTTATGCCACCGATGCCAAGAATTCCGAAACTCGGTGCGAAGGCTTCGGCAGTCATCAGCCCAAGACCCAGCAGAATCAGGGCCAGACCGGCGTAGTTGACCGATAGTGCCTGGAAGGCATAGAGCGCCAACAACAGGCAAATTGCGCCGATAGTGCCGGGCGCAACGGTGCCGGGGTGATAAAACTCCAGGACCAATCCATAGATCCCGAGCAACATCAACACGTAAGCGACATTGGGATTCGCGATGGCTGCCAACAGCCGATTACGCCAGTCGGGTTCGACCGGCTCGATCCGGGCGCCTGCGAGATTCAGTTTTACCGTCTGGCCCAAAACATTTACTGAACGACCGTCGACCTTTTTCAACAGGTCGTCGACATCGCCAGCCAGAAAATCGATAACGTGCAACGCCAATGCCTCTTCCGCGGACAGGCTGGCCGATTCCCTGACCGCCTTTTCCGCCCATTCCGCGTTGCGGCCTCTCAGATTGGCCAGCCCTCGTATGTAAGCGGAGGCATCGTTGGTCAACTTCCGCTCCATGACAGAGGCGTTTTCAGGGTTGCCATTTTCAGTTTTGCCTTTGGCTTTCGATGGTTCCTCGTTGAGGCTGCCGGGCATCGGCATTTTCAGCGGGGTAGCCGCCCCGAGATTGGTACCGGGCGCCATCGCCGCAACATGGCTGGCATAGAGGATGTAAGTTCCGGCACTGGCTGCACGAGCACCGCCGGGAGCGACATAGGTCGCGACCGGAACCGGCGATGCGATGATCTTTTTGATGATCTCGCGCATGGCCGTATCCAGTCCGCCGGGCGTGTCCATGCGCAGAATAATTAGGGAAGCTTTAGTCTCGGCCGCATAATCCAGCGAGCGGGCAACATAGTCGCTGCTTGCCGGGCCAATCGCCCCATCAAGTTCCAACTGGACGACATGAATGGAATGGGCGATTCGTTCGGCATCGGGCTCGTTTGCCTTAGCGTACGCTGCCCAAGCGATGGCCGATAACAGGAAGGCCAAAAAAAACCGGTACTGTATCTTCATTGGAAATCGACAATGACTATGATTGAAAAAGAGTCACCGCCTGTGCGATGCGCCGAATAATTGGGCTCCATACGGTAGAATACGCTGTCGCCATTCGGCCTTAAGGCCCTATCGGTGTCGAGTAAATAGCTTTTCATGATTGTAAAAATTCTTCGTCCGTCATTTTAAAATTTTCTTCTATAGCAAATTGCACTTTAGCCTGTAATAATCCTAACGGTTTGTTTTTAAGGATTTTTATTTTTATAGGCAGAAAACAAAGTTCAACGTTTCTTCGACTTTGTTGAGGGGTAAAGTACGAAAAAGGAGACGCTACCCTTTCCTCTGTATGTACTGCGTAATGAGCAATCAGAGTCGATGCGATTGTTGACTATTTATGTTGAGCTAAGTTAGATTTCCCCTGCTTGAGTGGTTATTATTGATTTTTTTGACTTTATATCTATCCGTACCATTGCTTACAACAGGGTGGCCTTGAGCGAAATGTTAACGGTGAATCTATCGTCAAAAATACATTGCTGAATCGATTTCACCATGGATAATGACTATCGGAAACCTCAGAACTTACATTTCCCATTATGGCTATATTACAAACTTTAGGCGTAGCGTCGTGTTTGGGCGGGCCAATGCGTTTATGTGGCTATGCGGCAGAAATGCTGCACGATGAGTTTGCCCGACAAAAACCTGAACAAAAACGCCTGGATCTCCAATGGCATATGATTCATCCTGAAGATCACGGGTCAAAGGAAGAAAAATTATCCGGGCTTAACAAATCGATAAGCCGTTTTACCCAACAATGGACAGAACAAAGCCAGCCCTTCCTGGTCATTGGCGGCGATCATTCCTGTGCGATGGGAACCTGGAGCGGCGTATTGAATGGATTACAGCAACCCGGTAAATTCGGCCTGATCTGGCTGGATGCCCATATGGACGCACATACCTTTGCAACATCTCCATCCGGTAATATTCATGGCATGCCGCTGTCTGCGTTGCTTGGTAGAGCGGACACAAGATTGGCGGCGATGTATCCCGGCTCCGCTTTTATCAAACCGGAAAACCTGATTCTAATAGGCGTTCGGAGCTATGAAGACGAAGAATACGATCTATTAAAACAAGCAGCGGTAGAAATCGTTTTTGCCAGCCAAATTAATAAGCTTGCCCAAGTGTTAATTAAAGCCATCGATAAGCTCAGTCTGTCTTGCCGAGCTATTGGCATCAGCATTGATTTGGATTTTATAGATCCTGAAGACGCTCCCGGTGTAGAAACTCCTGCTCCTGGCGGCATTAAAGCCGAACAACTGATCGAAGCGCTTTCACTGATTAATCGGCACCCGAAAATCTGCGGCCTGGAAATCAGCGAGTTTAATCCGGAAAAAGATTCTAAGAATAAAACTTTGTACTTAATGAAAGATATTATCGAGGCGTTCTATGGAGAAACGTTACAGTAAATCGTCGGTCTTGGCCGCCATAATAAAATCATTAGCGTGCAGCCCTTTTATTTTGTGAGACCACCAGGTCACTGTTACTTTGCCCCATTCCGTTAAAATTGACGGATGGTGGTTTTCTTGCTTGCAAAGTTCACCAATTTTGTTGGTAAACGATAAGGCATCTTCAAAATTATTAAATTTGAAGTTTTTTTGTAAGCGCTTGACGCCGTCTATTTCAACAAGCTCCCAGCCCTGTAATTGCTGCATAAATTCGTCTATTTCCTCCTGAGTAGCCAATGGTGCGCCAACTCTGCATACTTCACATGTTTTACTAGCTAGGTCAGCCATAGATATTCTCCATTTAAGTTCTAAATCTACCGAATGCGGTTTTTTGAGTGTGTGCAGATTAGAGAAATCAATATCTTGAATCAATAGGTAGTGTCACCAAGCAGAGAGGGATTATTACATTTGCTGAACTTTGCGAGTTAAATCCAGGCAATATTTTAAGAGCTCAACAAGCCAAACAAATCTTTAGGATCGTTAAGTTCAGGTATTAAAGCCGACTCTGTTCCCAATCGATGTTGTTTCGCCAGTTCATAAACAACCCGAAGTATTGAATAATCTTCCAAAGCAAAGCCGACTGAATCGAAGAGCGTAATCTCGCGGTCATCCTGCCTTCCAGGCTTATTGTTACAGACCAGCTCCCATAATTCGGCATAGATAAGATCGGCTCCACATTGCTGAACCTCCCCTTCTACCAGACTTTGCGGTTTAAATTCGACCACCACCTTAACCTGGTTCAGGAACTCGACAGATAGTTCAGTTTTTCCTGGGCTGTCGCCACCTATCGCATGAATATATGTCCCAGGTGAAATATCCTCAATTTCAAACAAAGACTGCCGTTTTTTAGCAGCAGTGGCTGTTATCACAATATCGGCATCACGCACGGCATCTATGATATTGCTGCAAGGAATTAACCTGAACTTTTGCCCTGCCAGATTTCGTGAGAACTTGACCATAGCCTGCGGATCGGTATCGAAAAAGCGGACTTCTTCCAATTGAAAAAAAGCGGCGAATGCCAATACCTGAAATTCCGCCTGCGCTCCGGTTCCAATAATGGCTAACGATTTTGCATCTTCACGGGCGAGATATTTTGCAGCCAAAACGCCGGTTGCCGCTGTCCTGAATGCGGTTAACAAGGTCATTTCAGTGATCATTAGCGGATAGCCGTTGTCGACATCGCTTAACAGGCCTAAAGCGACAACGGTAAGTTTGCCTTTAAGCGGATTACCGGGATAGCCGTTAACATATTTAAATGTATATAGCTGCTGGTCTGCGCAGGGCATCAATTCAATGACGCCGTCAGGAAAATACATGCCATAACGTGGGGCTAAAATAAACTTGTTCCATCGGCCGAAATCTTGCTCTAACGCGCTGATAATCTGCTTGAAAAAGTTCTTCAAACCAATGATCTGTATCAGCTTCCGGACGTCAGTAACGCTAAGGATTTTGATCATTTGCCCATTGCCTGCAATCGGTTAAAAAAATCATTACGAACTGATATTAAGCACTGTCCACGAAAAGCACAAAAGACACGAAAGTTATTATATTTCGTGTCTTTTGTGCTTTTCGTGGACAATATTTTTTATTATACGTAACGTCAGTATTTAACAGCACGCTCAAAATCAGCCAGCCAATCTTTAAAATCGCAGACATAGTTATAGCCGCAGACGGTTTCTAAAGGGCTTCGGTTAACAATGGTCAATATCCGTTCGGCCTTTTGTAGAGTTTCGGCTTTCGGGCCGTATGGGTTTAAGCGCATTTTCGGGCCGGGCGGAAATGCGTAATCGCAGATAAACAATACGTCCCGATAAATATAAAGCGTATAGCCCGGCGTATGACCACCTATGTGATACGCCGCCAACCCGTCAATCACAAAGTCATCGGTAAAACGTTCATCGACCGGAAATGATTTGATTAAGGGATTTTCTGCGTCTAAAGCGTGCAGATAGACTTTTGCATGCCAGAGCTCGCGGTATTGATTGGATGCGCCCATAAAATGCGGGTGCGTAAAAAATATTTTACCCACAGGTTCCAGAGTGCGGTTAAATGCCGAAGGACAGTCAACCCAGACAGCCCCATTTTCCGTTTCAATCCGATAGGCCGCATGTTCCAGTCCCAGTTTCGGCACTGAAACCAATTGGGTAACACTGTCATTAATATAAGTGCCTGTGACGCGATAGGTTTTTTCGGCCTCTTCCCAGCTGAGAAATTTATCGCGATCGGCTCCGCAAAAGGGGCAGACATCAGGAGCATCGCCGACCATGTTATAGCCGCAGGTTGTACAGACCCATTGTTCCATTTACGCCCCCTTTTAAAATCAAATTTAAATTGTCGCCCCAAGTTCTGCGTTATTAGGTCGCCCCAAGCCGAATTGCATGAAAAACTGACCGGATCCGGGCGGCGAGTCTTGTTCGTAATACTGCGCTTCAAGTATCAGGTTGCCTTCCGGCCCAAGCGTTGACCCGGTCAGTAATGTACGAAAATCTTTACCGCCTATTAACTGATGGGTAATGGTAAGGTATAACCTTGATAACTGTTTTTCCCTGATTACAGTGTCCAGCATTTGCGGTCCGGCAACAAGATAAATAGATTTGTAACCCAATCCGCTTAATTGATGAATCAAAGGCGCGCCGTGAACCGTGTGGTCTTCGCCTGTAAAAAGCATCGGATAGCCTAAGTCTTGCCAGTAACGAATACGGTTTGGATCGGCATTTTTTCCTGTCGCGATATAAACGGTTTGCGCATGTTTATGCAGGCTGTTGTGGATCGGAAAATCCAGGCTGGCGCTAGCGATGATCACTGCGGGCTGAGCTTGTAGGCCATTGTTCCGACGCCATTCAGCAAGGTGTTTGTCCTTAACCTGCAATATATTGCCCAGACGTCCTTCACCCAATGCCCGCATATAGCCGCCATGGGTAATAATGCAATCTGCTTGTGCATGCAGTTCCATGAACAGGCCAAAGTCGGAATCTGTTGTTATATGTTTGGGAATATAGGTGCGCTGGGCGCTATCTTCTAACGCAATACGCCCATCCAGGCTGGACAGGAAATTGGCGTATACACAAGGCGACCCGGTTGTGCCCTGTTTATGTAAATCATGATCAAGATATAAATCTTGAAGGGGAACTTCTTTGCAAGGATGAGGATAAAATCGTAATAGATTCTTATGTATAGACATATCAATCACTCCGATAATTATCAGAAAACCCTGCCGCTTATGATGCAGCTGGATTTCATCTCATTAAAGTAATTAGCGGCTTTAAAAAAGAGGCGGGATAATCCCGCCTCTTTTCTTCAAACCTTATCGATATTATTTACTGCTGGCTTTAATGTGTTCTACAGCTGCTTCAGCATGTGCAGTAGCCTGGCCTACATGCCCCATTGTGCCGTGATCAATGGCTTCTTGCAGCTCTTTAGCACCAGCGTCTAAATGATTTTTTGACACGCCCTTAGCAGCTATGGAAGCAGCCAGGGTATCTTCCAATGCTGCTTTTGCATGTTCAACCAAGACTGGAGTATGTCCGGCTTTACCATGAGTTACCGCTGCGTTGGCATGTTCTAACGCGCTTTTACTATCCCCTTGAGCGAAAACAGAAGTACTCAAAAGAAGTAACAAGCTTGCACATACAAATGCTAATTTTTTCATAATTCTCTCCTCATATTAATTCGATTGTTTATATTTTTATTATCGATACTATGTTTTAAAACATTGCGCCTCGACTTTTATATTTTTACCTTATGTAATTTATTTTGCAATACCCGTAAGTTCCGCAAAACTAAATCCATTATTAAATGAAACCTGATATTTCAATAAATACAATCTCTTATAATCTGAAAACATTCATACAAATCGGTTTATGAGTGTAATGAGAGATGATTTTCGTTAATTTCTGCGCTGTTATAACAACAGAAAACCGATTAAAACAAAATAATTGCCAATGACTTGATAAGAAAATAATATCTGAAACAACTTTTAATAATTTGTATTTGGTTCCTTATCGCCGATCCGTGGCCAAGCGGTCAATACTGCCTTGACGACTGTTGCTAATGGAATAGCCAAAAATACCCCCCAGAAACCCCATAACCCGCCAAAAAATAAAATAGCAATGATAATAGCGACCGCATGTAGATTAACCGCTTCGGAAAATAGTATCGGCACTAACACAACGCCATCCAGCGCCTGAATAATTGAGTATGCAACAACAATGTACATAAACTCATCCCCGCCTAATCCCCACTGAAAAAAAGCAACGCCCAGAACCGGAAAAGTAACCAGCGTTGCGCCGACGTAGGGAATAATCACCTGTAACCCCATCAAAACAGCCAGTAGCATCGCGTAATTTAAACCCATCGCTGCATAAGTCACATAACTGACCGCCCAGAGAATAAAAACCTCACCAAATTTACCGCGCACATAATTACCGAGCTGTACATCGACCTCTTCCCAAACACGTACGCTCAAATGCCTGTCTTTAGGCATAAACTGCAAGAACCAAGTTATTAACATCTTTTTATCTTTTAAAAAGAAAAAGACCATCATTGGCACTAAGAATAAATAAATCATTACACTGACAAGCCTCACAACAGAGGCTGCTGAAAACGACAACACATTTTGCCCATAGGTTAACAATTCCCTCTGTACGGCAAACATCACCTGTTGGATTTTGCTTTCTGAAACCAATTTGGGATACATTTCCGGTAAGCGCATGATTCCGGCTTGCGCTCTGTTAACTATCTCCGGAATTTGCTGAACAAGTTCGACAGCCTGTTGTGAAACCATAGGTATCAAGTAAAACAATAAAAAAACCAAACAAGCCATAAATACTGAAAATACCATATAAACCGCCGGCAAACGCGGTACCCTCTTGCTTTCAGCCATACTTATCAAACCTTCCAACAGGTATGCCAGCACGATTGACACAAAAACAGGCATTAACAAATCGGACAATGAATAAATCAGTAAAAAACTGACAATCAGAATAATTGCCAGTGCAACAGCCTGTGAATTTGATAAAAAATACTTAAAGGAATCTTTTATAAAACCTAGACTTGCAGGTGAAACTTGAGCTGTCATTGATAACCGGGAAATTTGTTTTTGTTTGCGCCATTCTACATCCAAAGAGAACCGAGCAGAAATATAAACTCTTTTATCGCACCGCAGCCTCGGCAATAGCTCCTGTCATTGCCGAGATACGGCATCAAAGATTGTTAGAGGTAGAATCAGGCCTGGAGCCGTGATCGACAGCGATGCATGAATCAGCATGTGCCGAGGCATAATTCAAGCAACAGTAAAGAAAAAACTGTACACCAAAAATGAGATTAGCCATCAATAAGTGAATCGGCTGAGCAACCGGGGGCATACCTAATCTATCGAGGCTAATGCCTGCAATGATGGCTGTGACAACCAGAATAGCCAAGGATAAAGCGATACGCCGTAACGGGCTTTTTCTATCCACAGACCGGACAATCTTCCAGGCCAGCCATAGGTTAGTGAATAAAATAACCGATGAGAACGATCTGTGTATGTAAAAGATGACCGGAAAATCGTCACGCCAGTATTGGCGTTCGATATAAGCGTGATTATGAGAAATAAAATCTACCGCTTCCCTAACTTGAGTCCCCATAGCCACTTGCAACAAGGTCATGATCATTGCCGCGATTAACACGGTTTTAAATTTGTCCGGCAGCGCTTGAATATCAATCCGGGCAATGACGTCTCGTTGCGAACGGGCAATGGTATATATAAGTAATGCGACTATAAATAAGGCCAGCAACATGTGTAGGGTAATCATTAATGGCTTGAGATTGCTTGCTACCACGGTCGAGCCTAACCATCCTTGAAAGCCGACCAGAAAAAACACGCTGACCGCTAGATAAAAAATGCTTTTGTCGGTTTTAAGATAGATGCGCGATGACCAGGCTGTCAAAAAAATCAGGAAACCAATCGTCACTCCGACCAAGCGGTTGGTATACTCGGTCCAGGTTTTTACCGGGTTAAACTGGGTATTTTCATAACCGCGTTCTGCATAAATCTGATGGTAATTAGCGGGTAACTGAGATTCATCAGTAGGCGGCACCCATTGCCCAAAGCAAGTCGGCCAGTCGGGGCAACCCATGCCTGCCCCCGAAGCTCTTACTATCCCACCTACTAAAATGACAAAATAAACGGCGAAAATGGTTATGATGCCTAATCGGCGAAAATTCAGAGCTGCTTGTGGATTAATCATATAGTTAACGTTTTGAGAGAGCACGCTTCGGACAACTTCACCCGAAATGTCTAAAAATAAATTACACTGTTGATAAGGTGATTTTATCTTGGTTATGATTTTTTAGTCTAAGACTATAAGAATTTGTATCGGAAACTTGCAGAACAATAAGCATCTTGCAACTTTTTTTCCTGCTTTGGGCACACAGCACTTTACCTACACTTTGTTCAACGCCATCGCTGTTGTCAATAATGGCGGAATTAGGCTCAGGAGGCGTTATGTCGCCTCCCTCGGCAAGAAACATTTCCCTTTTTGCCTTACCCAGATAATGAGTCCGGGCAACAATTTCCTGACCGGTATAGCAACCCTTGTTGAAACTGATTCCGCCCAACTTATCCAAATTGAGCATTTGCGGAATAAACTCTTCCGACGTTTCCGCACTCAGCCAGGGAATTCCTGAGATTATATCGAGATAGCGCCATTGCGCCGAATCATCCGGCTGGAAGCCTTGATTAACCTGTTTTGTCCAAATGGACTGAGCGTTATCAACCTCGGCAATAATCAGACAGCGATCCTGGAAATTAACAACGATATTTTCCTGTCGGCTCGTTGCAAAATCAAGTGCTCCATCGGTTTGCGATATGCCGTAAGATAATCCGATTAAACACAGCTCATCCGAACTGTCCGTTAAAATCACGTCTGACCGTAACACGTACATCTGTAATCTTTTTTTAACTGATGCCAATAATTCGTTGGGCAAAATCATTAAAAAAGCATCGACACTTTTTACCAGTAAAAAAGTTGTAATCGCCCTGCCCTTGGGATTGCATATTGTGCCCAGACTGCTTTTTATATCGGTAATGTCGTTAATATTGCAGGTGATTTGTCCCTGTAAAAATTTTGCTGCGTCTTTTCCGGCAACCGACAGAACACCAAGATGTGTAACTGGATAAATACGCTGATTGCCTTCATGCTCAGGCGATGGAAAAACAATCTCGGCATCATTTTCAAATATGGCGTGTTCAGAGAGCAGAAATTTTTTCCAGTTTGGGTTCATCAGTAAATAAAATAATGGATTTTAAAGTGCGCTGATTATATCGTTGTTTGAACAAAGATAAAAAACCTGACCGATTCATTTGCGTTGCATTCGTATTGTCTTGAAATACACGTATTATCAACAGGAAATAAAATTAAGGAATACCTGGTTTGCCAAACAAACACGAACCCTTACTGCTGATAGAACTTAAACCATCCAAGCGATTAAAGCGGTTTCTTGTTTTTGCATATTTGCTGGGATTAGGGGCAAGCATTGCTAATTCATTGCCGATCGCCGTCCAATTAGCTTTTTTGATCGGGATTTGTCTGCATTTTTGGCTTACTCTTAAATGCTTGGAAAATCAGCAATACACCATTAAGCATACTGAAGCAGTGGGATGGGAAGTATCCGAGGGCAATAACCTTGAACCAATTGAAATTCTGGATTCAACAGTCATCACTATATTCGCGATATTTTTACATTTTAAAAAAGGTGTACGTAGAAAGTCCCTACTTATAGTAAACGATGCTTTAACTGAAGATGATTATCGGCGCCTTATCGTTAGGCTAAAAACTGCCGATAAAACATAAGCGCAAGCTCAGCTAGATTTTTCGGAAGATCGGAATTGATTTTTCAGACGAACGCCGCGCCTTAAGCCCCCAGGCCAAGAGATATTCAATTCTGCGGTTTCCACTGCTCAAACGTTTAAAAAGTATTTCAAATAATTCCTTATAAAACAAATAACCTTTAGTGGGATGGGCATCCAGATACTCGCCAAGTTTTTCTCCGTTTATTTCCAGTAAACAGCCATCGGTAATAGCTATAACGGAAGCGGTTCGTACAGATGACTCATGGAGACAAGTATCACCGAAAAGATCGCCTTTGCCTAAGTCCCCGACTCCCGTTTTTAAATTTCTGCGCTCTTCCAGTTCCACATGCACAGACACCCGTAATTGACCGCTTTCGACAAAAAACAGGGACTTAGCCACATCGCCTTCCTTAACGATGACTTCATTAGCGTAAAACTTCCAACGTTGCCAAGCGACCCCTTTTGGAAAGCTTTGGTCATCGATTATTTGTTTGATTAAATTTTCCAAGACCGTAATCTCTAACTACACAGCAATTATTTAACAAAGTACTCAGCGTAAGTTAATAGTTAACACAACGCCAATCACTCGCACTCCAAACCATCAACCCGCTGAAAACCGCGGGGTAATGCCGAACCCCTATTAGCGCGGTTGCCGGAATAATGCTCAATATCCGCGCCTTTAAGCGTTAGCTGCCGTTTACCGGCAATGATTTTCAACTGTCCGTTTTCAGGGATCGCTACCGCTGCGATCACATAATCTTTTCCAGCGTTCAGATCGGCTGTCGGGATTTGAATCAGCTTATTCCCTTTGCCTTTCGCCAAAGCAGGCAACTCAGCCACAGTAAAAATCAGCAAGCGGCCTTGCAATGTCACAACTGCCAGCAAGTCGGCTTCATTACTTATTTTCGCGGGTTTTAATACCCTGGCGCCGTCAGGTAACGTGATCAGCAGTTTACCAGCCTTGTTCTTGCTCAACAATTCTTTTAGCTGAACCCGGAATCCATAGCCGAAATGACTGGCAAGCACATACCAGTCGTCAGGTTGGCCTGCCAGAAGATGTAGGAATAACGAACCCGGCGGCGGATTGAGCCGTCCTGTCAACGGCTCGCCTTGAGTTCTGGCCGACGGCAGATCGTGCGAGGAAGTACTGTAAGACCGCCCGGTCGAATCGAGAATATAAACAGGCTGCGTCGTCCGGCATTTGACTGCATCCAAAAAACCGTCGCCGGAACGATAATTTAAACTTGCAACATCAATGTCATGGCCTTTCGCGGCCCTGATCCAGCCTTTTTCCGACAAGATAACAGTTAACGGCTCGTTGCTTATTAACGCCGTTGTTTCCAGCGCCTGCGCCGCATCTCTTGCTACAATCGGCGAGCGGCGGTCGTCGCCGTATTTTTCTGCATCGCGCTCCAGTTCTTTCCTGATCAGGCGATTTAGCAAGCGCGGCGAACCCAAAGTCTTTTCCAGTGCGGCGCGCTCCAGTTCCAGCTCAGCCTGCTCGCCGCGAATCTTCATCTCTTCGAGTTTGGCCAGATGCCTTAACTTTAATTCCAATATCGCTTCAGCCTGAATATCGGTAATGCCGAAGCGCTCCATCAGCACCGGTTTGGGATGGTCTTCAGTGCGGATAATTGCAATGACTTCATCGATATTAAGGTAGGCTATCAGCAGACCGTCGAGAATATGCAGCCGTGCCAACACCTTATCCAACCGGTATTGCAGGCGTTTTCGCACGGTTTCGGTACGAAACACCAGCCATTCAACCAGAATATCTCTAAGCCCTCTAACCTTGGGCCGTCCATCCAAGCCTATCATGTTCAAATTGACGCGATAACTTTTTTCAAGATCGGTCGTCGCAAACAGATGCGACATTACTTCATCCGCATCGATCCGTTTTGAACGAGGAATCACCAGCAAACGGGTCGGATTTTCATGATCCGATTCATCACGCAAATCTTCGATCATCGGCAGCTTTTTCGCCAGCATTTGCGCGGCTATCTGCTCCATCAATTTAGCGCCGGAAACCTGATGCGGCAGCGCGGTAATCACGATATTGCCGTCTTCCTGTTCGTATTTGGCGCGCATTTTGATCGATCCGCCGCCACTGATATACATTTTTTGTATCTCATCGGCCGAAGTGATGATTTCCGCGTCGGTCGGGTAATCGGGGCCTTTGATATGGGTAAAAAGCGTTTCCAGCGTACTGTCGGGGTCATCCAATAACTGGATGCAGGCATTGGCGACTTCCCGCAGATTATGCGGCGGTATATCGGTCGCCATGCCGACCGCGATGCCCATGGTGCCGTTCAGCAATATATTCGGCAGCCGCGCCGGCAATAACACAGGCTCTTTCAAAGTGGCGTCAAAATTATCCGTCCAGTCAACCGTTCCTTGACCCAATTCGCTTAACAAGGTTTGTGCATAAGCGGTCAGACGGGATTCGGTATAACGCATCGCGGCAAATGATTTGGGATCGTCCGGCGAGCCCCAGTTGCCCTGCCCGTCAACCAACGGATAGCGATAGGAAAAATCCTGCGCCATCAGCACCATGGCTTCATAACAAGCGGTATCACCGTGGGGGTGATATTTACCCAACACATCGCCGACCGTCCTGGCCGATTTTTTAAACTTGGCCGTCGCGGTCAAACCCAGCTCGGACATTGCATAAACAATACGCCGTTGTACCGGTTTTAAACCGTCTGCAATATGCGGCAAAGCCCGGTCCAAAATGACATACATGGAATAATCCAAGTAAGCTTTTTCGGTAAAATCCTTTAACGGCAGCTGTTCAAAATTCCCTTGCATGATCATAAATTACAAGCCATCCTTGGGTAAATCCACATGCAAGGCACGATTTCTTTCCAGACTTTCCTGGCGCATTTGTTTGCGCATTTGGGCCGCATCATAAAATCTTTTTTCCACTTCGTTATCCAGTTGTAGTCTTGGAACTTCCACAGTTTTTCCGTTTTCATCCAGCGCTACCATCGTAAAATAGCAGGAGGTCGTATGTCTTTTTTCGTCGGTTCTTAAATCTTCGGCAAAAACCTTAACCCCGACTTCCATTGACGAATGGCCGACATAATTAACATGCGCATAAAAGGTGACCAGCTCGCCGACATTGACCTGCTGTTTAAAGAACACCTGATCGAGCGCAGCTGTCACTACGTATCTTTTACAATATTTTGCCGCGCAGGCATAAGCTACCTGATCCAGCAGCTTCAATAAAGAACCGCCGTGTACGTTGCCGGAAAAATTGGCCATGTCCGGCGTCATCAATACCGTCATAGTCAGGGATTTTTCTTGTTTGCTCATTAAGATCTCACTTTCAAAGCCCGACATTACAGGCTGTCATTGTTCATGTAATTTTGTAACTGCTCAGCAAATGCCGGTTTTATACATAGAACACGAATGATACTGGTTAAACGGATTTTAATTTTTCCGCCGACCCCGGAAGCTCCATTTCATCAATGCTTATCAGTCAAATCCATGTCGTACATGTTCTATTTTCCTAACTGTTGATTAGTTACGTAATTTTTATCATAACTTGATTACAATTCCTCACCTATCTGTGTTTCCCGGTTTGGAACTTTAGCCAATAAGCGTTGAAAAGCTTGCTCATCAGCCCGTTGCACACGTTGCTGCAAATAATCCTCTGTTGCTATAGCCGAAACTTTCTCGGCAACCGCGCTGGCGATAAACTGATTGATGGACACCCCTTCTTGCTGGGCCAGCTCTTTAATATGCCGATGAACAGAGTCCGGCAGCCGCAAACTTAATGTACTCATTACAAACGTTCCAATAAGGTTTTAGGGACAATAGCCTCAACACCAAACTTATCAATGCCGGCAAAATCTTTTAAATTGTAGGTGACAATGGTTTTAACCTTTGCAGTCACTGCTAATTCCAGCACCAAATCATTCTTGGCATCGGGTAAATAAGGCCGCCATAAAAAATACACTTGTTGAAACCGGCTAAAAACACAGAGGTTATCTAAAACCACATCAATATCCTCATCCCGCAGATTTAGCGCCGTTTGATTACGCCTGATGATATCTTCATATTCAAACAATAAAGGCGTCGATAACGCCAGATGAACACGTCCTAGCGCAAGATGCTCCAATATCTTAAAAGACGCGCCGCTTGCCGAAGATAAACCGGAAAATAGGATATTGGTATCCATAATAATTTCAATCATACCATATACGGTATCATATAAAACCTTTAATGTAACAAATAATTGCTGTTTTTGGGGTATGAACAAGCACTTCCCTAATGATTTTTACCCTAAGTTGATACATTGGGGTGAACTACCTGTGACGTTCTCGTTAAAACCCGTAACACTTTTAACTTATTGTTTTATTAAGACATCAATGCTGCACAATGAAGTTGCAGGAAATTTGTGATGAGACTAGCATATCAGTTGCCGGCTTCAAATATGAGGCGGTATTTCATTTTTCCTTCAACTCAGTTATCGGGAGATCATCATGCCAAATCAAGACGAACATGACAACAGAACCGAACAACCGTTATCTTCACCGGATTTGAATGATACTGAAGAGAGTTTTACAGAGAATGTTGTCGGCACCTTTAAAACACTTTTATTTGCAATAGTTGGCGTGGCGCTGCTTTTAGCTATTTGGGTCTTGCTGCCCATGTTTCTTACTTATTTATCTGAGGGCGATTATCGCGCTCCGTCACAAATTCACCCAACAGACGCCGCAAGCAAAGGCGACCAAAATCCCTATAAAAAATAAGACTTACACGATAAGTTAATGCCTACGAACCGGACATTGCCTCTTTTGTCCGGTTCGTAGCTTTTATTCGGATAGCGTTTTTGTTGGATAGAGCGATAGCGCAAAATTAAATACCCAATCAACTATCGGCTTTGTTTAATTGCCCAAGCCACATCGGCTGCTTGCCGGTTTTCCTTGACATCATGCACCCGAAACATCTGCACACCGGCCATCACCCCTAATGCCGTTGTCACTGCGGTGGCGGTAACCAGTTCCAAAGGCTCGGTTACATCGCAAATCGTTCCCATAAAACGTTTGCGGCTGGTACCTAACAGAATAGGAAAACCCGTCGCCACCAATGCATCAAGATGAGCCAGCAAATCAAGGTTATCCTGCTTGCGTTTGCCAAAGCCTATGCCCGGATCGATCGCAATATTCTCTTTTTTAACTCCCGCCTTTAACGCCGCATTAATGCTTTCATTTAGAGCATCAAGCACTTCTTGCACGACATTTTCGTAATGCGGATTATCCTGCATCGTTTTTGGCGTTCCCTGGCTGTGCATCAAAATAATCGGTACGCCGGTTTTCGCAGCCAACGTCAAGATTGCCGGGTCCGCCCTGCCCCCTGACACATCATTGATAATATTGGCTCCTGCATTCAGCGCTGCTTTAGCGACCGCGCTCAAGGTCGTATCGATGCTGATCAAAATATCGCCGGATACACATTGCCTGATGGCTTCAATGATTGGAACGACCCGCTGGATTTGTTCACTAGCCGCGACCGGATCGGATCCGGGGCGGGTTGACTCGCCGCCTATATCGATAATATCCACGCCTTCGGACACCATAAGCTCAACCTGTTGCAAAGCCGCATTAATACCCGAGTATTTGCCGCCATCGGAAAAGCTATCCGGCGTCACATTTAAAATCCCCATAATCAGCGGCCTATTTTGTATGTCGTGAGGTTGCGGGAAACCGGCGCGACGTTTAAATTGACTGAACATTTCGTAACTCTCATTAATAACAGGTGAATCGACAAAAGCTGAAAAGAATATCACCACGAAGACACGAAGGACACGAAGATTTATTTCTTCGTGTCCTTCGTGTCTCGGCAATTGCTCCTGCATTGCTCTACCTCGGCAACCGCTCCATGCGTTGCTCTACCTCCTGCATCCTTGCAGTCGTCCTGTATCCATACAGTCGTTCGTGGTGAATAAAGATTTTTAATCGCTTGTTTACCAGTATTGTATTCCACGATTAATCTATTTAATTCTTATGCGCCGTCTGTAGATAAACAACATTTCCTAAAAACTCCTGTCTGCGAAATCGCCATATTGATTCATGTATAATGTCCCCATATTTCCAACTCTAACTAAATTTAATGGATAAGCCACGATTAGCCTGGGCCATTACCGGCTCCGGCCATTATATAGAAGAATGCCTGGACTTCCTGCTGACTCTGGATGATATTGATCTGTATTTAAGTCAGGCCGGAGAAGAAGTTTTAAAAATGTACGGAATTAATCTCGACGACGTCCGCAAAAAAATGCCGGTATACCGCGACAAAGCCGCTTCAGCGCCGCCGGTGGGACATTTTTACAAAGGCTATTACCATACTTTTGTAATGGCGCCGACCACGTCGAACACGGTTGCAAAATGCGTACTGGGCATTGCCGACTCGCTGGTAACCAATCTTTATTCCCAAGCCGGGAAATGCAGGGTTCCGAGCATTGTTTACCCTTGCGACATAGCCCCGGAAATGGAAACCACTGCGCCGGGAGGAAAAGTCATGGTTTATCCCCGTAAAATCGATCTTGAAGGCACAACCAAATTACGCGCATTTGAATACACAAGCGTCGTTGAAAGTGTCGATGAATTGATTGCCACCGTTAAAGAACGGCTAAGATCGTTAACATGAGCGAACATATCCTCTTTCTTACCGGCAGGTTGGCGGAAAAACAGCTGCATAGCATCCTTGAAAAAATGCAGCCCGAATTCATCTATACCGTGCATGAATTGGGTCTTAAGGTCGCAGCCTTAATGACCGCCGACATGATAGGCCGCCGCCTGACCGACACTTTCGGCGCCGATCGCATACTGGTACCCGGACGCTGCCGCGGCGACTTGGAAGCCTTATCCAAAGACATGGGCCTGCCTATTGAACGCGGCCCGGAAGAACTCAAGGACTTGCCGATGTTCTTCGGCCAAGCCGCGCACAAAATCGATTTAAACAACTACAGCGTCAAAATCTTTGCCGAAATCGTCGATGCGCCCAATATCAGCGTTGAGGAAGCCGTTCAACGCGCCTACTACTATAAGCAAAACGGCGCCGATGTGATCGATATAGGCTGCCTGCCGAGCACCGATTTTCCGCATATGGAAGACATCATTCGCACCTTGAAACAGGAAGGCTTTACCGTCAGCATCGACTCGCTTGAAGCAAACGATTTGCTCAGAGGCGGCAAAGCGGGCGCCGATTACATGCTCAGCCTGCACGAAAGCACATTATGGGTTGCCGATGAAGTCGCGGCGACGCCGATTCTAATCCCGGAAAAGCATGAAGATTTGGCTTCGCTGGATCGAGCCATCAACGCCATGCAAGCAAAAAACCGCAGCTTTATCGTCGATCCTATTTTAGATCCGCTGCATTTTGGCTTCACGCAGTCCATTGTGCGTTATCATGAAGTCAGGAAGAACCATCCCGATATTGAAATGATGCTCGGCGTCGGCAATATCACCGAACTGACCCATGCCGACACTATGGGCATGAATGCGCTGCTGCTGGGCATCTGCTCGGAACTAAACATCAACAGCATTTTGGCAACCCAGGTCAGCAAACATGCCTGCCGGGCAGTCAAAGAAGCCGATCTGGCGCGCCGCATCATGTTTGCCGCAAAAGAGCATGACATGCTGCCCAAACATATCGATCCCGGCTTAATGGCCTTGCATGAAACCTCACCCTTCCCTTATAGTTTGGAAGAAATCAAGGAACTGGCAGGCCAAATCAAAGACCCCAGCTACCGCGTTCAAATCAGCGCCGAAGGCGTACATATTTTCAACCGCGACGGCATACACAGCGCCACCGATCCATTCGACCTGTTTCCGAATCTGCATGTTGAAAACGACGGCGGACATGCTTTTTATCTCGGTGTTGAGCTGGCCCGCGCTGAAATAGCTTGGCAACTGGGTAAACGCTATACCCAGGACCAAGCATTGCAATGGGGTTGCGCAACCGACAGCGCAGAATCTACCGTTGACCTGCATACTTTTAAACCGGCCGGAACCACACTAAAAAAACATTAAAACACTAATGATCCAAGAAACCATAGTCATCACACAAAACAGTTCAGGTCTGGCGCATATTGCACCTATGGGCATTCATGTTATCGCCAGGGATGGTGTGTATGCCACAAGCCAGTCTGGAACTGGCGTGGCGACCGCCAAGCATGGTGTGTATGCCGAGAACCTGTCGGGAACAGGTTCGGCAATCGCCGCCGCAAGCCAGCCGGGAGCTGGCGCGGCGACCGAAGAAACACCGGACGAATTCATCATCCTGCCGTTTCGGCCCTCAACCACACTGAACAACCTGCTGGAAAGTAAAACCGCGGTCATCAACTATTGCGATGACGTACGAGTCTTTGCCGGATGCCTGACCGGGCGGCGCGACTGGCCATTAAAACCGGCGGAAAAAATAACCGGTCAGGTGCTCAGCTGTGCGTTAGCTCACACCGAAGTCGAACTGATCCGAGTTGAAGACGACGAGATCCGGCCTAAATTATTCTGTAAAGCCGTACACACCGCCAATCATGCACCTTTTAAAGGTTTTAACCGAGCCCAATATTCGGTGCTGGAAGCGGCAATTTTAGTCAGCCGGTTAAACATGATTTCGCTGGAAAAAATACAATCGGAAATCGACTATCTGCGTATCGGCCTGGAGAAAACCGCCGGGGACAAAGAGCTGGAAGCCTGGGGTTGGTTGATGACCGTCATCGAAAATTATATCGCCGGGGATGATATGTTTCCCGAAAACTTGCCGGAAACAGGTTCTGCAATTGCCATAGATGGCGTATATGCTGCAAGCCGGCCGGGAGCAGACGCGTCAAAGACTGAGATCATTGCATGACCGGAATGCTCGCCAGCGTTAACAGTATAGAAGAAGCTTTATTGGCATTGGCCGCGAACGTCGATATTATTGACTTAAAACAGCCGGCCTTAGGCGCTTTGGGCGCGCTTGACACTGACTTGGTCAAAAACATTGTCGATGCAATTGACGGCCGCCGTCCGGTCAGCGCAACCGTTGGCGACCTGCCGATGCAGCCTGAAATTGTTTACTCGGCAGTCAAAGCCATGGCCGAAACCGGCGTCGATTATATAAAAATCGGCTTTTTTCCCGGCGGCGACTGGCAGGGAACTATTGAAAAACTTGCTGAGCTCCCACGAACAATAAACTTAATAGCCGTATTATTCGCCGATACCCAACCGGATTTTGCCCCCATAGATTCCCTTAAACATATTGGTTTCAAAGGCGTCATGCTCGACACCATGAACAAAAGCAACGGCTCTTTGACTCAAATCCTGACAAAGGCCGACATAGCGCAATTTGTCAGACTGGCAAAAGACCGGTCTATGCTCTGCGGGCTGGCCGGTTCGCTCAAACTGGAAGACATAACCGGACTGATGCCTTACCAGCCTGATTATCTGGGCTTTAGAGGCGCATTATGTCTGGAACACAACAGAACAGCGCAATTAGGTAGGGAGTTAATTATGCAAATAAAACAGGCTATAGACGATCAAAACCTGCTCCAGTCAGAAAGTACTGAGAACCGTGTTTTGATTGCAGATGATAGTGAAATAAACCAATTGATACTGGCTAACATGCTTGAACTTAACGGCTACACCGTTGACGCCGCAGCCGACGGTGCGGAAGCCTTGCAATTGATCGGTGAAAATCACTATAAATTCGCACTTATCGACATTAATATGCCGGTCATGTCGGGACTGGAGATGATAAAAATCTTAAGAACCCAACATAGCCCGCTAAAAGTTGCCGCCATCAGCACTTTTGTTGACGACCATCAAAAAATTGAAGCGCTAACCGCCGGGTTTGATTACTGCTTAACCAGACCGATTGATGAAGAGCAATTGATGGCGCTGATAAATCTACGCTAGACTTATAGATATTGATACAGCTCGTCACCCTGGCAAATCCGCAGTTTTATAGCAGGCAGCCCGCATAGCAACGGGGAATGGGAGAGAATTCATGCCACGGCTCTCGCCCGATCTGCCTTTCTTGCCGATGAAACCCGATGAGTAGCCGAGAATCGCCAACAACTCATTCAATTCCCCTGCCCCATTGCCTTGCATAAAACTGTTCATTCAGTGCTACCCGAGAACGTGGACCTAACTCGGCTTCCTTAAAATCGTCATCAAGCACATCCACATCGGCCTGATAGCCGACAGCCATCATTGCCATCGGTTTGCAATCGCCCGGAAGATTAAAAACCTCTCGGGCTTTCTCGGCATCAAATCCGCCCATTTGATGAACAATCAATCCCAACGCAGTCGCCTGAAAACATAAGCTGAGGCTGGCGGCTCCGGTATCATGCATCGCCCAGCGATTTGGCTGACCGTTATGACTGAAATTATCCATAGCAACAGAAAGTATCAGAACAGGCGCGTTCTTGGCCCATCGCCTGTTTTTTTCAGCCAGCGTTGCAAACGCATTTTGCCAACCGGTTTCATCGGTGGTTTTATCACACACTACATAACGCCACGGCTGACCATTAAAACAAGACGGCGCCCAACGCGCAGCTTCCAGTAGCGTCAGCAGATCATCATGACTCACCGGCTTTTCAGAAGCAAAAGCTCTTGGGCTCCAACGCGCCTGAATAATATCGTGGATTTTTACACGGGTGGGTGCAGGTTTTTGTTGCATATTTGTCTCCTCAATCTGGTTAGATAAAAACTTAATACAGTATCAGTGCGCCGTCATGATAATCATGAAGCCCAGGCAAGCTTGCGGCGGCCTTCCACCTGACTTCAGGCTGAAAGGTAGAAAGGTAGAAAATATTGCAATTTATCTTAACCCACTTCGATGTGCTCCGTTTGAGTAACTTACTGTGTTAATAGCTTATAACTCTGTAAGAATTCGTTTACACTCTATTTTTGTCTATACTCACAATGGCGTTAGAGTGGACAGCTGTATTTTTTTGCTTATTTCATCCCGGTGTAATTGTCTTCATCTGAAGACGCTTGTAACTGAGCGGCGAATTGGGCATGAGAACTTTACATTGAGGCACTTCTGAATCATGAATGACTCTTCATCCAACACTGAAAAGCCGATTTTGTTTGTACGCAATCCACAGTTGGATCAGATGCGAGATCCACTCCCTGCATCGTGGAATAAAGAACTGACGCCGAAAGAGACTTCGGCGGATTCGGAGATCAATCTTGCTCAATTAATTGACTTTAGCCAATTAAATGATGTGTTTGCAAGCTACCTGGAAGTTATCGGTTTGCCTGTCTCGATTATCGATTTTAACGGCCATGTCTTAGCTTCCTCAAATTGGCAGCGTATATGTATTGAATTTCATCGTGCTAATCAAGGCACATTAATCCGTTGCCTGGAAAGTGACACAAACCTTTCGCGTCAAATGCAAGAAGGCAAGGATTACGCAATCTATCGCTGTCGAAACGGACTGACCGATTGTGCTTCTCCGATCGTTATTGAAGGACAGCACATCGCCAATCTATTCATTGGCCAGTTTTTCCTTAAGCATCCCGACCATAAAGAGTTTGAAGCTCAATGTGCCGAGTTCGGTTTTGACCATGACGCTTATTTCCAGGCTCTGGCAGAAGTTCCGATTGTTGAAGAACAAAAAATTCCTCATATCCTGAAAATGCTTGTGGGCTTTGCTAACCAGATTGCGAAACAAAGTCTTGCCGAGCATCGAGCCAGAGTTGCCTATGAGAGTGTTGAGAAACAGGTTATCGAGCGTACCAGGCAACTGATAGAAAAGGAACTGAAATACAGGCAGTTGTTTGAAAATATGAATAACTGCGTCGCTGTGTATACCGCAGTTGATGATGGGGAAGACTTCATCTTTGTAGACTTCAACCATGCTGCCGAGTTGCTGGAACAAAAATCACGCCAAGAGGTCATAGGTAAACGGCTTACGGAATGCTTTCCCGGAATCAAGGAACTCGGGTTGTTAACAGCATTGCAACGAGTTTGGAAAACCGGTGAGCCGGAACACTTTCCTATCTCGTCATATCGTAACAATCGTATTTCAGGATGGCGGGACAACCGTTTCTATCGCTTGCTCTCAGGAGAAGTGGTTGCCATCTATGAAGACATTACTGCCCAGAAACAAGCCGAGGAAGAAATCTACAATCTGGCTTATTTTGACCCGCTTACCCAATTGCCTAACCGGCGCCTGCTCAACGACCGATTGAGTCAGGCTATGGCAGCAAGCAAACGTAGCGGTTGCTATGGCGCAGTGATGTTTCTTGATCTGGATAACTTCAAACCGCTGAACGACAAACATGGACACGGCGTAGGCGATTTACTGCTTATCGAAGTCGCTAAACGCCTGAAAGAATGTGTGCGCGAAATGGATACTGTAGCGCGTTTCGGGGGAGATGAGTTTGTAGTGATGCTTAATGAGCTTGATGTCGATAAAGCCGAGTCCTATGCACAAGCTCGTATCGTTGCGGAAAAAATTCTCACGACCTTGTCCGAACCCTACCTACTGGCTATCAAAAACGATGAGCGTGCCGATACAATAATCGAACATCATTGCACTGCAAGTATTGGCATTACGTTGTTTATCCATCACGACGAAAACCAAGTTGACGTTATCAAGTTGGCTGACGTAGCAATGTATCAGGCAAAAGATGCCGGGCGAAATTTAATATGCTTTTATGATCAGAAAGCTTGAATTGACTAACCGGTTTAGTTCGATTTTTGACTGCTGGTTGACAGATAAAATTCGGCAGAGACAGACACAGGTTTTTAATGATCGGCTGGTCAATACTTTAAAGCTGTCCTTCAGAAACTGACAGTGATCGGCAACCACGCCCCCATTGTGGAAGGTCACATCACATCAAAGGTCACATCACATCAAATGAAACAATAATTTTTTCAGGACTGAGAGCTTGGTAAAGACAGGCTATACTAATGTTATATTTGAACCATTAATTTGCAATTACTCTCTAGTTTCAGTTGTGGAAATTTCTGTTTAATGGTCTCATAATAAAAATAACCATCAATACTGGAATGATCAGAATCAGGACTTTCGCATCCCTAGCCTAATAGGTTATGTTAACGGGTATGATAATCCAACAACGCTACGTAGAATACTTGATCAGTACGCCGATCAACTACTTATATGCATCTCTATGCGGTCGAATGGACGTCCGAACGGCTCCACCAATTCGGCGGCGTCAAACTGAAAAAGTACCGTTCAAGGTCAAATTGTTCAAGCTGATCGCCCCAGACGACGACATTGACTGGCCCATCACCCATGAGCTGAATGACATGCCCCGGCAAGTCGAAGAATTTCACCGCGAACTCAAACAGTTGACAAGCTCCGAGAAATGCCAATGCCGCAAAGCCCGTTCTCAGCAAAAATATATCGCTTGCTGCTACACCATCTGGATTTCCTTCAAAGATAAAGCGACCACCCTGAAAAAATCCCTCTATCAAGTCCGAACCGACTTGTTTTCCGACTATTTGCGGGCCGAACTGCGGTACCCCCAGCATCTTGCCCTATTTAGGGGAATAGCGAAAGTCCTAAGAATGTAATATCGAACAGGAGAAACATACCAATGGAAAGCTTACAAGACCCGATGTTTTTGTCACGCTTGCAATTTTCTGTTACCGCCATGTTCCACATTTTATGGCCGCTCACGACCGTGGGGATATCGCTTATCCTGGTAATTTTTGAAGGACTTTGGCTGAAAACGGGTGATGTCGACCATTATCGGCATGCGCGTTTTTGGGCTCAATTATTTCTGCTCAATTTTTCGGTGGGCGTTATCAGCGGTATTCCCCTGGAGTTTGAGTTTGGCACCAACTGGTCCCGCTTTGCCATGGTTACGGGAGAATTCTTCGGCAATATTCTGGGCTACGAAGGCGCTATGGCCTTTATGCTGGAGGCCGGTTTTCTCGGAATTATGCTGTTTGGATGGATGCGAGTTCCCCCAGTCATTCATTTGTTAGCTACCTGTATGGTAGCATTAGGGGCATCGTTATCTGCCTTTTGGATTATGGTTGCTAATTCATGGATGCAAACACCGGCGGGCATTCATTTGGAAAACAATAGGGTTGTGGTGGATAGTTATTTTGAAGCGATCTTTACCAAAAGCATGCCATGGGGAGTTTTACACATGTGGTTTGCCTGCGTAACGACCAGTCTTTTCGTAATCGGTGGCTTATCCGCCTGGTATATTTTAAAAAAAAGAAACGCCGATTTTTTTCTTAAGTCCTTCAAGCTCGCCTTAATTGGCGTGATTTTTGTGACGCCTGTTCAATTATCTCTGGGTCACGGCAGTGGTCGAGAGATATTTGCAAACCAACCGGCAAAAGGAGCGGCTATCGAAGCACATTGGACTACGAATCAGGAAGGCAAAGGTGCTGCCTGGAACCTACTGTCCTGGCCTAACCAAATGGAACAAAAAAACGCTTGGGCTCTTTCAATCCCGAACGGTTTAAGCGTTCTGGTGACCGGTGATCGGCACGGCCAGGTACAAGGCTTAAAATCATTTCCCCAGGCCGATCAGCCACCCGCTATTCCACTCATTTTCTATAGCTTCCGGGTTATGGTGGTGATCGGGTTGGTTTTTATGGGACTCATAGTGTGGACATCGGTCGCTTGGCTTAAAGGGCAATTATCAGCCGAATCCATTTGCATTAATCGTTGGTTGCTGCGTGCTTGGATAGCTTCAATTCCGCTTGGCTATGTGGCTACCGAATGCGGCTGGATTGTACGGGAGGTTGGCCGTCAGCCCTGGATAATTTACGGCCTGTTACGAACCCGCGATGCGGCATCGACGCTACCGGCGTCTGTAGTGGCAGTCAGTCTGGTTACTTTTGTGATTATTTATAGCGGTCTTTTTATTTTGTTTTTGATATTTGCCGCCCGCATTCTCCAGAAAGGTCCCAATTTGACATTAATGCCGCCATCATGAGGTGTCATTTGAGTTCACTTGATAACGCTTCCGAGGTCACGGGATATGGACACTGAAATTCATAGCATGCTCGCCAATATCTGGTTTTTTATTATCGGCCTGATGCTATTTTTATATGTCGTTCTGGATGGCTTTGATCTGGGTGTAGGCATTCTTTCGTTATTTACCAGGATAGACCAACATCGCACCATTATGATGAAAAGCCTTGAAAGTATCTGGGATGCGAATGAAACCTGGCTGGTATTACTTGGGGGCGCATTATTCGGCGCCTTTCCTCTGGTTTTTGCCATCACGCTACAATCGCTGTATATTCCGGTCATGGTTATGTTGTTTGCCCTTATCTTTCGGGGTGTCGCCTTTGAGTTTCGTCATCATGCCCGCAATAGCGCCCCTTGGAATCTGGTGTTTGGATACAGCAGCTTAGTCGCGGGGCTTGCTCAAGGGCTTGCTTTTGGTGGCTTGATTAGCGGACTGGGTATTACTGAGGGAGACTATCAGGGCAACATTTGGGAATGGTTTACGCCCTTTTCGGCACTGGTTGCCTTAGGTGTGGTTAGTGGCTACAGCTTACTGGGCGCAACCTATTTAATGATAAAGACCGAAGGCGCAATGCAGCGAATAAGCATTGCTCAAGCCTATATAGCAGCCGTCCTGGAAATAGTTATTCTAATAACGGTAGCCATCTGGGCAGCCCAGCTAAATCCTCATTTTGCAATGCGCTGGACAGATTCTGAAACAGGCTATTACTTGGATTTTTTTCTTGTTTTAGCAGTCCTTGCTTTTATTATGTTGATGCGGGCTTTAAGGATGCGGTTCGAATTAAGAGCATTTTTCTGGAGTGTCATTATTTCACTGGCTGCTTTGACCGCAATGACTATCGGCTATTATCCCTATATGATTCCTGCTTCGATAGCATTGACGCATGCAGCTTCTTCGAGCAGGACATTAATATTTATGCTCTCAACTATCGGTTTTTTGATTCCTGTCATGCTGATTTATAGCGGCTATCAGTATCTTGTTTTTCGAGGCAAAGTGCAAATTGATAGGCACACAGACTAATGCAGAAAGAACGACTGGTTCTATCGCATTATTCAAAAACCTTATCCGATTGGCGATGAAAAATTGGCCTACTCGCGCTTAACTGATCAATTGGTCATCAGCATTTGACTGGATTCGAAAATCTGGATTGAAGTGCGCCAAGGGATCGGTTTGTGAATGTCGTGGACGACTCCCTTGCTGAGGCTGCGCAAACAAACTTAAGGCTAAACCTATCCGAGACGAGAGTTACTGTCTTTTGCAAATAGCAATAACTTATGCTCATTGAATTCAAACGAGAAAATAAATGCCTCGCCCAACCATGTCAGAAACAGTAGCAGCCAAGGAAGCCAGTGCTGTCGATAAACTATTTTCTCTTGTATCTCACGGTCACCCGATTCAATCGGCTGCTCATTTTGACTTAATATATTCTTGAGTTTTCTGTTCAAGTCTCTGGCTTTTTCCTTTTGCTGTTTTTTATATACTGATGTTACGCAATTAGCCGAATTTAGACTGCATTACTATTTTTTATTATTTAAGGTGTCGCTACCGCGACATTATTTGAATCGGGTTCTCGCACCCGAAAGCGAGTTACTTTCTTTTGCTTTGCCTCGCAACTGCTCCTGCGTCGCCTAAAGCGCCTACTGTTGGTGCTCTCGATCTCCGTTCCAGACGCGATTCTACCTTCCCCATCCATGGGGTCGTACCTCCTGCATGACCCACAAGGAGGTGGGAAATGCAGATATTGCAGGAGCAAATATCTGTCCATGCAGTCGAAAAGAAAGTAACCAAAGAAAAGGCGGCCTGGTTGCCGCTTGAATCACTCGGCACATCCTTGTGCCTCGCCCTTCGGGTGCGATGCATGCAAATCGGCTATCCTGCCGATTTGTCCTGTGCTCGGCGCGGCATACGGGGCAAAAAACATCCGTGCGTAACATCAGATATTAACTTTAACAATACCTAACAACCTTATCTAAATTGACCCGGCCAATCCGGCGGGTTATGAGATATCTTTTAGTATTGCCTTTTCAAGTTGAGTACGATGTCCCTGTGTCTAGCCCAGAGACCAATAAGCGGCGCAGTGAACTTAACCGTCCATTGAATGAATAAAAGCTCCGGCAACTACTCGACCAATTCGTGGATGTCCGGTACAGAAGAATTTGTAGGGTCGGAACCAGCCTATAATAACTGTCGCAGTTCGGTCAAAACCCGCTAGCCCACTAAATGTTAGGCATGACTGCATCTATGGCGAACCAGACCGTAAGGCGTTTTACAGCGTTGAATACGCCCATAAGGCAGCCAAGGAGTCCAGTGAAGCCGGGGCTCGGTGGTAAAAGAATAAAACGCTTAACGTGAATGCGATTATTGATAATATCAGTAATGTCACCGGCACTTTTAAATCTATTTGATCAGCAGGAGATGAGTCGGCTTTCCCCATCCTTACTCTGGAAACGTCAGGAACTTCGTTTTTTGTCTCCCTGCTTTTCTGTTCCGCTTTCCTGGTAATAGACGGTGTGGGTTGTTCTGCTGTTTTAGGAACAGGTTTATCTGCTATTGGCTGTGATTCCTGATTTTTTATTTCTCTTTCTCTAGTATTTAGCAAACAAATGTAATGAAAAACGTCTGTTACCAATCCCATTCTCTGGGTTGCTTCATAGATATCCCGCGCGTCAACAGCTGGTTTTTCCCGTTCAAAAGCAACGCTAAATGATTTGTCGCACAATGAATTGATCATACGCGGTGTCCCACCGGCACTAAATGCAATCGAAAGTGCTTCCCAGCCGGTATCTGAAATGAGGGCGGGGGTACCACCAGCCACCTGAATGCGATGCGAAACATATTTGAGCATTGTATCGACATTCATCGTTCGCAGATTTTCGAGTGTAGCGATTCGCTGTTTAAACGGTTTCATCTCAGGCCTGTTTATCTTTTCCATCAATTCTTCCTGACCGAGAAGCAGCAATTGGATGAGTTTAATCGATCCTTCTTCAAGATTGTTCAGCAAACGGATGCCGTTGATAACATCGTCCGACATCAAATGCGACTCATCCATGATGATCAGGCACTTCTTTCCTTCGGAATTAATCTGTAAAAGGGCATTTCTGATGTCTCTCATAACAAAGGTCTTCTCAGACGATGACGGCTGTAATCCGAGTTCCTGGGCGAGAAACAGATAGAGGTTAGTGCTGTTTGCAGGCGGCTCGCCCATCCATATTAATTTGATTTTTTCAGGAAAATCGAATTTTATCATCTGGCTGAGGGTCGTTTTACCGGAACCGATCGGCCCGATTACAACGATTAGGCCCCGGCCGCTCTGTAAAGACCCGGATATCTGTTTATGTATATAGGCATGATCTCCATAGCCATAAAAAAACTGTGGATCCGGTACATTCTCGAACGGGAGTAAGTTGAGGTTAAAGTGCTCTGTGTACATATGCATTAACTTTTTCCTTCTTTAGGTTCTTTAGGCAAAAGCTTGACCTCGACTCTGCGGTTTTTTGCTCTGCCCTCTTTTGTGTCGTTGGAGTCTATTGGGTGGGCGTCGCCATAACCAATTACCGATATTCGTTTTGGCGATATACCTCGAGAAATCAATATATCCGCGATGGCTCTTGCCCTGCGTAATGACAAATCCATATTATCAATTTGCCGGTTACCGGTCGGTATATTGTCGGTATGACCTTCAATAAGGATGCGGCTGCCTTTAGATGCCACTATATCTCCGACAAAATTCTCTATCGTAGATAAAGCAACATCATTTACGCCATTCTTCCCGGGACGAAACGTCCAACCGCTAAAGACCGCCAGGGTTCGTGGCCTATTTTTAGCATCTGTGGCTTTAATGTCTTCAAGGGCTTCTTGTTTTGTTTTGAGTTGTTCCTCAAGTTGGGTAATTTTTCCCTGTAAGTCTGCAACAATGGCCCTGTTAGTATTCTGATCTTCGGCCAATCTTTCTATGACATTGTTTGATTCGGATGTAGCAAGTTTCTCGTCCTGATGAGAAATTCTGGGATTGGGGAGCCCCAGCGCCTTAATGGCATTGTTTGATTCAGATGTTGCCAGTTTCTGGTCGTCTTGAAGAGAATTTTTTGGATCCGGGAGCTCCAACGCCTTAAACGTGATAATTGTCGATAAGGTAAAAAATATAATAGACAGTCCAATAATAATTAAACGCATAATAAAGTGCTCGATTAAGATGAAGCTGAAGCGCAATGTATAACTGCGTGCCGATTAAGTTCTGTTACACCTTTGTTTTTTAATACCAAAAATAGTAATGCTGCAAAATCTAAACTGATGTTACGCAGTTGATTACACGATATAAGACGCGAGTCGATAAAACAATCAGTGCTAACACCTAATCACATGGGATTGAATATTTTTAGAATAAAAGAACAATGGGAAAATCAGTCGCAGCAGATCGAATGACGCAGGAATATTACAGTATTGATAACAATAACCGGGAAACGGCAAAGCCTATGCGTGAAAGGATAGTCTTTAGATTCAAAATAGAATTGCTATTGGCTAGGATTAGGAAAAGAGCTTGATTTGGATGGCGCTGAAATGCTCTCCTCTGCAAAATACACTAAATTCAGTATTTTCGAGCCAAGCTGGCGGCATGAAGATCATCCATAAATAAGGCGTCCAACGACAATACCGCAATATTACGTCACACAAGAACAGATACAGGCAACTGCCGAGCCAGTAACTGCAAAGGATGCTCGACCTTATGCTCATCTGCATTAAGATGAGCTCCACATCCAAAATTGCCGCTAACCACAACATCCGCTGAGGCAGCGGTAATGACTTGCTGTTTCAAAGCCCGTAATTGCCTGGCATTGTCCGGATGAGTCAACATGTAGCTGCCGCCCGCTCCGCAACAAATGTGATTGTCAGCCAGCGTAGAAATACTTAAACCGGGGATTTTTTGCAGCAACGCATAAACGGCTTGCTGATTTTTGAGAACGTTGCGCTGACTGCATGGCTCGTGAACTGCGACTTTCAGCTCGGATGCTGTCAGTTGTAGTCCGTCCGGCCAGTATTTCAGCAAAAATTCATTAATGTCATACAAGCGTTGCCGAAACAATTGTCCTGCTTCATCATCATTTTGATATTCGCTTAACATCGCCCCGCAACCGGTTGCGGTGTGGAGCACGGCATCGACATCCAGCGCGTTGAATACAGCAATGTTGTTATCGATCAAACCGGCGGCAGACTGGCCGTTGTGCTGGTGAATCGCCCCGCAGCAGCCTTGTTGTGGCGGTACCAGTACTTCGTAGCCTATTGTATTAAGCAAATTGATTGCCGCCAGCAAAGTCTCTCGGTCGAAATGTTCGGCGATACAGCCGGTGAACAACGCGACCCGGCCGCGCTTAGTGGCATTGGCGGGATAAGAAACAGCCAATGTCTGTAATGCCGGTTTACCCAGCAAGGCCTCGGCATCCGCCAAATGCAATTTTTTCAGCAATCCGCTACGCCGTAACGGTTTTTGCAATCCCAATTTCAAGTACACAACCAGCAATGGCATTAACCGCCTCAGCCACTCCTTATTTTCAATCAGCCTGAATGCCAGCGTTACCATCCATTTGGTGAGCATTCCAAAATCCCGCCCACCCTTCGACAAGCTCTGGGCGAACGGGATTTTGGAATGCTCAACTGAGGCTTTTAGGTTTAACTGGGCCTGAGTCTGATCGAATAACTGCCCGTAAGCCATCCGGCTTGGGCAAACGGTTTCGCAGGCCCGGCATTGTACGCAGTTATCCAGATGTTGGCGTTCATCGGCGCTGATCGGCAGGTTTTCAACCAGTAGTTTGCTGATAGTGCGGATGCGTCGGCGCGGAGTTTCTTCATCGATCCGGAACAGGCGGAAGGTCGGGCAACTGCTAACGCAGATGCCGCAACGCATGCATTCCCCCGCATCCGGGATATACGGCCCCAACTCGATTGGCTCGTCGGGCTCATCGTAGCTCATGTCCATGAAATCGAACATCTCAGGCCTACATCACCTTGGAATAAGCACGGCGCAGCAACTCCATTTCCGCAGGCGGCCTGCTGCGTAATTGCGTTAGAGTTTTCAGAGTACAATTTTTACTTTGCATCAATATATGCGGAGGGTCGAGCATCATGAAGCGCGCCATATGAACGGTGATAATGCCGCCGGGAGTATCGATTTGTTCGCTAAATTCCGGTTCGACGCGCAATATGTCATTATCCAATTGGAAATGCCGATTGATATTATTGACCAGCGATGCCGGATGAGTACTGACTTTGGCGGTTACAAACTCTTCAGGTTTCAGTGCGCTGGACAAGGCAGGCAGCGGTTCCGGAAAGCAGATACTGCCGTTGCAGTGTTGGGCGAATAAAATCAAGGCGCTGATGTCGCCTTTGTAATAAAGCAGCAGGCGATGATTGTTGAATGCGCCGGACTGGGTCATTAATTAAGCACGGCAGCCAGTAAGTCTTCAACGCCTAGATCCAAGATTTCCAGACCTATTTTTTTACAATAACGTCTTTCCTTATCGGTCGGATTCTTGTTCAAAACCCAGCCTTTTCGCTCTGCCGCGCCATAAACTATATCGCTCATGACCATGCGCTCCGAATCCCTGTTTAACGGCATACCTATAAACAGGTATTGCTTTCCTTTGCGGTATTCTTTAAGAAAATCCGGAATCGCAAAACCGCCCATTAACTCGGTTATGTAATCGACATAATCGGCGTCTGAAGCAATATAGCTGGCTTCCGGCTTGGGCGTACCCAAGGGTTTAAACAAAATGGGCAATCGGTGATCGATCTGATCCTGGGGTATTTCAAAATAATCGCTGCAATCATAATGATATATTTTAAACCGGAAGTGGCTTGCAGTGATTCTTGCGACGCCTACAATCAATGTATGCTCTTCATCGGCATAGCTCTCCTGCAATTGGGTATCCCTGTTTATATCGATGACATAAGCGGGCCGCCATTCTGCCAACCAGTCATGTACTGCCGCGCGCGTCCATTCTGTTTCGCCATACAATTTAGTGAGAAACTGCGCTAAAAAATTTCTGCCTCTTTTAAGCTCCTGGTTCATTGCCGCTCTGGGAAACTCGTACATAAGCTTGGGAGCCATCGGGTTGCCGTTATTCATAGCCAAAATCAGGCTGTTGCTATCGGCAGGCATGGGGGTTCCGGTGAGTTTATTGGTGGCATCGAAAAGCGCCCCCGGCCCCAAATACGGCACGACTGTATTTTCGTACAAACCGTTTAATATTTCAGAAAGGATCGAAGAAGACATTGCAAACTCCATTGTTTAAGTATGTGTATTTTTTACTTAAGCAATATTCAATCCAGTTTTTACAACCTCATGGTAAATACTATAAGAGAATGATTAACAACAAATTAATCAGGCTTCTATTGAAAAAATATGGTTAACATTTTGTCCTATTTGCTACAATCTTCCTGTATCTACAAACAGATGCTTCTTCATGAACGTACACGACGTACACGTTTTTCTTTCGGAAGCACCCCAAAATAATACGCTGCTAAAAACAATACCCCGATGCTGAAAAACACTTTCGCAAAAGGCCTTAAAGTATCGTCAAAAAAGAACTCTCCGATCATCCAAACTGCATTACCGCATATCCAGCTACTAACCGCCAAATTATGAAACAGATTGGCGGTATTTTTTCGTCCCAACCAGGTAATATGTAAAGCGGCCGCAATCGTGGGCACAATCATGACAATTCCTTCCAGCTTCCATTCCATCAACCAACAAGTGTCTTTCAAAAGCCATAACACAATGTGAAAATTTTCATATTCGCGAAGTTTTATTTCTATCATTAATTAACCTTATTCAACCCAATTTTTTGCTCTTTCCACGGCCTTAAGCCAATACCGTTTTAACGATTCAGCTTCCAGCGGCCGCATTTTTTTCTGAAACGACCGGTCAATCCGCCATTTTTGATTAAGCTCGTCGATAGTCCATAATCCTATCGCGATACCGGCAAGATAAGCCGCACCTAAAGCCGTGGTTTCCAGGTTGGTAGGACGGACAACTTCAACACCTGATATATCGGCCTGAAATTGCGCCAGTAAATTATTGACAGCGGCACCGCCATCGATTCTTAGCTGGACAATCGGCGTGCCGCTTTCAACTGAAAACAGCTGCAATACATCATCGACCTGAAAACACACACTTTCCAATGCCGCCCGGGCAAGGTGCGCAGAAGTTGTGCCGCGCGTGATGCCGAAGATCGCTCCACGCGCATGCGGATCCCAATGCGGCGCACCGAGACCGGTCAGCGCCGGCACAAAGTAAACGCCGCCGTTATCGTCAACGCTACCGGCAAGCTGTTCGCTATCCGATGCCTGCTCGAACAGCTCCAAACCATCGCGCAACCATTGAATGACCGCACCTCCGACAAACACGCTGCCTTCAAGCGCATAATGAATTTCATTGCCGATTTGCCAAGCAATCGTGGTTAACAAACCGTGACTTGAAGCGACTCTTTGCTGTCCGGTATTCATCATTAAGAAAGAGCCGGTGCCATAGGTGCATTTAGCCATGCCCGCATTGATGCACAACTGGCCGAATAGCCCCGCCTGCTGGTCGCCCGCAATAGCGGCAATTGGAATCCCCGCACCTATTTTTGAATTATGCGTTTGCCCATAGATTTCACTGGACGATTTGACCTCAGGCAGCAAAGATGACGGTATACCGAATAACGCCAGCAATTCATCGTCCCACTGCATCGTATCGATGTTAAACAACAATGTTCGGGCGGCATTGGAAACATCGGTGATATGCAGCTCGCCGTTGGTGAGCTTCCAGACCAGCCAGGAATCTATCGTCCCGAATGCCAATTCCCCCCGTTCGGCTTGCTCACGCGCACCCTCGACATGATCCAGCAGCCAGCTGATTTTTGTCGCTGAAAAATAAGCATCCAGCAGCAAACCGGTTTTAGCTTTAACCATAGATTCGAAACCGGCTTGTTTCAGGCGGATACAGTCATCGGCCGTGCGCCTATCCTGCCAAACAATAGCGTTATAAATTGGCTTGCCGGTGCTGCGTTCCCAGATTACCGTAGTCTCTCGCTGGTTAGTGATGCCGATTCCGGCAATATCCGCCGGACGCAGTTGGGCTTGCATCATGACCTGCTGAATAACTCCCGCTTGCGATGCCCATATTTCTTCAGCATCATGTTCCACCCAGCCCGGATGCGGAAAGTGTTGTTTAAACGATTGCTGTGCCATTGCAACCGTATTGGCCTGCTGATCGTAAAGAATGCAGCGTGAACTGCTGGTGCCTTGATCTATTGCTAAAATATAACGCATCGCTTTCGATTTAATGGACATGGAAAACAATAATTGTCATTATTGTATCTTTGAATCGGATATGGAATAGTTGGTCGAAAACATCAATTGAACTTGGTTTTGGATAGTTACCGATAAACATCTTTCATATATCTGACAATCTGTTTCCGATGCTGTGAGGTTATAGTTAAAAATCAAATAATTTATTGTTTTACTTAAACTAAGTGTAAAACAAAAGAGCGTTTCGTTCCATACCTGAGAATGGGCCCATTAGTTTAAACGTAAGTAAGGACTTAAAAAACATGTTGACCATCCTACAACTCCCCGTCTTAAACGATAACTACATTTATCTGATTCACGACCCTGTATCGGGTGAAACCGCTGCTGTCGATCCCGCCGTCGCCCAGCCGGTACTGGATGTTTTGAATCAAAAAGGCTGGCGGCTAACCACCGTTTTGAATACTCATCACCATTCGGATCATGTGGGCGGCAATCTGGAGTTAAAACAAAAAACCGGCTGCACGGTTATTGCGCCACTCTCTGACCTGCATAGAATCCCTGGTCTGGATCGCGGTGTTGTTGACGGGAATGTGATAACGCTCGGCACGCATTCGGCCAAGGTCATCTCGACTCCAGGCCACACCAGCGGCCATGTTGTTTATCATTTTGCAGACGACAACATGCTGTTTTGCGGAGATACGTTGTTTGTAATGGGCTGCGGCCGATTATTCGAAGGCACTGCGGAACAGATGTGGCATTCGTTACGGAAGTTGAAGACGTTGCCCGCATCGACTCAAATCTATTGTGCCCATGAATACACTCAAGCCAATGGCCGGTTTGCTTTAACCGTAGAACCTGATAATCGGCATTTACAACAAAGAATGGATGTTATCAATCAGCTGAGAGCAGACCATTTACCGACTGTGCCGTCGACGATAGAGCAGGAACTGGCGACTAATCCATTTTTCAGGGAAGATAGTTTAGCGTTACAAAAAACCATCCATAAAGTGAACAACACGCCGGTGGAAATTTTTGCCGAAGTCAGGCGGTTGAAGGACAATTTTTAGTGGCGGTTTGCACGGATATTTTTACACCTCCATCTGCGAGTCGCTGACAGCTTTACAAACACATATATACGTGACTATTGCCTACCGTCTTCGCCGTTGCACCATTTGCGGATCGGCAGTGATCTGACGATAAATTTCCACCCTGTCGCCATCCTTTACAGCGGTATCCAGCGGGGCAATTTTGCCGAATATGCCCACTTTTTGGCTGGTCAGGTTTATCTCGGGATAAAGCTTTAACACACCTGACAGGTTAATGGTTTCTTCAATGGTGCTGTTATCCGGCACTTCCAGCCGCATCCATAGTTGTCTATCGACTTGCGCGTAACAAACTCCGACGTTCATGATTCCTCCTCAGCAATAACGGGGCTTAATAAGGTTACCGATACTTTTCTTTCAGCAATTTTTTGGTCTATCAGGCGCTTGCCGACAATCAAAAAAGCCAACATGATGAATCCGCCCGGCGGCAGCGCCATTAATAAAAAGCCTTTGTAATTGGGGATAACGGTGACTTCCAAAAACCTGAACGATTCGCCAAGCAACACTGACGCATTGGCAAATAATGTGCCCGACGCGCTTATTTCTCTTGCCGCACCGAGAGCGACCAGAACGATCAGAAAACCCAAGCCCATCATCAAACCGTCCCACAAAGCGTGCTTAACCGGCTGCTTGGAAGCAAAGGCTTCGGCACGGCCCAGCAAGGCGCAATTGGTTACGATTAAAGCAATGAACAAACCCAGCACTTTATAGAGTTCATGCGCCCAGGCATTCATTAAAATATCGACCAAGGTCACCAGCGCGGCAATCAGCAGCACGAAAATAGGGATGCGGATTTCGCCGGGGATTAAATGCCGCGCCACTGAAATGAGGCCGTTGGAGGCAATAATAACTACCAGCGTGGCAAGGCCCATCCCTAAGCCGTTGGTGGCTGTTCCTGTCACTGCGAGTAACGGGCAAAGCGCCAGGTTTTGCCCGAACACGATGTTGTTGTTCCAAATGCCGTCGGCGGCGATTTTGCGATAGGTTTTCGATATAAACATAGTTATTTTCTCCAGGGCTAATGGCTTTCGACTTAAGATAAGACAGTTCAAGGTTAAGCCGTTCGTGGTGAGCTTGTCGAACCACGAACGGCTTAACCGTTCGCCCTTCGACAAGCTCAGGGCGAACGGTTAAGCCTCACTCATTGTCCCGACTTAGGTGTAAAGCCGGATTGATCAGTTGGTCTTGATGCGCTTTGAATAATTGCAAGCCGCGATAAATCGCTTGCACCGACTTGCGCGGAGTTATGGTCGCACCGGCAAATTGGTCGAATTCGCCGCCGTCTTTTTTAACCGTCCATTTTGCCGGCGCTAGGTTGTCCAGGGAGCGGCCGACAAATTTCAATATCCAATCCGATTTTGCGGCTTCGATTTTATCGCCAAGGCCCGGCGTTTCTTTGTGGCTAAGTACGCGTACGCCTAAAATATTGCCGTCGCGGTCTATGCCCATGATCATATTGATAGCGCCGGAATAGCCATCGGGGGCGGTAAACTTGAAACATACCGCAGAAACGCTACCTGATTTTTTAGCGATATAAACGGTGGTTTCGTTCGCGCCGATATTGTATTCGGCGGATGGGATATTCAGCGTATCTTGTAGCATGTCGTTATCGTAAAGAGCGGCGGGCACGACTTCTTCGAGGGATTTCTTTAAATCCTCATCGAGCCGGCGTTGAATAGTGCCTTCGGTGCTGCAATTGGTCACGCCCAACAGTACGCTGGCAATCAAAGCGAATCCCGCCAAGACGCCGGTTTGAAACTCCAGTTTGGGTCTAAGCTGGGCCAAGTTCGACGGCTCCAGCCAGTTTCTCAGGAATTCCCGGTAAACGGCGATTTTTTCTTTTAAGCGTTCGATGGTGGCTGGGTCAAGTTTCATGGCTTAGCTCTGGTCCAAACATTTTGATCTAAAGGCGTAACTAAAAATGGAACGCAGATGACGCAGATGGTTATGATTCAATAAGATTTATCTGTGTTTATCATAACTATCTGCGTCATCTGCGTTCCATTTACGATTTCGGTATCTCAAGCGGTTTGCCTTTACGGTCACGTCCGTAAATTCGGGGTTTAATGTAATAATCGATCAACGGCGTCGCCGAGTTCATCAACAACACAGCAAAGCCCGCGCCCTCTGGATATGCGCCCCAAGTGCGGATAACAAAAATCAGCAGCCCGCAGCCCGCGCCAAACACCAACTGCCCTGTAGGCGTATTCGGCGAAGTGACATAATCCGTAGCGATAAAAAACGCCACACACATCATTGCGCCCGAATTCAAATGCAGCAGTGAACTGACATAATGCTCACTATCCGCGAAATGAAAAAAACCGGACAGCAACGCAACCGTCAGCAATAAGGACACCGGAATTTGCCATTGAATGATATTTTGCCGGATTAACCAGATGCCGCCCAAGCCCAGCAACAGCGTTGAAGTTTCGCCAAGACTGCCTCGAGTCCCGCCTATAAAGTTAAGAAAACCGGAATAATCTTTCAAGATATCGGTCAATAAATGGTTCTGGGAAAATTCGGCCTTGATAAAACCCAACGTAGTCGCGCCAGTGCTGGCGTCGATATTGTCCAAGCCTAAAAAAGTAATGTGCCAGCTTTCAATCAAGCCCGGCGAATGTGAAAAGAATAGCGGCGAGACGTTCGCCCATATGGTCATTTCGATAGGAAATGAAATCAATAACGCAACCCGCGCCAACATCGCCGGGTTGAACAGGTTTTGCCCCAAACCGCCGTAAACCTGTTTGCCCAAAATAATCGCCAGCCCTGAACCAACCACGCCTATCCACCACGGCGCCCAGGGCGGCAGTGTGATTGCCAGCAGCCAGCCGGTCAGGACCGCAGAGCCATCCATAATGACAGGTTTAGCCGCCCTGCCCTTGAGCCGAACACAAAAAGCTTCAAACACAACCGCCGACAGCACGGTAATAATAAACAGGTTGATTGCGGGCCAACCAAAACACAATAATCCAAACGCCGTTGCCGGAGAGAGTGCCAGCATGACTTGCCACATAATATGGCTGACGCTGTTGTTGGCGCCGACATGGGCGCCGCTGCTCGGTTTCATATGCACCATCATACCAATGCCTCCTGCTCGGCTTTTAAGCGTTCCCGCTCCGCCTTAGCCGCAATTCGGGCGAGTTCTTCTTCGCGTTGTTGTTGCGCGATTCGCTCCATACGGGCATTACGGGCATCAATCAACTTCTTCGTTTGCTCGGATTTATGCTGGGCTTGCTGTCTGGCAACGACTTCACCGGAGGCATATTTAAAATGCTGCACAAGCGGAATATTGGATGGGCAGATATAAGAACAGCAACCGCAACTGATGCAGTCTTTCAAGCCTATATCCACCGCCGCATCCAGTTGGTTAATGCGGATGTTGTTCGCCATATCCAAAGGACGAAGTCCCGCAGGACAAACGCTGACGCAACTGGCGCAACGGATACAAGGTTGTTCGTCGGTGTTTTTGAGTTCGCTTTGGGTTAAGGCCAGAATGCCGCTGGTGGCTTTAACGGTAGGCAAACCGGCGTGCGGTAAGGAATCGCCCATCATCGGGCCGCCCATAATGATGCGCGCGATTTCTTCCTTATTCACCTCGCAAAAATCGAACAGTTCGGAGATTAATGTGCCGAAAAGCACTTCGACATTCATCGGGCGCTTTACTGCGCCGCCCGCTACGGTGACAACACGACCAAGCAAAGGCTGCCCGTAGCGAATGGCTTTATGGACTGCATAAGCAGTACCGACATTATGGATGGTTACGCCGATTTCCGATGAGCGGCAGCCAACCGGGACTTCCTTGCCGGTGACATAACGGATCAACTGCCGATCCCAACCCATCGGGTAACGGGTGGGAATTTGTATGACTTTAATCTGCGCATAGGGTTCTGCTGCGGCTCGCATCGCAACATAAGCCTGCGGCTTATTGTCTTCAATCGCCACCACTGCATTTGTAGAGACGCGATTAATCGCGTCTGTATTTTCCATGCCGCGCAACATCAAGCGCACGCCGTCGATAATCTGCTCGGCGCGCTCCTGCATCAATCTGTCATCGCAGCACAAATATGGCTCGCATTCCGAGCCATTGATAATTAAAGTATCGACATGGTTTTCGCGGCCCATGTTCAGCTTGACTGCCGTTGGGAAGGTTGCACCGCCTAAACCAACAATGCCCGCCGCACCGACGCGAAAACTGATTTCTTCAGGATTGAGCTTGAAAGGATCGGGGGCAACCTGTGTTTCCATCCATTCGTCCATGCCATCGGTTTCCAGCACAATAGTGCGAATAGGCAATGCGGACGGATGTGGTGCAGGATAATCGTTAACATCGACGATAATTCCCGAACTTGGTGCATGCACCGGCGCAGAAATCAGGCCCTGACTGTAGGCTAACAATTGTCCTTTCAGCACTTTTTCGCCGACCATAATGATAGGCTCTGCGGGTTTGCCTACATGCTGTTGCAGCGGAATATACAGCTTTTTCGGTAACGGAAAGTTGCTGACGATAGGCAACGCAGCAGTCGCGGTTTTATGCTCCTCTGCATGTACGCCGCCACGAATACGCGGTGTTTTAAAAAAACTTAACATACAGCATTTCTCCTTGTTCCCATAGGCTGCACGGGAACATTCAGAGGCTTGGCCCAGCGCCAGTTACGCAAGGTAACCTCGACAGGATGCATTTGCAGGCATTCGGTCGGACAGACGTCGACGCATTTCTTGCAGGCTATGCAGGCATCGGCAACGACCGCGTGAATTTGCTTGGGCGCACCGACAATCGCGTCGGTAGGACAGACTTTAAAACAGCGCGTGCAACCGGTGCAGGTGTCTTCGCTGACTCTGGCAACCAGCAATTCGGGTTCTTTTACGTCGCTTAAATCCAAATCCAAACCCAATAAAGCAGCGATTTGTTCAGCCAACGCGCTACCGCCCGGAGGGCACATCGTAGCCGGCGCATTACCTTCGGCCAACGCTTCAGCCGCAGGCCTGCATCCCGGAAAGCCGCATTGGCCGCATTGAGAGCCGGGCAGCAAGGCTTCAAGTTCATCGACAATCGGGCTGCTTTCAACTTTTAAATACTTGCCCGCAATACCCAGCAGCAAGCCTAGCAACAGCCCCAACACCGTTAAACTTACAATAGCGTAGAAAACGTACATATTGTTTCCTGTTAATCCTAGAAAAATCAATTCGTCCACGAAAAACACGAAAATCACGAAAAACAAATAAATCATGATGTTGAATTTGATTTATTCGATGCGAAACAAGACCGCATACTGTTGGTGAAAATCCGCTCCATTTGAAAAATTCACCCCTTTTTTTCTTTTCGTGCTTTTCGTGTTTTTCGTGGACATTAAACGCCCTACCGGTTTATTTCGTATAAAGCCCTGAAAAACCCATAAATGCCAGCGATAAAATCCCGGCGGTAATAAACGCAATCGGCGTACCTGCAAATAGTGCCGGAACAGCCATTAACGCCAAGCGCTCCCGTAAACCTGCAAACAGCACCATCACCAGCGTAAAACCGAGCGCAGAACCGAAACCGAAAATCATGCTTTGCATAAAACCGTATTGTTCTTGCACATTCAGCAGCGCGACGCCCAACACCGCGCAATTGGTGGTAATCAGCGGTAGGAAAATACCCAAAATCTGATATAACACCGGACTGGTTTTATGCACGACCATTTCGGTGAACTGAACCACAGCGGCAATCACCAGGATAAAGGCGAGTATGCGTAAAAACTGGATATTAAAAGGCGCCAAAATAAAATGCTCCAACATCCAACTGGTCATTGCGGCCAGGGTCAGCACGAAGGTTGTTGCCAAGCCCATGCTCAATGCCGAATCCAGTTTTTTCGAGACGCCCATAAACGGACACAGCCCGAGGAACTTCACCAGAACCACGTTGTTGACCAGAGCCGTGCCTAATAAAAGTAGAAGATATTCACTCACTGTTTTTCCAGTCTGCTTTTAAGGTTGTTTGCAAGATTAAAAGCATCAATTATGCCAATTGCAGGCACAGCTCATTTATCGCCTGAATATCCGACAAAACATTCCAAAGCGGTGCATAAAGTCTGTTGGAAGTAATACATAACGACATCGGTAAAAATATCTGTGTCGTAAATCCTACAATGGCTTTTAGTGTGGTCGCCGGAAACGCTAATTCCGGCCTACCGTACTATTTACCTCGCGCCCACGCACTGCGCTCGTCTTTATACACATCGCAGCCCCAAAGTCGTCATCAGAACGTTGCAAGTTAGACCTTCCAGGTTTTAAAAACCTGGAAGGTCTGCATATCGGTCTGTTTCTCGCCTAACGCCAGGTAAGGGACTATCGGAATGACGGCAGCCTCCAGCCTCC
The DNA here is from genome assembly GCF_004322395.1 of Methylobacter sp. GTDB lineage: Bacteria > Pseudomonadota > Gammaproteobacteria > Methylococcales > Methylomonadaceae > Methylobacter_A. The sequence goes on from NZ_SCTW01000143.1 coordinate 76,956, forward strand.
CAAAGACTTGTGTATAAAGACGAGTGCGCTGCGTGGGAACGAGAAAAAACACTCACTCAAACACGCCCATTAATGTTGGCGCCATATTTGCTTAATAATTCTAAAGCCCTCTTACACCCGGCAAGCACTTATGAAAAAAACTTCATTGCGATTTTTACAAACGCATACCAACATGGCGAGCGTCATCAGCGAACTTGCACCCGATTTATTCGGTGAGGGGTACGTAACTAAAGGTGGTGACGAGATATTTTACAGCCTGTTCGTTGAAACAGTTGAACAGGTGCCGATAGCCATTTCCATTACCGATAAAAAAGCCAAAATTCTTTATGTTAACGAAGAGTTTTGCAGAGTTACCGGTTACCGGCCTGAAGATATCCTGGGTGAAAACGAATCCATATTATCGGACAAACGCACACCCAGAGAGGTCTACCGCGACTTATGGCGCACCATCAGCACCAAAAAAATATGGCGCGGCACCTTATGCAACCGGCATAAATCCGGTGAGCGTTACCTGTCCGACTTGACCATCGCGCCTATGCTGAATGGTTCAGGAATGATCACGCACTACATAGGCATGCACAGAGACATTACCCAGTCGTATGAATCCGAAAAAAAACTCATCAACCAAAAATTGTTGATCGAGTCGGTCATTAATTCATCGCCGATTGCGATGGTCGTACTTGACGATCAGGACAGGGTTATCCTGGATAATCACAACTATAAAGCGCTGGTTAGCGATCTCGACAAGGGCGAGCCTGCAACGTATTTTTTACAACTGCTACGGGATGAGATGGGCGATTTATGGCCGCAGTTACAAAGCAAAGAACAAGGCTTTAATAACCGTGAGTTCAAAGTCGAAAGCAAAGGAAGCCACAAAACCCGCTGGTTCTCTTGTGCCGGAAACTGGTTTGTAGAAAATGAAGTTAATGCCGACGCCTTTTTCGAGCAGACATCCAAACAGTATCTGATACTGACATTGACTGATATTACGAAACAGCGCAGACAGATGGAAGAGCTGCATATCCAAACCTTAAAAACCGTTATGGCTGAAGATGAACGGGTGCGCGGTATCCGTGAAACATTGCTGGGCGCTATGCACCAAATCCAACTGCCGATGAACCAAATCAGGGCGGCCGAACAGATTTTGCGTCATAAGCAGGACGATCAGCATGCCGGCCTGTTACAGATATTGCAGCATATTCAGCAATCCGGTGAAGAAGCCGTGGCGACGATGCAAAAATGCATTCCCGAAATCCTGCAAACAGCCGTTATTCCGGTCAACCTGAACCAGATTCTGCATGAAGTGCTGTTACTCAATCATCAGCGGATCTGGAGCAACGATATAGAAGTGCATTGGCGGCCGCTCTCAAATTTGACGGCTATGCTGGGCTCTGAAAACCGCCTGCGCATATTGTTCAAGCAGTTGATCGACAATGCGATTGACGCGGTCTGCGGATCGGATAGCACGGAAAAGCGCCTTAAAATCACCACCGATGCCGACGCCGACCTGATTTATGTCTGCATTGAAGACAGCGGTTCCGGCATCCCGGTCGAAAAACGCGCCAAAGTATTCGAACCTTTTTACACCACACGTCCGATGGGCGGCAATCAGGCCGGTATGGGGCTGGTTATGGCGAAAGAGATTGTCAACCAGCATCAGGGATTTATTGAAATAGACCCGGATTGTGACCAGGGATGCCGATTCAAAATCAGCTTTCCTGTATGCAGACAAATTCCTAAGAGGATAGAGTAATGGCCGAACGTATTCAGCTAATCGAAGCCGAGCTCGATACCTTGTATATCATCAGCCAGGTATTGAACAGCACCCACGATTTGCACGCAAAATTACAGGCGGTTTTGGAGATATTGCACAAACGGTCGGGCATGAGATCCGGCATGATAACGCTGCGCGAAATTGAGAGCGACAGCATGATTGTCAGCGTTGTCCACAGCAATAATACAGACAAACCCGCCGAACCGGTCAGGTACAACCCCGGCGAAGGATTAATGGGAGCCATACTGGATGAGGGCAGCACCATCGTCATTGAAAAAGTGTCCGAAGAGCCGCGTTTTTTAGGCCGTCTGGGTTTGTACGATCCCGAACTGCCTTTTATCGGTTCACCCATTTACATAGAAGAAGGCGACACCATCGGCGTATTGGCCGCCCAGCCGGATAACAGCCAGTTTCTGGGCGAACGCGCCCGGTTTATGGAGATGATCGCCAACCTGATTGCGCAAAGCGTCAAAATGCTGCGTGGAATCGAACGCAAACAACGTCATCTGCTCAGCGAGCGGGATCAACTTAAACAGGCGTTGATCAAGAACTACAGCTTTGAAAACATCATCGGCCATTCGCCGCCGATGTTAAAAGTGTTCGACTTGATACGCCAAGTTGCAAAATGGAACACCACAGTATTAATTCGAGGCGAATCAGGCACCGGCAAGGAAGTGGTCGCCAATGCGATTCACTTTAACTCGGGCTGTGCCGGCGGACCTTTTTTAAAACTCAATTGCGCGGCCCTGCCCGACACTTTATTGGAATCCGAACTATTCGGCCATGAGAAAGGCGCGTTCAGCGGCGCTGTCAGCCAACGCAAAGGCCGCTTTGAATTAGCCGATAACGGCACCCTGTTTCTCGATGAAATCGGTGAAATTTCCTCATCGTTCCAAGCCAAACTGCTGCGCGTATTGCAAGAAGGCGAGTTCGAACGGGTCGGCGGCACCCAAACCATCAAGGTTAATGTCCGCATCATTGCCGCAACCAATCGCGATCTTGAAGAAGAAGTCACTAAAGGCGAGTTCAGGGAAGATTTGTATTACCGCCTTAACGTTATGCCGGTGTTCATGCCTGCATTACGCGACAGGACTGAGGACATACCGCAGCTATCCGAATTCCTGCTCGGCAGAATTTCAAAACAGCAAGGCGGCCGCCCCTTGGAAATCAAGGAAAGCGCGATACGCATATTAATGAAGCACAACTGGCCCGGCAATGTCCGAGAACTGGCAAACCGGCTGGAACGCGCCGCAATCATGAGCCAGAACGGCATTATCGACCGCGACGTGATGGTCAGCACCGGCCTGGAAGATGAAATCGGCACAACCATCAGTCACAAAGCGCAAAAAGCACCCGCGATTGATTTTAATGATGAAAACATGGACGACCGGGAACGGGTTATTGCCGCATTGGAGCAAAGCGGCTGGGTACAAGCCAAGGCCGCTCGCCTGCTGAATATGACGCCGCGGCAAATCGCTTACCGGATTTTGACGTTGGATATTACGATGAAGCAAATTTGATTAAGGCCATTCCCAAGAAAAAAACATAGTCCACGAAAACCAAAAGTAGGCGCCTCTACGACTGCATGGACGCAGGAGGTAGAGCAACGCAGGAGCAGGAGCAGTTGCCGAAGCAAAGCAAAAGAAAGTAACTCGCCCCCGATTCAAATAACCGTCGCGTGAGCACCCCTTATACATATTTCATTCGGCTAAATGCGTAACATCAGTTACATTAAAAGCATGATTACTAAGTCATTAGCAAAAACCTTTCACGTAGCCGGCATCGGCGCGTCTGCCGGAGGCCTGGAATCCTTGACGAAGCTGCTGTCCAGCCTGTCCGAAAACGGCCGCGTTGCCTATGTCGTTGCTCAACATATGGCAAAAGACGGTCATGACGAATTGGTGCTACGCCTGCTCAACCATAAATCCAGGTTAAAGGTCATTCAAGCAAGAGCTGGTGAACAGCTTGAGCCGGACCGGGTATATCTTATTCCTTCCGGTTTTAACGGCATGGTTCAGAATGGACTTATCCAACTGCTCCACCCCGCCCCCGAGCATATTTCCACTCCATCGGTAAATGCCTTGTTTGTCTCGCTTGCAAAAGATATGGGCAATAAGGCAATTGGTATTGTTCTTTCCGGAGTAGGCTTGGATGGTGTCGCCGGTTGTAAGGCCATCAAGGCAAACGGCGGTCTGACCCTAGTGCAGAACCCGCAATCGGCACCCTATTCAGGCATGCCGTTGACCGTGATACAGGCCAATGCGGCAGATGAGGTTCTGGAGCCCGAGGCAATGGCACAACATCTGACTGCGATGTTCTCAATCGGATCGACGGCACTGCCGCGCGCTACGCCTTCCGGTTTGAGAGCTGCGTCCAACCGGCATCTACCCGCACTGCTGCAAAACGTGTTCAAGGCGACTGGCATTGATTTTTCCAGCTACAAGGAAGAAACCTTGCTGCGCAGGATAGACCGCCGAATGACCACCTTGAAAATAACTAATTTCGAACAGTATCTGGCCTACATCGAGAAATATCCCGATGAGCTGAAAACCTTGCAACATCTTTTTCTGGTGTCGTTATCATCGTTCTTCCGCGACAATAGAGCGTTTGCCGTGGTCAAAAAGCATCTGGCCGAAACAGTCGGACAAAAAGCGCCTGAAGAAACTATCAGAATCTGGGTTCCCGGCTGCGCCACTGGGGAAGAATGTTACACTTTTGCCATTCTGCTTAACGAAATCCTCGGCGATAGCTTCAAAAGATTCAAAATCCGGATCATCGGCAGCGACCTCAACCCGGAGGCGCTGGCAATTGCCCATACCGGAATCTATCGGCAGACTGCGTTCAAGGAAATCGAGCCCAAAATATTGGCGCGTTATTTCGAGACCAGGGGACAGCATTACCAAGTGACCGAGCCGATACGCGCGGCCTGCGAGTTCATCAGGCAGGATGTGGTCAGCGTAAATGCACCGGAAAACCTGGATATCGTCAGTTGCCGAAACCTGCTCATCTACATGAAAAGCAATTTACAGGATCAGCTGTTCAAAAAATTCCATCGGGCCTTATTACCCCAAGGGCTGCTTTTCATCGGGCAATCGGAAAATATCGGGATATTAGGCAATACATTATTTTTGCCCGTAGATCATTACCACCGGCTATACCGGCGCAAGTAGAAATAAGTTATTATGCGTAGGGATTTTTAAATTACAGCGTTTTCAACTTAAATTAGTTACTAAGCATGTCGTCGTTGCCGCTGGAGTGCAGGCTTTGCCAGCTCTGGCAAGCAGAGCTGGCACTGCTGTCAATTCCTGGTGGCTATGTTCAGTAATTAACTGAATTTGAAAGCGCTGTAGAATATGGCTAAAAATAGATTTCCAAACAGTACATTTATTATGCAGGAGCGAATAACTTTGCCACTACAAATGTACCCATAAAGATTCCGGATAGCTCTGACGAAGCACGGTATTTTTTGAGACAGCCTTGGCGTAATTGGCGCCCCGATAAAAATTAATAAAACTACACTGGGTTTCATTATGAAACGTATTATGGTCATGCTGGAAAAACGGCAACTGGTTTCCAAGTTAATGCTCGGCTTCGGTATATGCCTGTTTATCACACTGTTGATAGGGGTCAACGCCATCAACAGTATGCGCGTAATGACCGAGAAATCGACGGACATTTACGAAATGGATTTGCTGGGCATTTCGCATCTCAAAGAAGCCAATATCAATCTCATGTACATAGGGCGTAGCCTACGGCAAATGATGCTCTCACAAAATGCGGCGGATCGGGAAAAAGCCAAAGCCAGGATGGATAAAGCCATGCTGACCTTGCAAATCGAACTCGACGAAGCCCGCAAGCGCATTTTCCGGGAAGACAGTAAAAAACTTCTCGTCCGGTTCGATAGCTACTACGAGCAATATAAACGCAATATCGATCAAGCCGTGTTGTTAATGAACAAGGAGGATTACCGGTCTAGCGAGGCAGCGGCCTTCATTTCCAGCGACGAGTATGTAAAAACCATCAACACGGCTGACGATACGCTAAGCGCAATTACGAAAATCAAGGAAGCAGGGGCAAAACAGACGGCCGATATGCTATCGGAATTGGGCGAGCAAAACCGCCGATTTTCACTGATCCTGATGTTGCTGGGATTGGTGATTGGAGCTGGTGCCGGGCTAATGCTGGGTATATCGATCCAGCGCCCTACCCTGCGGCTGCGCGATTCTATCGAAAGACTGGCCGCAGGCAAATTGGATGAATCCGTCCCCTATACCGGCTACAGCAACGAAATCGGCGCGATGGCGCGTGCCCTCGAAGTGCTGCAAACTGTATGCAACAACATGGAATCACAACGCTGGGTTAAGACTCATGAAGCGCAGATATCCGCAAAAATGCAGCAAGCCGGTACCTTTGTCGAACTCTCGCAACAATTCATGTCCGCCATCTGCCCGTTACTGCATGCAGAACATGGTGTTTTTTATATCCTTTCGGAAGACAAACTCCGTTTATTAGGCGGCTATGGTTACCGCGAACGCAAAAACCTCAGTCAGAGTTTCGCGATCGGCGAGGGTTTAGTCGGCCAATGCGCAATGGAGAAGAGTCCGATCACCCTCACCAATCCTCCTCTGGACTACATCAAAATCAGCTCCGGACTTGGAGAAGCCGCGCCAAGTATAATAACGGTATTACCCATCATGAGCATGTCCGAGGTTGTCGGCGTACTGGAACTGGCAGCCTTGCAGCCGTTCGGTGCACGGGAGTTGCTATTGCTCGATGCGCTGATGCCTAGCGTTGCAATAACTATCCGGCTTCTTGAGCGCAACATCAACACCCAGCGCCTGCTTAAAGAAACACAGGAACAATCGACTCGCATGGAAATCCAAGCCGCCCAGCTTGAAGAGCAGAGCGTCGAAATGGAAGCGCAGCAAGCCGAACTGATGGAAACCGAGGCCTGGTTCCGAGGCATTATTGAATCTGCGCCCGATGGGATGATGGTGGTGGATAGGCAAGGCACGATTGTCCTGTGCAATCCGCGTCTGGAAGAAATTTTCGGCTATGAACGTACCGAACTGATTGGACATAATGTCGACCAACTCGTCCCGCCCGATGTCCGCGAACGGCACCCGGCCCTGCGGGCGAAATTTATGTCGGAGCAAGGCGCGCGCCCCATGGGAGCCGGACTTAAATTACTAGGAACGCGCAAGGATGGCAGCGAATTCCCGGTAGAAGTCGGCTTAAGCAAATTGCCGGCTTTGGGTAACAGAGATGCCTATGTCTGCGTTTCAGCGAGCGACATCACACGGCGCAGGAAAGCGGAAGAAAAACTCGCCGCGCTGGAAGAGCGCAGTCGGCTGATTCTGGGATCTGTCAACAACGGCATCGTCGGCATGGATATCGAAGGAAAACTGACCTTCATCAATCCGGCCGTGTCCGCCCTGCTTGGTTACAACGAGCAGGAGCTGCTGGGGCAGTCTATGCACGCGCTGGTACACCATCACTATTCGGACGGGCGCGAATTTCCGCACGAGCAATGCGCGATGTGCCTTACCGCCCAAGATGGCCGGCCGCGCACTGTCGATAACGAGGTGCTGTGGCGCAAAGACGGCAGCGCTCTGCCGGTCGAGTACTCGACCAGGCCTGTATATAAGGATGATGCCATCGTCGGCACCGTGGTGGTGATCAGCGACATTACCGAACGCCTTGCCTCAGCCAGGACTCTGGCAGAGCAGCGCACCGCGCTGCAGAACATTCTCGACCATAGTCCGGTCGGTACGGCGTTCACCACTGAAGGGCATTTCGGCTACGCCAACCCTGCATTCAAGGAAATGTTCGGCCTGGATGTCGGCGATGAAGTAGAAAGAATTTATCTTACCCATGAAGATCGCGCGGAAATGATCGCGACAGTCAAGCGCGATGGTTATCTGCTTAACCGTGAAATGAAATTGCACAGCAAAGGCGGTGAAATTCGCGATTACCTGACGACCTTCATGCCGCTGATACATGACGGCAAAGAAGGGGTGATGGGGTGGCTGCTCGACATTACCGAACGCAAGCAGATGGAAGATGCTGTCAACCATTCCAACATGCTTGCCGACTACGCACTCGATTTGGCGAAAGCGGGCTACTGGCATGTCCCGCTCGACGGTTCCGGATGGTACAACTCATCGAAGCGTGCGGCCACCCTGTTCGGAGACCCGCCACGTCCGCCTGAATGGCGCTACCGAATAATGGAAGAATGGTTCGAGAATGTCAAGGCGGGCGACGAAGCGGCTGCCCAGGCTACCTATGAAAATTTCCAGGCTTCTATTGAAGGCGCCGTACCAGGGTACGACACCATCTACGCCTACAAGCGCCCAATCGATGGCCGTGTCGTCTGGATCCGAGCTAGCGGCCATGTCGTCAGAGATGCCAATGGCAAGCCGACCGACATGTATGGCGTAACGATGGACATCACCGAGCAGAAAATGGCGGAATTGGCGATGGCCGAGAGCGAGCGCCAGGTGCGCTTCATGCTCGAATCGAGTCCGGTGGCGGTGCGGGTGGCAAGCAGTGCCACCCGCAAGATTGTATTCGCCAACCCGTCCTATGCCGATATGCTCCATGCGACCTTCGATCAAATGATCGGCATGGAACCCACAATGTTTTACCAAAATGCGGAAGAGCTGCGCGCGATCAATGAACGCCTCACGGCAGGTGAGAACATCATCAATCTATCGGTTGGGCTAAAGAGGCTGGACGGAGAGGATATCTGGGTGCTGGCCTCCTATTTCCATGTCGTTTACGGTGGCGAAGAGTGCATTCTGGGCTGGTTCTTCGACGTGACCGAACTGCGTCTGGCCAAGGAAATAGCGGAAGATGCTACCAAGATGAAGTCGGACTTCCTCGCCAACATGAGCCATGAGATCCGTACGCCGATGAACGCCATCATCGGCATGTCGCACTTGGCGCTGAAAACCGATCTCACTCCCCGGCAGCGGGATTACATCAAGAAAGTACAGAACTCAGGACAGCATTTGCTCGGCCTTATCAACGACATTCTGGACTTTTCCAAGATCGAGGCCGGTAAACTCATGGTCGAACAAACCGATTTCGAGCTGGATAAGGTGCTGGACAATGTTGCCAACCTGATTTCGGAAAAAACCAATGCGAAAGAGCTGGAACTGGTGTTCGACATTGCCCAAAACGTGCCCACCCATCTCAACGGCGACTCGTTACGGCTGGGGCAGATCCTTATCAATTACGCCAACAACGCAGTCAAGTTCACAGAACAGGGCGAAATCGTCATTACCGCCAAGGTGCTGGAAGAAACCGACCATGATGTATTCTTGCATTTTGGGGTACGCGACACCGGCATCGGGCTGACCAAAGAGCAAATGGACAAGTTGTTTCAGTCGTTCCAGCAGGCCGATACTTCGACCAGCCGCAAGTTCGGCGGCACCGGCCTGGGACTGGCGATTGCCAAACAGCTTGCCGAGCTGATGCACGGCGAGGTCGGCGTTGACAGCGAACCCGGCAAGGGCAGCACTTTCTGGTTCACGGCACGGCTTGGCAAAGCCAGCAGCCAAGGCAGAAAGCTCATACCAACACCGGATTTGCGCGGCCGGCCCGTACTGGTGGTGGACGACCACGAGATGGCGCGTAACGTGATGGACGACATGTTATCCGGCATGTCATTCAAGGTCGCTCAAGCCGTAGGAGGAAAGGAAGCCATAGCCGCAGTACAGGAAGCAGCCAAGTCCGGTCAACCCTACGAAATCGTTTTCCTCGACTGGCAAATGCCCGGTATGGACGGCATTCAGGTCGCCAGGGAAATTCGTTCGCTCCCATTGGCAGCGCTTCCGCATCTCGTCATGGTGACGGCTCACGGGCGGGAAGAAGTGATCAAAGAAGCGGAAAACGCCGGACTGGAAGACTTTCTGATTAAACCGGTCAATGCTTCGGTGTTGTTCGATACCGCCATCCGGCTACTTGGCGGGCAGGTGGATGAAGAACGCACCAGTGATCGCCATATTTCAAACATCATGGAAGATTTGGTTGCGATCAAGGGCGCCGCCATTCTGGTTGCGGAAGATAACGAACTCAATCAGGAAGTCGCCATGGAACTCCTGACCGATGCCGGATTCGATGTGGACATTGCCAATAATGGCCGGGAGGCTGTGGAAATGATGGCCCAACGGGCTTACGACATTGTGTTGATGGATATGCAGATGCCTGTCATGGACGGCATAACCGCCGCTATCGAGATTCGCAAGGATGCGAGGTATCAGGAGTTGCCCATTGTCGCCATGACCGCCAATGCGATGCAGCAAGATAAAGAAAAATGCGCAAAGGCCGGCATGGTCGATCACGTTGCCAAGCCGATTGATCCCGATGAACTGTTCCGCGCCTTGCTCAAGTGGATAAAACCCAAGATTGCTGCCGTAACATCGGAAAAAGCAACGGCTGAAAAGCAGGAAAGCGATTTACCTGTCATCGACGGGCTGGACGTTGAACTCGGCATGCGGCGTGTCCTGGGTAAAAAACCGTCTTACCTGAAGATGCTTCGCAACTATGTAGTCAATCAAGAAAACACGTCCTCCGAACTTCGAGCGGCGATTGATGCCGATGATCGTGCCTCGGCGGAACGCATTGCCCATTCGGCGAAAGGGGTAAGCGGCAACATTGGCGCTATCGGATTACAGGAAATTGCCGGGGAACTGGAGAGAATGATCAAGGAAGGTGCAGATCGCGATGACATACTTGCCAAACTGGCTATCTTTAGCCAGCAGCAATCGGCTTTGATTAAAGCGCTCAAAGCGAACTTGCCAGCGGAGAAGGTCCGAAATCCAACAGAGAACGTAGACACGTCTAAGGCGGCTGAAGTATTAACCCGGCTTAAAAAATTGCTGGCTTTCGATGACAGCAAATCCAAAGAGGTTTTTGAAGAAAACTTCGGCCTGTTGCGCGTTGTGCTGGGAACAGAAGTGTTCACCAAGGTGGATCAGGCCGTCAAGCAATTCGATTTTGCACTGGCTCTACAACATATCGACAACATCCAAATTAAATAAGGAAAAAACCATGATAGACGCACCTGACTCTCTAGAAAAAGCAACTGTGCTGGTAGTGGACGATACCCCGGACAATCTGTCCTTAATGAGCGGACTGCTTGAGGATGACTACATTGTCAGGCTTGCCAACAGTGGCGAAAGGGCGCTCAAGATTGCCCGGTCCGACACGCCGCCCGACCTGATTTTACTGGATATTATGATGCCGGAGATGGACGGGTATGAGGTATGCAGACTGTTACGAACGGAGGCAAAAACGCGAGACATCCCGGTGATTTTTTTGACGGCAAAATCCGAGGTTAACGATGAGACCAAAGGTTTTGAACTGGGCGCAGTTGATTACATTACCAAACCGATCAGCCCTCCAATCGTAAAGGCACGGGTCAAAACCCATCTCGGCATGAAAAGAATGTATGATTTTTTGAAGGATCATTCCGCATTTCTTGAAGATGAAGTTTCCCAGCGCACCAAAGAGATCATGGCGATCCAGGATGTGACGATATTGGCGATGGCTTCGTTGGCGGAAACCCGCGATTCGGACACCGGCAATCATATTCGCCGGACCCAATATTACGTCAAGGCGTTAGCGAATAAGCTGAAACATCATCCGCGCTTTGCGCATTTCCTGACGGATCGCAACATTAATATGCTGTTTAAATCGGCACCCTTGCACGATATTGGCAAGGTGGGCATTCCTGACCGCATATTGCTTAAGCCGGGACGCTTTAATGCGCATGAAATGGAAATCATGAAAACTCACACGACGCTGGGCCGGGATGCGATCCAGCATGCTGAAAATGCGCTTGGCATCAAGGTTGAATTTTTGACTGTGGCCAAGGAAATTGCTTACGGCCACCAAGAAAAATGGGATGGCAGCGGTTATCCCGAAGGACTTTCCGGCGACAATATACCGATATCGGCGCGTCTGATGGCAGTGGCGGATGTGTATGACGCCCTGATCAGCCGTCGTGTCTATAAGAATGGCATGCCGCATGAAAAAGCGGTGCAAATCATTATTGAAGGCAAGGGCAGTCATTTCGATCCGGACATGGTGGATGCCTTTTTAGATTTGCAGGAAGAATTCAAGGCAATTGCGACGCGCTTTGCCGACTCGGACGCGGACATAAATAAGAAAGCTCAATATCTGGAACAGGCTATCGCTGAACAAGTCCGACTCTAATTAAATACTGCTTCTGCCGGAAGAATAATGTTAATCACCAAACACACCAACTTGCTCGTTGTGGACGATAAACAGCCTATGCGTACGGTGATATCAAGCCAATTGAGAGCCTTTGGCGCCGTAAAAATTGCGCAAGTTGCTAATGGCCGGGAAGCTTTAATTCTGTTGAAAAATCAGCCCTTCGACATAATCCTGTCCGACTGGAACATGCCGGTGATGGATGGGCTGGAACTGCTTAAGGCGGTTCGTGCGGATAAAATGCTCTGTCATTTACCCTTTGTGATGATCACAGCGGAAACTGAACGGGGCCGTATTGCGGAGGCCATTATCTCCGGTGTCAGTGATTTTCTTGTAAAACCGTACAACGCCAAGACTCTGTTAAAACGGGTTGAAAAAGCCTTGTCATGGAAGCCCAGAAACATCTCTGCCATGCCCTCCGTGGGAACATCAAGCTCGATGGAACCGGAGAGAAAAGAACCGATACAGCCGACCATCCTGATCGTCGATGACATACCCGACAATCTGCAATTACTTGCAGACTTGTTCAAGGACGAATACCGGGTCCGTGTTGCGCATAACGGTAAGAAAGCACTCGATATATGTACCTCTGAAAATGCGCCGGATCTGGTTCTTCTCGACATCATGATGCCCGACATGGACGGCTTTGAGGTGGCAAAGCGGATGCGTGAGCATCCCGAATCGGAACATATTCCAGTCATTTTTGTTACGGCCATGACGGACAATGACACCCGCCTTAAAGGCCTGGAACTGGGAGCCGTTGATTTTGTCACCAAGCCTATTGATCCGGATGTACTGATTCCCCGCGTGCGCAATTTCATGCGTTATGTGGAATTGCACAAACAATTGCAAGATGACTATGACTCAATGTTGGATAATGCCCGCTTAAGAGAAGATGTGGAGCATATTACCCGCCACGACTTGAAGAACCCTTTGTCAGGCGTCATTGGCTTAATACAATCCTTGGCGGAAGATGAGTCGATGAATCGTAAACAAATCGATCAACTTCGCTTAGCCGAAGAAACCGCACTGGAGGCGCTCAATATAATCAACTTGTCTTCGGAGCTTTACAAAATTGAGACGGGGCGATTTAAGCTCGATGCCCAACCGATAATAATCGGTGACATCTTACGCCGTATTGCCGAAATTTGCCGCAGCACTTTCAATGGCAAACACATCACAATATCGGTGGCAACAGACGTCACTTCAGTTAATAGAGAAATACCCCATAGCTTGGGTGACGCCATGTTTTGTTACTCCTTGTTTCAAAACTTAATAAAAAATGCCTGCGAGGCGGCGCCGGAAAATAGCCGCGTTGTCGTTACGTTGATCGATAGCGATCCGCTCGAGATCACGATCCAGAACAACGGTGTGGTCCCAGCCCCGATAAGAGAGCATTTCTTCGACAAATTTGTCACTCATGGTAAATCAAGTGGTACTGGGCTTGGCACTTATTCTGCGAAGCTGCTCACCGAAGCTCAAAACGGCAGCATTTCTTTAGACGTTTCCGATGAGAAAAACCTGAGCACCGTCACGGTTAGATTGCCAAGACACAGGGAAATATCCACAAAAGCGGCTGGTTAATCGCTCTTATCTGTATTAATTCAGACTCCACACCGATATCAATATTGCTCAGCTTCTTTTTTAAGCGAGTATCCAAGAAGTTCCGTCAAAGCTCCCCTGCCGCCCAACATATAGCTAACCCCGGTGTTGCGTGGCTTAATCGCGTAGCGACCGAAGAAGGCGAATTACAATTACAAGATAATCTACCCTGCCAAATACCGATTTGCCAATGGTGCGGCACCCGAATATTAGCGGGATTTAGAAATACGTCGGTGATAAAGAGTAAAATCACAGCTTAAAACCGGAAGGCGTTTTAAAAAAGGCCAACATCTAATGCGCAATGAAAGATTACTTACCGTGTGAGTACAAAAAAGCATGCATACACCCTATCCGGATCGACATCACCGGAGCAGGAAGCTCGCAAAACGATCCCATGCACTGGTCATAGCCAACTGCATGATCAATGCGTTGGAGGCGATAAGCCCTGCATATCCCATAGCAAACCACTTGTCCAACGATCGTGTCAGTAACGACTTGATAACAAGAAAAAACAACCCAACCATCAGCGTCCCAAAGAATGGGCCAAATACCACCTCCCACACAGTGCCATGATAAAGGGCGGTAAGGAAATCGATACGGCTGATGGCTGCCGACATTGCTGCCAGCGCGGCTAATAGCATCATTGGCCGATGTATCTCCGGCCGACGTCGTTTCAACACGCCGACAATCACAAAACCGGCGAAGATCATGATACTAATAATTGGGACGGCCATGAATTGTTTAGGCGTCAACCCCCATATCCTCATGTCGGGCGGACTGATTAGCGTCGATTCAATCCCCAGCCGGAAGCCGAAAACAATGATGCAGGCCGCAAGCACTGCGCCGCATCGCCCGAGCATCATATGACCACGGCGGTTACCGGCCACAATCAACAGCGGCTGGATTAAAAGCAACAGCATCCATGCAGACATACCGATACCGTGTAGGATAAGCAATGTCCGTATCGGCGAAGCAAGTTCACGATCGGGATAGGCCTTACCGTGCAGGTAAAACTGCTGAAAACCAAGGAGCATCAGAGCAAACAGTAGTGCGGCAGCTCCGGAATAAAACAGGCGTACGTTATTTGGCGTGGAAAGCACCTTTGCTTGAGGTTCATCGAGTGGTAAAGTTTGGTTGGAATTCATATCTTAAAAACCCTGACTTTATTTTGAATTTAAATTATCGTAAATTGTAATCATTAATTCCGCAACTAAACGCTTTTGTATTAATTTTTCTATCGTCTCGGCAATTGTTAAAGGAGCATTTTTCTGTCCCGCATTGCCTACATGGATGTAGGTACTTAGCGTGAGCAGGAGCGGAAGCTGCGCCTAAAGCGCCTACTGTTGGTGCTCTCGATTGCTATTCCAGACGCAATTCTACCTCCGCCGTCCTTGGAGTCGTATCTCCTGCGTCTATGCAGTCGTGGATTCGCTGCCGGAATGACGTTGGTCACGTTGGGCATTCTCATTAAAACCGATAGGTGTTAAGGCCAAACATGTTTTTATCCCCAACATCATCCTGTTTCAGTATAGAATGAATTTCTGGCTTGCTTTCGATCACCGGATACCAAAATTATGCCGTCTAATCTAATTAACAAGATTATGCTTTAGAGGTTTATGCAATGAAAAATACCGCTATTGGAGTCTTAGTTCTAAGTTTATGCTGCTTGAATACCGCATTGGCGATGAAATGCGGACACAACCTGGTTGTTGAGGGCGATTATAAAAACGAGGTAATTGCTCTATGCGGTCAACCGGACTCAGTTGAAACTCATACTGAAATTGTGGGTAGGACGCTACATTTCCCATTTAGAACCCTTGATATGCAAGAATATATAGAGATCCAAGTAGAAGAATGGATATACAACTTCGGCCCTTTCCGTTTCAAGCAATACCTTCGCTTCGAAAATGGCATATTAGTAGAAGTTAAAAGTTTAGGACGAGGTTATTAAAACAATTTCTTCTTTTATTCATGAAACATGGAAAACAGCATTAGCTATACTCGATCTGTAATGGTCATCGCCCGCTTTTCCAAATAGAAAGCAGTAACCAGATCCCTCCTACAGTGGCAAAAGAATATCCCAGGAAGCCGAATGCCGGTAAGCCGAATAGTTTCGGCCCGCCTTCTACCGTCATAATAATGGAAGAGCCGATAATAAGCGCGGCTGTCACTATGCCCATGGTTAAGCGGCTAATCGCAATATCGATATGATTAACATACTGACCAAGGCGCCTGACGTTAATATCAACCTGAAAGGCGCCCTTCCTCGATGCGCGCAACAGTTTACGCAGGTCTTTAGGCAAGCTTGCTAACAGATCGGTAACGCTGACCAGGTTACGCCAGCCCCGATGAGCGATAGCTTCCGGCCTGTAGCGTTCCATCATGATTTTTCGAATATAGGGTGCGGTAAAAACCAGGGTATTAAATTCCGGGTTAAGGTGCCTGCCCAGACCGTCCATCGTGATATAAGCTTTGATTAACAAGGCGAGATCGGCTGGCAATATCAATTTATGATCCCTTAATATTGACATCAAATCACTCATCATGGCGGCAAGGCTTAAATCCTTTAGTGCCAGCGAACTATATTGGTCAACGAAAGCTTCAATATCAATTGTCAGCACTTGCTCATCGGTATAAATATTGTCCGACCAGTCTTCAAGTATCTCGGCAACTTTAATGGGCAGGTGATTAGTCATGCCGTACAACAAGCCGACAACCTGCTCCCTGCGATCGTCCGTTAAACGGCCAACCATGCCGAAATCGATAAATGCCAGTTTGTTATCCGGCAAATAAAACACATTGCCGGCATGCGGGTCGGCATGAAAAAAACCGTCTTCCATAATCATTTTCATGACCGCCCCGGTGCCGCGATCGGCCAGCAATTTTCTGTCAAGTCCGGCTTCGTCCACCGCAGCAACATCCCTGCCCTGGATACCTTGAATATACTCCTGCACATTGAGTCTTTCGCAGGTCCATTGCCAATATACTTTAGGAATCTTAATATTGGGATCATCGGCCAAATTTGCGGCTACCCGTTCCGCATTTCTGCATTCAGCGGCAAGATCTAGCTCCCGATTCAAGGATTGATTGAACTGACGGAGGACTTCTTTCGGATGAAATCGGCGAATCTCCGACGATTCGGATTGTGCAATATCGACAATACGGTTCAAAAGGCGCAAATCGGCATCGATGATCTTTTGCAGTCCGGGTCTGCGAATTTTTAAAACAACCGGCGACCCGTCCTTGAGTACGGCTTTATGAACCTGGGCAATTGAGGCCGCGGCAAGAGGTTGTCTATCGACTTCTAAAAAAAACTCATCGATATTGCCGCCAAGATCTTCTTCAAGTTGGGGTAGCAACTCTTCAAAAGGCATAGGAGGGATCTGATCCTGAAGCTTTTCAAATTCGGCAATATATTGAGGCGAGAATAAATCGACGCGTGTCGCAAGGATCTGTCCCAATTTAATGAAAGTAGGCCCCAACTCTTCCAGTACACGACGTATGCGTTGCGGCGTATCGAGCTTTACATAGTCGTCCACATGCTGCCAATGCAGTACTCTGCCTGCGCGCTCCAATGCCTTACCCACACCCAAACCGCGAACAAAGCTGCCGAATCCGTAACGTATTAAAACTGTGGCAATATCTTGAACGCGGCCCATATCCCTGGTTGCGCTTAACATTTCCCATAACATTGTCTTTACTGAATTTTATTTTTTGGAATGAGATGGCTGTAGACTTTCGGCAATGCCTAATAAAATACCGCTGCCGATTTTAGCTAACGTTGAAGCCGTAGCAGCCGCACTGGATATAACAATGTCCGTACTTATCTTCGGCAGTTCCGCAAGCGCTTTCAGGGCGATCACAGCTTGCTTGCCGACTGCCGTTCCGCTTTTATGCGCATGATCAATAAAATCATTAACAATGTCGGCAGTAACCTGAGTACTGCCTTTAGCGACTTTCTCCAGCGTATCGATAAACAATCGCTCCATGCCCCGTATGTCTTTAATTGCGTCATTAAAATCATGCTGGGAAGTCACTTTGGAAGCCGCCTCTTGAATAGCCAGTGTCGATGCTTCTGTCGCAATTGCCAACGCATCATCCAATGCCGTGGCTGCATGTGCAAAAATCTCCGAAGCATGCTCATCGTGACCGACGATGCCCTCGCTAATGCCTTTGCCGACTGCCTCGGTAACGTTCTTGATATTTTCTATATCCAGTTGCCCTTTTGTCAGCGCTTTTAAGGTTATCTCCTTAACCTGCCGGTGAACATCGGTTCCCGATTCAACCGCATCCCGGACTTCATCTGTAACGTCTTGTTGTTGGCCTGTTTCAGTCATAGTCGTTCTCCAAATCAGTATAAAAAGAACTTTTCTCAATCGATTTAAAAACAAAATACATCATATGTAATGGCTTCTTTTAGCGTTTAACCCGGCTAAACAAAATCCGTATCAAGTACTATGCGATAACGCGCTTTACCCGTAGCCAAATGTTCAAGAGCATCGTTTACTTTGCTCATCGGGAAATGTTCGACTTGCGGAGCAATATTATGCCGCGCTGCAAAGTCAAGCATGGTTGAAATTGCCGAGGGGCCTCCAGTCGGTGACCCCGATACACTCTTTTGCCCGAAGATCAGGTCAAGGGCAGAAATCGGCATTGGCTCAAGAACTGCGCCTACGACATGCAGGCGCCCATTGGGTTTGAGTGTTTTCAACATCGCAGCCCAATCCAATGACGTGTTGACCGTAACAATCAATATGTCCAGCGAATTTGCGATTTGCTGCATAGCCGAGCTGTCGCGGCTGGATACGACGTGATGAGCGCCGAATCCTCTGGCCTCGTCAGCCTTGGACGGGTTAGAGGTGAAAGCCGTCACTTCACAGCCCCAGGCGTTGGCAAATTTAAGACCCATATGCCCCAGGCCGCCGATACCGACGATGCCGACGCGGTCAGTCGGTTTGACGTCGAACGTCAACAGTGGCGAAAAAACAGTGATGCCGCCACATAATAACGGGCCTGCGCTGGTAATATCGAGTGCGTCAGGCAATGGGATTGTCCAGACCCAATGCGCTCTAACCCTATCCGCAAAACCGCCCTGATGCCCGACTATCGTCGGCACGGCTTCTGCACAAAGATTATTGTTTCCTGTCATGCATTCGTGACAGTGCATGCAACTGACGGCGTTCCACCCTACCCCGACCTTTTGTCCGACCTGCAAGCCTTTAACGTAATCGCCTATAGCGACGATGCGTCCGACCGCTTCATGGCCCAAAATAACGGGATATTGAGACAATCCCCATTCGTTGTTGATGATCGATAGATCGGAATGGCAAAGGCCGCAATATTGGACCGCAATTTCAACCTCTTCCGGACCGAGTGGGCCTGCGTTGTAGGTAAAAGGTTCAAGTTTCTGCTTCGCGCCGCGCGAAGCCCATCCACGAATTTCGTTCATTGTGATTCCTCTTTTTTGGTACTAAAAGTTGGAAGGTCAATATCGGCTCATTTCGTGCCACAATGGTTCAACTGTATGTACGGGCTGCTCACCCTGATATTTTTGTCCTCAAAATTACATGGCGTCAAAGCTACTTAACATATCTGCTTCATAATTTAGGCTGATGCACTTTTTTCTAGCCGAAGCAGGCGCATACAAAAAATCTTTGTAAGGTAAATTTTCTTTGTCGGCCTTATTTAATTTACCTTTTTCTATCATCCAACGTCGCTGAAAATAATCTAAAAAAAGATCCGGCATATTCCATTTTTCCGATTCAAAAAAGAATCGACTATCAAAATTGGTTTCAGACTGCCAATGCAAATAAGGCATCCTTCCTACGGGTTCGGACAGATAAAAGCTGCTATAAATCTCCATGATTTTTTTTTGCTTACGAAGAATAATAAACAACGGTATATTTGGCAGGCTATCGTAGACAAAAACGCCCAATGTCCCGCTGTCCCTTTCATTAATACGTCCTGCTATATCTTCAAGCGATGTTAAAAACAATCGGTTATATTGCCTGAATTCATCGACGCCGAAGCCTATTATTTCGCTCGCGCAAAGTTCTGAAATCGGGCAATCCTTCAAAATAAGCATCCTGACATGAACGCCTTTTTTAATGGCAAGCTCAAACTCCCTGCAATGATGTTTGTATCGTGGATCAAAGGTAATTAACCAGTAAACGTAATCGTCTGGATACAGGCTATGCATGATCTCGGAAAAATCCAACTCTTTCTCGGTTATCCCTAAAAATCCCCGTTTTTTAGCATTGATCACCGTCCCATCGATATACTTTGTCAACACGTTATGAAATATCTTTTCGGTTTCTCTACGCTCTTCGGTAGCAATTATCCAATGATGAAAAAATCCCACTGAAATGACTACCGATGTGAACAAGCCGAATTCAGCGATTATCTTTAACAGCCAGACATATTCTTTATCGCCAAGGTCGGCTGCCAAGACTCCAAAAATCTTATAGACGGTAAATCCCCCAAAAATAAGAACCAGCGCAAAAAGCCATTTCAGGATATTAATATTTGATGACATATTCTATTGCCCCTACCCATTTAATTGGGCCTATAAATGGTTATGTACCTTCTTTCCATGATGACAGGTAAGTTTGCTGTTCCCGGCTTAAGCTGTCGATACTCAAGCGCATCGCCGCCAGTTTCATCACAGCAACTTGTCGATCAATATCGGTAGGCACCGGGTACACAGCGTTTTTAAGATCAGCGCCATGCTGCCACAAATAGGCAATGCTCAAGGCTTGATTGGCAAAACTTACATCCATGACGGTGGCTGGATGCCCTTCTGCGGCAGCCAGGTTAACCAACCGTCCTCCAGCCAGCAGCCGAACGGTTCGCCCGTTTTTAAGCTGATAAGCCTCAACGCCGGAACGCGGACGATGTTTTTTTATGGACAATTTTTCCAGCGCCGGGATGTTGATTTCAACATTAAAATGCCCGGAATTGGCGATCACGCAATCATCTTTGATGACTTCAAAATGCGCTTGATCCAACACATGCTTGTTGCCGGTTGCGGTAACAATAAAATCCGAACAGACCGCAGCATCAAGCATAGGCATAACGCGAAAGCCATCCATAGCAGCTTCCAGCGCTCTCAACGGATCGACTTCGGTGATAATGACTTGCGCGCCGTGACCTTTAGCTCGCATCGCAATACCGCGGCCGCACCAGCCGTAACCGGCAACAGTAAAAGTTTTTCCGGCCAGCAGTATATTGGTCGATCGTATAATCCCGTCCAGCGTGCTTTGACCCGTGCCGTAGCGGTTATCGAACAGGTGCTTGGTCATCGCATCGTTAACGGCAATTACCGGAAATCTGAGTGCATGATCCGCCGCCATCGCACGCAGGCGAATGACGCCTGTTGTGGTTTCTTCGGTTCCTCCTATAACCTCGGCCAACAACTCGCTGCGGTTTTTATGCAATTCGCTAACCAGATCGGCGCCGTCATCCAAAGTCAGTTGAGGCTTATGATCCAGCGCTTGAGCTATATGCCGGTAATAAGCACTGCCGTCTTCGCCGCAAATCGCAAAGGTAGGAATATGATAATGCTGCACCAGCACGGCAGCGACATCATCCTGGGTACTAAGGGGATTGCTGGCGCATAGAACGATTTCCGCACCACCCGCTTTCAAGGTGCGAGCCAGATTGGCGGTCTCTGTGGTGATATGCAAACAGCCGCTGATCCGCGCTCCCGCCAAGGGTCGTTCCTTGACAAAGCGATCATGGATAGCGCTCAGCACGGGCATCTCGGTCAGCGCCCACTCAACACGCTCGCGTCCCTGATTAGCCAGCGATAAGTCTTTTATATCAAAGCGGTTATTCATCATGAAGATCACCGAAGTCTTTTGTTTCCGTATTGCGCCCATCGTTAAGCGGTACAAAACTGACGCCAAGAATATTTCGAGACTCAATTTTGCCATCGGCATTTTTTTCTAAAACTATTAATTCCTGATAGCTGTAAGCCACACCTACCGGTATAACCAGCCGAGCACCGGTGCCTAGTTGATCAATTAGGGCTTCGGGAATATAAGCTGCGGCCGCAGTGACTATAATGCCGTCAAAGGGCGCATGCTCCGGCCAACCTAAATGACCGTCGCCGGTACGGACTGTTACATTGGTGTAGCCCATTTTTTTTAGTTGTCGACGTGCTTTGATAGACAACTCTTCAATTATTTCCAGCGAATAAACGTATTTAACCAGTTTAGAAAGGATAGCCGTCTGATAGCCGGAACCGGTACCTATTTCCAGGATGGTATCGGTGGGTTTGGGGTTCAATAAGTCGGTCATCAGCGCAACAATGTAAGGCTGGGAAATAGTCTGTCCCGAGCCGATCGGAGCCGGACCGTTAGCGTAGGCAAGGAAGCGAAAGTCCGCAGGTAAAAACTTATGTCGCGGCACCTGTTTTATGGCTTCCATAACTTTGTCATTCAATGCGTCTTTACCGATCAGATGACGGGTCAACTTAACTTCCGTTTCAATGTCATTCAACATGCGTTGCAGACCATTCATTAATTATGCTCCGGGGATATTTTACTTGAGGGGAATGCTCTATTAGGAATCGGTCTCATGCACGGATAGCTGGTTTTTTCAATATAAATAATAATTTCAACATAACCTTTACAGCGTTTCAATTGGGGACATTACTGATAGC
The DNA here is from genome assembly GCF_004322395.1 of Methylobacter sp. GTDB lineage: Bacteria > Pseudomonadota > Gammaproteobacteria > Methylococcales > Methylomonadaceae > Methylobacter_A. The sequence continues at coordinate 99,239 of NZ_SCTW01000143.1, forward strand.
TTTGATACAAAATCTATAGCAAAATTGAAATCGAATGGGGTGAGATTATGAAAGCGATGGTCTTGAAAGCGCTCTGTAACCTTAAAGAAAACCACGTACCGCTGAAATTGATGGACCTACCTGTTCCGGTTCTCCGCGAACAGGAAATCCTGCTGAAAGTTTCAGCCTGCGGAGTTTGTCACACCGAATTGGATGAAATTGAAGGACGCACCCCGCCGCCGCAATTACCGATAGTTCCTGGGCATCAGGTGGTCGGCCGGGTCGAAGCCGTCGGTGCTCAAGTAACTACCGCAAAAATAGGCGACAGAATGGGCGTTGCCTGGATTTTCTCCGCTTGCGGCGTCTGTAAATTCTGTCTGGCAGGCAATGAAAATCTGTGCCCAACTTTTGCCGCGACCGGCCGTGACGCCAATGGCGGCTATGCCCAATATATGACTGTTGCAGAAAGCTTCGCTTATGCAATTCCGAAGGTATTTTCCGATCTACAGGTGGCTCCGTTGCTGTGCGCCGGTGCAATAGGCTACCGGTCGTTACGCTTGACGGGTCTATGCGACGGCCAAAGATTGGGGCTAACCGGTTTTGGCGCGTCGGCGCATCTGGTGCTAAAAATGGCACAGCACTTGTATCCGACTAGCGAAGTCTACGTTTTTGCCCGAAGCGCCGAAGAAAGAGCATTTGCCGAAGAAATCGGTGCGGTATGGGCAGGAGACACTAACGAACGAGCGCCTTATAAACTGGACAGCATCATCGATACTACCCCGGCATGGAAGCCTGTCGTTGAAGCGTTGGCGAATCTTGAATCCGGCGGCAGGCTGGTGATTAATGCGATCCGCAAGGAAACCGATAATCGCAGCTTGCTGAGCCTGGATTATCCAACGCATCTCTGGCAGGAAAAAGAGCTAAAGAGCGTAGCCAACATTACTCGAGGCGATGTAAAGGAGTTTTTAAGTTTGGCGGCTGGAATGAACCTTCAGCCGGAGATTCAGGTATTTGCGTTGGAACAGGCAAATGAGGCGTTGATCGAACTGGACATGGGAAAGATTCGCGGAGCCAAGGTGTTGAAAGTTGACTGATTCCAATAACTACAATTTGTCCAGGAAAAGCACGAAAAACACGAAAAAAATCATATGTAAAATCCCTACAGCTATTATAGAACAGCCCGGTTTCCCGATCGTAATACTGCCCTGGAAAGCGGAGGTTGAACACGAAGTTGCCTAAGCCAGAAGGATTCTGCTCCGGCAGGCTGTTGCCGAACGTCGGATTCCCTGATCCAGACGAGTTTGTTGTCTTCCGGGCGGGTGATGATTCTCGGCGTGCCCAGGTGGTCGGCATGGATGTAGTAGAGGTCGGTTGTGGTAGCTTGGCTGGTTGCCGGCTTCAGCACCGCGACCGGCAAGTCGCCGAGCCAGACGATTTCCTGGATCAAGTGGCCTGAGGGGTCGTATTCGCCGGTCAGATGGCCTTGTTCGTCGTAGAAGTATTGACTGCTGTTTCCGGCGCTGGTTTTGCTGATGCGCTGGCCGAGCGCGTTATAACGCTATAAGGTGCGCTAACCATAGGATGCTGCCGACGTAAGGAGGCGCATCGCTCGCGAGTGATGCGTTTCACTGCGTTCCGCACATCCTATCGAGCTGTTGACGATCAACATCATTACGATAAATGTCTTCCCGAGCGTTACCTCGCGCAGTCACATGATACAGCGCCCCGGCAAACTCAATTCTTAAAGGCCTCGCCATCTGTACATCCAATAT
>NZ_SCTW01000144.1 GCF_004322395.1 Methylobacter sp.
TGCATGCATCGCACCCGAAGGGCGAGGCACAAGGATGTGCCGAGTGATTCAAGCGGCATCCGGGTCGCCTTTTCTTTGGTTACTTTCTTTTCGACTGCACGGATGCAGGAGGTAGAGCAACGCAGGAGCAGTTGCCGAGGCGAAGCAAAAGAAAGTAACTCGCTTTCGGGTGCGAGAACCCGATTCAAATAACGTCGCGGTAGCGACACTTTAATAATGAAAATGTTGATACAGTCTAAATCCGAGCAACTACGTAACATCAGTTAATAAATAGTCATGGACATCACTATCACCACCCCTGCCCTGTTATTTCCAGCCATTTCGGTTTTGTTTTTGGCCTATTCCAATCGTTTTTTGGCAATTGCCAGCCGGATTAGAGAACAGCATAACCTGTTTAACAAAACCCAAAGTCCGGTTGCAAAAAAACAGATTGACAGTTTAAAGCACCGCATCCATTTTATTGTGGCTATGCAGTTACTGGCAGTCATCGGTATTATCTGCTGCATACTCGCGATGGGATTGATTTTTTATAGGCAGCAATATTACGGCAATATTACTTTTGGATTCAGCATGGCTTTTATCGTCTTATCGTTGCTGGCCTCAGTAAGCGAGCTATTGCTTTCAACCAAAGCGCTTAATATCGAGCTTGAAGACATGGAAGGATAACCAACCCCTCAGATTCAATGTTCGCCACTAAAATAAAAAAGTAACGACGGCTTTTAAACTTCCGCTATCGATAACAGGTATGGCGAGCATCGAACTCAAGCCACCTTCTGTAACAGCAATGCCCGAGTTATTTCTGATCGCTGGAACTCCGGTTAACCATACTCGGCCTAATATGCCTTCGCCTTTACGGACGGAGATGGTTTCAAAGATTTCCGCCAGCTCATCATTCTGTTTGCTGTATCCTGCCTGACACACCAACCGCTGACCGCTTTGATCCGGCGCCCATATCTGTATGCGTTTGGCAATCGGCGTAGCTTTGGCCGAAAGAAACGTCATGATGTAAACTTGGTTTGCAACTACCGAAACCGGGATGCCCAATGCCGTCGTTATTCCCGCTTTTCTGGCGTCCGCGCTTCTGATAAAAGTAGTAGATAGTCCCAGATCTTCTATCAGTACAGGCATGCCTGTTTCCCATACCTGCCCCGGTAAGCCTGCCCCTTTGGTGAATTTGATTTTCCCGGATAGTCTCTCAAAATCGTCCAGCGTACCGTAATATCCGTCAACAACAGCCAACTCAGAATTTTTCTCTAGACTGTTACTCCATACCTCTATGGCGCCCGCATGATGCTGATCGTCTCCACATAAAAAAACCACCACGGCCATTATAAATTCGCCTGAAAAAACGGGCATTGCAATACCGCAGGTTAAACCGGCTCTTTTAGCGGATTTGGTCCTTTTAAAATAAGAGTAATCAAATTCCGTTAAAACCACAGGATGACCTGCGGCCCACGCTTTACCGGGCAAACCCTCGTCATAAGCGAAAGATTCCTTTTCACTGGCGACTCGAAATTCATTCAACTCACCATACAATCCAGAGCCAAACTCCAACCGGGTACGATCTTTTGTGGGTATCCATATTTCGGTTACTTTAATAAATGTTTTCATATCAAGCCGTTTTCTTTGTAAAAGAAAGCGGATTTCGGATAGCTGATAGATATTCCAATAACATTAAGAGGCTCATATTAGACATAGCAAGAATACCCGAGAATTAAGCAGGTTTTATGCCGGATTGCAGAGTCTGCCAGAACGATAAAAGCCGTTACTTCTGTTGGCGATTATTTATCATCCAAAGC
>NZ_SCTW01000145.1 GCF_004322395.1 Methylobacter sp.
CGATCTTGACACAGGCAATATGCTGAACCCCGTACACAACGGCAAAATGCACCACCCAAATGAAAGGACCGGCTAGAGAGAACAGCGCTATGCCGATAAATTTTTCAGAAAATACTGGCTTTGATGTGGTCATAATTAAATCATTCTCGGAAAGCCGTGAATTATCAAAAGACCGGTAAGCGCTTGAGCCACGGTGTAATAGGCCAGCAAATTGGTGTTTTCCAAACTGGCAAAGCGCACTCGGTCGAGCTTGCCGGTAAAATGCCGTGCGATAACAAACAACGACATCATCAACACCGCAAAAACCAGCTCGCCGTCTAAAACGCCGGACATATACACTAATGCTCCATAGCTTGATTCTGCTGGGCGAAGGCCTATCTGCCACTGGCACCAGATTTCCAGATACACTGCAAACACACTTAATAGTGCGCCGAGCAGTACCAGCAGCGGTGTCAATATATTCTTTTCACCCGGTTCCGGGAGGGTCCCCTTTGCCACAGCAAAAAATGCAGCACTGGCAATAAATGACAATGCGCTGACAGCCGGCCACTGTAAGACGGGTAGGCTCGCTGCATCGGCGGGCCACCTCCCTGGCGATACTGTCCAAATGTAAAGATAAGAAAATAAATAAGCGAAATAAAGCGAGCCTGCAACGAGCATCAGGATAATCATTGCCCACCAGCCGTGGCCGACCGGGCCGGTGACATAAACCGGAAGCTTAAACCCAGCGCCTATATCGATCGGCCCTTTGTACGGGCCTTTATCGAGTTCCCACGCCCAGACCAGAAAAATCGCAATAGCAAGCACACCACAAACAATCGCCGGCACAACCACCTTGATAGTCAGCAAAAGAAAACAGGCGGCGGTAAAGACGGCGGAGAAGAAATGCGTCCAGCTTGGGCCCAGCATTTGGATCACATATTGCGGCTTGGCTTCAATGGCGGTAGTGACAATAGTCTCCCGTCCGCCGGTAGGGGCATTGGGCAAATAATGTTCGCCCGCTTCGACTTGCTCAGCCAGGTTGGGTTGGTCCCACAGAGGATCGCGACTGGTCACATGCGGAATGGAGCGAGTGGAATACACATCCGTAGGCAGCCATTCCAGGGTTCCGGCTTGCCAAGGATTGCTCATGCCGTGCGTCCCGACCCGGAAATTGCGCATCATGTCGATAATAAAAACCAGTACTCCGGCACCGATGATATAAGCGCCCACGGTCGATGCAAAATTATAAGGTCCCCACCCTGACGCCTCCGAATACGTCCACACACGGCGCGGCATGCCGATCAGTCCGGTAATATGCATGTGCAGAAAAGTAATATTAAAACCGATGAACATCAGCCAGAAGCACCATTTTCCGAGCCTCTCGGACAGCATTCGCGTGCTGACCATCGGCGCCCAATAATAAAAGGTCGCAAACAGCGGGAAAACCATGCCGCCAACCAATACATAATGCAGATGGGCGACGATAAAATGCGTATCGTGAGCCTGCCAGTCGAACGGCACCATCGCGACCATTACGCCGGTCAGCCCGCCGACCGTAAAAATAAACAGCATACCCAGCACGAAAAGCGAGGGAGTGTTCAACTGAAACCGGCCTTTGGACGAGGCAATGGTAGCGATCCAGGAAAAAATCTGGATACCGGACGGCACCGCCACGGCCATGCTGGTCGCGGAAAAAAAGGCTAGACTGAGCGAGGGAATGCCTGTCGCGAACATATGATGCACCCACAAGCCGAAACTGAAAAATCCGGTGGCAATCAGCGCGACGACAATCAGCTTGTAACCTACCAGAGGTGTGCGCGCCATGGTCGGTATAATCATCGACACCAACCCGGCTGCGGGCAGGAAAATAATGTACACTTCCGGATGGCCGAAAAACCAAAATAAATGTTGCCACAACAACGGGTCGCCGCCGCCGGCGGCAGTAAAAAAAGGCCAGCCGAAAGAGCGCTCGATCTCCAAATACATCGTTGCCAGAATCACCGCCGGGAACGCCACCACGATCATGCCGGCAAAGACCAGCATGGACCAGCCGAAAATAGGCAATTTATCGAGCGACATTCCGGGGGGGCGGGTCCGCAAAATGCCGACAATAATCTCAATCGCCCCGGCGATTGCAGATATTTCAATAAAACCTATACCCAGAAGCCAGAAATCGGCGTTATTGCCTGGAGAATACTCGGTCAATGTCAACGGCGGATACATAAACCAGCCCCCTTTGGGCGCCAGGTCGTAAAAGATGGTGGTGAAAAATACCCCGCCGCCAATGATGTAAGCCCAGATGGCGAACGCGCTCAATCGCGGAAACGGCAAATCCCTGGCAGCCAGCATTTGCGGCAGCAGCAACACGCCCAATGCCTCCAGGGCCGGCACAGCGAACAGAAACATCATGGTGGTGCCGTGCATCGTAAAAAGCTGGTTGTATAAATCCTGGCTGACCAGATTATTCTCCGGTACGGCAAGTTGTGTGCGCATAACCAAAGCGACCAAGCCGGCGAGAACAAAAAAAACAAAGGCCGCGCCAAGGTACAGCAACCCCACCGTTGTGTTATTGACCGCAGTGAACCACCTCCATCCGGTTGGCGCTGCCCAAATGCGCAGCAGTTGTTCCTCTTCACCTTCCGGTCTCGGTAAAGTATTCGGTAATACTGTCTTTGGGTTGGTTGTGTTTGCCACTAACTCCTCCTTAGGGAATTAACAGCCGGACTAAATTCCCGCTTTTGTTCCCACGCGCTACCACGCTCGTCTTCATGCACAAATATTGAAAAACACGTCATTCCGGCAGGGATTGCCGGAAACCAGAGCACAGGGATGTGAATGCCTGATTTAACTAAGCAATTCCGCGCTGCAAGGCTTGTGCCGGCTTCGATATTGCCATCCATGGCTTCTGGATCCCGGCAATCCCTGCCGGGATGACGAAAACCGTCGTATCTCCCAAACACTTGTGTATAACGACGAGCGAGCTGCGTGGGAATGAGACAAAATCCGTTTGGGCCCGTCCAATCAGTGTCATCCGTGTTCCATTTTTCCAGCTTATGCATCGCAATTACTCCAGGCTGTTTAGATAAGCCGATAAGGACTGAAGCTCACTTTCGGAAAAAATACCGAAAGGAGGCATCAAACTTTCCGGCTTAACTGTTTGATGCTGACTAATCCATTTGGCAAAGCCTTCCGCAGTGTTTGGCAGAATACCGGCGCCGAGCGACAGCCTGCTGCCGACATGCGTCAAATCCGGCCCTATCCTCCCGTCCGCCCGGATGCCTCGAACCGTATGGCAGCCGCCGCATCCGCCGGATAAAAACAGCTGTTCGCCTTCTTTCTCAAGCGCTGGTCTCGCGTTCGTCCGCTCCTTGGCGAGCCATGCGTCATACTCGGAAGGCGCCATCGCCATAGTGTAAAACGACATCAGCGCATGCGCGCCGCCGCAATACTCGGCGCATTGCCCAGTCACGATGCCGGGCTTGTCGGCAATAAAATGCAGGATATTGGTGCGTCCCGGAATCATGTCGATCTTTCCTGCATAGGCAGGTATCCAGAAGCTATGGATCACATCCGCCGTCGATAACTCGATTTCAATCGGGCGGCCTGTAGGAATCCGAAGTTCATTGGCGCTTTCCGTAGTCCGTCCATCGTCATACCGATAGATAACCCGCCACCACCATTGTTCTCCTACCACCGAAATATGCACCGGGTTTTCGGCCTGAATCAACGCTCCACCGGCGTTCAAAATCAAAAATCCGTAGACCAGCAGAGCGGTTAAGGTGACTACCGGAAAAACAATCCCCCCCCAAACAATGCTTTTTTTATCGGTAAGTTTATGACGCCAACCGGCAGGACCGGCTATTGAAATCAATATCAGCGCGCATATTAAAAGCGTTATTAAGGCGGCTCCAATAATCATGATCCAGGTCAGCAGCGTAATCCGCGATGAAACCGGCCCTAGACCGGTAAACGCGGATTGCTGACCATGACAGCCGGCTATGATCAACAAAGCCATAATACAAAACAGTTTCATTGTCGCAAGCCCTCCCCTGCTTTGTGATCAGCGCGTTCCGCCGGTGCTTGATTCGCGAAGAATGCTGCGGCGGCTACTACCTGTTGCTCGGTCAAACGCTTTGCAATAGTAGTCATAATCGCGCCGTACGGCGTTTTTGCGCGAATCCCTCTCTGCAAAATCTGCAATTGCTGCCTGAGGTACTGTTCAGATTGACCGGCCAGACGAGGATAGTCCGAACGTTTATTAGCGCCGTGGCACGACAGGCAAGCTGGCACCTTGCGCAAAAGATCACCGTGTTCCGCTAGTTGGCGACCCAGCTCGAGTCCTGCCGAAGATGGACGCTGGACGGGTTTACTAACAGGACCTGCTAACGACGCGTAATAGTCCGCCAATTTATTAATATGTTCATCATCGAGTTCGACGGCAATTGGTTCCATAAAGCCGCTTTGTCGCAGATCGTTGTGATATTCGTGTAATGTCCTTTTCAAATAAGCTTTATCCTGACCGCCAAGGCGGGGCACATAGGGACTTGTCGGTGGCGCATCGCTTGTGTCATGGCAGCGATTACATGCGCTGAGGTTAATTTTGGGCCTGCCCTGACTGGCAAACTCACTAGCTGGATAGTTTTGAGCTGCGATATTATCTTTGTTATTACCGTTCGCATACTTCAGGTAATCCGCTACCTTCATTAACGGCAGCACTTCCAAGAACGCAACCACAGCCCAAACTTCATCGTCGCGATCCCGGCCGCTCCACCCCGGCATTCCGGTAAATTGAATACCATGACGCACAATCCAAAACAGTTGTTCGCGCGTCCACATAGGCGCATTAATCTTCAAGTCCGGTGGCGGGGGCAGCATCTGAGCATAAACGGGATTCAGCGATTGTCCCGGCGTCCTGTGACAGGTGGCACATCCTCCTTGAAAGTGCGCAGCCCCCAGCGGCATCAGCCCGGCAATATCCAGCTCCGGGGCGTCAACGGGCAAGCTGTTGACTATAACCGAACGCTCCTTGCCCAGCGTTAAAAGCCATTCGAGCCAAGCCGGATGTCCCGCACTGGCCGCGATGTTGAAAATGCCGGAATATGCGATGGCCAGAACCAGCACAATACCCCCGGCAAAAAGCCCAAGCGCCCACGGCAAAAGTTTACGCAAACGTCTTCTTACCGGCTTTGCCATAAGCTGTTTTCCGCTACGGCTACCGCGTCACTTTGCGAATCGGGCAGTGTCTGGAACCAATGCGAAATCAGCACAATCGCGGCGAGAACATAAGTGATCGGACAAACAGTAACCATCAGCAATCCGGCCAACTGCTGGTCGGCGAGCTCAACTGTCATCGGCATATTGGTAGAGGTCATACCGTAAAGTACACGCGGCGCAAATATCAGTAAGACGGCAATTAAACAAAACAGCTTGCCGGTCAACAACAGGGCAACAACCGCCCGCCATAAATGTTCGCCGGTCTGGTTTAATACTATGAGCCAAAACCATAAGGCGGAGAAAAGCAAAGTTGCTTGCATCAGCAAAGCACCGGCATGACCTTCCATCGCCAGACCGATACCTAGCGGCGAATGCCATGCCATCAACAAAGCCGCTTGCAGGGTGATAGCCGCGAATAATGTTGAAATGCTAGCGGGTTTGGCGGATGAATACCGCAATTTCAGAAGCAAACTTGCTAAAACCGGTGCTGCTACGGTCATCAGCGCTATATGTATAATCATATGGCGCGAAAATGTACCTGCAATTTCTACATAGCAAAGCCCTAGCAACGCCAGTACGGCCAAGGCCGCCGATTCCATAAAGGCAAATGATTTTAATAGATTAGCTTGCATTTGCAGTTTCTCCTGCCGGTCCGTAAGTTATTTATTAGTTTATAAATTTCTCAATTAGATCTATTGATATGCAGTAGAAGGGATATTGCCCATGCCGTGAATATAATTACGCGCGCCCTCGAACGTATGTGGTGCATAAAGATAAATCTTGTCAATTAAAGAATATATTCAGCAGTTCGCCGCAGTCTGTACGGTACCGTACAAATCTTAAGCTCATCACACTGTAGAGAGCTTCGCCCTATCCCAGGGTGTCTCTGGTAGAAATCGCGTTGATTTGTTCACTTATCTCAAGAATTGACAGAATCATAAGAACAAGATAATAAGTTGGGTATTTTTCATCGATAATACAGTAGCCACATAGGAATTTTATGTCGAGTTACAATAGAGCGCCTCCAAAATCACAAGCAGAATTAGTCATGAAAACCGTTTCAAAACCAGATAAACCTGAAACGCACAACGCATTCTGGAATACGCCTGCTGAACAGCAACTCAAGCAGTTGGCTACGACGCTTCAAGGCTTAAGCAATGAAGAAGCCGATCATCGAATAAAACTCTACGGCGCAAACCGGTTAAATAACAAAAAGCAAACGGGAAACTTACAACTGTTTTTAGCCCAGTTTAAAAACTCCATTATTCTGATACTGCTTTTTGCTACAGGATTGTCATTCTATTTACATGATCGTCTGGATGCCGCGATTATTTTAACGATTGTAATGATCAGCGGTTTGTTAGGATTCTGGCAGGAAAAAGGTGCAGCCAGCGCTATAGAAAAGCTGCTTGAGATTGTGCAAATCAAAGTCAACGTGCTTCGGGGCGGCGTTGCAACAGAGATTGCCGCAGAAAACCTGATTCCCGGCGACATCATATTACTCAGGGCCGGCGACGTTATCCCCGGAGATTGTTTGATCCTGGAATCCGATAACCTGTTTATTGATGAAGCCATACTGACCGGAGAAAGCTATCCTGTCGAAAAATTACCCGGCGTATTGCCGGTAGAAACCGCATTAAGCCAGCGTACCAACGCCCTATGGATGGGAACACATGTGCAGAGCGGCGATGCAACGGCGCTGGTGATTGCCACAGGGCAAACCACGGAATTCGGCAAACTCTCCCTGCGTATCAAGTTAAAGTCTCCTGAAACCGAGTTTGAGAGCGGCATTAGGCGCTTTGGTTATCTGCTGATGGAAATCACGCTAATACTGGTTATGTTGATTTTTGCGGTGAATGTTTATCTTGAAAAAGCGGTGCTGGACTCGTTTTTGTTCGCGCTGGCTCTGGCCGTAGGCTTAACGCCGCAATTATTGCCCGCAATCATCAGCATCAACCTGGCTCACGGCGCGAAACGCATGGCGGAGCAAAAGGTTATCGTCAAGCAATTAGCCTCAATCGAAAATTTCGGCAGCATGAACGTGCTTTGTTCGGATAAAACCGGCACCTTGACCGAAGGCACCGTGCATTTACGCGGTGCGTTTGATCTGTCAGGCAACGCCAGCGATAAAGTGGCATTTTATGCCTATGTTAATTCCGTATATGAAACCGGATTCAGCAATCCCATCGACGAAGCGATCAGGCAATTTCGGCAATTCGATTTAAAAGACTGCGAAAAACTGGCGGAAATTCCCTATGATTTTTACCGTAAACGTCTAAGTCTGTTAGTTTCCAAGCAGGGCGAAAGTATTTTGATCACCAAAGGCGCCCTGACCAACATTCTTGACGCCTGCTCTGAAGTGGAAAATGCCGACGGCACGCTGCTGCCGATAGAATCGGCAAGCGAGCAAATCCAGCAACGTTACGAAGATTTCAGTCGTCAGGGCTTCCGCACCTTAGGCGTTGCCTATAAGCCAGTGGATGCGCAGACACGGATAGATAAGACTGATGAGACCGACATGCGCTTTCTAGGCTTTCTGTTGTTTTTCGACCCGCCCAAAGCAGATTGTGAAGAAACGATCAAGCAACTGCGCGAACTGGGCGTGACGCTCAAAATCATTACCGGCGATAACCGTTTGGTAGCGGCTACCGTCAGCAAGCAACTGGGGTTGGCGGAACACGAAATCCTGACCGGCCCTGAAATTGAGCAAATGAGCGGTCCTGCATTGATCAATAAAGTGGTGGATGTCGATTTATTCGCCGAAGTCGAACCCAACCAGAAAGAGCGCATCATCATTGCGCTAAAAAAAGCCGGCTTTGTGGTCGGCTATATGGGTGACGGCATTAATGATGTGTCTGCCTTGCATGCCGCCGATGTCGGCATTTCTGTCGATAGCGCCGCCGACATCGCCAAACAAACGGCCGAAATTGTGCTGTTGGAAAAAGATCTGGCCGTATTGGTGCAAGGCGTTCGCGAAGGACGCATTACTTTCGCCAACACACTGAAATACGTGTTCATGGCAACCAGCTCCAACTTCGGCAACATGTTCAGCATGGCCGGCGCATCGTTATTTTTGCCCTTTCTGCCGTTATTGCCCAAGCAAATCCTGTTGACCAACTTATTGACCGATTTTCCGGAAATGACCATCGCCTCGGATAATGTCGATGCGGACATGGTCTCGCAACCCCGGCGATGGGATATCAAGTTCATCCGTAAGTTCATGATCACTTTCGGCTTTGTCAGTTCTTTGTTCGATTTTATGACCTTCGGCCTGCTGTTGCTGCTGGATGTTTCTGTAGAACAATTTCGCACTGCCTGGTTTCTGGAGTCTGTGGTTTCAGCCGCGTTGATTGTTTTTGTAGTGCGCAGCAGCAAACCGTTTTTTTCCAGCCGCCCCGGCAAATACCTGGTCGCCGCAACGCTGACAATCGTCGCCGTCACTGTGGCGTTACCCTATACGCCGATTGCGCCGTTAATAGGTTTTCAGCCGCTGCCGCTTCATTTACTTGGGTTGCTCGGTGTAATCGTTATGCTCTATATCTCAACGGCTGAGATAGCAAAACACATTTTTTACCGTCTGGTAAAAATGTAAGGATGGTTTTTCGGCATGGGCGGCACAATTATTCATCATTCATCCCAAGTTGCTTTACAGTTTTACCTGCAATTTTTGCTACATAAACCAATACCGCTAAAGAAATAACTAAACCTGCTCCCAGCAGCGGATATGAAACACTGATCTGGGGAGAAACATCACTCATTAATCCGGCCAGATGTTTAGCGGTATATCCCATATAAACCAAGCAGGCATTGTAAATTAAAATGCCGCTGGTAGCGGCTAAGTAAGGCCAGAACCTGACTTGAGTAATCGAAAAAGCGTAACTCAGCATTGCAAATGGCAGAGGCGTCAGACGCAATAAAAACATCAGCTTAAACGGATTGCTCTTAATTACCTCGTTGAGTTTGGAAAAATGCTTATGCTTGGCAAGAAACGCAAGAACTCTGTCATGCAATAAATAACGTCCCAGAAAAAAAATGAAAGCCGAAGCCAAATAAGTGGCGATGATGGTATAAAGCTCTCCTGTACCGATTGGGAATAATAAGCCGGCAGCGAAACAAAGCGCATCGACTGATACAAATAGAGGAGTCAAAATGACAAATAATGCAATAAAACCCAACGGCGCAAAAGCGCCCATGCCTTGAATCCAAATTTCAAGATCAGGTAGATAAAGTTCCAACCCATGTCCAATAAGCAATACAAGCCCTGCAAAAACCAAAGCTATAACTAACTTCTTAATGAGCGGTATATTTTGAAGTTGCATACTCTGATTACTCCCTGAAAAAATATCCAATTTGATTAACTTGCCCCCTCCTCTATCGTGGCGGCGTGAGACTCCCAAAAAATCGTATTATTTTTTACATTCCGGTTGGCTTTAATCTCTGTCATATATTTGGACTACCAATTCATAAAACCATGCCGGTCTAAACAACACAACGTAAATCAACACTATCGGAGTGATGGGAATGGGGCCAATCTCAACAATTGAAATAACGATAAGAGCGAGGAGACAGAGAATGCGCATACTTTTTTCCTTATTC
>NZ_SCTW01000146.1 GCF_004322395.1 Methylobacter sp.
TTACCCGCAGGCAATCAGTCAGCAAGCCGCCTTGAGCGTTAAGGTTTTTAATTAAAACGCCTTGTTGTTTTATCGATGCGAAGATTTCATTTGCCTGATTTTCAGGTGTTTTAAACAGAATAAAATTAGCCGCGCTGGGATAGGCGGTAATGCCGTCCAACTCATTTAGCCGGTTGAAAACGATCGATCGTTCAGCGCAAATCTGCTGCGTTTGCCGGTCAAACAATGCGTTGTTGGACAGGGCGAAGTCAGCGCTGATTTGGGTGAGGATGTTAATATTGTAGGGCAGGCGAATCTTATGGAGTTGATCGATGATGTCCGGCGTGCCCGCAATATAACCGAGGCGTAAGCCTGCCAGTCCCAGTTTCGATACGGTACGCATCACTAACAGGTTGTCATACTGTCCTAAGCTGCCAATAAAACTGGCATCGGCAAAAGGCGCATAAGCTTCATCGATAATCACCAAACCTTTGGCGGTTTTTACGATGTCCCGGATCGACGCTTCGGAAAATAAATTTCCGGTGGGATTGTTAGGATAGGCCAGAAAAATAACCGACGGCTGATGCGTTTCTATCGCATTCAGCATAGCCGGTAAATCCAGGTCAAAGCTGTCGGCAAGTAACGGGATACCGTGGTAGCTTAGACCCAGGCACAGGCTGAGCTGTTTGTACATCACAAAACCGGGATCAGGCGCCAACACAGAAGCATTGGAAGGCAGCGCCATTAACAACAATTGAATGATTTCATCGGAACCATTGCCCAGCAGCACATCGAACTGCTCAGGTATTTGATTCAGGCGCTTGATGGTTGTTGTCAGATGTCGTGCTTCAGGGTCCGGATAGCGATTTAACGGGCAGTCTTTCAATGCTTCCAGCCAGCTTTTTTTGATGTCTTCAGGCCAGCTGTAGGGGTTTTCCATCGCATCCAGTTTGATTAAACCAGTAGCATCTGCAACTTTATAGGCAGACATCGCCAGTACTTCTTTGCGGAAAATAGAGGAAAGAAGATTATTTTTGGACATATATGAGACTCAGGGCAAAAGGTACAAGACGAAAGACGAAAGACGAAAGGCTTGGGCTCAAGCAGATGGTTCTTTTCGCCTTTCGCCCTTCATCCTTAGCCTTCTTTTAGTCTGTTTTTATTCTAAACTCCGCAGATCGTGCATGGGCAGTCAGGCTTTCGCCTCGCGCCAATATGGATGCGGTTTTGCCCAGCGCATCCGCACCTGCTTTAGAACAGTTGATCAAACTGGAGCGTTTTTGGAAATCATAAACACCCAATGGTGACGAGAACCTTGCTGTGCTGGAGGTCGGTAATACATGGTTGGGTCCGGCACAGTAATCGCCTAATGCTTCGGCGGTATAGCGGCCCATGAAAATGGCGCCGGCGTGGCGAATGTTTTTGCACAAGGTTTCCGGGTCTTCAACGGAGAGTTCCAGATGTTCGGGCGCAATAATATTAGCCACATCGGCGGCTGCGTTTAAGTTGCTGACTTTGATTAATGCGCCTCGCGTAGTCAACGATGTCTTGATTATCTCGGCACGTTCCATCGTTGGCAATAGCTTGTTGATGCTTTGTTCAACAGCGTCCAAATAAGCCGCGTCAGTACTGATCAATATGGCTTGGGCATTTTCGTCATGTTCAGCTTGTGAAAACAGGTCCATTGCAATCCAGTCGGGATTGGTTTTGCCGTCGCAGATAATCAGTATTTCCGACGGTCCGGCAATCATGTCGATGCCGACTTGCCCGAATACCAGTTTTTTCGCGGTAGCCACATAAATATTGCCGGGGCCGACGATTTTTGCCACCGGAGGAATGGTTTCCGTGCCGTAAGCCAGCGCGGCGACGGCCTGCGCGCCGCCCATCGTAAATACGCGGTCTATGCCCGACAAATAGGCGGCTGCCAGAACGAGTTCATTGGTTTCGCCATGCGGTGCGGGTACCACCATGATCAATTCGCCGACGCCCGCAACTTTAGCAGGTATCGCATTCATTAGTACTGACGAAGGGTAGGCTGCCTTACCGCCGGGCACATAAAGCCCGACGCGATCTAGCGGAGTGATTTTCTGTCCAAGAACGGTGCCGTCAGCTTCTGTATATTGCCACGATTCCATCTTTTGGTGTTCGGCATAAGCGCGAACACGGTCTGCGGCTGTTTGCAACGCTTGGGCTTGCTCTGCCGGTAATCCGTTCCAGGCCGATTTGAGGACTTCCGGCGACAGTTCCAGCTCGGAAATTTGCTTGACGGAGCGGTGATCGAAGCGGTTGGTATACTCAATAACTGCTTCATCGCCATTTTTGCGGACATCGGTAATAATAGCCAAAACACGCTGGTGAATTTCCAGGTCGTCGGCTTTATCAAAGGCCAGCAAATTGTCTAATTGGCGGATGAAATCAGCTGATGAGGCATCGAGTCGGGTGATGTTTATGTCGGACATAAGATAACCAAAATTTTAGGATGTGTTGATGTTATATATTGTCCACGAAAGACACGAAAAGCACGAAAAATCTTTAAAGTTTTACTGTTCCTGCGGTGGAGTGCCCGTTGTTATAAACAAGTGTCTGTGGTACACCGTCATTCCGGCAGGGATTCACGTCAGGCTATCCTGCTTGACGCTCTTCGGGTAAATGCAAATCTGTTCCAGACAGATTTGTGTCGGAATCCAGGGTACAGGGATGCGAGCGCTTGATTTTACTGATCAATCCCCGGTGATACTTACTGTCTGTTTTGGTATCGCCATCCATGGCTTCTGGATCCCGGCAATCCCTGCCGGGATGACGTGCATTTAAAATACTTGTGTATAGCGATGTGCGCGGAGCCTGGGAAGGATGCACAAACTTTTTCGTGCTTTTCGTGCTTTTCGTGGACATCAAATGAGTTATTAAGCTCTTTTTGCGAGCGTCTTCTCAAACTGATCAAGCAACGATTGAATCGCCTGATGCTTCATTTTCATTGCGGCTTTATTAACCACCAATCTTGAGCTGATATTCATAATCAAGTCACGAGGCTCAAGATCATTGGCCTTTAGCGTGTTGCCGGTGTCGACAAGGTCAACAATGCAATCGGAAAGGCCAACTAACGGAGCCAGCTCCATCGATCCGTACAACTTAATGATTTCCGCCTGTATGCCCAAACCGGCAAAATAGCGTTGGGTTATTTTGACATATTTGGTCGCAACACGAACCCGCCCGGCAATCGGGGGTGCATCTTTGTGTGCAGCCGTCATTAACCGGCAACAGGCGATATTCAAATCCAAAGGTTCGTACAGGCTTTCAGCGCCGTGCTCCAGCAAGATGTCTTTTCCGGCAATGCCCATATCGGCTGCACCATATTCGACAAACGTAGGCACATCGGTGGCGCGGATGATGACTAGCTGCACGTCATCCCGTGTGGTTCGTAAAATCAGTTTGCGACAGGTTTTTGGATCGTCAATCGGCGTGATGCCTGCCTCTGCCAATAAGGGCAGGGCATCCTCAAAAATTCGGCCTTTAGATACGGCGATGGTTAGCATAGTCTTACCTTATCTTGGGACGCGGCGTATCGTCGCACCCAATTGAGAAAGTTTTTCTTCGATGTGATCATAACCCCGGTCGATATGGTAAATGCGATCAACCAACGTATCCCCTTCGGCTACCAGTGCGGCTATCACAAGACTTGCCGAGGCCCTTAAATCGGTCGCCATAACCGGTGCTCCGGTCAGTTTTGCAGCGCCGGTGCAGATAGCGGTATTGGATTCCAGTTTAATGTCGGCGCCCATGCGCATCAACTCCTGAACGTGCATGAAGCGATTTTCAAACACGGTTTCGGTAATCGTGCCCACACCGTCAGCGATAGTATTCATGGCGGTAAACTGCGCCTGCATATCGGTCGGGAAGGCCGGGTAGGGCGATGTGCGCACTGAAACAGCCTTGGGCTTTTTACCGTGCATATCCAGTTTGATCCAGTTTTCACCGGTAGTGATTTCAGCGCCGGCTTCAACTAATTTTTCCAATACAGCGTCCAGAATATCGGGACGGGTGTTTTTTAGTTTGATACTTCCTCCGGTGATTGCGGCAGCAATCAAATAGGTGCCGGTTTCGATCCGGTCGGGAAGGATGTCGTAGTGGATACTGTCAAGGCCCAGCTTCTCAACGCCCTCAATGATCAGCACATCGGTACCTATGCCAGTGATTTTGGCGCCCATTTTATTTAAAAAGTGAGCCAAGTCGGTGACTTCAGGTTCCTTGGCGGCATTCTCAATAATCGTGGTGCCTTCAGCCAGGACGGCTGCCATTAGCAGATTCTCAGTGCCGGTAACGGTGATCTGTTCCAGAACCAGACGGCAGCCTTTAAGCCGGGACGCTTTGGCATGGATAAAACCGTTTTCGACGGTAATATCCGCGCCCATTTTCATAAGGCCGTTAAGATGAATGTCGACAGGGCGCGAGCCGATAGCGCAGCCGCCGGGCAATGACACATGGGCTTCGCCGAATCGAGCCACTAAAGGACCCAATACCAGTATCGATGCGCGCATGGTTCTGACCAGCTCATAGGGCGCGACAAAACTGTTGATCGTGCTGGAGTCGACTTCGATATTCATTTTCTCGTCAACAGTGAGATGAACACCCATCCGGCCCAGCAATTCCATGGTTGTGGTGATGTCGTGAAGGTGCGGTATGTTGCCGACGCTAACCGGCGATTCCGAGAGCAATGTGGCTGCCAAAATAGGTAAAGCGGCATTTTTAGCGCCGGAGATACGCAGCTCTCCAGAGAGTCGTGCGCCGCCGGTAATAATTAGTTTATCCATATAAATCTTAAGGCTAAGGGCTAAGGGCAAAGGGGGCTAAAGGAAAGTGCTTGGCTTTTTGCGCCTTTTGCCTTTCGTCTTTAGCCGTCTCTATTAGTCAGTTTAAATTGCAAAATGGCCCGATTGATCAAAGCCGCTGAGTTTGGCAAGGTTAAGCAATTGCTCGGGAATATTTTTGAAGCTTAATTGCGTTCTATTGTGCCGGGAGTATTTTATCCATTCGATCATTAACGCAAGCCCCGCACTGTCTGTGCTGGAGACGCGGCCCAGATCAATGGTAATTTCTTTGGCGCCTTTTAAAAAAGAAAATGATTGAAGAGTCTGTTTATCAATGGTTGCAAAGGTTAAATCGCCATCGATAACAAACTGTCCGGCACTTTCTTTAATAATATGCAGTCGGCTCACTTTTTTTCTTCCGCGGATTTAAACAGGAACTGGCCGAGCGCCTTTTCCAGAATAATGGCGGACTGGGTGATTTCAATTTTTCCGCCATCCTTTAAATACTCGTCCGAACCGCCCGCTTCCAGGTTGACGTATTGTTCACCTAACAAACCGGCCGTAAAAACGCTGGCGGTGGTGTCGTCAGGTAGCGTGTTATATTGCTTATCAATACTCAGTTGCACCACGGATTCATAGGTTTTAGGGTCGAAGCTGATCGCGCTGACCTTGCCAATTTTAACGCCGGCCGATGAAACGGGCGATTTAACCTTCAAACCGCCGGAGTTTTCAAAACGGGCGGTAACCGTATAACTGTCATGCTCGGTAAAAGAGCTTAAATTACTTACCTGTAGGGCAAGAAAAAACAACCCGACAATGCCTGATGCGACAAAAAGTCCGACAAATGTGTCCTGGGTACTGGTGTGCTGCATGTTAATTATCTCCAAACATGAGTGCGGTCAGAATGAAATCCAGACCTAAAATACTAAAAGCTGAATTGACTACGGTGCGCGTGGTGGCTCGGCTGACACCTTCCGAAGTTGGGATTGCATCATAGCCTTCAAATAGCGCTATCCAGGAAGCGACAAAACCGAATACGATGCTTTTGATTACGCCATTGATAATGTCATCCTGGAAATCGATATTGGCTTGCATTTGCGACCAGTAAGCGCCCTCATCGACGCCTAATAGGCCTGAGCCAACCATTTGTCCGCCGATAATGCCTACCGCGCTGAACAGCGCCGCAAGTAAGGGCATGGACAATAATCCTGCCAAAAAGCGAGGGGAAATAATGCGCTTAATCGGGTCGACGGCCATCATCTCCATACCGGAGAGTTGTTCTGTCGCTTTCATCAAACCAATTTCTGCCGTTAATGCTGAACCGGCCCTGCCTGCAAATAAAAGCGCCGACACGACTGGGCCGAGTTCCCTAACCAAAGACGCTGCAACCATGACGCCCAGTGTTTCTTCCGCGCCGAAATCGGAGAGGATGTAATAGCCTTGCAGGCCCAGAACCATGCCAACAAACAGCCCGGAAATAGTAATAATCAGGAAAGATAACACGCCGACCGAATACATCTGGTTAAGCAATAGTCTGGGTCGGGGTAGCACGCTGAGTATGCCGGAAATAATCTGTAACAGGAAAAACGTGCCCCGGCCAAGTTTGGTAAAACCGGTGCGGGTGTTTTTGCCTAAATTCTGTAGGAGTTCAATCATTTTTATTATATTTTTACAGTAGGTGTTGTTTTTTAAAGACGCATGGTACTTGCTTTCGGCCTTTAACTATAACGCTTTCCTGTCGATAACAAATCATCAACATAATCTTTGGCCGGATAGTGAAAATGCACCGGACCGTCAGCAGTTCCGTTCATAAACTGTTGCACCCAGTCGGATTCGGATTGCTCAATCTCCTTGGGCGTACCCTGACCAACAACTTTGCCTTCCGAAATGACATAAATATAGTCGGCTATCGCCGCGGTTTCCTGAACATCATGAGAAACAATGATGCTGGTTAGCCCCAAAATAGTATTCAACGACTTGATAAGATGAACCAATGCGCCTTTGGAGATGGGATCCTGGCCGGTAAAAGGCTCATCGTACATGATCATCATCGGATCCAGCGCAATGGCCCTGGCCAAGGCAATTCGCCTAGCCATGCCGCCGGAAAGTTCATTAGGCATCAGGTCACGCGCGCCCCTCAAGCCTACCGCCTGCAATTTCATCAGCACCAAAGTGCGAATCATCGATTCCGGAAGATGGGTATGCTCGCGTAACGGAAAAGCGACATTATCGAATACGTTCATATCCGTTAATAACGCACCGCTTTGAAATAACATGCCCATGCGTTTACGCAGATTGTACAGCTCGGAACGGCGTAGCCGGTGAACATTGTTGTCATCGACAATAACAGTGCCTTGTTCAGGAAACAATTGTCCGCCGATTAGTTTTAACAGAGTCGTTTTGCCCGTGCCGCTAGGTCCCATGATTGCAGTAACTTTACCGCGCTCAAATTCCAGAGAAATATCGTCAAATATTTTCTTGTTGCCGCGAGAAAACGACAAGTTTTGAACAGAAACCAGACTGTTTTGCGTGGAGACGCTGTTATCCATGCGAAGTGAATTAAATGTGGAAATTAAACGAGCTATTTTCTATGACTACTCCCTGTTAAGTCAATCTATTGTGCCGATTGTCTCAGAGCAATAGTTATATAAGGTTGAATTTGCTTGCGATGGGTGGGTCTTCGGGCAGTAGGTCTCTCCATGCTGCCGGGGTGTTGGGTGTAGTAAGCGCCATCGCATCGATATAGCGGAGGATGTAAATCTAAAATATTTCGTGTATCCTTATTTTTAGCAATTATCATGCTCCTTCGGCTTCTAAGAAAGTTGAAGGGAAATAACGAAGATAGCAGGCTCAGATTTGGAGTTTACTGCTCTTACACTAGGCCTATAAAATATCAACGTGCAAAATCCCACAGCAAATTATCTGGTCGGTATTGACCTTGGCACAACGCATACCGTTGTTGCTTATGCCAAAGCCGATAATATCAGCCAGGAAATACAAATTTTCCAAATCGAGCAGCTGATTGCTCCCGGTCAAGTTGCCGCAAGGCCTCTGCTGCCGTCGGTGCGTTATCACCCTGCAACCGGCGAATTGTCCGAAGCCGATCTCGCATTCCCCAGCGGAGGGCCGTCAGAAGGTGAAACCGCCGTTATTGGCGAGGCAGCTCGTCTATTGGGATCTAAAAGCAAAGGGCGATTTGTCACTAGCGCTAAAAGCTGGC
Organism: Methylobacter sp.; assembly: GCF_004322395.1. Taxonomy (GTDB): domain Bacteria; phylum Pseudomonadota; class Gammaproteobacteria; order Methylococcales; family Methylomonadaceae; genus Methylobacter_A. Next base: position 8,005 of record NZ_SCTW01000146.1, read on the forward strand.
TGTCGCACCCGTCTGTCGATCATGGTGCGGACATTCTGCCGTGGGGTAGTGGCGATGATATTAGCAAGGTTTCACCGATAGCAGCCAGCGCCAGCTATCTGTCGCATATCCGTACAGTCTGGGGACATCAATTTCCCGATGCGCCGTTGGAACAACAGGATATTGTAATTACTGTTCCCGCCTCGTTCGATGAGGCAGCCAGATCCCTGACGCTGGAAGCGGCGAAGCTTTCTGGGTTACCTAACGTCCGGTTATTGGAAGAGCCTCAAGCGGTATGCTACGACTGGTTAAGACGCCATGCCGGCACGATTAAACAAGCTCTGGCGAACGTGCATCTACTGCTGGTTTGTGATGTCGGCGGCGGCACCACCGATTTAACGTTGATCAAAGTAGAGCAGGGCGAGCAGGAGCCTAAATTAACCCGCATCGGCGTCGGCGACCATTTAATGCTCGGCGGCGATAATATCGACCTGGCCTTGGCGCATGTTGCCGAAAGCCGCTTGGGTAATGGAGAAAAACGCTTGTCGGCAGCGGATTTATCGCAGCTGATCGAGCAATGCCGGATTGCTAAAGAGCGCCTGCTGGCAGACGATGCACCGGAGCAGATCAACGTTACCTTGCTGGGCGGCGGATCCAAGCTGATCGGGGGTTCCCGTTCTGTTGTGTTGTTTAAGGATGAAGTCAGGAAAATTGCGTTGGACGGTTTTTTTCCGCTGTCAGGCCTTGATGAATTGCCGGACAGAAAACGTAGCGGCGTTGTCGAGTTTGGTTTGCCGTATGCCGCAGAACCGGCGGTCAGCAAGCATATCGCAGCGTTTCTAAAACTGCATAGCGCCGCATCCCGTGAAGCTTTAGGCGGGGAGGGCAGAGTACCCGATGCCTTGCTGCTTAACGGTGGCGTATTTCGCAGTCAGCCGATTACCCAGCGCATTGTCGATTTAATCCAATCATGGCGCGCCAGTCCGCCGGTATTGCTGGAAAATAAACATCCGGAATTGTCCGTCGCTTTTGGGGCAGTCAGCTATGCGATTGCAAGAAAAGACAAAAAGCTTAAGATCGGGGGCGGCTCGGCGCGCAGTTATTTCCTGGTGGTCGAGACCGACGACTCTACCAAGCAGCAAGGCATCTGCATCCTGCCCAAAGGCAGTGAAGAAGGCGATGAAGTCATCCTGAAAGACCGGCGTTTTGCGTTGCGTTTAGGTATGCCTGTGCGTTTTCATTTGGTTTCTTTGTCCGGTGACGGCAACTTCAAGCCGGGCGATGTGACCGAAATTACCGACTTGTTTCATTCCCTGCCGCCGCTTGCAGTGGCGTTTGAAGGAGACGACAGCAAGCCGAACGCGGAGGTTATTGTCGAATTGGCAGTTACGCAAACCGAAATAGGTACGCTGAAAATTCAATGTATTTCTGTTGAAGACAGCAGTCAGCGCTGGGATGTTGAGTTTCAAATCAGGAAAAAAGCGGCCAGTTTGCAAATAGATGCCGCATTGCCCGCCAATTTTAATCGGATCGCAGAACAAATACAGACCATTTTTGGCGCTAAATCCAAACAGGTCGATCCCAAGGCGGTCAAAAACCTGCGCGCCGACCTGGAAAAACTCACCGGCGTCGCACGTACCGAATGGACAACGCCATTGCTAAGGGCTATGTTCGGCGTCTTGTTGGAAGGAGCAAAATACCAGCGCCGCTCCGAAAATCACGAACGTGTCTGGCTGAGTCTGGCCGGTTTTTGTTTGCGCCCCGGTTTTGGTTATCCGCTGGACGACTGGCGCGTCGAGCAGTTATGGAAAAGCTATCCGCAAGGCATCCAGTTTGTTAACGAAACCCAAAACTGGACCGAATGGTGGACGCTGTGGCGCCGGATTGCGGGCGGTCTGGATACTGTGGCGCAGGAGAAGATTTTTGCCGATATTGCAAAGTTTATAAACCCAGCAGCGGCAAGACAACCCGGCGTTGCCAAGCAAATCAAAAATCGCGGTTACGACGACATGGTGAGGCTGGCAGCAGTTCTGGAACGGCTGCCGGTCGCCAAGAAAATACAATTGGGCGAATGGCTGCTAAAACGTTTGGAAAAAGCCGGCGAGCCCAGTCAAACCTGGTGGGCGGTCGGACGTATCGGAGCAAGAATGCCGTTTCACGGCAGCAGTCACAATGTCATTCCTGCCGACGTTGTTTGTCAATGGTTAAAGCAGATTTTGATTGTAGACTGGAAGAAAATCCCGCAGGCGGGATTTGCTGCTACATTGATTGCCCGGATGAGCGGCGACAGGGCGCGGGATATTGATGAAGCTATGCGTTTGCAGGTCATTGAAAAGCTAAAGCTGAGCAAAGTGCCTGTGTCCTGGGTCGATATGGTAGAGCAGTTAAAAGAGCTGGACGAAAAAGAAGAAAAACAGATTTTTGGCGAGGCATTGCCGCCGGGATTAAAACTTATCAATGAAGCGTAGCGCTTAAAGAAGGGCACAATGAAGTTAGTCAGCATCGTCATCATCGCAGGGCTTATCCTGCTGTATTTTATAGATGTAGCATTTAAACTTAACCCGTTTAATATGGAAATGTTAATACATAGCGGTCTGAGGTTCTTGATCGGCTTTTTGGTTCTCGGAATTGGGGTTTTTTATACGAATACAATCAGACTCAATTTTGCGCTTACTCTGATAATAGCTTTAACTTTGGCCGATGACATTTGGGATTACACTCGGAATGTCGACAGTTTTAACTTTGAAGTTATGCTGCATAGTATATATATGTTGGTATGGGGTTCTTTGACGGGGTATGTGCTTATGAAGCACTGGCTGGACGGTAGGCCGAAAGAATAGCAGCCAAGTTTGTCCTGAGTGCTTTGGCTATAAGTCAGCTGAGAAACATGCCGGTTGCAGACCTTCCAGGTTTTGAAAACCTGGAAGGTCTGATTCGCAATGTTCCGCCTCTGCACTACGTCTATAACAACATTTTTACGAAAAATCATGGCTGACACAGATGTCATTATCATTGGCGCGGGCGCATCAGGCCTAATGTGCGCCATCGAAGCCGGCAAGCGCGGTCGCAAGGTGCTGGTTTTGGATCATGCCAATAAAGCCGGAAAAAAAATCCTGATGTCCGGCGGCGGTCGCTGCAATTTCACCAACTATTCTATCGAGCCGAATAACTATATTTCGCATAACTCGCATTTTTGCAAGTCGGCGCTGAGCCGTTATACCCAGTGGGATTTTCTGGCGTTAATCGGGCAATACCAAATTCCTTTTCATGAACGGGATCACGGCCAATTGTTTTGCGATGAAAGCGCCAAGGACATTCTGGATATGTTATTGGCAGAATGCGAGAAAGCCGGAGTGGTTGTGCAATTGAATACCCGCATCGATTCAGTTGAACGGCGGACTGATCGGTTTCATCTTAAAACCGACAACGGCAATTTTATCTGCCGGTCGTTAGTGGTTGCGACCGGGGGCTTGTCGATACCCAAAATGGGAGCGACGCCGCTGGGCTATAAGATTGCCGAGCAATTCGGCATTAATGTGTTGCCCACTAATGCCGGTTTGGTTCCGTTTACCTTGCAGCCGGACGATAAGGAAAAATTCTCGGCATTATCGGGCATTGCTGTGCCTTGCGTAGTCAGCAATAACAAGCAGAGTTTTACTGAAAATGTTTTGTTTACGCATCGCGGTCTAAGCGGTCCTGCGATTTTACAGATTTCATCCTATTGGCGCGCCGGAGAGGAGGTTGTGATTAACTTGCTGCCTCAGGTAAGTCTGGAGGCTGAGCTTAAAGCCAGGCGTCAGCAAAAGCTCAAAAACAAGTTGAAAACGATTTTGGAAAGCTATTTACCGAAGCGGTTGATTGGTGTTTTTTTGCCAGAGGACTTGCTGGATTTGTCGTTGCAGGATTTGTCGGACAAACAGATTCAGCGGGTTGCGGACCGGATTAACAGCTGGACAATCAAGCCCAACGGTACCGAAGGTTATCGTACCGCTGAAGTGACTTCCGGCGGCGTTGATTGCGATGCGGTTTCTTCCAAAACCATGGAAAGCAAGCAGGTGCCGGGGCTTTATTTTGTCGGTGAAGTGTTGGATGTAACCGGTTGGTTGGGTGGCTACAATTTTCAGTGGGCATGGTCGTCAGCCTGGTGTGCAGGCCAATATTGTTGACTTGACAAGTTTTGGTCAAGCGGCCAGAGATGAAAGGCTTAAGTCAATAGCGCAGGCTAATCGGTAGAATACGCGGAGCATATCCTACCGAATTGTTGTCAGAGAGACGTTATTTTTAAAGATGATTTATTTTTTCGGTCTGAGCTTGCTATAAAAACCTTTTAGTTTTCCTGGCGCTTTTTGATCGTCAGGCTGTTGATCTGCACTTGATGGCTGCGTTTCACTTGATGTTTCGGCTGTCCATTGTGGCTCTGTTTTAACCGGCTGTTGCTTTTTGCCAAACAGATTCTTGATTTTTCCAAGCGATCCTTTAGCAGGAGTAACCGGTTGTTGTTCCAGATCTGAAGGTGCGGATGAAGTTTCTTCCTCGACCGGCTGCGAATTCATGTCCGGGAACGCGGGGATAACGGCTTCATCAGTCGTTGTTAATTCAATTTGTGTTTCTTCTTCCGAAGGCACTGAGGCTTGCGGTTCTTGAATAACTTGCTCGACCTGTTTTTCCGGCACAGGTTGGGCGATCAAAGTCTCTTCAATAGCTGGAGGAGCTGTATGCTGAATTGGCTGTTGGTAAATCTCAACAGGCTTAACAACCGGTTGTGCCGGTTCGGGCGCTAGGCGTTGCGTCGTAACAGGTTGGAAGTTTTTAAGGGTTTCGGATAAAATCTGCTGAGCGTTGTTCTGTTGTTGCAGTATTGCTCTTTGTTCTTCCAGCGTTTGTTCCAGTTTGGAAAGCTGATTGGTGTGAGCCGCTAACGTCGTTTGCAGCACCTCAAGCAGCGCCTCTTTTTCAACCAGTTTTACCGTTTGTTCAGCCAATTTTGCCGTTTCTGCCTGACAGGTTTGCTGTAACTCAATTTTTGCTTGCTGCTCGGTACGCAGGCGCTCTATTAGTTGAGTAACGACTTTATCATGTTGTTGCCATAACGAGTCTGCTTTAACATCTTCGCTTGCAAGTAACGGCCGTTCGCCAAGATCAAAATTTGTCGCCAGCGTCTGAATGGTTCCTGCAACCTGCTGGTTGCGTTGATATATCAGCTGCTCTAGCGCCAAAGCCCGTTGTGTTTCGTCTTGAGCAGCATGTTGAGCTTTTTCCATCTGCTCAACAGTCTCCGCTAATGCCTCTTGACTCTGTTGTAGTTGTTGTTGCATCGCATTGAGACTTTCAAAGCCGGCTTTTTCGCTGGCAGCTTTCTTTCTTTTTAAGGAAGCAATCCTGATGCTGTATAGCGTCGCCGTCAGTAACCAGACCGCTGCCGCTAATGCTGCCGCGTATAATGGATTGTTTAGGGTAGTGAGATACCATTCGGAAAGAAGCGATTTGATAAAAGGCAGATAGGTTTGCATGGGAACTCCTCAATAAAAAGACTATTTTATATTGTACTAGGAGCAAAGTTGTGATGCTGATATTTAATCAATAGATCATGATTTTTGCCGCTTTTAAATTAGTTAAGCGGTAAAAGTTGTCGCGTCCGCATCCATCGTTATGGATTTAAAGCTACTTGAGGTTTATTTTGGTCTCAATTCTTCTTTGTCCGGGGGCTGCGGATGACTTTTCTAAGCTCCAGGGCAATCAGCGGTATGAATCCAACCCCGATCCAGGCTGCGCATTGATTTAACGTAACCGGTCCGATCTGAAGCAGTGTTTGCAGCATGGGGACATAGTGCATCGCCAACTGCAAGGCGAAGCTCACCGCGACAATCAGAAACAAGCGCATATTGGAGAACAAGCCAATCTGCCAGAGGCTGCGCCGCTCGCTCCGAGCGCCGAATGAGCGCAGCAGTTCGGCGATCACCAAGGTAGTAAAGGCGGCATCGCGGGCTTGCTCAAGGCTGTCGTTGATGTAGAGTTCATAGGCAAACATGCCGAGAGTGACGCCGGCGGTCAGCAAGCCGGTAAACAGGATTAATGTGAGGAAATCCCGGTTGAATAAACCCTCTTGGGAACTTCGCGGCGGGCGATTCAACACGCCGGGGTCAATCGGGTCCGTCGCCAGGGCGAGCGCCGGCAAGCCGTCCGTTACCAGGTTGATCCACAGAAGATGCAACGGCAAAAGGGGGAGGGGCCAGCCCAGAAGAACCGCGCTCAGCATCACGATTAATTCGCCGGTATTGCCGCCCAGCAGATAGGCCAGCGTTTTGACGATATTGTCATAAATGCCCCGCCCTTCTTCTACGGCGGCGACGATGGAGGCAAAGTTGTCATCGGTGATAATGATGTCGGCGGCCTCCTTGGTCACTTCGGTGCCGGTGGTGCCGCCCATGGCGACGCCGATGAACGCCTCCTTGATCGCAGGGGCATCGTTAACGCCATCTCCGGTCATCGCCACTACTGCGCCCTGCGCTTTCCATGCGCGGACAATACGGAGCTTATGCTCGGCGGTAACGCGCGCGTAAACCGAAACCTGTGATACGCGTTCTTTCAATGCTCCGTCGTCCAAGCGGTCAAGCTCGGCTCCTACGAGAACTTCGTCGCCCTTGTCCAAAATACCCAATTCATGGCCTATTGCCCGTGCAGTTTCCGGATGATCGCCGGTGATCATCACGGTTTTGATGCCGGCCCGTATGCACTTGATCACGGCTCCCATCGCCTCGGGGCGTGGCGGATCCTGCAAACCTACGAGCCCCAATAGGGTGAGTTCCCGCTCGATCTCGGCATCGTTTACACTCTCGCCTTCTTCTAAACTGAAGCCGTCCAGGCGGCGCTCAGCGATGGCAAGCACGCGCAGGGCATTGTGCGCCAGTAATGTATTAGTATGGAGTAGCCAGTTGCGGTCGCTCTCGGTTAGTTCCCTGACTCCCTGGCCGGTACGGATCAGGGTGCAATGGCTGAAAATAACTTCAGGTGCGCCTTTGACGAATGCCCAGGCATGGTTTTCCTGACGACGGATGACAGTCATGCATTTGCGGTCGGAATCGAAAGGCACAGTAGCCAAGCGCGGCATCTCAACTTCGATGGCCGCGCGGGTAATGTTGCCTTTGGCTGCCGCCGCTAGCAGCGCTCCCTCAGTAGGATCGCCCACTATTCCAGGCCGGTCGTCTATCAGGGTCAGTTCGGCATCGTTGCAGGCGGCCGATGCGCGCAGCAAGGCCAGGAGATCGGGGTTTTCTGACGGCAGGGTTTTCACATTGCCGACAAAGAACGCGCCTTCGGTAGAGTAACCTTCGCCGGTGACGCGATACAAATTTTTCGAGGTAATTAACTTGCGGGCCGTCATTTCCCCCATCGTCAGCGTGCCGGTCTTGTCCGTGCAGATAACCTGAGTCCGGCCAAGTGTTTCAACCGAGGCCAGACGCCGCACCAAGACATGACGCTGCACCATGCGCTGCATGCCCAAAGCGAGAGCGACAGTCACCACCGCCGGTAAACCCTCGGGAATGGCTGCTACCGCAAGACTTACCGCGCTCAAGAAAAGCTCAAACGGTGCAATTCCCCGTAGTAGTCCGAGGCCGAAAATCAGCGCGACGATGCCTAAACAAGCCCATAACAACAGCCGTGCTACCCGGTTAAGTTGACGTTGCAGCGGAGTTTTTCCGCTTTCGGATGTCTCCAGAAGTTTGGCAATGCGGCCGAGTTCCGTCTCCATCCCGGTATTAACTACCAAGGCACGGCCGGTGCCTCCCGTCACGCTGGTGCCGAGGAAGACCATATTGTTTCGCTCCGCCAGAGGCGTAAGCGGAGGCAAGGTGCCGGTGAATTTGTCTACCGCTTGCGATTCACCGGTGAGCGGCGCTTCATTGATGCGAAGAACGGATGCCTGGATCAGTCGAGCGTCCGCAGCGACCAGATCCCCGCCTTCCAGCAGCAGGATATCGCCCGGAACGATTGCAGTCGCGGCGACTACTATGTTATGGCCGTCGCGCACCACCCGGCAGCGGGGTGCTGTCAAATGAGCTAATGCTGCCGCCGCCCTCTCGGCGCGGTACTCCTGAAAGAAGCCGATTATTGCATTCAAAATAACGATGGCAATAATGGCGATGCCGTCTATGGTTTCGCCCAGTGCAACAGAAACCGCCGCCGCGCCAATTAGCACCCAAATGACCAGACTTTTAAACTGGCTTACAAAAATGACCAAGGCCGAAAAACGTTTGCCTTTGCGTAGTTTATTTTGTCCGTACCGGGCGAGCCGCTTTTTTGCTTCATTGGCAGAAAGCCCCTGCTTCACATCGGTAGCAAGAAGGCTTGCGGCTTCGGTAATCGATAGCTTGTGCCATGCATTCATAGTGCTGTTTTCCCGTAAACATTAGGAATGTCGGTATACGTCACAGCCTCGACATATTCCAGGACAGCCCTTTCCTTGTTACCAAACAACTCGCTCTCTTGCCATCGTTCAAGGGTCGCTACCTTGTTCATGGAGCCCGTTCATTTTTGCTGATTCCCAATCTCCGGATGGGGAACCTCGAAAGGCTAGGCTATGGCTTTGCGAGACAGGAAGCTGGAGCCCTTCGATTGGCTCAGGACAGGTTTCCCTTACCGAATTTCCAGGCTTGAGCTTGGGAACTAGCGAGAAACTCTTATCAAAAAAATACTTTAACAAATTTCAGTTATCAAAATACAAAATTCAATTGCGCCCTAAAATAATCGGTATCTTTTCCGCCGGCTTGCTCGATGACCGGCCCGGCAAAAAAATGGCTGTAACTTAAGCTTAAGCCAAGATGTTTATTGATTTCCCAATCCACATTTTCGGTCAGTGCATGGGTGACGAATTGACCGCCAACGCCTAGCGTCTGTGTTAAAGGATTAAGGCCGCGCACGTAAACTGCATCGTATTTAGACAACCGCCAAAAAAAGTTCCAGTCAACAGAAAACCGAACGCTTTCGATGGGCTTTATTGATAGGCTCGGGTCAAAATTATAGAAATTCTCGGGGGCCAGAATGGCCGCTTCCTCGAAATAGGAAAGATTGGGATAGAGCGGATTGAAGGTGTTGAGTTCCTTATCGTTGGGATTGTCATCGCCGCTGGCAATATTGGCGCTCAGGCCAAGGCGCGGTTTCCATTTTAACGAATCAAACGTAAATCCGGTTATCGAGGCGGCTGTCCAGGCGTTGATAGTCAAATTCCCAAAAGAGCCGGTTTGATATATCCCTTCAAAATTCCAATCCCATCCTGCACGATTGCCAAATAGGCGAGTACCGAAAGAATGCCGGGTTTCATCGGCAATCATTTGCTGATAGGCAGAATCTCTACGTTTAAGACCGATATAATAAAATTCAGCCTTTGTAGAATTTAATGACCACTTGCTGTTAATTCCCCAAACCTTTTCCTTGGGATCTCCATAATCATCGAAACTATTCTGTTTTACTTTGACCTCTTCTAAACCAAAAACGTCCAGGTCAAGAGTATTGCTTTTCAGCATGACGCGCAAACCATCAAAAGCCCTGCGGACATTTTGCCCTTCGCGTACGCTAATTAGCCTGGACGATCCCAGTGAGAACTCCTGTCTCCCAAACCGGGCGGTTACCGCTTCATAATTCAGGTCAAAAAATCCCTGTTGCAAATCGGCGCTATCTTTATCGAACGGCCTGGTTCCCAGCCCATCATTGTTTGACAGATAGCTTCCGAATTGAACAAAAGCCCTGAACTTATCAGTCGCATGAAAATCTGCATGCACTAAAAAGCGATGCAGGAATTGAGTGCCATCGCCATGCGGATTGAAACCCAAAAGATCGTTATCATAAACATTGATGCGCTCACGAAAATTACCGCCTAAAGAGAGGTACACATCATTGCGGCCACTCAAAAGAGACTGGTATTTTATTTTTTCGTACGCGTTTTTATTCGGCTTACTTGCTAAATACCGGTAATCCTCTTCCCATCTGTTGCTGGACAAAACGGGTTCATTATCCTGGGCAAACCCCTTAGCGCTTATTATCAATAAGAAAAAAGTGATTATCGGCTTTTTCATATTGAATGTGTCTCCGCGATTAAGATTTCACCGGAAAATCAGCGGCAATATAGTGAGTCACTTTCGGTGGCTCCTGACCTTGATGAAAAACCAATACTTGGTCTTGCAGGACTTTATCGGCATTAGGCACGCGTTCATGATGACGTAGGTGTTGAGCCCAATTGTCTTCCATAAAATATTCAAGATACTGCCCTGGTGTTTCGGTGTTTTCGAAAACTCCCCACCTATAAACGCCATTGCGCATCCGAACAGTCTTTAGTCGATATATGGCCTTCAAAAAAGCCTGTTTGTCATCTGGGTTGACTTGGTAACAAATAGTCACCATCACTGGGCCTTGCTCAAAACCGACTGGTTGAGCTGCCATAGGCACCGGCCAATGCAATGAAGGCGTTAAATCCATCTCTCCGCCTTGTTGCAGCTTTAATCTACAAGTAAGCAACAGAAATATCACGGCGCCTACAGCGGCACCGTACATGGCGTAACTGACAGAATAGAGGTTCGCCACCCAGCCCCAAAAGGCAGAGCCTAAGCTGATGCCGCCAAAGAAGACCATCAAAAAAACCGCTAATCCTCTCGCTCTCACCCAATCCGGCAAAGATTGTTGCGCCGAGATATTGATGCTGGATAACACCAACACCCAACTGACCCCAAAGATAAACCCGGCAGCTATCGCCTGCCACTGAGATGAAACTACGGAGAAATAAGCAGTCACAGCTGCCGTTCCCAAAGAGCCGATCACGACCACTCTGTTGACTTTAAACCAGCGTTTTACGGTTGGTAGGCATAATCCTGCTAACACGCCGCCAGCACCTATGGCTGCCATCAGATTGCCAAAAAAGGCGGCATCTCCGTGCAGGTGTTCTTTGGCGATGACCGGAATCAATCCCCAAAATGCATTAGCGAAAAACATAAACCCGAAAGCATGCATCATCGTCGCTTGCAGAGGCTTACTGTAGAGCGAATAGCGAATGCCGGCTCTTATCGCCCACCAAATCTTTTCGTTGGGAATGCTTGAAGTGCTGTTTGATTGCTCTTGCTTGCGTGAAAGTGTGGCGAGGATGATCGCAATAAAACTCAGCGCATTAACTGCAAATGGGGTTGGCAAACCATATTTCGTCACTAAAACCCCGGCTATGGCGGGGCCTATTGCCCGGCTGAGATTAATATTGATACTGCCTAATGCGACGGCCTGCGAGAGGTGTGCTTTCGGCACAGTTCCTGGTACTAAAGCTTGCCATGCTGGAGCAGTAAATGCCGCGCCGGCGCCCAGCAAAAACGTTAATATCAATATACCTTGCGGCGATATATCCTGTTTCCATACCAGGTAGGCAAAAACAGCCGCAGTTAACATCATCAGGGCATTGGCGGTCATTATCAGTTTACGGCGGTCGATAATGTCAGCCAAAGCCCCGGCAGGAAGCGCCAGTAAAAAGAACGGTAGCGTTGTGGCGGATTGCACCAATGCCACCATCAGCGGCGATGTCTGTAAATCAGCCATTAGCCAGCTTGAGGCTACCGAATTCATCCAGGTACCCGTATTTGAAATTAACGCAGCCAGCCAAAATATTGTGAACGCTCTGTATTTAAAAGGTGCGAGAGCTGATTCTTTGTTTTCCATTGCCGCTAGAAGGCAAAACAGGTGCAACCAAGACTTCCCCAAAACGGATCGCGTATGGCTAAAGCCCCGTGATTTTTATCGCTATGCCCATGTGAATGCTGGTGCGATCCATGAATTGCGCAAGAAAAGTTTTGCGTGAATTCGGAAACGAGTTTGGGATGGTCTTGGTAATAACCGCCATAACGGCCCACCGGCGACCAGTCGGGTGATACCGGGGGCAAGGGCGGATCAAATTGATTGAAGTCTTGACCGGCATACACAATATTGCCGCCGACAACGGTCATCACTGAGACGAGTTGTTTGATGGCTTCAACTTCAATCGCCATAAAATCATCCGATAGCACAGCAAAATCGGCAAATTGACCAAGGCTAAGCGTTCCTTTTTGCTGTTGTTCTCCCGAAAACCAGGCGCTACCGGCAGAGTATAAGCGTAATGCTTCATCCCGGCTTAGGCAGTTCTTTTCGCTGGAAAGCGCTGTGCCGCCGACGGTTTTACCGCTGACCAGCCAATATAATGAAACCCAGGGATTAAAGCTGGAGACGCGGGTGGCGTCTGTGCCTGCTCCGACAGGAACACCCATCGCCAGCATGTCTCGGATTGGAGGCGTGGCGTCCGCAGCGGCTTGACCGTAGCGTTGGATGAAATACTCACCCTGAAACGCCATCCGGTCTTGAATCGCAAAGCCTCCGCCCAGTTTTGCCGTGCGCTCGATATTGCGCTGTGACACCGTTTCCGCATGATCGAAGAACCAGCGTAAGCCGTCAAAAGTTATGTCATGGTTGACGCGCTCGAATACATTTAAAAAGTGATTAATCGATTCGTCATACGTTGCATGGATACGGAACGGCCAACGCTTTTCAACTAATAAGCGCATAACAGTCTCCAACTCCATTTCCATATTGGAACCCAATTCAGGTTGCGGTTCCTGGAAGTTTTCAAAATCGCAGGCTGTCCAGACAATATTCTCACCCGCACCGTTCATTTGTAGAAAACTATCGCCTGCGCCGGGTGCAATCAGATCGACCCAAGAAGCAAAATCCTGGTATTCCTTGCCTGCTGTTTGTGCGAATAAATTATAGGCAATTCGCACGGTTGACCAGCCTTGCTCATGCACATGCCGGATGACTTCATAGTCCTGCGGATAAAATTGTTTGCCGCCCCCTGCATCGATAGCGCTGGTGATGCCCAAGCGGTTCAACTCGCGCATGAAATGCCGGGTGGAATTGACCTGATCTTCGAACGATAACAGAGGTCCTTTAGCCAAGGCAGCATATAGCACCAAGGCATTTGGCCTGGCGATCAGCAATCCGGTTGGATTGCCTTGGGCATCTTTTTGGATTTCGCCTCCGGCAGGATTAAGCGTGTCTTTATCGTAGCCCATGGCACGTAGTGCGGCTTTGTTGAGCATCGCAAAACCGTACAGGTGCAGGATAAAAACGGGAGTATCGGGAGCAGCGTCGTTGATTTCCGCCAAAGTCGGCAGGCGTTTTTCCTTAAATTGAAATTCATTCCAGCCGCCAACGACCCTTACCCATTGCGGTGCAGGTGTCCGCTCGGCTTGTGTTTTCAGCATAGCCAGCGCGATGCTTAAACTCGGCACGCCATCCCAGCGCAATTCCATATTAAAATGCAGGCCGCCACGTATGATGTGGAGATGGGAATCGTTCAAGCCAGGAATTACTCTGCGTTGATTCAGGTCGATAATTTGCGTGGTAGCACCCGCAAGTTTCATGATTTCATCGTTATTCCCTAACGCCGATATTTTGCCTTCTGCAATCGCCAGTGCGGATACTTCGGGCTGTCTTTTATCCAGGGTAGTAATTTTTCCGTTGTGTAAGATAAGATTAAGTGTCATATGAAACCTCATGATAGTTGGTCGTTACGGACAACCGTTCTCGATTTTCAGACCTGCTAAGGATTTCGCTAAAAATAACTTCCGTTTATGGTTCCCATGCACTGAGTCACTGCCTATTAAGTTAAGCACAAAGGCACAGTAGGAGCGGGCCATGCCCGCGAGCGATACAGACTTGCAGCACTTTCATCGCGGGCATGGCCCGCTCCTACAAAGCTTAACTTAATGGCAGTGACGCTCTGCGTGGGAATGATGAGTTATTTTTTACCTTCCGAAGCGTGTTCGCCTAACGCCCACTTTGAAAAACGCACCTGGATACCATAAGGCGAATGCGCGCGGAGGATATCCATAACACCCTCATAGGTTTCACCGCGTGCCCAATCCTGCTGAAGTTCAAAACAAACCTGCAAAGAGGTTACCGGTATAGCACCAGCCTGCACGAGTCGTTGAACCGCACGCTCATGCGCTTCTTTAGACACATCTCCGCAAGCATCGGTCGCTATATAAATCTGATAGCCTTCCTTTAGCATGTCCAGGGTAGGGAACATGACGCAAGCCTCCGTCCACAAACCGGCAAGAACAATTTTTTTTCGGGCTGTTGCTGTCACGGCTTTCCGAAAACCGTCATCTAACCAAGCGTTGATGCTGGTGCGATCAATAACAGTCAGGTTTGGAAATAACTCAGTGACTTCGGGCATGAAAGGACCTGAAAAGCTATCTTTTGCCACTGTAGAAATTACAACGGGCAACTTAAACACAAGCGCGGATTTGGCTAAAACTTGCACATTATGGACTATGCTTAAGCGGTCATGGGATTCAACGCCTTGAAACATCGCAGGTTGGAAATCAATTAGAACCAATGCAGTATCTTGGGAATTAATCATATTGAGGTATGGGTTTGACATAAAGGCTCCTACAGTTAAAAAAAGGTAATCAGTAACTTTTTTTTATAGGTTTGCTCTGAATCAATTCAAGATGACATCGTTTTATCAGGCGGTTATTAAGCAGGATAGAAAACTCAACGTCTTAAAACAATAAGCGCTGTTACATAAGTAAATGCCTTACTTCGCAAAAGTCCCAGAGGGTTTATAACTCGTGGCTTGCTAATCCCACCCTCGACTTACGCTCTTCATGGAACTGCAAAGCCAGACTGTAGATGACCGGAAATACCAGCAAGCTCAATATCAGCACAGTCAGCATCCCGCCTAATGCAGGAGCCGCAATGCGTTGTGTGACATCCGCACCCGCACCGCTGGCCCACATAATCGGAATAAGTCCGACTATGTTGGCAAGAGCGGTAATCGCCACAGGCCGCACCCGCAGGGCTGTGGCGGCCTCGCTGGCGGCTTTGATTTCAGCGCCGGTCAAGGGAGCCTGTTTTTTCTGCCGTAGTTTTTCGACTTCAATATCGATAAAACTCAGCACCATAACGCCGGTTTCGGCCGCGGTACCGGCGAGCGCGATAAAACCGACATAAACCGCGACCGACAGGTTGAAGCCCATCCAGTACACCAGCCAGATGCCGCCGATAAGACTAAACGGAATAGTCAGCATAACAATGGCCGGCTCGGTGATATTGCGGAATGCGCAATACAGCAGCACAAAAATCAGCAGCAGTGTGAGCGGTACGACTATACGCAACCGTTCTGCCGCCCGTTCCATGTATTCGAACTGGCCCGACCAAGAAACGGTATAACCGGCGGGAATGTTGACTTGCTCGGCCAGTTTTTGTTTCGCCAGCGTGACAAATCCGCCTATGTCGGACGTCTTGATGTCCACATAGACCCAGGCATTGGGTCTTGCATCTTCGGTTTTAATCACATCGGTGCCGCGGGTGAAATTAATATCGGCTACCAGTGCCAAAGGTATTTGGCTGCCTGTTGGGGTGGGGATTAATACGCGCTGTAACGCTTCCAGGTTGTCGCGCAGATCGCGCGGATAGCGCACATTGACCGGATAACGCTCCAGCCCTTCAACGGTTTCGGTGATATTCATGCCTCCGATAGCGCTTTGAATGACGTCCTGCACATCGCCTGTGGTCAAACCGTAACGCGCCGCCGCTTCCCGGTTGATGTCGAAATCCAGGAAATAGCCGCCGACCGCCCGGTCGCCGTATGCCGACAGCGTTTCCGGCAAGGTCTTCATCGCCTGTTCGATTTGCAAGGCCAAGGTCTGCAACACGTTCAGGTCGGGGCCGGAAACTTTGATACCTACCGGTGTTTTGATGCCGGTAGACAGCATATCGATACGGTTTTTAATCGGCATCGTCCAGGTATTAGCTAGGCCTGGAAAATGAATGGCCTTGTCCATTTCATCCATCAGTTGCCGAGCGGTTTTGTCAGGATCAGGCCATTGGTCTTGGGGTTTTAGCTGCACGGTCGTTTCCACCATCATTAGCGGGGCCGCGTCGGTTGCCGTTTCAGCCCTGCCGATCTTGCCGAATACCTGTTGCACTTCGGGAAACGTTTTCAGCATCTTGTCGGTTTGCTGTAACACTTCTTTGGCTTTGGTGATCGATATTCCGGGGAATGTGGTCGGCATATATAAAAGATCGCCTTCATACAACGGCGGCATGAATTCGCTGCCGATATTGGACAATGGGTATAGCGTCGATGCCATCAGCAGGGCAGCCAGTATGACCGTTATCGCCCGCCAGCGCATCGCCAGTTTTAAGACCGGCGCGTGAATAAAATGCAAAAAACGGTTGATCGGGTTTTGGTGCTCGGGAATGATCTTGCCGCGGATAAAATACCCCATCAACACCGGCACCAGTGTGACTGTCAATATGGCTGCGGCCGCCATCGCATAGGATTTGGTAAAAGCCAACGGGCTGAACAGCCGGCCTTCCTGCGCTTCCATCGTGATAATCGGCAGGAATGAAACAGTGATGACCAGCAGCGAGAAAAACAGGCCGGAGCCTACTTCCGTAGAGGCGTTGCCTATCGCTTGCCAGCGTTCCTTTGGGGTTAGTTCTGCCTGTTTTCTTTCAACAGCTTCAGCCAGATGCTTATGCGCATTCTCAACCATCACCACCGCCCCATCGACCATATCGCCAATCGCCAGCGCAATGCCGCCCAGCGACATGATGTTGGCGTTTATGCCTTGCCATTTCATGACGATAAAAGCCATCAACACGCCCAGCGGCAAGGTGACAATAATCACCATCGATGATCTTAGATGCAGCAGAAACAAGGCGACCAATGCACAGACAATGATCAGTTCCTGAATCAGCGCGGTATTCAGCGTGTCCACCGCGCGTTCGATTAAACTGCCCCGGTCGTAAACAGTTACGATTTCAACCCCTTCCGGCAAGCCTTTTTTGAGTTCATCCAGTTTTTTCCGCACATCCTGAATAGTCTCTTGGGCATTTTCGCCAAAGCGCATAATCACTACACCGCCGGCAACTTCGCCTTCGCCATTCAGTTCCGTCACGCCCCGGCGCAGCTCCGGGCCAATCTGGATATGCGCGATATCCTGCAAGCGTATCGGCGTGCCGTTGACATCGACGCCGACCGGTATGGTTTTCAGATCGGCGATGGATTTGATATAGCCCAAGCCCCTGACCATATATTCGGTTTCGCCCATTTCAAACAGGCGGCCACCGACATCGTTATTGGAACGCTTGATCGCATTGATAACCGTGGATAAAGGAATCTGATACGCTTGCAGGGCGTTGGGATCGACTTCCACTTGATATTGCTTGACGTAGCCGCCCACGGACGCGACTTCGGATACGCCGGAAACGGTTTGTAGCGGATAGCGCAAATACCAGTCCTGAATGGAACGCAGCTGCGCCAGATCGTGCTTGCCGCTTTTATCGACCAGCGCGTATTCGTAAATCCAGCCTACGCCGGTGGCATCGGGGCCTAAGGTCGGCGTGACGCCCTGCGGCAATCGGCCTTTAACGTAATTGAGATATTCCAGAACTCGCGATCTGGCCCAGTACATATCGGTGCCGTCTTCAAAAATCACATAAACGAATGACAGGCCGAAGAAAGAATAACCGCGCACCACTTTGGCATGAGGCACTGCCAGCATCGCGGTTGTTAACGGATAAGTAATCTGGTTTTCTACCACCTGCGGCGACTGATCCGCATAGTCGGTGAACACGATAACCTGCACATCGGACAAATCCGGTATTGCATCCAACGGCATGTTTTTAAAAGACCAAAGCCCGGCCAGAGCCAGGATAATCGCACCGAGCAGCACCATAAAACGGTCTTTCAATGCGCTATTGATGATGAAATCAGTCATGACAAACTTCCCTTCAATTCTTTAAGCGCGGAACGGATAACGCGGAAAGAAGAGTTGAGTAGCAACATGACCAGACAGGATGCGACAAAAATATCGGCCCATCCTGATTCAAAGAACCAAACAGCGCCTGCTGCAATGAATACTGACAGGTTTGATGCTATATCGTTTCTTGAACATTCCCAGACAGAACTCATGTTGATGTCTTCGTTCCTGTGCTTCCATAAAAGAAACAAACACAGCGAATTTGCAAGCAAACCTGCCAAACTGAAAATGCCCATGATTTCGTAAGACGGCAATGCAGGAATAATAAGTCGTTGAATTATCTGTACCAAGACCACACAAGCCCCGATAAATATCAATCCACCCTTAAACAAAGCCACTTTCGCCTTAGTCGCCGTGCCTTGAGAGATGGCGTACAAACTCAATCCATAGGTTAACGCGTCGCCAAGATTATCTAAGCTATCCGAGAGTAGAGCTGTCGAGCGCCCATAAAACGCCGCTCCCGCAATAATAACGAACATCACAGTATTGACAGCAAGCACCGCTTTAAGCGTTCCGCGCTGTCTTTCGCGCAATTTTTCAATTGCACAATTATTGTCGCAACACGAAGCCATATTAAAATCTCCGAAATAACTTAACTTGCGGCGGAAGCACATCCAAAGCATGAGAACGAAATAATTTAGTCATGTCGATGCGCTCCTTGTTCCATGATTAACCGGTTCGGCTCCGGCTGCTGCGGCGTGGAAGGCTCCATCATTTTTGCGGTGGCTTCGCGCAATTTCGATTCGGAATCGATTAAAAATTGAGCGGAAGTCACGACTTCTTCGCCTTCTTTCAGTCCGTCAAGCACTGCAATCTGGTTATTCGACGATAAGCCTGTGGTAATTTGACGAGGTTCGAATTTACCGGGGCCGCGTACGACAAAAACCTGGTTTTTCGCACCGGAACGAATAACTGCCTCGGATGGAATTACTATCGCATCGGCTTGTTTGCCCGCATAAATGGTCACGTCGGCGAACAGTTCGGGCTTTAGCAACAATTCGGCATTATCGAAAACCAGCCGCACTTTGATGGTTCGGGTTTTCGCTTCGGCATAAGGATAAATAAAAGCCAAATGCCCATGGAAAACACGTCCCGGAACGCCGGCCAATTGCATTTCAACCGGGTCGCCTACTTTTACCCAAGGCAGTTCGTATTCATAAATATCGGCATACACCCAGACTTTGGATAAGTCGGCAATCATATAAAGTTCGGTTTCGGGCGTCACATATTGCCCTTCGCGAGCGCCGATCTGCATGACAGTGCCATTCGTCGGCGAATGAATATGCAGACCTTTCTTGAGGCTATCAATGTTACTCAAATCATGTAGCTGATGCTCGGGCACATCCAGCAAATGCAAACGCTCGCGGGAGCTTTTAACCAATTCTTCAGCGCTGCGGCGTATATCTTCAATAGGGCTGTTTTGCAATGTCTTTAGACCCTCTAACGCCAGTAGATATTCCTTCAAGCTGGCAACGTGATGAGGAGAATAAATGCTCAGTAAATCTTCATCTTTCTTGACCCGTTGACCGGTTTTATTGACACGCAGTGTTTCAATCCAGCCTTCGGTTTTGGGATGCAAACGTACGATACGTTCTTCATCATAAGCCACACGCCCGACGGCTTGCACGATATGGGAAAGTATGCTCTTTTTTGCGGTAGCGGTGCGCACCCCCATATTTTGCACGGTAACGGCATCGATTTTAACGCTCCCTTGCGATTCATCGGCTCGCGCATTATCCTTTTTATAAACCGGCAGATAGTCCATGCCCATTGCATCTTTAGCCGGTATAGGCGAGGTGATTTCGGGATTCATCGGATGACGGTAAAACAGGATTTCGTCTTGTTGAGCACCATCATCTTCTGCAAACACGGGTACATAATCCATGCCCATAGAATCTTTTGCAGGAACAGGCGACGTGACGGATGGATTCATCGGGCTACGGTAAAACAACGGTTTTTTAGTATCGGCGCTTTGAATCGCCAGTTCGTGTTTGCGCTCTTGCGCCAGCCAATATCCGCCAGCCAAGCCTACAGCCAGCATCAAAGCGGCGGTTAGTACGGCTTGCTTATTCATAAATATTTTCCTCGCCTACAGCGGCGCTTAATTGCGCCAGTGCTTGCTGGGCTTCTGTAAAAGCTTTCCAGTATTGGGTTTCGTATTCGAACAAATTGACCTGGCTCCGCACCAGGTTAAGGAAATCGACCTTGTTGACTTGGTAACCGGACAGCATCGAGGCAACGGTCTGCCGCGCCTGCGGAATGATACCGGTATCGAACAACACAAACTGCTGTTTGGCGCGCTGATAGTCGCTGTGATTTTGCGAGATTTGCGAGCGGACTTTGTTCCATTGATCCTGCAGGGCATAGCGTTCCTGCATCAGTTCGCTGGTGCGCTGATCGACAGCTTTGGCCTGTTTGCTATTTGCGAAAATCGGCACGTTCATGCTCATGCCCAAACTCAGTAAATCCGAGCGCCTGCTGCCGTCCGGCATGTTGTCTCGGGCGCCATAAGCCGCTTCGACATTAAAATCGGGCAGAATGTCTTTTTTGGCCAATTCCAGCTTTGCTTGGGCTGCGTTAATCCCTTGGCGTTCACTTTCCAGCATCGGCCTTGAGCTTGCGACTTGTTGGTAAAGCCGGTCTTCCAGCCTGATTTCAGGCAGTCGGATTGCCACTGTTGCCGGTAGCTGCATCGGGCTGTTGGCAGGTTGATCGAGCAGCGCATTCAGTCTTGCAACTGTGCTGCGCCGCATCCCGGTAAGGCTTATTTTTTGGTCCAGTAACTTGGAGAGTTCAAGCTGGGCCAGCAAAACATCCTGCTGCAAGCCTTCGCCGACTTCATATTTGGTTCTGGCAATTTCCACGAACTGTTGCAACAAATTGTGGTTGTTATCCAAAATTTCCAGGGTTCGATCCAGATAAAAAATCTGCCACCAGAGAGTTTTAACATCGCTCAGCAAGCTTAGGCGTAATTCATCGGCATTCAGCGTTGCCGCCTGTGCTTCATAACTTGCCGCCTGTTCACGTAGCGCGAGCTTCCCGGGGAAAGGAATGGCTTGAGATATGCCGAAACCCAGTTGCGTCATGTCTTCCGACCGAGTACTAAAACTATCAACCGGAAGGCTCATTGCATTAAAGCTGATTTGCGGATCGGGCAGGCTGCCTTCTTGCGATGGAATAGCGGCCATGGCTTTGGCTCGTGCCTGCATTTGCGCCAGATTGGGATTGTCTTGAATGACTTTTTGGGTTGCCGCTTCAAGCGTTAATGGCGTTTGCTCGGCAGCGGAGGCAAGGTTGCTTACGAGCAATAGCGCTGCCAAGCATGCGACTGCACTGATGCAAGAGGCGCTTGGGGAGTAAAACCGCGTATGTATCGGTAATTCGAAACAAGATGACATGATTGTCCTCGTAAGTGGGTTATAGCATAGACAAACAATGCAGGCTCGGACAGGTAAAGTGCGGGGCTGAGTAAATGTTGCCGTATTGATTTATCAGGTTTTGTATCTTTTTAGGTTGAACAAGACCGACTTGAAAGACTTAGAGGATAACGATGGGGGGCTTTATGTCCGGGGAAAACAAGAATGAAACAGATGCGGATATTTCCGAAGACCCGTAGCGGTCTGCGCTATGGACAGGAGGGAGCCCAAAAGACGATGTGATTCCGCAATCGACGCAAACATGAAAGCTGCAACTTGCAGGATGAGACTTATCAGGTTGACAGTGATCGGAATGATCTGAAGCTGAAATGCCCGCATCATTTGCAACGGCAATTTGCGAGACAGGCGACAGTTGACTCGCCTTGTCGGAATAATGACTGAACGCCGCCCCAACAGGCATTATAGCCATGATGAGTATTAAGGTTATGGTCAGTCGTTGACTTGTCATTCTGCTGAATTTTAATCCTGCATGATTGTGGACAGAGCTTTATAAACATCGATCTGAAAACAATACTACCCATTTCTACAAAAAAATACCATCTTCATATCAAACAACAAATTCTTTCCGATCCCCAAATTATGCTAATTTTTTCGAATGTTGAATGAACGGTTTCATACTGAAAAAGCCAGTCGTTCTTTCTCTTAAGTCTGAATTTGGATAGGTTTTTTTGTAATAAGAATTGCTGCCGACTCAGAACTTTTGATATTTAAGAGGGGGTGTTATGCGATAATTAACAAATAAAAGAATAAAAGCCTTATGGCGAATAAATAAGGAAACAAAAGGAAACAATATGTTCTCATTACAAACTATCTTCGGCAAAGGCGATAAATTTTATGGCTTGCTTGAAGCCAGTGCCGAGTCCGCGCGTTCGTCGGCTAAGGCGTTAATCGAGCTTCTAAGTACACCGGCGACGCAACAATCATTGGAAAAGTTTAAACAGGCGCGTCGCCGGGAAAAAGATTTATTCGCGCAAATCAGCGAGGAACTAGTCAATACTTTTGTTACCGTGCTCGATCGTGAAGATATTGAAGCCCTTAACAACGCCCTTTATAAAATCCCTAAAGTCGTGGAAAAGTTTGCGGAGCGGTATACGCTAGCCATGGGCCGTATTGATGATGTGGATTTCATTAGCCGTGCTGCGATGCTGGAACAAGCCAGCAAAGTTGTGGAACAAATGGTCGGACTATTACGTAAAGGGATGGATCTGGACGAGGTCAAAAAATTAAACGATCAGTTGCAAACCATTGAAGCCGAAGCCGATCGTCAAATACTTGAATTATACCGAGATGCCTATGCCAATGAAACCGATCCGATCCGTTACTTAATAAAAATGGATTTGTTTGAAATCCTCGAAAAAGCGATTGACCGCTGCCGCGATGCCGGTAATGTCATCTACCACATCGTCTTAAAAAATTCATAAAAGGGTTGTCATGCTGACTTTGCTCTTGCTTGTCATTCTGGTAGCGCTGGTATTCGAGTTCATTAACGGGTTTCATGACACCGCGAATTCTATTGCCACGGTTGTTGCTACAAAAGTTTTAACGCCAACGCAAGCGGTAATACTTGCCGCAGCCACCAATTTAGTCGGTGCGTTAACCGGTACCGCAGTGGCCAAAACCATTTCGTCGGGGTTAGTGGATACCGGTATGGTGAATATCACTTCCGAAGTTTTGATTTGTGCGCTGACTGGCGCGATTATCTGGAATCTTATTACCTGGGCATTGGGGCTACCGTCATCTTCCAGTCACGCTTTGATCGGCGGCTTATGCGGCGCAGCGCTGGCAGCCGGAAACAATAATCCCGATGTGTTGATATGGTCAAAAACTGCGGTCGTCTGGACAGAAAATAAAGGCTTGCTTTGGAAAGTCGTGATTCCGATGATCAGTTCGCCGGTGGCCGGTTTCACCTTAGGCATCATTATCATGGGTAGCTTGATGGCTATCATTAGCGGGATGAATTCCGCAGGTGGCGTCATGGCGCGAATGGCGCGCCCAAAATGGGTGAATGCCGTGTTCGGGAAAGCTCAGCTTTTGTCGGCCGGTTATATGGGATTTGCTCATGGCAGCAACGATGCGCAAAAAACCATGGGTATCATCGCTTTAGCCATTTTTACCGCTAACAGCGCCGGTACGCTCGATCAGTTGCCGTTCTGGGCTGAATTCTTACGGCCGGACGGAGGAGAAAAAGACATCGACACTTGGATCATCTTCACTTGCGCTTTGATCATGGCGCTCGGCACTGCGATAGGCGGGTGGCGTATTATCAAAACGCTCGGTCACAAAATGGTAAAGTTGCACCCGATTAACGGTTTCGCAGCGGAAACCAGCTCAGCGACAATTTTGTTGACCGCCGCTCATTTCGGTATGCCGGTTTCTACAACGCATAGCATTTCAACAGCAATTATGGGCGTGGGTTTTGCTAAGAATCCTCACGCGCTTAAACTTTCCGTCATCGAACGAATTGTTTGGGCATGGATCTTGACGATTCCAGCGGCTGCGGGAGTATCCTGGAGTATGGTTAGTTTGTTGTTTCTGTTGCATTAGAGCGAAGGTTAGAGTCCCTGATAAAGTGCGATCATCTGACTTTTTTCAAGTATCTTAAGTTATAAGCAGATTTTTAGGGAAGCGCTGAATAAATTGATTCCATTCATGGTTCGACAAGGCTCTCCTGAGTACAGTCGAAGGACTCACCACGAACGGAATCAACAACTTGCCGTTCGTCCTAAGTCTGTCGAAGGATTTAATTAGCGCTTCCTTAGAAGCATTACTCAGAAAAGCAAAAGTCTGCTCTTTTAGTTAGCAGAGCCAGTGATCAGCATCATCGTTAGTCGTTTCTTTTGTAACAATAAGCCTTAAACCTAAAAATTTAGCCGGATTTGATATTTTCGAGTAAGGGAGACCGATCGGTCTCCCTTACAATAGTCACACTATGGGCAAATAACATTGACCGGCAATATCATGGTTTGGGGAGAGGAAGGCATCGCGATAGGCACCGGCGGCGGTCAGGGCATTGGAGTCAGCCACGCTATTGATCGATCTTATCGATTTTCCGGTTATGCCGATGCGATGTTTTGGGTTAGCCGTGCAAGTTTTGGTTACAGCAAAGAAAGATTATTTGGCGTCAACCTGTTTGCCATCTTCGATCATCCGGTTTCCTCGCTCAACTTTGGCTTTGCCTTGCTCAACTAGTAGTGAGCCTTGTTCCCATTCTGTATTGCCTTCTTTAATCAGTCTATTTCCTCGATCAATCATCTGGTTGCCTAGTGTTGGAGTGCTTGAGCATCCTGCCAGTAAGGCAATGATTGTCGGTATCAGTATGATGTTAAGTTTTTTCATGGTTTTTTTGCTTATATCGATTGAAGTATTATTGTACAAGGCGGTAAGGTGCAAGTTGCAGCATGGGGAAGGCGGCACAGTATAATCCCTGCGGCGAATTTTGCGTCCCTACTTGCATTGCCGTCCATGGCTTGATTCCGGCGCAAATCTGTTTGGAACGGATTTGCATTAACCCGAAGGACGTCAGGCAGGATTGCCTGACGTGAATCATTCCGGGATGACGAGTGCGTGGATTATTTAATTTTAACCAGTTCTTTGTCGCCGCTGGAAAAGTGGCATTGTTTTGCGGTAAAGGTGTCGCAATCTTTCGATTCCTCAATCTTCGCGCCGTTCGGGCTGAGCTTTATTTTCAGTTCGCAAAAGCTGGCTTCGCTTTCAGAATGTTTTTTCATGGCCAGCTCGTTTTCGCCAGTGCTTTTAGCTTTACCGGAAATCGTTTCGGAACAGTGAGCTTTGTCGGCGGCAGACTCAAAGTCTACATCGGCGGTGATAGTGTAATCGTCGTCGATTATTTTGCTGACTTTTAGGTGACGAACATAGTCGCCTTCGCGCAATACATAATGATCGGTAGCGGCGCTTACGTTGCCGGAAATTAGCATCGTAATAGTCAGAAACAAACTTTTTTTCATGATGTTACCTCTTGTTTGATTAAAATTTGATCAACACGGAAGCAGCCGATGGTTTGTTGCTGTTCATGTCGTCTTCGGATGTACTTGGCACAACTCAGATTATTGTACCCGATTGCAAGCCGTTACTAAAAGGCGAGACAATGAATTACATGCATACAATCAATGCCGGTATCTTGTTTATAGCTCGTACATCAGTCTATTTATGCGGCTATAATATTGAAATTATTCCAGTCTGTATAAGCCGGCTGTGATTTGTGGCGCGACGCGCCTTAACTGCATTTTCCACATGATATTTGGAAACGAAATATAAGATTTTAATGGCTAACAATTTAATTTTCTCACCGCAAATTCCGCAAAAAAAAGATCAAACGCTCATCTGGACGGGGTTGACCGGCTGCGGTGATTCTTTGGCGTTGGCTTCGGCTATTAAAAATGAAGATCGGCTGTTTGTTATTGTCACACCTGATAATCAGACTGCGTTGCGGCTTGAGCATGAATTATCTTTCTTTTTGCAGGGCGAACATTCTATTTTGCATTTTCCCGATTGGGAAACCTTGCCTTACGATGTGTTTTCGCCGCTGCCGGAAATTATCTCGGAACGGCTGAAAACGCTGGCCCTGCTGCCGCAAGTAAAACGCGGTGCGCTGGTGGTTTCGGTGACGACGCTGATGCACCGATTAGCGCCCAGAGAACATGTTTTAGCCAACAGTTTTGCGGTTAAAGTTGGTGATGATTTTAATCTGGAGCTTAATCGTCTTAAGTTGGAAAGCGTTGGCTATCATTGCGTCTCGCAGGTCTACCAACACGGTGAGTTTGCGGTCAGGGGCTCGATAGTCGATTTGTTCCCGATGGGCAGCAAAGAGCCGTATCGCATCGAGTTGTTTGATGAAGACGTTGAATCTATCCGTACTTTCGATCCTGAAACGCAACGTTCATTGGAAAAGATCGACCGGATTCAGTTGTTTCCAGCGCGTGAGTTTCCGTTTACCGATGAGGCTATCAAGCATTTTCGTCAGGCTTTTAGGGATGCTTTCCCGGAAAGTTCGCCCAAGAATCATTTTTATACGGATGTCAGTAAAGGCATCACCCCCGGCGGTATTGAATATTATCTACCGTTGTTTGTAGATCAAATGGCGTCATTGTTCGATTACCTGCCGAAATCGGCGGTTTTGGTGACGTCGGATACATTCGATGCAACTTCACGCGCTTTTTATGCCGAAGCCGAGGACAGGTTTCAGCAAAGAAAATACGATGTAGACAGGCCTTTATTAAAACCGGATCTGTTGTTTTTACCCACCGATGAGCTGTCGCAAAGGATCGGGGCATTTGCCCGGATTATCCTTGATGGCATCGTTGCCGATGCCGATAGCATAGTTTTCAACTGCCAGTCGTTGCCTAATCTGACCATTGATGCAAAATTGGAGCAACCTGCCCAGGCATTGCAGCAGTTTGTAAGCGGTTTTACCGGCAAGATTTTGTTTGTCGCAGAATCGGCGGGGCGCAGGGAAGCCTTAATGGAGAAATTAAGGCAGTTCAAAATCAATGTGAAGCAGGTTGAAAGTTGGGACAAGTTTCTCCAGTCCGAACTGTTGCCGTGTCTTCTGGTTGCACCGATGGATCATGGTCTGTGGCTAACAAATCCGGCTATCGCGATCATCACCGAAAGCCTGCTGTCCGGCGAAAAAGTACAGCAACGGCGCAGGCGGCGTAAGTCCGGGGCGCATGAGCTCGAAAACATCGTCAATAACCTCAATGAGCTGACCATCGGTTCACCGGTCGTGCATCAAGAGCATGGCGTGGGCCGCTATCTAGGTTTGCAGACTTTGGAGATTGGCGGAATTGCGTCGGAATTTTTGACGTTGGAATATGCCAATAACGACAAGCTTTATGTGCCGGTTTCAGCCTTGCACGTGATTGGTCGCTACACCGGCATGAGCCCGGAAAATGCGCCTTTGCATAAGCTGGGCGGCGATCAGTGGAGTAAAGCCAAGCAAAAAGCCATTAAGCGTATCCGCGATGTCGCCGCGGAGTTGCTGGAAATTCATGCCAAAAGAGCAATTAAGCAAGGCCATGCTTTCGCGGTTGAAAATGTCGAATATGCGGCTTTTGCCGATGCGTTCCCGTTTGAAGAAACGCCGGATCAACAGACCGCCATCGAAGCGATATTGGACGACATGGCCAGTCCGCATCCTATGGATCGGGTGATCTGCGGCGATGTCGGTTTCGGTAAAACCGAGGTGTCGATGCGGGCAGCGTTTATTGCGGTGCAAAACGGCAAGCAGGTGGCGATATTGGTGCCGACCACGTTGTTGGCCCAGCAGCATTACCAAAATTTTCGCGACCGCTTTGCCGATTGGCCGGTGCGTGTCGAGGTGCTGTCACGCTTTGTCAGCCTCAAACAGCAAAAAGAGATTACCGATGACCTGGAGCAAGGCAAGGTCGATATTGTGATCGGTACGCATAAGTTGCTTTCGAAAGAGATCAAATATAAAGCGCTGGGACTAGTAGTGATTGACGAAGAGCATCGTTTCGGCGTCACGCAAAAAGAGCATTTCAAAAAGCTGCGCAACGAACTGGATATGCTGACCCTGACCGCCACGCCTATTCCGCGCACCTTGAATATGGCAATGTCGGGCTTGAGAGATATTTCCATTATCGCCAGTCCGCCGCCAAACCGCCATGCGATCAAAACCTTTATCAGCGAATGGATAGATGCCCAGGTCAGGGAAGCGTGTTTACGTGAAATCAAGCGCGGCGGTCAGGTGTTCTTTTTGCATAACGACGTTAAATCGATGGAGAAAATGGCCAGGGAACTGGAAGCGCTGGTACCGGAAGCAAGGATCGAAATTGCGCACGGACAAATGCCGGAGCGTGAGCTGGAGCGCATCATGCTGGATTTTTATCATCAGCGCTTTAACCTGTTGTTATGTTCTACGATTATTGAAAGCGGTATCGATATACCCAGCGCCAATACCATTATCATCAATCGCGCCGATAAATTGGGATTGGCGCAGTTGCATCAGTTGCGCGGCCGGGTGGGGCGGTCGCATCACCGGGCTTATGCTTATTTTGTTGTGCCCCCGAAAACTTTACTCAGCAAAGACGCTGTTAAACGGCTGGAAGCGGTCGAGGCATCGGGCGACTTAGGCGCCGGCTTTATGTTGTCGTCGCATGACATGGAGATTCGCGGCGCGGGCGAATTGCTCGGCGATGATCAAAGCGGCCAGATTCAGGAAATCGGCTTTACTTTATATACCGAGTTGCTGGAGCGCGCCGTCAACGCCTTGAAATCCGGCAAACAGCCTGAACTCGATACGCCGATGGACCGGGGGCCGGAAGTTGATCTGCAAACCTCTGCGTTGATTCCGGAAGATTATCTGCCGGATATTCATGGCCGATTGGTGTTATATAAACGCATCTCCAATACCGAAACCAAGGAAGATTTACGCGAACTACAGGTGGAAATGATCGACCGTTTCGGTTTATTTCCTGAGCCGGTAAAAACATTATTTTGTGTGACTGAATTAAAACAGCAGGCTGAAAAACTTGGCGTCAAAAAAATAGAAGCCAATGCAGGCGGCGGACGCATTATTTTTTCAGCAACGCCGAATATTAATACCGATCAGTTAATCTCCCTGATACAGACTCAGGCGCAGGTTTATAAGTTCGATGGTGCGGATAAATTAAGGTTTATAAAACCGTTTGAAACGACCGAGCAGAAACTTGAGTTTATAACCGAGTTGCTGGATAAGTTAACCATAAAAGCGGCGGTTAAATGATGATTAAAATAATGGTTTACGCCCTGACGGCTATGCTGGGGCTCTTTAGCAGCATTGCTCTAGCTGAGGGCGACGCATATCAAATAGAAGTAATCATTTTTATGCAAGCGATGCCCAGCACTGAGGTGTTTGATCAAACCACGAGCCAAATAACTTGGCCTTCCGATT
Organism: Methylobacter sp.; assembly: GCF_004322395.1. Lineage (GTDB taxonomy): Bacteria > Pseudomonadota > Gammaproteobacteria > Methylococcales > Methylomonadaceae > Methylobacter_A. The sequence continues at coordinate 37,170 of NZ_SCTW01000146.1, forward strand.
TGACTGAGCTATCAGCTTATAAAAAACCGGAAAATACAACACTGGATGACAGTTACGCGGCGTTGTCGAGAGACTCTACTTATCAACCTATTTCGCATATTGCTTGGGTTCAGCCGGCAGGAGAGTCAGGGTTAGGCGCACCAGTCCATCTACAAAGCATTAAAAGCGGGTTAAATGGCTATATTCAAATACAGCGTGTTCAAGGTTTGCAAATGACGGTTGATTTGGAACTTAGCTCTAATTCGGGCAATAACTCCGGTGAATCGATAATTTACCGATTAAATGAAAAACGCCCTATAAAACTGAATGAGGTCTATTATCTGGATCACCCAAAGTTTGGGGTTGTCTTAAAAGTAACCGGTTTACCGCCTTTATAAAGAAACAAATTAACCGCCGACGTTTTTGTCCAAAGTTGGTGTGAAAAGTTACACTGATGTTACGCACGGATGGTTTTTGTCCCGTATGCCGCGTCGAGCACCGGAGCTTTCGGCGGGAATAAGCCCGTAGGGGCGCTGCATGGATGCAGCGCGTTGCCAGAGGGCCACGGTCTGGCAACCCCCGTCGAAAACGAGGAGCGCAGGACAAATCGGCAGGATAGCCGATTTGCATGCATCGCACCCGAAGGGCGAGGCACAAGGATGTGCCGAGTGATTCAAGCGGCAACCGGGTCGCCTTTTCTTTGGTTACTTTCTTTTCGACTGCACGGATGCAGGAGGTAGAGCAATGCATGGAGCAATTGCCGAGAGCAACGCAGGAGCAGTTGCCGAGGCGACGCAAAAGAAA
>NZ_SCTW01000147.1 GCF_004322395.1 Methylobacter sp.
TAATAATTCAATTTTGAAAAGTTGACGTATGTTGGTTTCAACAACTTACAAAGGTAAGTGGCATGAAAAAAGCAATTATTAGCGGTTCCCTTATAGGATGGGCTGACAAAGGAAGCCCATCGTTCGCGGATGAAGCGGCAATTAAAAACAAGCTATTAAATATCTATCATTAAAATCTCAACTTCTAACCTATCAGAAGGAACCATCACATGAAAATCATTTCCTGGAATGTCAACGGCGTTCGCGCGGTGCAAAGCAAAGGCTTTGCCGAAACGCTCGCGCTGCTTGATGCCGACTGCATTCTGTTGCAGGAAACCAAGGCCCAGGCCGATCAGATCGACAAGGCACTGGAGGGAATCGACGGTTACCGGGTTTATTCCAACTGTGCCGAACGCAAGGGCTATTCCGGCGTTACTATCCTGTCCAGAAAAGAGCCGCTGCAAATCATCTGCGATATTGGCATTGCTGAGCATGATTCGGAAGGCCGAGTGATCGTCGCCGAGTTCGAGAAATTTTTCCTGCTTGATGTCTATGTGCCCAATTCCGGAGAAGCGTTGGCGCGATTGGATTACCGCCAAACTTGGGATCGCGAATTTTTGGAGTATTGTCAGCAATTACAAAATAAAAAGCCGCTGATCGCTTGCGGCGATTTTAATGTCGCGCACCGGGAAATCGATATTGCCCGCCCGAAGCCGAACTACAATAAATCGTCCGGTTATACTCAGGTCGAAATCGACGGTTTCAGCCGTTTTCTCGACGCCGGACTGGTCGACACCTTCCGGCATTTCCATCCCGATACCGTCGCTTACAGTTGGTGGAGTTTTCGCGCCGGAGCTCGAGCCAAGAACATCGGCTGGCGGATCGATTACGTGTTGACCAGTGAAACGATTGTCGACAAAGTCAAACAGGCCTTTATTCTGCCGGAGATTCACGGATCGGATCATTGTCCGGTCGGCATCGAGATTGATCTTTAAGCCGATGTCTGTACAAGAACAACTGATGTGGGTTCACCGCACTGCATTATTCAATTGCAGCAAATGCCCGGAAATGATCGGGCCTGTTGTGAGCGGGAGCCCGGTACTCTCAAAGATTTTGCTGATCGGTCAGGCGCCCGGCGATAAGGAGGGCGGTTTCGGTAAACCGTTTGCCTGGACGGCAGGTAAAACGATGTTCAAATGGTTCGAGCGCATCGGGATTGATGAACGGAGTTTTCGGCAGCAAGTCTACATGGCTGCGGTGTGTCGCTGTTTTCCGGGTAAAAATCCGAAAGGCGGTGATCGCGTGCCGAATCCGGTTGAAATCGATAATTGCGCAGGCTGGCTGCAAGCGGAAGTCGATTTGCTTAAGCCCGATTTGATTTTGCCGGTCGGCAAGCTGGCGATAGCGCAATTGATGCCGGTCAAGAAATTAGACGAGGTGATCGGTAAGCTTCATCCGGTCACTTTTCACGATCATCGCACCGAAGCGATTCCGTTGCCGCATCCGTCCGGCGCATCGACTTGGCATAGGAAAGAACCGGGCATTACGTTGCTGGAATCGGCATTAGAGATTTTGCAGAATCATCCGTCATGGCGGCAAATTTGCCGAGATTGTGTGCTTGAGGACAAGTAGTCGTGCTTAAAAGATCGTTTCATTTCGTTCGGAATGTTGCCGTTAGACCTTCCAGGTTTTGAAAACCTGGAAGGTCTGCCATGCGTTATGGATTAAACCCGCAACAACGCCTTAGCCATTTTTTCTGAAAGCTGTTCTTCAACGAATTGCGGCTCATTGGGTGGATAAAGTTCCACTTCATCCAGTTCGAAATTATATTCTTTGCCTAATGCAATCAGTTCTCTGATTTTTTGTACGGCTAACAGTTTCTCTTTTAATTCGTTATCTGTTTTTGCCAGTTCAGAGAAGGCTTTTATTTGTGCAATTGACATTATGTTTACTCCTTTTGTTGAAAATTACTGCATTACAAAGCAGTTGGAAATTTGTAACTACTCATCGCCCATTAACACGGACGACACGGATTGGGCTGATTAACACAGATAAAAAATCCGTGTAAATCCGTCTAATCCGTGCCATCCGTGTTCTATTTCAATAAAGTAATTACGAAAACTTAGTATTCGCTACACGCTATAAGGCGTGTCAATCCAGTCTTTAAGTACCGCGACATCGCGTTCGGGCAAATAAGAAAAATCTCCGCTAATATCTTTATAAACCGCCACGCCGCAGTTCGGCGAAACCAGTTTGCCTTTGACCATATAGAAGAACCAGGCAAACGGGTAACCGGCTTGACGGTCGAAACGGGTCAGCAGGTTATGCAACGGTGTGCCTTTTTTACCGCTAATATCTTCCAGTTGCGGCACGTTTTTTTGCTGGGTATTAATCAGCTCAACGTTGATTATTTGCTCGCCGAAACGCCCGGTATGCCGGAAAGGCCGGACAATCCAGTCGTCAGAAAGCACTGCTTTTTGCTGGGCGCTGCTCCGGTTCCAGTCGTCCATAAAACGTTGTACCGGATGCTCGCTGACATGGTATTTATTGATTTCGTCCATGAAAATCGACACGTCAGTTTTACGTCGATAAGAATAACGTGACGTTCCAATACAGAATGTTTCTATGCATTCCGGGTCCAGTGGATCAATAAATTCTTCCAGATCCTCCGGCGGATAGTCGCCATTAACAAGTAACCGATCCGACATTTCATGGGTTTTATCAATGTCGATCTGGATGAATTGTTCCGCTTTAGTGCCGGTTTGGATAACAAAATATAAAGTGTTGCCGATTTGCCGGGTGGCGATGAATTTTTGTTCCCGTGCATGATCGATCAAGGTTTGCAGGTTTTTGCCGCATTCGATGTAGGTCCTCTCGGTCCATTCGATCAAATTATTGGCAATGCGTTTACCGTCCATATCGACAATGCCGCCAAGCCGGTACCATTCTTCGCCGGTTTTGGCCAAGCGAATCGGATAGCAGGGATTCAGCGCTTGAAGTTTGGACAGTAGTAATTCGTCGTCTTGGTCGGGCAGGGTGTGTTTACAGATTTTTGCCAGCTGTTGCCCATCGAGTTGAAGGTGTTGATCAGTCATACGCTGTTCCCGTTTCCTCGCTCCCATGTGTCTCATGAGAAAGTAAATTTAATCGCTCCCGCGCCGCCGCCTTGACATCGGGTTCGGGATCATCAAGCAGACAGACCAATGCCTCGGGCGCAACACGCTGGGCAGCGGTGTAACGCACGACCCAATCGGCATCGTTCAGCATGATCACGGCGTCATCCGGGTTCATGCGTTCAGCGACGATGCGCCGGACTTCAGGCGCACAGTCATCGGCCATCAAGCCAAGGCTGACTTCAGGCAAACGTTCGGCCACGATTTTCCGTACTTGCAGGTCTTCGTCGCGAATGAAGCGGAACAGGCGGCCTTTCGGCAGTCTTTTGGCTATTGTCAATCTGACGATGTAGTCTTTGTCGCCAGCCATCTTTTCCAGTTCTTCAGGTGGCAGGCGGTCGGCGACGGTCATGCGCACTTCCCGGTCGGCATCGTCGATTAACAGATGCAGTTGAGCAGGCGGTATCCGATAGGCGACCGCGCGCCTGACTACTTCATCTTCGTCATCGATCAGGTCGGCAAGCGATTTTTGCGATGCGTAACGAACCGCAATCGCGCGCCGTTCCCAAAATCGGTCGTGCAGGTATTGCTCGGCAAAACCTGGATTAACTCGAAAAAAGCGGTCGATCTGCCGGCCGCTTTCCACAAATACGCAGGTGTCGCCGGGCATGCAACGTCCCATCAGTAGGGTTTTGCCGCGGAAAGGACATAAACTGCAATCGGCAAAGGGAACGCTGACAGGGCTTTCATGGCCGGACATGGAGAGTTCCGCTTAGTCAGGGATGATTTCTGCAACGACAATGCCGGTTGCAACATCATAATCACTGGTCAGGCACAAGCAGTGTTCCCGGCCGTCAATTAAATAAATGTTAAAATCTTTATGCTCAATGACCGGCGTGTTATTGGGTAGATCGTCATCCATGCAGTAAGTAAAATGGATGGGCTGAAATTGCTGTCTCAGTTCGGAAACGGTGTCATCGCTCAGTCCCATCGCTTCTATTTTTGCCATGACGGAGCTTATTTGTTCGGTGCTAATCATCCTGTTGCCTCCTCTCTTTCAAACCTGAAGCGATCGCTTGCATCAATACCCATGACTTTCGCAAGCCAAGGTGGAGGCGTTCCGGCAATCACGGTTTGTAACTGGCCGATGATGTCGGCAATAGCCTCAGTGGCGGGCAGCTTCATTGGATGAATGCCCAGTTTGACGATTTTTGCCGCCGCAGGGCCGCCGATCGAGGCGACATAAAGCACTTGGCAATCCTGGATCAATTCGGCCCTAAATACGTTCTTATCGTCGACTTCAAGATCGTCAGGAATATCGGTATTGCGCACGTCGATTAACCGGGCTTCATCGCCTGAAACCTGATAAACCATGAATTGGCTGCAAGAGCCGAAATGGCCGTCAACGTTGATGCCGTCGTTGCTGGCGCAAGCGATGCGGACTGAGCCGGGCATATCGCCGTCAACATAAGCTTGTTGTTTAGGGACATTAAGGCCGGATTTAAGAATGCTCAAAGCATGAGTCAGCAGAGGTTCATCGACATCGATAAACTCGCCGGCTTTAGCGGTTTTAAGGATATTAAGATCAATGCCGACAATTTTTTCTTCGGTGATAGGAAGGCCTATGCAATCAGTCAATACTGAAAGCAGGCGTTTGGCATCGGTATCGGGCAAGGCGCGAGCGGCCAGCCCGATACGTAAAGCCAGTTCTCTTGATAGCGAAGCCTGGCTGTTCATTTGCTTATGCCTCTAAAGGCAATATGCAGTTGTCGATCGGGCATACTTTGACGCATTGAGGCACGTCAAAATCCCCTTCGCATTCGGTGCAGGTTTTTTTGTCGATTTTAAAAACAACGGCACCTTCGGTGATTGACATGGTTGGGCATACCGGTTCGCAGTCGCCGCATGAAATACAATCCGCTTCAACAATATATAAGGCCATGATTATTCTCCTAATCTAAACGTTTCGCGCGCAAGGTGACAGGGAAATCCGGTTGTGCGTCCAGCGGCTCGAAATAATATTTTGAACCGTCGCTAAGCAAAACTTCGCCGCCCCATTTATCGGAGCTGTCGAATTCAACGGATTCCGCCACTTCTTCCAAATCTTTCTTGGGTACGTAGAAGACTAATTTGCCCTCTGCATTTTTCTTTAACATGACACTAGGCATAAATCCCCCCTAACCCCCCTTTTACAAAGGGGGGGATAAAAAACTGTTCCCCCTTTAAATTTAAAGGGGGATAAAAATTGCTCTCCCTTTTTAAGGCGGGATAACAATTGTTCCCCCCTTTTTCGAAGGGAGGAAAACCAACCCCCCTTTGTAAAAGGGGGGCAGGGGGGATTAACGAATCAAATCGTAGTTATAGTCAGTTGTACCCATACCTTTGGTTTCTTTATCCAACTGTTCCAGTACGGCATTAACCAGGGTTGTCAGCATGTAAATAGCACCTTCATAACCTAGCGTTGTCATTCTGTGCAGGTGATGTCTGTCAAAGATTGGGAAACCGATGCGGATTAACGGCACTTCAAACTCTTCGCCTTTGTAGAAAGTATCGCGTTGGATGAACTTGCCGTAAGAATTGCCGATCATGAAGTCCGGTTTGTTAGTGAACACCAATGAACGGAAATGCCATAAATCCCTGCCGATATGAACCTCGGTTTTTTGTCCGTAAGGCGAATCTTTGCATATTTTATCCATGGCTTTTTTCCAACGTTTGTTGGCATGGTTGCATAATACGTCAGTCGGTTCAGCGCCTACTTCCAACAGGAACTTGGTCATACCCATCACGAAATCGGCATCGCCGTATAAAGAGAACTTTTTGCCGTGCAGCCAGGCGTGCGAGTCGGTCATCATGTCAACCAGGCGGCCGCGCTCAAGTTCCAAAGAAGCAGGAATCGGTTTGCCGGTCAGTTCGGAGACTTTCATCAGGAACTCGTCGGTCCATTCCAGGCCCATCGGAATATTGACGGCTGTAGCGGGTTGATGCCAAATGGTTTGCACAAACTTTTTGGTTTTTTCCAGCTGCCAGGGTTGCAACAACAGAGTATCGATTGCATTAGGCGAATCTTTCAGTTCAGCTTGGGTCGTGCCGCCGGCATACATACGGAAAGTACCGTCGGCTGGCGTATCCAAGACTTCGGAAGGATCGCTCATTAAGGTGTAATCAACGCCCATTTCCTTCATCATGCGGTGCATGACGCGAAAGTTGCCCAGGTAGGTTTCAAAGCCCGGAACCAGGTTGATCTTGCCGTTGGAACCAACTTTCTTGTCGTCCATGTGGTTCAAGGTGAAATACTTAATCATGCCTTCGAACATATTGTCCCAGCCGGTGGTATGGCTACCGACAAAGCTTGGGGTATGGGCAAAAGGTGTCGGGTAATCCTGTTCGATATGTCCGGCATTTTTAGCGTTATTGATGAACGCGTTTAAGTCGTCGCCGATAACTTCAGCCATACAGGTGGTAGACACGGCGATGATGTCGGGTTTGTATAAAGCTTTGGCATTTTCCAAACCGGCCATCATGTTCTTTTGACCACCGAATACCGCTGCATCTTCCGTCATGGAATCAGATACGCAGGCAACAGGCTCTTTAAAATGACGGTTAAAATAGGTACGGAAATAGGCGACGCAACCTTGCGAACCATGAACATAAGGCATGGTCTTTTCAAAGCCCAGCGCACAAAGCACAGCGCCTAAAGGTTGGCAGGCTTTAGCCGGGTTTACCGTTAATGCTTCGCGGTTGAAATTGATTTCTTGGTATTCCTTGGTGGTTGACCACTGAAACACTTCGTCAATTTTTTCCTGAGGATGGCGCTCTTCGTAAGCTTCACGTTTATTGGCGAGGCTTTCCTTGTATTCATCGTTACGGAATAAAGGATAACTCGGTTGTATGTTTTCGACTTCTTGACTCATGATAATCTCCTACGCGCCACTAATCTGTGGACGACGGTTGAAGGAACGGTAAAGTGTGCGCACTCTACTTTAGTAGTAACTACTCAGCAGTTAGAAAGATGGAACGCTGATGACGCAGATCATTATGATTAAATAAGATTTTTTGAATGATCCTAAAGACGTCATTTGATCGCCGTTTTAAAATGATCTGCGGACATCATAATCATCCGCGTCATCTGCGTTCCATTAAGTAGTTACTTTAAAATTAAGCGCTTGCAGCGACTGCTACGTTTGAACTCTCAGCTGTTTTCCAAGGTGCTTTCACTTGTTTCCAGCAAGGGTTGTTCAGCGTCATGTCCATATCGCGGGCAAAGATGGCAAAGCCGTCATAGCCGTGATAAGGGCCTGAATAATCCCAAGAGTGCATTTGACGGAACGGAATACCCATCTTTTGGAAAATGTACTTTTCCTTGATGCCGGAACCGATCAAATCAGGTTGGACTTTCTTAACGAACTCCTCAAACTCATAGCCGGTTACGTCGTCGTAAATCAACGTCGCATTGCCCATTTCCTTGATCGTACGGTCATAGTCATCGTTGTGACCGAATTCATAACCGGTACCGACCACTTCCATGCCCAAGTCTTCATAGGCGCCGATCACATGACGCGGACGCAAACCGCCGACATACAGCATCACGCGTTTACCTTGTAGGCGTGGTTTGTATTTGGCGATAACCGCATCGTATTCAGCTTGGTATTTGGCGATAACTTTTTCAGCGCCGGCTTGAATCGTTTCATCAAATAACGCAGCAATCTTGCGTAACGATTCGGCAATTTTGGTAGGACCGAAGAAGTTGTACTCGATCCAGGGGATTTTGTATTTTTCTTCCATGTGCCGTGCAATGTAGTTCATTGAACGGTAGCAATGGATCAAATTCAATTTCACCTTAGGCGTAAGTTCCATTTCCGCAATCGTGCCGTCGCCGGACCATTGAGCTACTACGCGCAAGCCCATTTCTTCCAGCAAAGTACGAGATGCCCAGGCATCGCCGCCGATGTTATAGTCGCCGATTACGGCAACATCGTAAGGCGTGGTAGCAAAGCTGTCATCGCCGTCGCGATTTTCCAATACCCAGTCCCGAATCGCATCGTTAGCAATGTGATGACCTAACGATTGAGACACGCCGCGGAAACCTTCGCAACGAACCGGCACCACTGGCTTGCCGATTTCTTTGTTGGCTTTTTTGGCGACCGCTTCAATATCGTCGCCGATCAAACCGATCGGGCATTCCGATTGAATACTGATGCCTTTGTTTAATGGAAACAGTTCCTCGATTTCAGTCATGATTTTGGCCAGCTTTTTATCGCCGCCGAAAACGATGTCTTTTTCAGTAAAATCGGATGTGAAGTTCATTGTGCCGAAGGTATTAACGCCGGTAGTGCCGACATAATAGTTACGGCGGCCGGCGCGAGAATACTGTCCGCAGCCGACAGGGCCGTGCGAGATATGGATCATATCTTTAATAGGTCCCCAAACCACACCCTTGGAACCTGCGTAAGCGCAACCGCGAATGGTCATTACGCCGGGCTGGGATTTACGGTTTGAAGTAATGCATTTATTCGATTTTTCCAGGGATTGATCGTTAACCGCCAAATGCTTAGCGCGATCTTTCCTTGCTTGTTCGGGATAGACTTCAAGCACTTCTTGAATAAGCGCTTCGGTCTCTTCTTTTGTTAGAGCTGCCATGAGTGTCTCCTACTATGCCGTGGGTAATCCCCCAACAGACAGGTTTTAGGATGGGAATCCGTAGAGACGCGATTTATCGCGTCTGATTTTCGCGTCTGATTTATCGCGTATCGCGTATCTACAGTCAGAGACGCGATAAATCGCGTCTCTACGGTTATCAATTATTAAGCGGTTGCTTCAGCGGCCGCAGTTACACCAATAATTGATTCGTCTTCTTGATCGATAATACCGAATTCCATCATCAATTCTTCCAGCTCATCCATCGTGATTGGAGTAGGGATAATGAAGTTCTTGTTATCGCGAATTTTCATAGCCAATTGACGGTATTCGTCAGCTTGTTTGGCTTGTGGTTCGTATTCGATAACCGTCATACGGCGAATTTCAGCGCGTTGTACAACGTTGTCACGCGGTACGAAGTGAATCATGGTGGTGCCGATTTTTGCAGCCAAAGCGGAGATCAATTCGTCTTCACGTGCAGTTTCGCGTGAGTTACAAATCAAACCGGCCAAACGCACACTGCCTGAGTTAGCGTATTTCACAATACCTTTAGCAATGTTATTAGCCGCATACATCGCCATCATTTCGCCCGAGCAGACGATGTAAATTTCTTGCGCCTTGTTTTCACGGATTGGCATGGCAAAACCACCACACACAACATCCCCAAGTACATCATAAAAAACGAAGTCAAGTTCATCGTCATAAGCACCTTCTTCTTCAAGGAAGTTAATCGCTGTAATTACACCGCGACCCGCACAACCAACGCCGGGCTCCGGACCGCCTGATTCAACGCATTTGATGCCGCCGTAACCGACTTTTAATACATCTTCGAGTTCTAAATCTTCGACGCTGCCCGCTTCGGCAGCCAAGCTCATAATAGTAGTTTGGGCTTTTGCATGAAGGATTAAACGGGTAGAGTCAGCTTTGGGGTCGCAGCCGACGATCATTACTTTGTTGCCTAATTCTGCCAACGCAGAAACCAGGTTTTGAGTTGTAGTAGACTTACCGATTCCACCTTTACCGTATATTGCACATTGACGTAATGCCATGATCTTCTCCTCTTATTAGGACGTTGTTGTTAATGACATTAGGGGTAAAGCAATGGCTGTGCCAATCGCGAAAAACGAGTTTATGTTATTGAAGTATATTAATTATTTTTATTGCAGTTAAGGGTGAATGTCGTTGTGTTTCAAACATTTTGTTATGCTCTGTAGGCTTAGTAACAGTGCGGTTATTTATTATTGTTTGTACATTCCATATAGTTAGGTGTACGTAAATATGACTTTCGGATTACTGAAGCGGTTGCACTAAGCCGGCCGCACAATAAAATAATCTGAAATTAGAAAGTGTGTTGAAAATGGATATAGCACCGAATTTAAAGAATCCTCAGTGAAGCTCGCGGTAAGGTCAAATAAGCCGGTCACTCAAACACCAAGGGATTAAGACATTGCTAAACAAATATGCCAAGCAAAGGTGTACTGGAAAAGGTGAAGACGCATGCAGAAGAATGTCTGCGAAAGCACCTGATGAAGCGGCACAAGGTCAAAGATCGTGGGATCGGCCTCGGTCGTTTCCCGAGTCAGTAGCTTTATGCGAAATATGGGCTATACAAGGTTCCCCCCGTGTCAGGATAGTTGTCGCCTCAACTCAAAAAAGAGGCAACCCACATGGCAATTCGATACAACCAGGAATTCAAAGACCAGGCCATAGAAAAAACCTTGCAACACGGCGACAAAACGATACAGTACATTGCCGATGAACTAAACATAAACCTATTCACTCTCAAAGAGTGGTTACGGAAATCCCAACCTGCTATGCCGCCAAGCTCAATCCCTCAGCGCCCAGGCGATTGGACGCCAAAACAACGCCTCGAAGCGCTCATGCAAAGCGCCGGTTTAGAAGGCGAACATTTGAATGCATTTTGCCGCGAGCAAGGCATTTTTCCGCATCACCTTGATGCCTGGAAACAAGCTTTTATTAACAGCAACTCAAGCCCCAGCCCCACAACAGACAAGTCCTTGCGGATCGAGCTCAACCAAGTCAAGAAGGAACTCAACCGCAAGGAGAAAGCCCTGGCGGAAGCTGCAGCTTTACTGGTGCTACAAAAAAAGTGCCAAGCGTTCTGGGAGGAAAAGGAATGATGATTGCCCTCGCAGAACGCCAACAATTGCTGGACTATTTTGATGACGCTGTTACTAACGGCGCGCGCAGAACCCAAACGGCCAACGTGATAGGAGACTACGGCTGCGCACCTTACAGCGCTGGCGGCAACCGGCCACCTTAAAGCCCGATGGCCGGACGCAACGCCAGTTCACGCCGGGCAACAAGCTGACGGATGAAGAGCGGGACACCCTATTGGCAGTGGCCAATTCCGAAGAATTTAAAAACCGGACGCCCCATCAGATCGTGCCTATGCTGGCCGAGCGCGGCGACTATATCGCCTCCGAATCCAGCTTCTATCGGGTTTTGAGGGTAGCGGACCAGCTCAAGCACCGCCATGCCGGCCGTGCGGCGAACCCGCGCAGCAAGCCGAAAGCGTTAACCGCCGATGGCCCCAACCAAGTCTATAGTTGGGACATTACCTACTTGGCGACACGGGTTAAAGGGCAGTTCATTTATCTCTACCTGTTTATGGACATTTTCAGCCGCAAAATTGTCGGCTGGCAGGTTTACGCGGAGGAAAGCAGCCGGCAGGCGGCCGCTGTCATGCTGGATATTTGTCTGCGTGAAGGCATTACGCCCGGCCAACTGGTGCTGCATTCGGATAACGGCAGCCCGATGAAGGGCGCGACCTTGCTGTCCACCTTGCAGAAACTGGGCGTAGCGCCATCGCGTAGCCGCCCTGGCGTCAGCAATGACAACCCTTATTCGGAAGCGTTGTTTAAAACGCTCAAATACGCTCCCCAGTCGGGCGCATCCCAACCGTTTGCGGACTTGACTGCGGCAAGGACTTGGGTGGCAACGTTCGTGCATTGGTACAACCATGAGCATCGCCATAGCGGCATTCAATTTGTTACGCCGGCGCAACGCCATGTGGGCATTGATCGGGCAATCTTGATCCAGCGTGAAGCTGTCTATAAGGCCGCCAAGACGAAAAATCCGACGCGTTGGAGCCAGGATACCCGCAATTGGGATTGGCAGGCGGTAGTCTGCTTAAACCCCGATAAACCGAACGGCATCTCGACCGATACTGTTCATTAATCTGAAAAACTTTTGGCGACAGTTATATTGACATTTACCGCACTCGACCGACTTGCTCTTGTTTATAAATTTTTCTATTCCTACCCCCTTCCTAAAATTATTCCGATCTTCATCTAATTTTAATTAAACCTACAGGTTTCCTCTCATCTTGCCCCTATAACCTTTACCCAAACATAGCGACTTGCGCGTAACACCGGTCGCGATAACTTTGCGTAAAAGGGGTCACCCATTAGCCTGCAGGCAGTTCGTTCGGGTATATCACCTGCTGTCTATTCTACCTTTAGTACTGTCGGATAATTATTTAGAGCTGGTGCGGACGCTATTAGTCGGATATTTTGGAAAATTGGAGAGAGTAATTCGTGGGGAAACCTCAGAATCTGACTCCATTGATTTTTTTCTTTACTAGTTTATAGAGAAAGAAGATTGTTATATAACCCAGAGGAGCGATAATACGGCCTGGTATTTCTACAAAAAAACCTATATCGCTATCCTGTATAAAAAATGGCTCTTGTAATAACCCTGCATACGGCTGATAGTAAAGTTGGTGAATAAAAAACCAGAGTAATCCGTATGAATGATCTAAATCCGATAGTATCCTAAAAGGAAGAGGAAATAATATTATAAATGCTAGTGCAAGACCTGAACCCGTTAGCTAAATTACTGTTACTGCGAACACCTGACCCTGTCTTTCTTTCCGCGGTTGATATATCAGCCGTGCGATGTGAAATTTGCAATTAGGCTGGAAACTTTTTGCCTAAGTTGCTCTTCATCAAGTTCATATTCATCCCTATCCGATTCTGGATTATATAAGTCTGCAAGACAAAAAATGCTAGATAAACACTCGCTTAATTTAGCATCATCTTTTAGCAGAATTTCAGAATCTCTTTCGAATTTCCATATTTCCATATATGCATTTGAGAATTCCTCAGCCGATAGCCTTTCCATGACAAACGACTTTGCAAGTGCTAATACGGTCACACTCATCTTAGCACCCCATTCGTCATAAAATTTTCGAACTGTGCAGTCCCAGGAGAAAGCTTGAACCCAGTGACAAAATTTCCTGCATTATCAAGCACCACAACATTATTTGTATTCGAGTTAAAAAATACGCTGGAATCTTTAACGAAACCGTATGTACCTCGTTGAGTTGTTGCTGCATCAGTTAAGTGATCTGTTAAAGCCTTTTGATATTCAGCAAGCGTTGATGGATTTTTTTTAGTAGAGTCAACCCCAAAGTCGGCTGCGTGTTTAAATTTCTTATCGAGCTGTTTTTGTGAAAAATCAGCTAGATTTTCTGCAGCTTTTGCAGCGTCCAAAGCATCGTCCGCCCTCTTGATGACACCTAACGCGGGCACAATCGGCAATAGCCCGACTGTATCCAGCCCCAGGTTGATGGCATTGTCGCTAGACGGGCATTGGTAATATTCATAGGCACTTTGGGCGAAAAATACAAAATCGACAAAATCCCAAAACAACCCCTTCGGGTCGGTATAGTTAATCGGGTTCCCCCCGACATACGAGTAAGTATTAATGCCACCCGCCAAGCCAATCGGATCACTCTCGATATATCGACCGGTCTTTGGATCATAATCCCTGAAATAATTATAGAACAGTCCGGTTTCTTGGTCGTAGTATTGCCCCGGAAAGCGCAGGTTGAAAACGAAGTTCCCAAGCCCGGACGGGTTTTGGTCCGGCAAGCTGTTGCCGAAGGCTTCGGATTCCCAGCTCCATACTACACGGTTGTCTCCTGGCCGGATAATTTTTCTCGGCGTGCCCAGATGATCGGCATGGATGTAGTAGAGGTCGATGGTTGCGGTGGTGGCGCTTGCGGGCGTTATAGGTTTCAGCACCGCGACCGGCAATTCGCCGAGCCAGAGGATTTCCTGGATCGGTTGGCCTGAAGCGTCGTATTCGCCGATCAGGTGGCCTTGTTCGTCGTAGAAGTATTGACTGGTGATGCCGTTTAGGTTTTTTGTGATGCGCTGGCCGAGCGCGTCGTAGCCGTAGCCGGTGGTTTGCCCGGTTGCGGTGTTCGTGCTGGCGGTGCGCCGTCCGGCGGCGTTGTAGCTGTGGCTAAAGCTGCCGTCGCTGGTCAGGTTGCCGGCCGGGTCGTAGTTGTAGTTGACGGTTTGTGCGTCGCTCTGGCTGTGCAGGCGGTTGCTGTTGGGGTCGGTGCTGTAGCTGTGCAGGGTGGTGCTGTCTGTTATTTTTTCTGTGCGGTTGCCGCTTAAATCGTAGCTGTAGTCGATGCGGCTAAGTTGTGGTTCGCCGCGCTGGCTGGAGGTCAACCGGTCGAGTGGGTCATACTCATGGTGCTGGTTTTGCTTGGGGTCTACGTCGTCGATCGCGCTGGTCTGCCGTCCGGCCGCGTCGTAGCCGTAGTAGCGGCTGTTCAGCAGTTGGCTGTTTGGGTCGAAGCCCAGGCTGACGATCACGGGCCGCCCTGCAAGGTCGTGGAAGCGTTCGCTCTGCTGGTTGTTGCCCCAGTTCCAGCCGTTGACTTGGCCGTCGGGTTCGTAGGTGATCTGGCTGATG
>NZ_SCTW01000148.1 GCF_004322395.1 Methylobacter sp.
TTGACGCCTGACTGAGCGCCGGCTAGTTCCAGAGCCCGGTTGATGCCTGGCTCGGAATCGACGGTGCCGCTCAACTTGACGACGCCTTTGTCGGTGGTCACTTCGATGCGGGAGGCGCTGAGCATCGGGTCGTTTAGCAGGGCCGCCTTGACTTTGGTGGTAATCGCCGCGTCATCGATGTATTCGCCGACGCTTTCGCTTGGTGGGGTTGCCGGCTGTGCTGTGCTTGGCATTTGTTGTTGTGCGCCTTCCATTTTTTGCGCGGGCCGGTCGGCCGATCTATTGGTTCTCGGTGCGGTACTTTCGGTCGTACGCTCGACTTTGCCGGCTTTTTCCGCGGAGCCTTCTTTCTCGCAGCCGACCAGGCCGAGCACGGCACATAGACAAGTAAGCGCAACAACGTTACCGGCTAAACTGTTTTTCGGGTCCTGAGGGGTTGTTTTCATCGGATGCTCCTTACATGGTTGTGTTTGCTAAAATGCGTCAACCGACGAGCGATGCTCCGGTTAGGAAGTGCCCCGGCCTCTGTGTGGATCAGACGCAACAATCGAAAAACCCGAGTCAAGTTTAGCGGCGGGGTCCTGTATGATCTGTACGGTAACGCACATAGAGAGTTAAGGTGATGATGCGACTGATCGATTTTTTAGAGAATACTATTTAGGGAAACAAAGCCGCTTCAATGTTCAATACGCCGGCTAATCGATAAAAAACCCGCTTTTAAGCGGGTTTTTTAAGAATGCTCAGAAACTTCCGGCCTTTCGAATTTAAAACTTCATCCTGGAAAAATCAGTTAGCCACAGATTTACACAGATAAACGCCGATAATACATTGAGTGATGCAAGACTAGCGGTCCACCCAACGGGTGCCGCAAAGAACTCATGTAACCCATTGTTCACTCGTGTAAATCCGTGTTCATCCGTGGCTCAACTGCTCTTTTCAGGTTCATTAGTCCTCTATCCAGATCAATTCGACACGACGATTTTGAGCCCTGCCCGCTTCTGTATTGTTATTCGCAATAGGTTGAGTTTCGCCGTAGCCTCTGGCAGTCAGTCTGTTGGTTACGCCTTTCTTTTTAAGGTAATTAGCAACCGATTGCGCACGCCGTTGCGATAATTTCATGTTATAGGCATCCTTGCCTTCGCTGCTGGCGTGACCCTGGACTTCAATATCGTTTTTCTCAGGACTAGAAATAAGACTTTGCGCGACATCATCAAGTATGTTTCTGGCATTCAACGTCAACTCTGCAGAATTACGTTGGAAGTGTTGACCTCTGAGCACAAGTCTGACCGGACATCCGCTAAAGTCTACCTTGGTGCCTTTCATAGTGCCGGGACATTTATCCATGGAGTCGGGAACACCGTCACCATCCGAATCAAGAACGGCAGTACTGGGAGCTGCCATGGGTATCTCGGTCCTTGCCACACGTTTCGGTTTGTCGCCGAACGGAATCACAAAACCAACGTTAACCACCATATCGTGAAATTCGTCTGTACCAGGCTGGACTTGAGCGTTAAGATTATTGTTGTAACGATAGCGCACGTCACTGCGGAGCAAGAAGTTTTCGTGAACCTCATAGGTAAAACCAGCACCTGCTTCGCCAATTACGCCTACGCCGCAATTAGCGGAAGCGCAACTGTTCATGGCGCCGGCCCCGATGACGGCATAAGGCGAAAATCTATCCCTAGAAATAAAATACAGTAAATCAGCGGTGCCGCCAGTCAGGCTCCAGGGACCGTTGTCGCCTCCGAACTCTTCATAGAATCCTTTCAGCTCAACGTTGAAGTGTTTATCGAGCATCTTGCCGATACCCATACCGCCACCCCAGCCGTCTTTTGCACTCCGGTCACCGCCGGATTTTACAAATGTACCGAAAGGCGCAATGTACCAGCGGTTATCAGGATACTGACGGTCTTCATGAGACCAAATTTTATAGGATTGATCGGCGGCCTGTGCCAGCGGCAGGAAACCAACGATTGTTAATGAGGCTATAGTGAGCAAATTCTTTTTCAGCATGATATTTTCCTTAAATGTGTTAAAAAAGGGATTACAAAACGCATCATTGTTTCGATAAATCCCAGGAACATTCTTAACTCGCTTAATTTTTTGAAACTGTGGCTAGTGTTTGTAAATAACTGACACTAGCCGGATACGCGAAAGTGCTGAAGAGGAAATATTCCAAGGAAGAACGTTTCCGCTAGAAACCAGCTACTCTGTTTTAAGGTCATCCCAGACATTAGCTATTGTCTCTTTAGTCTTCATCCACATTGCCGCTGTTTCCCTCCAACTCTTGTATTTTTCAGTAGCTGCATGTTCGCATTTGTATGTACTTTAGTTTTTGCATCTACCGTAGCGGTTTCCATCATTGCTATTAGTAATTCAACTTAAACATTCCTTATCAGTTGCCTTGCCAGCTTTTGCGGGTTTTCATGAGTTAGTCATTAGGAACACCTTATTAAAACAATCAGTGTTGCTAAAAAATCTCAAAAGTAGCTTAACTGCAACACTAACAGTTGGTCTGTACGCTACCGCACATAGCGTCTTTACAGTGGCAAAATACTTTCGAATTTATAAATTGGCTAAGCTAAAGCAGGCTACACAGACATATCCGACACCATTCGTCAGCTTTTTGTTTTATCAGATAAAAATATAGGAAATATGGAGCAGAAAAACGCAGCCGAATTATTCGGTGCGCAAAGCTTCCAGCGGTTCCAGCCGGGCGGCTTTCATTGCCGGTGTTACTCCGGCGGCAATACCGATCAGCAATGAGACTATAAAAGCCGCAATGATATAGGCCCAGGCCAGTTCCACCGGTAAAGCGGGCAGCGCGGCATCAAGAATCCAAACTATGATTATGCCTAACAACACGCCGCAAAGCCCGCCTGCGGCGCTTAGCGCTAAGGCTTCGCACAGAAACAGCTGAAAAATGGTTTTACGTTCCGCACCTACCGCTCGTAGCAGGCCGATTTCGGAAATTCTTTCGGAAACGGCGATAGTCATAATGGTCAGTATGCCGACCGAACCGACCAGCAAGGAAATACCCCCCAGCGCCGCAACCGCAAGGGTCAGGATATTTAAAATAGAATCCATGCTTTTCAGCATCTGATTTTGTGTAATGATGGTAAAGTCTTCCCTACCGTGCCGGGCAATTAAGGTTCGTTTGATAGTATTTTGAACATTCGCTATCGCCGTATTGCTTTTATAGAGCAGGTCGATTTCCATCAGGCTTTCCCTATTAAAAAGCTCCATAGCTTTGACAGACGGGATATAAATAGTGTCGTCCATGTCGAAGCCGAGCATCTGGCCTTTTTTTTCCATAACTCCGATGACCCGAAAGCGGTCGCTGCCGATTCTGATACGCTGACCTAGCGGACTGGCCGTACCGAACAGTTCTGTCGCCAATTTATCACCCAGCACCGCAAAGGCGCGCGGGTTGCTCTCCTCTCCTTTCGGTAAAAATCGCCCGCTAATAACCTTGATTTTCCAGATTACCGGCAAGGCTGAACCGACCCCCAGCACGTTGGTGCGCCGCTGTTTCTCCCCAGCCTCAGCACGCGCATTGCCTTGTATCATCGGAGATACGGCAATGATGTTTTCGAGTTTGCTTAAGCTAATCGCATCGGCTATGACCAGCGGCCTGACCGTGCTTATCGATGCGCCCGACACGCCGAAAGTGGTAATTTTACCGGGATGAACGCCGATCAGGTTGGTGCCGAACTGGGTGAATTCCGCCAGCACAAAAGTATGAATGCCACGACCTATCGAGGTTAATATGATTACCGCCGCGATACCGATAATCAGCCCTAATGCGGTCAGCGACGAACGCAATTTATGGCTGATAACCGTCCGGTATGACAATGAGATGAGATCGGCGTAATGCATATTTTACCGTTTTGCCAATGCGGCGACAGGGTCAAGATTAGCCGCTTTTCTAGCCGGCAATACGCCGAACAGCAGACCGGTAAATAACGACACAGCCAAGGCTGCAAATAATGCCCAGCCCGGCAGTGCTATTGGGAAATCCGGGTACAAGGCCTGCAAAACGCTTAAAATTACATACCCCAGCATCACACCCAGCACGGCTCCAGCCAGCGACAACATTGTCGCTTCGGACAAAAACAGCCATAAGAGCTGCCGCTTGGTCGCACCTAATGCTTTCAACAAACCGATTTCGGAAGTACGTTGCGTGACGCTGACCAGCATTACATTCATCACTAAAATACCGGCCACCGCCAGACTGATTCCGGCAATGCCGGCTACGGTCAGGGTCAATGCGGTCAATATTTTATCGAAGGTGCTGACCACGCTGTCTTGGGTGATCAGCGTGACGTCGTCTTCGCCTTCATGACGAGCCTTGATGATTTCCCTAATTTCATCGACCGCCTTGTACATGTCCGGCTTGGATTTAGTTTCAACCAGCACCCTGAATAATGAGTGGATATCGAACAAAGCCTGCGCGGAGGCCACAGGAATAATCACGATTTCATCAAAATCAATCCCGACTGATTGCCCTTCCGACGCCAGCACGCCGACCACCCGGAAGCGCCGGTCATTTATTCGTAACCATTGCCCCAGTGCGGGTTGATTGGCAAACAGTTCTTTGCGTATGGTTTGACCGATCACGCAAACCGACAGGGTTTTATCGATTTCTGTTTGAGGCAGGAAACTGCCTTGCGCTACCGTCAAACGGCGTACCCGTCTTAACGCATGTGTGGAACCTACGATATTGGTCTCGCGCTCCAAACCCAGCGAAGAAACCGGCGCGGAACCGATGGTCAAAGGCGCGATGGCAGCGATATGATGACTACGAAATAAGGCTTCGGCATCATCGAGCGTTAAATCTCTGGGCGTTTCGCCAAATAGCGGCGGCTGTCCGCCGGTGGTTTCGGTGCGTCCCGGCAACACGATAACCAAGTTTGTGCCCAAGGCTTCAAACTCATTAACCACGTAACGGCGTGCGCTATCGCCCAAGGCCGTCAGCACCGAAACCGAAGCTATGCCGATGCTCATTGCCAAAATAATCAAACCCGCACGCAAACGCTGAGTGCTAATTGCGGCTAAGGATTGGGTTAATGTGTCTTTAATGAGCATAATTATTATCCACGAAAAGCACGAAAAACACGAAAAATCTTCATAATACAATCCGCTCGACTGTTGCTTTCGGGTAACAACCGAAGTTGACTAGCAGACCCAGGCGCATTTCTGTCGCTTTCAGGTAATTCAGTACCTGCGCCTTATGCGTTCTTGTTATGGTAGAAAGCGCTTTAATTTCAACAATAATAGAATCATGGCAAATAAAATCGGGGATATAAGTTTGCCGCAACGCCTCACCCTTGTAGAAAAGCTTCAACTCTTGTTGCGCGACAAAGGGAATCTTGCGTTTTAATAATTCCTTTCCCAGACATTCTTGATAGACAGCCTCAAGAAAACCGCAACCCATTTCCCGATACACGTCAAACACGGCGCCTTGTATCTGATAACATTCTTCTCTGTACCACATTTGCTTATCCATTTTTTCGTGCCTTTCGTGCTTTTCGTGGACAATGAATAAAATTATGTCGTAGTGATTGTTCTATTGCTTGCCCATCACCCTATCTGCCCATCGACTATGCGAATTTTCCGCCGCGCCCTGTCACCCAAATTCTGGTCATGAGTAATAATCATCAACGTTACTCCCTGCCGGTTAAGACCTTCCAGCAATTCGATGATTTCCTTGCCGGATTTGCTGTCGAGATTACCGGTTGGCTCGTCCGCCAATAAAATTTCCGGGCGCATGATCATGGCCCTGGCAATGGCGACGCGCTGTAGTTGTCCGCCGGAAAGCTGATCCGGCCTGTGATCGGCCCGGTCTTGCAGGCTGACCGATGCCAGCGCTTCCTGCACCCGCTGTTTGCGCTCCTTAGCCGCTACGCCGGCCAGTGTCATCGGCATTTCTATATTTTCAGCCGCCGACAAACGCGGAATTAGGTGAAAAAACTGAAACACAAAACCGATATTTTCTCGGCGGACTTTGGCAAGCTCGTCATCGCTAAGCTGCGTAACCGGCTGGTTGTTTAATAAATACCGTCCTGAACTCGGCTGATCAAGCAGGGCTATGACATTTAATAACGTCGATTTGCCGGAACCCGACGGTCCCATCACCGATACATATTCGCCTTTTTCAATGGTGAGGCTGATGTCATTCAAAGCATGAACGGTCTGCTCGCCTACCTGAAAATAGCGGTGGATATGTTCCAGCCGTATCATTTTTGTACGCGGGCATAAGCACCTGCAACCACGCCCTCCCGGCCTACCGACAACACTACTTTATCGCCGGCATTCAAGCCTGACAGCACTTCCACGGTGTTCCAATTGACCAGGCCCGGCGTAAAGCTGCGCTCTTCCAGCAAGCCGTCCTCCCGCATCACCAAAACCCGGTTATTTTCCAATACCGCCTCGGCAGGCACTCGGAGCGCTTGAGGTTTGCTGGCTAACAAGACTTCAATATCGGCACTGTAGCCGGGCAGCAAGCCTTTAAGATCTGTCGGATCGGTTAATTTAACTTCAACTTCGACAGTGCGCGCCTGCTTTTCTTTTTCCAGCACATACGGAGCAATGCGGCTTACCGTGCCGGAACAGCGTTTTTCCGGGAAGGCATCCAGCGATACACAGGCGCTCATGCCGGTTTTAATCTGCGGCGCATCGACTTCATCAATCGGCGCGGACACATACAAACAGCTGACATCGAGCAAATCGATAGCGGGCAAGGTCGGAATGCCGGGCGGGGACGGTGTTATAAATTCCCCCAGTTCGGCATTGATTTCAGCCACCGTACCGTCAAAAGGCGCAACAACCAAGGTACGCTCAACAGCGGCTTGAGCAGCATCGCTGTTGGCTTGGCTAACCGCGACAGCCTCAAGCGCGGCATTGCATGACGCCCGCTTGGCGCGTGCGCCTGTTGCTTTAATATCGACCTGTTCTTCGGAAATAATATGATTGAATTTTTGCAAGCGTAGCGCACGATCTGCCTCGCGTTCAGCGCCTGCGCCAAGCTGACAGGCTTGTTCGGCCGACGCCCGGTTAGCCCTGGTTTGAGCATCCTGCAATTTGACCTGCGCTTTCAGGTCTTTATTCCAAACCTCCATCAACAGCTGATTTTGTTTAACACGATCACCTTCCTTAACATGCAACTCGGCAACCTGCCCGCCTGCTGCCGGCGCAAGATAGGCGCGACGACAGGCTTTAACCGTACCGACGCGAGTATTGGATACCGTCGCTCTCACCTCGCCTCGTTCAAGAGTGATTATTTCAACATCAACAAATTTCGGCTGTTTAGTAAAAAAATAAACGGTAATAATCAGCGCAATGCCGATGATGATAATGAGTGTTTTTTTGCCCGGTGAAATCATAAGTCGAGTAGCCAAAATTCGTTTACTTTGAAGCGCCTATTAAGCCCAACAGTAGGCCAACGGTCAACTTAAAAACAACATTACCCGACAATCACCAGCCAATCGGTCAGGTAGGTCATTTTTACCGAGAGATTTTTTCCCAGAACTTTCAACATGTCGTCCGACTCACGCAAATTGATGCGGCCATTGATTTTGAGTGTACGCAAAGCATCGTCCTTATAAACCACCAAACCGGTTCTATAGCGGCGAATCTGGCTGATGACACTTTCCAAAGAAGCATTCTCAAACACCAGAAAACCGTTCACCCAAGAGGTGGCCAATGCCGAATTCAGTAGCAGGGTCTCGCCTAGCCCTGCGGCGTCGACCGATACGAATTCGCGATCATGCAAAATCGACGACTGCTTCAAGGTATGCCGATCGCTCACTTCAACCCGGCCGGACACTACTTTGACCTCATCGCCGGCGCTTTTTTCATGCACGAAAAACCGGGTTCCCAGCACGCGCGTCGTCGAATGATTGGCTTGGACAATGAACGGACGATTGGGGTCGGGTTTGACCTCGAAGTAAACCTCGCCTTTCAACAGTTCGACGTTGCGTAGCGGGCCATCCATGCTGACTGCGATAGAACTGTCGGTATTCAGCATTGCGGTAGAACCGTCATCGAAATAGACGGTTTTGCGTTCGCCTATCTTGGTCGAATAATCACCTTGCATCAAGATTCTCAGCTCGTTGCTAAACAGCAAGCCTAAGGCTAGACAGGCGGCCATCGCCAGCGGCAACTTGAAATGAGTGGCTGTGATTCTTTTACGCGGCGCTATGCGGTGTTTTTGGGCGGTATCGCCAAGCGCTTGCAGCAGGTCGGCATCGCCCCACAGCTTGCTGACTTCATTAAAGGTGTCGCGATGCGTATCGTCCTGATTCAGCCATCGGAGAAATGACGTTTTTTCCTCACTGGAGACATTGTCGGCCTGTAACCGTATGAACCAAGTCACCGCTTGCTCGTCAAGATCGTTATTAAGCCCGAATTCCGAACTGTTGTTTTCGTTTTCCTGTTTCATAGGTAACTACTCAGGTTATACATAGAAAACTCTCCGTAGACCGGCAAAGCAATCCACGGAAGTTAGCCATCGAAATCGCGAAATAGTAGCGTTTCATAATATTCATTCTACCTAAAACCCATTGCTAATTATATTTCGTATCGTAACTACTCAGCAGATGCTGGTTTTATAACGGAACACGGATGCCAACAGTAGGCGCCTACTGTTGGCATCCGTGTTTTATTTTTCTAGCCTTACTTACCATACGACTGCAACAGCAGCGTATGTTCAGACTTCCCTGCCGTCAATGCCATCGGCAAGCCCTTTAGCCAATAATTCTGCTGGTCCCGGTAATAAGGCGACAACGGGTGACCCGATTGACCTCCGGGCATATGCAGTATGGCGTCTTCAAAATGGTCCGGCGCGACCACCAGCCGCTCGCTGGCTCCAAAATTAGGACCGGCCGCGCGAACGCAAAAAGCGCAGCCCGGCAATGCTTCGCCCGGCATATCCAGTAAATCGCTCAGTACCGGCAATGCCTTGGAAAAGGGATGCGAATGCTTGACTTTGTTTTGCCTACCCCAGTTCAATTCCATTAACGCCACCCCCGGATGCTGGTCTTGCACCTGATGTATGCTGCGTTTCAACTGTCCCAAAATAAAGTCGTCCCAGTTTCGATAATTCGCCGCATCTGGCAGTAATTGCGAGGGTTTTTCATTCAGCAGCGCTTGTAACGGTGTATCGATATAAGTCCAGGCAAAGCTGAAATTTTTATCGGCCTGCCGACTGGCCGATAAAAACGGCGCAAATACCGATTCGACCAATTGCTTACGGAACTCGACCAGCAACGCGAAACCCAAGCTACCGACATCGGCCCGGCCGTCCCAAGCCAGCAGATAGTCGCGCACCTCGGCCAAATCCGGCTGCTTCGCAATCGCTTCGGCGGTCAGGCTGTTCAAGGCCAATTGCTGGTAGAACACATAAAACTCGCTTTCGGTATCGAGTTGCAAATTGAACATGGCCCATTCACTAATCTGCGGCATTTGTTTAAGTTGCCGGGTAATCCTATAGGCGCGGTAACCGTTGCCGAACTGGTGGCCGATCACATACGGATAATTCTTGCCGAAACGGCGGTCGTTGGCTGACACTAAAATCCCCTCGGGCGGATTGATGACGCGCGGTAAACTTTCGGGTTCGACATAACCTTTCCAGCCCACGTTGCTGTCCGCCCAAGACCGACTAACCAAACCGTCATTGCCGAAACGCTTGGGGATTTTGCCCATCAATGTCCAGGCGATGCTGCCTTTATCATCAGCCAGCAACACATTCAATTGCGGGCCGCCGCTGCTGTTGACGATTTTTACCGCCTGTTCCAAATTTTCGCTTTGCTCCAAATCGAACAAATTGAGGTTGATCGCGTCGGCATCCAGCGCAGCCCAATGAATCGCCACCGGCTGATCCAGCAACGGCTGGTTGGCTACCGGTCCCCAGCGCGTCTGCTTGACCACAATCTGCTTGGCTTCGCTGCCTTTTACTACGATGGTTTCGGGATATTCGTCGAAACGCTGCCATTGATCGCCGACCCGGTATTGATCGGGATTGGCGGGATTGATGTCAAGCCGGACCAAATCCAGGAAATCGCCGGTAAGATTGGTTGCTCCCCAGGCAATATGCCGGTTGCTGCCGGCAATTAACAACGGCGTACCGGGCAAGGTCAGGCCTGCGGCATGTACATCGCCGTAATTCAGCTCGATGCGATACCAAGTATTGGGCACCGATATACCCAAATGCATGTCGTTAGCCAGAATGGCCCGTCCGTCCCTGGTAAGCTTGCCGCTGACCGCCCAGGCATTGGAGCCGGCCATTAAATCGGACTGCTGTACCGTCTGTGCCAACGCTGTTTTATCCGTCGGCGGGTGAGCTAATGCAGTTGTCAAAGCTTCGACAGGAATCGATTGCGCCGGGCGCAACGATTCGGCCTGCTTTTGCAATTGTTCAGTGTAAGTATCGGTATCCGGCGTCAGAAAACGCATCGCGGCATCCGGCAAAGTTTTTTCCATTACGCTCAGCATCCGCTCGCCGCGCTCCTCTCCGGCAGTCAAGGTCTCGCACATGCCTAATACCACCAATAGACTGTCCTCCGGAGTCCAAGGCTCCGGTTGATAAGCCAACACCTTAAACTCGAAAGACAGCTTACCGGATTCGGCCATATAGCTGTTGACGCCGTCGGCATAGCTTTGCAAATAATGCTGGTGGTTTGGCGGCAGCTTTGCCAGTATCGCTTTTGCTTCGCGATGAAACCCATAGGTTCGGGCTTTGATGTCGCTGTCCAGCGCCATGCCGCCAAAGATTTCCGCCAAGCGCCCGGCGCTTTTACGCCGCATCAGGTCCATCTGAAACAGGCGGTCGCGGGCGGTGACATAGCCCAAGGCCCGAACCGCATCGGCACGGTTAGCGGCGTCGATGGCAGGAATGCCGTGCGCATCGATACGTACGCGAACCTCCGCAGTTAGCCGGTCCAGCTTTACCGTACCGTCAAGTTGCGGCATGGCCTTATGCAAAACCCAGAAACCGCCGCCGATGGCTATCGCTGCCATAATCGCCAGCCCAAAACCGGTATATAAGATAGTTTTTCGAATATTCGCCATTGCCATTTAATATTATGAAATGCGGTTAAAAACCTCAAAAGATTATCACCACGAAAGCACGAAGTTCACGAAGAAAACAAAGTTAAACGCTGTAGGGCGCGCCGTGCATGCCTTTCCCGGTACTTTGAAAAATTTGCCATCCCTTTGGCGCGCACGGCGCGCCCTACTCGATTAACATTTGTTTGTTACCTGTCTTTCTTAACTTAATGGCAGTGACGCAACGTGTGGGAACGAGGAAAAATAAAGCTTCCAGTTCTTCGTGCCTTCGTGGTGAATTTTTTAAGTTTTTTAATCGAACTCTTGTTAATTTACCTGTGATTAATGCGAAGTCACTTCGTTACCTATCGCTATCGGTTTGTCCATAGCTACAATCCGCCCTTCTTCCAGCTTGATGCAGCGATCCGCCAAATAGAAATAACGGTCATCATGACTAATCACCAATACCGTTTTGCCTTGGACCTTCAAGGCAGGCAGCAGTTCCGTATAAAACAAATGCTTGAATTCAGGATCCTGGTCTGCCGCCCACTCGTCGAAAACATAAAAAGGCCGGTCTTCCAAATAAGCAACCAATAGCGCCAAACGTTTGCGCTGGCCTTGCGACAAATCTACCGAGGAAAACCGCCCGTTCTCAACCCGCACTTTATGGTGTAA
This sequence comes from Methylobacter sp., assembly GCF_004322395.1. Classification (GTDB taxonomy): domain Bacteria; phylum Pseudomonadota; class Gammaproteobacteria; order Methylococcales; family Methylomonadaceae; genus Methylobacter_A. The sequence continues at coordinate 11,722 of NZ_SCTW01000148.1, forward strand.
ATGCAGGCGTTGCAAGTAATCGTCGATGAGCCCATGATTGTTCTCGCTACCGACCCCATACAGCTCATCAAACAAATAAAAATCCGAAAAAATCACCGAAAAGTTTTGCAAGTAGTCATCCCGGTTACGCTCATCGACAACCTCGCCGTTCCAACGAATAAGCCCCTGCTCCGGCATGTAAAGTCCGATCAACAACATCGCCAACGTAGTCTTGCCGCTACCATTGCCGCCGATTAAAAACGCCAGTTCCCCCGGCTTAAAATCCAGATCGATAGGCCCCAGAGTGAAATTGCGGTTTTCCTTTTCCCGATGGAAACTGTGTGTCACGCCTTGCAGAGACAGTCCGGAAAAGCTCGCGCAAGGCTCGGGTTTATCAGGCCTATCGGCCTGTGCCGTCTGTCTTTTGAGCCGGTCGCCGAGTTGCCGGACTTTTTGCAAAGCCACCTTGGAACGGCTGAAAACCGGCAAACTGGTAGTGAGTATGGTCAACGGCGACATCATAAACAAAAATACCAGCGCATAACCGCCGATCACCTCCCGATCGATAACCTGCCAAACCGGGAAAGCATAGAGGATCACACCCATAACCAAGTAATACAAAAGCTGCGCCCACTGGTTTACCCATAGAAAAGCCACCGCTCCCTTAAACGAATATAGGCTATAGTTTTCGGCGCTGGCCGCCAGCGACTGCGCCATAAACGCATCGCTACGTTGCCGGTGTAACTTCAACTCACGAATCCCTTCCGTTAAAGCCCGAAAATCGCTGCTGAGTACATCGTATTCCTCCCGCGCCTTGGACACGGCTTTTTTCGGCCACTCCCTGAATAAACTGGAACTCAAAACGCCGAATACGATCACTCCGCCCAAAACCAGGGCCAACTGCCAGGACAGCCAACTCAGATAGGCCATACTGCCCGCCACAACCGCAAAATTAATGCAAACCACCGGCAACAATTGACTGGCATTGGCTATCGCCGTGATGTCCTCGGTCAGGTTAGCCAATAACGCGGGCTTACCGAGTTTTTGCAGATAAGGGTAAGGCGCAGCAAGAATCAAGCGGCTGATTTGGATGCGAAGATCGCAAACGATTTTAGCGCTGAGCCGATTAAGCAGATAATGCGATAGAAAACCGCTGAACAATACCGTAATAGCCAATCCGCCAAACAGCCACGGCAAAAGCTTGGCATCCAAAGCATTCGACAACGTCGAATTAATCAGCGCTAGCAAAGCCGCACTGCTTAAACCGCTGATAATGCCGGTAAACAATACGCCGACAATCGTTAGCCAGGAAGAGCGGTACAAAAAAACTAACATAGAATATTTTCCTTTAAGCTCGCGTATATCATTGTTCAATGTGCTAGAACAAACTCTATGCCGCCGATCAGGCTGCAAAGCCAAAGCAGGCCTAACAATAGGACGCCTTAAGCCCGTTTTAACCTCATCCGCTTACTAAAAAAATATTGCCGAACACCAGCGCAATAACATTTGCCAAATACCCATAGGATTTCGCCAAAAATAACTTCCGCTTATCGTTCCCACGCTCCGCGCTCGTTGCTGACCAAATTTCACCCATCTACAACGAGTTATTGCGGCTTAAAAAGAGCGCATAGCAAGCTATGCAACCCTTTTTAGAGCACAGAAAATAGACAAAAAATCCTCATCTATTTCACCCCTTGTGTAGACCAATACCTACGCCATGCATTTAAAAAACTGCGTTATATAACACATTCAAAACACGTCATATGCCGTCTTTTTTCAAATCAACTCATGGTATTTGTAGCTAACTTATTGAAATCACATAACCGCAAATTTGGCACATTCATTGCTTTTTTTATGGCTATTACTGGGACGACAGCATACTTCAGCAACTCAACTTGCCGTGCAGACTTGGCTTGTTCTACGTTCTCACGCGACCGTCGGCGTAACGGCAAGATAAACATTCATAACAACAAAGAGGGATTTGAACTTGAACATAGAAGCTATTTATTTAAATCATCAATCCGAATTGCAGTTTCATTTGACCCGGATAGTCAACTGCCCGGATATTGCCGCCGACCTTGCTCAAGAAAGCTTCGTTATTTTTTTCCGCGAAGCGCAAAAACAAACTATCGATCATCCGCGCGGTTTTCTATTCAGGGTCGCCAAAAACCTTGCTTACGATCATATCAAGCATCGGAAAGTAGCGGAAAATTACCAACAAACCAAAGACCGATCCCTTCTTCCTCCAAGCGAATTCCCCTCTGCCGAGAAACTTGTATCCATCGATGAAAGATTGGCCTCGATCAAGCGGATACTGGACGAATTGCCTTTGCGCACTCAAGAGATATTTATCATGAACAGGGTGTACGGCATGACCTATGCCGAAACCGCCAAAGAACTCGGCATCTCCGATAGCGCCGTTGAAAAACATATGGCCAAGGCCCTGCTGCACTGCCGCAAGCAATTCAAAACCCATTTGCTGGATCAACATGACCACTGAGGTACTTTAACGTTTATATCGTCTTCTCTACGGAAACCAGCCCATCGCAACGAACGGCATGGTCATTTATAACAGTTACCTATCAACGGAGAAAAACAATGGCTTGGGACGACGAAGACACTACCATTTATCAGGTTGTGGTCAATCACGAAGAGCAATATTCAATTTGGCCTGAATACAAAGAAATACCGGGCGGCTGGCGAGCAGTCGATAAAATCGGCAACAAGCAGGAATGCTTGGATTACATCAAAGAAGTTTGGACCGATATGCGTCCGCTGAGCCTACAGCTGCATATGCAACAAACGGCGCCGCAATAACCCGGAATAGAGAGAGACGGGATTTGCATCCCGTCTTTCAAAGATTCAAACCTACGACTCCGGCATAACGATGTTGAATGGTTAAAACTCTCCCCCAAACAATAACCTGCCAAATTCCAAGGCCATAACCACATTGCCATCGCCGGTTATTTCGCCCTGCTCATAAGCATTGACGGCGGTTTTCCTGCCTTCAACCAGCTCATGAAAAACTTTATAGGTTGTAGCGATTGTGCAATCGCTGAGCTTATCATCTTCTCTTAATGTTAAATCGCCACTGTGGCTCTCAATTGTCCAAACCCCGCCTTTCAACCCGGTTATCACGAGTTTACAGACACCCTGTAATTGGCTGAATTTATCCATTCTTGCGGCGGCATTCCGTAAAAAACGGTTTTGGAAAAAATCATTTAAACCCATATCCGGAAGCGTCTGTTCGTCATCGCCTTGTTGCTCGGCATATTGAGATTCTATCGTTGGATAGCCTAGCTGCCGGTTAAACGTGTCAATCTCAGCCATCAGTTCATTCGGAATCGCCGTCAATGGAATCGCTGTCCCGTTACCGATAGAATCTTTGCTGATTTTTTCGGAAAACCAGACTTTCACATCGCCGTCCCCTTGATCGTGAGGCACTTGAAAAATCCGGTCGATTAAGTTCTCATCCCAAGGTTCGCCCAGAAAATCAAACAATTTTGCCAAGACCTGTTCCGGTTGCCTGACCAAAGACTCATAGTTAACCCTGATGCACTGGCCGGCATGAGTCTGCTCGAATGCGATCAGTTTGCCGGTCTTATCCAACCAATTATCAATCATCGCGGCGACAAGATTTGTCGGGCGTTTCTGGACATAACCCGCCAATTCAGGCATATAGCCTAATGGACTGAATTTAATGCTCGAATAAGCGACATCCAGGCAATTGCGGTATAAACAGATATAGCTGGCCTGCGGAAAAACTTTTGCCAATATCTCCAGATAATCGATATTGATGGTCGATTTTTCGCACCAATTGGTTTTGCCTTTCCCTTGTGCATAGCGATCCAGTAAATCTGTTACTACACGCCGGGTTTCTTTGATTGCCAGTTGCTCTCTTTGTTCCTCCGTTTCCATATCCGGCAATTTTCCCAACGAATAATAAGTCGTCGTATATAAATCGGCGCATAACGGACCTAAGTTCAAATGCCCCGGACTGCATAGATTAGGATGCGTATCGACAATACAACGCAGCATTGTCGAACCTGAACGAACACAAGATAAGATAAAAATCGGTTGTTTAATCAGTTCCGGATGACGATTATTTGTATTTGCCATTATTAGATATCCTTTTGTGCGAGTTTCCAGCTATTGAGTAAATGCTTGTCCCTAGCCAGGTTTTAGTGTTTGGTTTCTCAGTTGACGGCCTTATCTGGAGCCAATCTAATCGTATAAATTATTTAACCTATTGCCTTAGAATGAGTCTTAGCACGTCTTTTTTGCCGCCAGCGGATCAGGCCGGTGACAAATAAAACCGGGCAGGCTAAACCGGTGATAAATACCGAGATACGCCCTGTCATGCCGAAAGCTTGCCCGGAATGCAGCGGCCATTGCCAATGAGTGAACACTTCCCCTGCCGTACCAACGATCGGATCGTCTACGTCCAGTATTTTGCCACTATAGCGATCCATCACCACGCAGCGCCGTTGCAACAGGCTACCGGGCGCATCGACGCCATCCAGACATACCGTATAAGTTTGGGTGGCTGCGGGAGCTCCGTAAATAAAATGCGGACGACCGGTCGAATAACGTTGCTTGGCGATGGCGACCGCCTGATCCATACCGATGGCTTGGGTATTGCCGGTTGGCGGTGTGGAATGGAACCAATAGCGGTAAGTCACTGGCGAGAACAGTTCCAGCACCGGCACCACTTGGTGCGGCAGCACCATGTAAATACCGGAAAACAGCACCGGCAGCATCACCAACGTGGTGTAAAACCCGGAGACCTTGTGCAGATCGTAATTGAAGCGGACGCTACCTGACTTGGGTTTGAAGATCAAAGCCTGCCGCCAACGCCCTGTCAACGGCCACCAAACAATCAGGCCTGTCAACACCGAGATAATCAACAGAACGCCGGATAGCCCCACCACAACAGCGCTAACCTCATCCGACTTAATCAGCAGCGCGTAATGCAGCACAAAAATGAAACCGGTAAAGGTTTTCGGAATAATGCTATCCGAGCTGCTCAGCAGGCGCTTGCCAAGCACTTGCGCCGTATAGGGATCGACGGCAACCAGCCAGTTTTCGTTGATGCCGCCCGTCTCAGCCACCGAATAACGCAGCGTGAAAGCTGCGTTATCGTTACGCGGATAAGTGGCGAAGGTATGCTTGGCTTGCGCCGGCATAGCTTTTCGACCGGCTTCAAAAATAGACGCCAACGGCTGATAAGCCGCCGAATCTGCCGGTGGCTTTACGATTAACATTTCACTGTTCAACCATTCATCAATTTCCGGATAAAATACCAGAATGCTGCCGGTGATGCCGTAGATAGAAAGCAAAAAACCCAAGCTCAATCCCAGCCATAGATGCACATCCAGCCAGCGTTTACGGCGGGTTTTTAGGCGAGATAGTCGCAGGTTTGGTGCTTGTTGTTCGGTTGCCGAATCGGCATGATTCACATCGGATTTCATCGTTCATCTTATTGAATTGGGCAGTCAATGCCGGGTTGCTAACCGCATGCAACCCGACACCTACGCCTGTTTAATACCGATATTCGAAACCGCCAAATACCTGACGGGTAGCGCCTGGGTTGAATTGCGCCGCATCCAAACCATTGGCGTTGCCCATAACTGCGACTGCAGAAGCGTAATGCTCGTTGGTGAGGTTGCGACCATCCACAAATACTTTCCAATGTTTTTTGTCATCCCAGCCAACCCTTGCACCTAATAGCGCATAGGGTTTGGCGGCTAAGGTATTAGCAAAATCCACCCAGTTGGAACTGACTGCCTGTACGTTCGGCCCAATATAGAAACCGCTGGGATGCTGATAGACTGCCTCGAAGCGAGCATTATGTTCCGGTATGGCGGGAAGCCGGTTATCGCCTAAGGTCTGATCGTTGTCCAAATGAAAATTGTTCCAGGTGTAATTTCCGCTGAAGCGGATTTGATCGCCGGAAGAAACGACATTCAAAGGCACAGTCGTTTCAAGCCCTAATTCAATGCCACTATGCAAAGTGGTGCTATTGGCATTGGTAGCCGTGAAGTTCCCACTACCGAATGGCGGCAAGGGAATAATGAGATATTCATTATTTAACCAAGCTTGATAAAATGCCAAATCCCATTTCAACCAATCGCTTTGACCCCGCGTCCCGATTTCTACAGTGCTGGCTGTTTGGCTGTCTAGGGCTGGAGTAACGAATATATTAGCTAGATCACTTAAAGGAGGCGGCTCTGAACTGCGGCTCAAGTTGCCGTAAATCTGCGCTTCCTTGGTGGCTTGCCAAGTAAAGCCCAGTTTGGGGTTGGCATTAAAGAAATCCTTATCAGCTTCATTGCTGGGCCTGGCAGCACTGGCAACGTAACCCTCATAGCGTACATAGTTGACATTACGATAATTCAGTTGGACTCCGCCAACCAAGGTAAACGTGTCGGTCAGGCTAAGTTGATCCTCCAAATAACCTTCCACATTGACCCATCGATCATGTTCCGCATTCAATAACGGGCCACGGTGGCGGTTAACCGTAGCATAGTTGGTATCGTTGCTAAACATCCATTGCGTAAATCCGCCCCAAACTACCCGGTTTTGCAGGTCAAACAGTTTGCCATTGATTTCGTGCCGCCAATTAAACCCGGTATCCTCCCATAGATCGCGATTAGTACCGCCTGTGAAGTCAAATTTAAACTGAGTGTTGAAATAATAAGCACCAACATCAAAACGATCCCCATTATCCAGTTTCACTGAATGTTTCAAATCGCTCCGGTAAACCTTGATGCCATTTCCCAAGGAAAAGCTGTTCTGATTTTGCCGGGGATTTGTGTCAATTTGTTGTTTAGTTAATGCAGTTGCCGCTAAGAAATCATTCTCTTGTACATCGAAATACAGCCGGGTTTCCTGATCCTCGTTCCAGCGGTAGCCGATATTGCCGTGCCCCTGAAACTGTTCCTGCTCGTTGTTTTCCCGGGTCGTATTGGTATCGAGGTAAGAAAACGCTCCGTAGACATCGAAACCATTGTCGAAAACTCTAGCAGCACTGACCGTAGGATTGACATGACCATTGGTACCCCAAGTCATCCCAATTTTTAAAGGATCAGCAGTGTAACCTGTCGGGGTGATGAAATTGAGCGCGCCGCCCAAATTACTGCCGCCATATTCGAGTGCACTAGCTCCACGATAGACATCGATATGATCGATTGCATAAAGGTTGATCGTTTGAGTGTCGAAAGCACCATTTGCACGAGTAAAAGGCATGCCGTTACGGAGTATTTTTAATCCACGCAAGGGGCCGCCAACAGTCGAATTGACGTCTGAACCGCGAATGGAAATACGCGAAGGACCGGCAGCCCCTGCAGTGGCTTCGCCCACATATACACCGGGCGCATTAGTAAGCGCATCCCTTACTGTCAACACCGCGCCCTCCTTTATACGCTCCCCATCAATCACCGTTGTCCCGCCGGGAACGCGATTCAGCTTAGCCTTCGATTCGGCAATGGAAGGCGTGGTCAGACTGGGGCTTTCGCTCGAAGCAGTGCTCTCGATGGTCATAGGATTTAACGTAATCGTGCCGCCGGTATTACTCTGTTTCGGCACCTCGGTTAACATTACCGCATCGTCATCCACGTATTGATGAGCGATATTGGAACCGGCTAATAACTTCTGTAATGCCTGCTCCGGTGTGTAGTCGCCTGAAACCGACGGCGACTTAATACCGGATACCATTTTCTGCGGGTAACTCAGTTGAATGCCTGTCGTTTCGGAATAAGCAAACAACGCTGTAGCCAAATCGTTGGCCGGAATATTAAAATGAATTTTTTTGTCTTTATCGGCCGACAGCGCCGGCATGACTTGAACTAGCATCCCCACAAAAACACCGCCTACTAAACAGTTTTTGATTGCCCGCTTCGAATCAAAACCGCCTTTTGGCGAAGTCCCTAGTTTGTTAACTTTTTTCCTCATGATTCCACCAGTTTTAGCATTATAAAAACAAACACTTTTCAATGTTTCCTGCTGGAAGACGATTTCCCCCGACATTCTCCCCAGTACAATCAAAAATAATTTTCAGCCCGTCCAATCCTTCACCATCAGGATCAGCTACAAAACCGCTTCTGACAAAGTAGCCTTGATAACGAGCCATGATGTCCCGATCCAACAACGCACATTCCACGTTTAATGCCGACAACGCTTTATGAGTCGCCAGGCTGTCGTATTGAGGCGTTTCATCCTCCGGCAATTGCGTATTTCCATCATGGATTTGCTCGGCAAACATCGGCAGCAGCGACGCTAACGCAAAGTCGTCAGGGTTAGAACGGCCAAACTCCAACACTTTTTCCAGCCAATCGCGATATGGAATGCGTTGCAACCGGTAGCCCAGGCTTGCAAAGAAATCCAGCCAGTCATCGGAGTAAGGCGGCTCGGGGTGATTCAAATGAAAAATGCCGCCGACGGCATCGGCTCGCTGGGACAACGCCACTATCGACCGGCTCATATAATCGACCGGCGCCATGTCCATGCGAATACGCTCACATGGCGCATAACCCATTTGCAGGCAACCTTTAATCAGGCGGCACCAAAAATCGCCGGTATTCCACGCCCCGCTTCGGCTGTCTCCAGCCACGATTGCCAGCCTGTAAATGCTGACTTGAAAGCCTCTGCCCCTGGCCGCAACCATCAACTTTTCCGCAACCCATTTACTTTGTGCGTAGCCGTTCGGCAAATTCCCACGCTGTTCGGGTTCGTCGATTTCCTTATGGCCGGTTGCGTGGCGCGGCGCTTCGCTAAACACAGATACTGTAGACACGTAATGAATGGCCTTGGCCCTGCCGCGACAGGCCAAGCGCAACACTTCTTCGGTTCCCGATACGTTGGCGGCTTTCAAGGTCTGGTAAGGCTGAACAAAATTCACCAGCGCCCCGTTGTGGTAAATCGCCTCGCCTCGCTCGGCAATTTCCCGGTAGCGGCTCTCGGACAGTCCAAAGTTCGGCTCGGCCAAGTCGCCGCACACGGCAATGATCCGGCTAAAATCGACGCGCTCGGTCAATTCATACAGACCGATTTGCTGTTGCAGGCGAAGCAAGGCTTGCCGTTCGTCGCGCGCCCTGACCAGGCAATAAATGTCCGCTTGGCTATGCTCCAGCAGATCGGCCAATAAAAATACGCCCAGAAAGCCGGTAGCGCCGGTCAAAAATATCGTTCGAGCCGCTTCGATATCGATTGCATCCGCCGCTAACGGCACGATAGCGGGATCCAATACGGCTTCAGCATCGAAATCTATTGTTTGCCCGGCTCCCCCGTCGATCAAACGAGCTTGGGCGGCTACCGTCGGATCGGTCAAAAACGCATTGAACGCGACCTTAGCCGCTAACCGTTTTTGCACAAGGAAGAACAACTGCGTCGCCAATAGCGAATGCCCGCCCAAGTCAAAGAAATTATCTTCGGCGCCGACTTGCTCCACGCCCAAGACCTCTTGCCAGATTTCGGACAGGATTGTTTCGGTCTGGGTGCCTGGGGCGACGTAGTGTTTACCGCGTTGTTCGCTGATGCCAGGAACCGGCAAGCATTTCCTGTCCAGCTTGCCGTTGGCGCTGAGCGGCATTTCGTCCAGCACCACGAAGGCGCTGGGCACCATGTAGTCCGGCAGAGCGTCTTTTAGCCGGGTCCTCAGGTTGTCTATTGGTATCGTTCCGGTTTGGTTTTCCACCAGATAAGCCACCAAGCGCTTGTCGTTAGGCTGATCTTCCCGTGCCAGCACCACGGCTTCCTTAACGCCTGGATGCGCCAGCAATTGCGCTTCGATTTCGCCCAGTTCGATGCGGAACCCCCGGATTTTGACTTGGTGGTCGATACGGCCCAAATAGTCGATATTGCCGTCGAAGCGGTAACGCACCAGATCGCCGGTTTTGTACAGCCGGTCGCCAGCTGGCCCAAATGGATTGGGAATGAACTTGTCCGCCGTCAAATCCGGACGATTCAAGTAGCAGCGGCCTAGACCGATGCCGGCAATGTGCAGCTCACCCGGCGTACCGACCGGTACCGGATTCAAATGCCGGTCGAGAATGTACAGACCGATGTTGGCTATCGGCCGGCCTATCGGAATCGCCGTTTCGATGCAGCTCGGCAAACAGGTCCAATAGCTCACGTCGACCGAGGCTTCGGTAGGGCCATACAGATTGTGCAGTTCGGCCGGAAGTTTTTGCTGGAAACGCGTGACCAGATCAGCCGATAGCGCTTCGCCGCTGCAAATGACGCGTTTTAATGACGTACAATTTTCCACGCCCGGCGTCTCGATGAAGGCGTGCAACATGGACGGCACGAAATGGATAGTAGTGATGCCTTCGCGGCGGATAATATCGACCAGAGCCGGACTGTCTTTGTGTTGATCCGGCTCGGCAACCACCAACCGGGCGCCGGTCATCAACGGCCAGAAAAATTCCCAAACCGACACATCGAAACTGTACGGGGTCTTTTGCAATATCCTATCCGTTCGATCCAGTCCGTATTGCTGCTGCATCCATTGCAGCCGGTTCAGTATGCCTTGATGCGGAACGCCGGCGCCTTTCGGTTGTCCGGTTGAACCGGAGGTGTAGATGCAATAGGCCAGATTTTCCGGCCTAAGCGGAATATCGGGATTGGCGTCATCGGCGCTTGCCACTTTGTCCCATTCGCTATCCAGGCACAACAAAGTCGCCGTAGAAGCCGCTATTTTTTCCCGGCAAGTTTCTTGAGTTAGTACAATCGATGCGCTGACATCGTGCAGCATAAAGTCCAGCCGGTCTTGCGGGTAGCCCGGATCGAGCGGCACGTAAGCGCCGCCTGCCTTGAGTATGCCCAGCAGGCCGATCACCATCTCCAGCGAACGTTCCAGGCAGATGCCGACCAGCACCTCCGGCCCGACGCCCCTGGAACACAAGTAATGCGCCAGTTGATTGGCTTTGGCGTTGAGTTCGTCATAGCTTAATTGTTGTTTTTCAAATCTCAGTGCGACCGCATCCGGCGTTTTTTCCACCTGCGCTTCAAACAGCTGATGAATACAGCGATCCTTTGGATAATCGACGGCAGTGGCATTCCAGTCATGCAGGATTTGTTGCTGCTCTTCCTGCGTCAGCGCCGGCAATTCGCACAAGCGCGACTCGGGCCGTTCGACAAACGCGATCAGCAGTTGCCGCAGATGCGCCAGCATCGCATCGACGGTTTCGACTGAGAAACTGTCTGTGTCATGGCTGATCTCCAGCCTCAACCGACTGCCGGGGAAGATGGACAGGGTAAGCGGATAGTTGTTGGGGTCTATTCCGCCGACTTCATCGATCCTTATCGGGCCACCGACCTCCGTCAAGGCTTGATCGATAGGATAATTTTCGAACACCAGCAGGGTATCGAACAGATTTTGGCCTGGGGAAATCTCCGACCAGCTTTGAATCTTCGCCAGCGAGGCATATTCGTAGCGGCGCATGTCCTGATTTTGATCAAACAAGGCTTGCAGCCAGTCGGTCACACGGGATTCCGGCCGCAACTGCATGCGCATCGGCAAACTATTGATGAACAGGCCGACCATCTCTTCGACACCGATCAGTTCCGCCGGACGCCCGGAGACGGTGATGCCGAATACGACGTCATCGTTGCCGCTGTAACGGCTAAGCAGCAACCCCCAAGCGGCCTGCGCCAGGGTGTTCAAGGTCAGCTGTTGGCGCTTGACGAAGTGTTGCAGAGTTGAGGTCTCGGCTTCGAACAGTAGCAGGGTTTGTTTGCCGCTGCCTGTAGGTTTGCTAAAACCGCTTGGCGCTTGGCCGGTACTGAGTGCGACCGGCTCCGTGAAGCCGATCAACGCCGCCTGCCAGTAAGCTTCGGCTGCGGCCATATCCTGATGTTGCAGCCAGGCGATGTAGCCGCTATAGGGTTTCACCGTCGGCAGGAATGGCATGTCGCCTCGTTGCAAGGCCTGATAGGCGGTAAATACGTCCTTGATCAGCAACGGCGTACTCCAGCCATCCAGCAATACGTGATGGTAGCTCCATAAGAAATAATGCATATCGTTGGAGCATTGCGCCAAGGTCAGGCGCATCAAGGGTGCGCGGCTAAAGTCGAAGCCCTTGGCGTGGTCGTCGCCAAGGAGCTGTTGCCAACTCTGTTGCTGTTGATCCGCCGACATGCCGCGCCAGTCGTATTTTTTGATCGGCAGCTGGACATGCTTGTCGATAATTTGCAACGGTTGCTCAAGGTCTTTGAAGTAAAACCGGGTGCGCAACACCGGATGTCGTTCCAGCAGTTGCTGCCAAGCCTGCTGGAAAGCGGCGACATTCAGTTCGCCGCGCAATCGGCAAGCCAATTGGATGCAGTAGACGCTGGATTCCGGCGCATACAGGCTGTGGAATATCAGGCCGTGCTGCAACGGCGCCAGCGGGTAAATGTCTTCAATCTGCCTAGGCTTTAAGTCCATCGACTCCAGTTCGGTTTGCGACAGGGCTTGCAATGGAAAGTCGGACGGGGTGTAGCCACCTGCATCCGCTTGTGTGCAATGGGCAATCAAGTCCTTCAGTTGTTGCAGGTAGCGCCCGGCCAGTGTTTCCAACGTGGTATAGCGATAGCGCTCGCGACTATAGCGCCAACTCACCCGCAGACAACCGTCGCTGATGCTGCCGATGATGTCCAGTTCGTAATTACGCTTGCCGGTCGGATCGTAGCTAATACCAGCCGGTTCAGAGCTTGGCTCGAACGGTTCGCCAGCGGCTACCACGGTGTCGAATTGGCCCAGATAGTTGAAGATAATTTGGGCCTGAGACTGGGCCGCCAGTTGCGCTTTCAGCGTTTCATCGGCGGAGAGATAACGCAGCCAGCCGTAAGCGATGCCCTTCATCGGAACAGCCCTTAGTTGCTCCTTCGCCGCTTTCAATGCATCGCCCGGAGAACAGCCGTCCGTCAGGTTCAGCAGCAGCGGATAGACGTTGGAAAACCAGCCCACGGTGCGCGATACGTCCAGGTCGGCGGCGAGGTCTTCCCGGCCGTGGCCTTCGACGTCGATCAACAGCGTTGCCGCTTGGGTCCAATCGCGCAAGGTTAAGGCCAGCGCCGTCAGCAGGACTTCGTCTATCCGGGTTCGATAGGCGGCTGGCACTTCTTGTAACAAAGCGCGGGTTTCCTGAGCACTCAGCGATACGACGATTTCATCTTCAAGGCCGATGCGGTTGCCGCCGGCCGCTTCGTCTACCGGCAATGTCGGCACGGTGTTACGGCTCGGGTTCAGCCAGTACGCAACATCGACTGCTAAGTTGTTTGTATTCGCCAGTTGCTGCATCCGCTCAGCCCAATGTTTGAACGATGTGGTCTTGGCAGGTAGGGATAAGGTTTGCCCCACCATGAGTTGCAGACAAACGCTGTTCAGATCTTCCAGTAAAATCCGCCAAGAGACGCCGTCGACCACCAGATGATGAATCGCAATCAATACCCGATTGTCCCGCTCAACGCCCAAGTCAAACCAAGCCGCGCGCAGCAGCGGCCCAGTCGTTAAATGCAGAGCTGCCTGCCTGATCGATGCTTCCGCCTGTATGCGCTCGGTTTGCTGATCCACCGAGACGCTGGATAAATCGATGCGTTCTAAGACACGGTGGGACTCTTCAGCTAAATTGGTTTGCTGCCATCCGTTATCCCCACGGCTGAACCGCATTCTGAGCGCATCATGATGGTTCAGCAGTTGTTTGAGGGCCGCCTCTACAATGTCCGGGTTCAAACCGGGGCTGACCTTCAGGAACAACGCCTGATTCCAGTGATGGGGGTTATTCAGATTTTGTTCGAAAAACCAATGCTGGATCGGCGTCAACGGCACGTCGCCGGACACTACTCCCTGTTCGGCGGATAGCTGTTGGATCTGTCCGGCGGCCGCCGCCAAAGCGCTTAAGGTTGGGTTCTGAAACAGCTGTTTTGGGGTAATCACGACACCGGCCTGCCGGGCACGGCTGACGACCTGTATGCTCAAAATCGAATCGCCGCCCAGCTCGAAGAAGTTGTCGTGCCGGCCGACCCGCTTGACCGACAACAGCTCGCGCCAAATATCGGCCAGAATCCGTTCTACCGGCGTTTGCGGTTCCTGGTAGTGTTGCGCCGATAGCCCGCTCATATCCGGTTGCGGCAAGCGCTTGTGATCCAGTTTGCCGTTGGCGCTGAGCGGCAGGCTGTCCAGCAGCACCAAGGCGGAAGGCACCATGTAGTCCGGCAGCGTTTCCTTGAGCCGGGCTTTGAGCCGGTCGAGGTCGACGGCCTC
>NZ_SCTW01000149.1 GCF_004322395.1 Methylobacter sp.
TTGGTTTGCTTAAAGGCAATGACGAAGCCATCTCTATTTTAAGCGGCATTAGTCTGCCTGTTTGCGGGTTTAGTGCTATCACTCGGATGGAATTGTTGTGTTACCCGGATTTGACTATGGATGAGGAACAGGCCATCAATCGTCTACTGGATCGGATGACGCATTTGGCGATTAGCCCGTTGATTGAAGATTTAACGATACAATTTAGACATCAACACCGCGTCAAATTACCTGATGCCATAATCGCCGCCACGGCCACCGCGCATGGCATTAAACTATTAACGCTGGACAAAAAACTTGCCGTGAAGTTGTAAGGTCAGTTTGTGTAGGTTGGGCAAACAGCCTTATCGTTTGCCCAACAGTGACCACGTGATAATGTTGGGCAGAAAAGCGTTGCCCCATACGCATCAACTTAAGAAAAAGCATATTTATAATCAATGCGTTGAGAAGTATTTGGTTTCTTTTTTCTGGAGTTTAGCGAACAGCTATAGTTGAAACGCTCCGCTAACTCCTTGAGAAAAGCCATCAACGCATTAACATCATTCAAACAATTGGCCAAACGTTCTGTTTGCTCTTTAATCATTTGACACCCCTTGACCAAGCTGCGATGCGGGTTCTGCCAAAGACCCGCCAAGCAAATCCAGTGTTGCACTAACGCCCCCAGCAACTTGACGTAGAACTCGCATAAAATCCGTTCCGGCTTTGCGCTCCGTGAATGTCCCAGACGGCCTTGTGTTTTCCATAATTTAAACAGCAACTCGATTTGCCAGCGCACTCCGTACAGCACATAACATTCTTCAAAGCTGAGCTTAGACGCTTCAACATCCGTGATCAGCCAGTTCCAGTCGCACAACTCAAGGTTTTTTCGGGTCGGCAAGCGTCCTTGATTTTGCGCATTCTCTTTCATTTTTGCCCGTCGCCGTCCCGCTTGCTCCTCGGGAACTTTCCATAGCAATAAACGCGTTGGCAGTTGTTCTTGACTGCCGATGTTGACTGTCATTTCATGCGTTACCCTGCCTTGTTGGTTCAGCGTCGCGACCCATTCGGACAAATCAATTTTATCGCCTTGTACCGTAAAGACCTGGGTTCGGGGTTGCAGCCGGGAGATCCAGTATTCACCGTGCTCAGACTGCGCTTTCATCCGGGCAAGGTTAAAATAACCCAGATCTTGCAAGCGTAAACTGCCCGGCTCGTAAACCGCTTTAGCCCCATGACTACGATTGTCTGAATGCTTACCGTCCAGAAGGTCAAAATATAAATGCCCGGATTTTAATTCCAAGCGGGTGTCAATTTTAGCGGAGGATTGACGAGGCTTTCCTGCTCCGCCAGCGCCTGTATACCTGTCTGCCAATTGTTCAGGCAGGGTAACCGTGCTGCAATCCGCCACGTAAATGTGGGTAAATCTTGAAAAGAGTTCAATGGCCGCCGGTTCGCTAGCCGCTATAGCCTGTGAAACAGCCGCTCCCAATACGTTTTTTAGAAATTCGCCGGCTTCGGGGGTAAAGCGTTTGTCGATACCTTGCGCTGATATTTTTAAGTGGTGCGTGAATCCCGCCCGGGCAATACCTTCCACGCTGGTATCCGGTTTTGGAAGCCAGGCAAAAAGTAGCGTTTTAATAAACGTAGACCCTTTCACTTTGCGTGCACGCTTAATAAACCCGCTTTCTTTCGCCAATTCATCGGCTTTTTCATTCAGTACAAATTGCAGTGCTTTAGCTATCTTTGAAAATATATCCATTGCTTCATTAGGTTGTGAATTGCAGATTGCATATCCTATTGAAATGGCATGATTTTTTTCAAGCCTCTTTAAGTTGATGCGTATGGGTGAGGGTATTTTCATCCCCACGTAGAGTGTCATTGCCATTAAGTTAAGGAACGTTATTATAAAAATTGAACAAAGTTCTCGCAGTAGGGCGTGCCGTGCGCGCCAAAGGGATAGCAAGATTTTTCAAGTATCGAGAAAGGCGCGCACGGCACGCCCTTGTATATTAAAGACCTCTCTAAAACACAGGATTATGTGATACAAAAAAGTTTATAGTGATAACTGATTTTCTGGGGAAGCCGTCACGCCCTTAAGCCTTGAGCTTGTTCGTAGATAGGCTCCCCACCCTCGTCATCCATGCCGTGGAGTATCTGAGACCTGTAAGCCTAAGCTTCTGAGTCTGCATTCGCAAGGACGGTAGGAGAAGTGTCAGGGTTGGGAAACCAGTCATCATCATAACAAAATAATTTATAGAGAAATAAAATGAATAATGCAGGCATTGATGTTAGCCACAAAGAACTTGTTATTGTTGTCAGTGTAAAAGGTAAAGTGCGTAAAGCCAAAACCTTTGAAAATACCCCATCGGGTCATCATGCCATTATTCAATTGCTGTCAAAATTAAAGGGAGAATCAAGAGTTTGCCTTGAAGCGACCGGTATTTATCATTTTGATTTAGCGGTAGCGCTCAGTCGTGCCGAAGGGATTGAGGTCATGGTTATCAATCCCAAAGCTTCACATAACTTTGCCAAAGTATTGATGAAGCGTAGTAAAACGGATGCGGTCGATGCAGAAATTTTAGCCATTTATTGCGAAAGAATGCCTTTTGAAGCTTGGCAACGCCCAGCCGATGAAAACATCGCCTTAAAAGCGATTTCTCGAAGAATAGCGACGCTGACCAAGCTGAAAACTCAAACTAAAAACCAGTTGCACGCGTTAAAAGCCACCGCAGAAACGCCGGTATTGGTGATTGAGCATATCGAAGAATTGGTTACCGTCTTGGACAAACAAATTCAAGTCCACCGTGAGAGTGCGATTGAATTAATCCATCAGCACGATACGCTAGCAGAAGCCTATACGTTAATCACCGGCATCAAAGGCATTGCACAAGCGAGTGCCGTTCAAATGCTAGGCGAGTTGATGATATTGCCTCAAGATATGAGTGCAAAGCAATGGGTCGCTTATGCGGGTTTAGATCCTCGGCAATTTGAATCGGGCAGCAGTGTGGCGAAAAAGTCACGTATCAGCAAAGCGGGTAATAAATTTGTTCGGCAGGCGCTGTATATGCCGGCACTGGTTGCAACACAACATGAGCCTCATGTTAAAGGCTATTATGCGCATCTGATTAACGACAATGGGTTGAAGAAGATCCAGGCTGTATGTGCCGTCATGCGTAAACTTTTACACGCCATCCATGGCATGCTAAAAACTAAAAAAGAATTTGACGGGACTCGTTTTTACACGTTTCCTGTGGAAGCAAGTTCATAATAATTGTTATGACTTTTGCAAATTTGGGCTTGTGTTTTAAGAGAGTATCTACGCCACTAACATTTTAATGGCAATGACGTAGCGCGTGGGAACGGGTAACGTCGATTATCTCCAAATAGCCGTCTTTATAGCTCGGATATTTGAATTGATAACCCAACGCTTTTAACTTGGCGTTATGACAGCGTTTGTTCATTCCAGCATCAACATCGACCGCTTTAACAGTTGGTGGCGGGCAACGCAGTCGATCTGCCAGCCA
>NZ_SCTW01000150.1 GCF_004322395.1 Methylobacter sp.
TGCACCCCCTACGTTACTGTGTCGCCCACGCTGCTGCTAAAGCGGCAATTGATCTGTCGGTGATCCCGATGCTGGCTTTTTATCCGATTTATCAGACTTAGGCGTGTCATCACTGCTATCATAGCCAAACAGGCCGGTGATCATTTCCCACAACGTTTTTTCAAGATCGCGCTTCGGCACATCAACCGTGGTTTCATCCGAAGTTTTAATAACGGGAACTTCGCTGGGCTTGAAGTCGCCTTGCACACCGATCAACTGATCGTTATCAAAGTACAACGAAATCCTTTTTTGTTGTCTATCTCCGCCGTCAACTTGTGCTGAATAAAGGTAGTCCCAACGCTTCTGATGAAAAAAATCAGCCAGCATCGGTGAACCCATTATATAAAGCACTTGGCGCTTGTTCATGTTGGGTCTGAGTTGGTCAATCATAGA
Organism: Methylobacter sp.; assembly: GCF_004322395.1. Classification (GTDB taxonomy): domain Bacteria; phylum Pseudomonadota; class Gammaproteobacteria; order Methylococcales; family Methylomonadaceae; genus Methylobacter_A. Next base: position 433 of record NZ_SCTW01000150.1, read on the forward strand.
TTGGTCGACCATATTGCCTTGCTGGACATCTACGGTATAGACGCCGGGCAGGTTGGTCAGGATGGTGGTGCAGGAGGAGAGTGTCAGGCTTGCCGCGACTACAAGGATGCAGGATGAGCGGTTGCAGAATAGGTTTAAAGCAAAAAGCGGCTTTCTCATTTAAGGCTGCGGATGTGTTGAAAATATAAAATCATACAGGATGTTAAAAGATTATCCTATAAAACTGTCATGCCCATACGGTCAAAAAAAGGCTACAATGCGCGTAATTCTATATAAAACAGCCTAAACAGAGGCTCAAGTGGAGATTAATATTGGAAACTCATGATTTAAGGAGTGCGGGCCTGAAGGTGACTTTACCTCGGGTCAAGATTCTGCAAATTTTAGAAAATCAGGTCAATGAGCGTCATTTAACCGCTGAACAAGTCTATAAAATCCTGCTGAGTGAGGATGAAGAAATTGGCTTGGCGACGGTTTATCGTGTTTTAACACAATTTGAAGCGGCGGGACTGGTGACCCGGCATCACTTTGAAGGCGGCAACTCTGTCTTTGAACTTGATAAAGGCTCGCATCACGATCATATACTTTGTATGAAATGCGGTAAGGTCGACGAGTTTGCCGATGAGGTTATTGAAGCTCGGCAAAAAGAAATTGCTGCAAAACTGGGTTATGAATTGACCGATCACGGCCTTTATTTATACGGTTTTTGCGCTCAGTGCAGGAAATCCTGATTTTTTATTTTAAATTGTAGGCTTCATGTTTAAACCTCTCATTTTTTATATCGGTTTGCGCTATACGCGAGCCAAACGCCGAACTCAGTTCATTTCTTTCATTACCTTAACGTCAATTCTGGGTATCGCTTTGGGTGTTACTGCATTGATTGCCGTGTTGTCGGTGATGAACGGTTTTGAAGCGGAATTGCGCGAGCGGATTCTCGGCATGACTTCACATGCGACCGCCACTGGAAGATATGGCCAGTTGGATAATTGGCAGGAATTGGAGCAGAAATTAAAAAACTATCAGCATATAGAAGGCACCGCGCCTTTTATTAATGGGCAGGTGATGATTAACGCCGACCGGCGCGTAAGCGGCACTATGCTGACCGGAATTTTGCCGGAATACGAGTCCAGGGTATCGGAAGTTGCCGATAAAATGAAAGAGGGCAAACTGTCCGATTTAATTCCAGGCGAGTACGGCATTGTTTTAGGTGTGGAACTGGCCAATTATCTAGGCGTTCTTACCGGCGATAAAATAACTGTCATCAGCCCGCAGATTAATTCCACACCGGCTGGTATTGTGCCGCGTATGCGGCGGTTTACCGTGGTGGGTATTTTTAAAGTGGGCATGTATGAATATGACCGCAATATGGCGCTGGTTCATCTTGACGATGCGGCTAAATTGTTTCGTTTGGATAATGCTGTTTCAGGTCTTAGAATCAAGCTGGACGATTTGTTTAATGCACCGAAAATAACCCGTGCACTTTCCAGCGCTTTGTATGGCGATTATTTGGTCAGCGATTGGACGCTGGCGCACAACAATTTTTTCCGGGCGATACAGACGGAAAAGCGGGTCATGTTTATTATCCTGTTGTTGATCGTCGCGGTGGCGGCTTTTAATATCGTTTCCACATTGGTAATGGTGGTGACCGATAAGCGCGGCGATATAGCTATTTTAAAAACCCAGGGGCTGACGTCGCGTTCGGTGATGGGTATTTTTATGGTACTGGGAGCGGTTATCGGCGTAACCGGCACCGCACTTGGAACCGTAGGCGGGGTGTTGCTGGCGTTGAATGTTGAAACTATCGTTCCTGCTATTGAAAAATTATTTAATGTCCAGTTTATGGCGGCCGATGTGTATTACATCAGCGAGCTGCCTTCCAAGCTAGTTTGGTCGGATGTTTATGTGATTGCGAGCATGGCCTTTTTCTTGTCATTATTGGCGACCATATATCCTGCATGGCAGGCAGCCAAAGTTAATCCAGCGGAAGTTCTCAGATATGAATAATGCCAGCATCTTGCAATGCCAGCAGTTGACCATGCGCTACGATCAGGGCGGGCTGGATGTTGAAGTTTTAAAAGGGGTTAATTTAAGCATCGGTGCCGGTGAGCGCGTCGCCATTATGGGGGCCTCGGGATCGGGAAAAAGCACTTTATTGCATTTGCTGGGCGGGCTTGAAAAGCCCAGCGGCGGAAAGGTGATTTTGGATGGCGTTAATCTTAATCAAGTCGGCTCAGGCCAATTGGCAAAATTAAGAAATAAATCCTTAGGTTTTATTTATCAGTCGCACCATCTGTTGGGAGAGTTTACCGTACTGGAAAATGTGGCGATGCCTTTGTTGATTGGCGGGCATTCGGTAAAACTGGCAACTGTCCGTGCGATAGAGTTATTGAAACGGGTAGGGCTGGGACACCGTATTGAACATAAACCCGGGGAGTTGTCCGGCGGGGAAAGACAGCGCGCCGCAGTCGCTAGAGCGTTAATCAATAAACCCGGTGTAGTTTTGGCGGATGAGCCTACCGGAAACCTGGACAGCAAAACGGCTGACCAAGTGTACCAGCTAATGTTGGAATTAAATCAGGAGCTGAATGTCAGCTTTTTGGTAGTAACTCATGATCATGAGTTGGCCGCAAGGATGGGCAAGGTTCTACACATGGAAGACGGGGTTATATTAGGCTAAAGATACAAGGCCAAAGGCAAAAGGCGCAAGCGTTAAGTCCTTTCGCCTTTGGCCCTTAGTCTTTCGCCTTTAGCCTTTTCTCCTTTCGTTCTTCCCATTTTTTGGTTATATGTTGCTGCCAGTAATATTGAATTCCGAAATAGCCGGCCACAGATGAGAGTATACCCATAATAAGACAGCCTACCAGAAACGGTTGCCAGACATCGCCAAGCCCTGAGAACATGCCGCTTAATGAAAACTCGGATTCATCAGCGAGGGCTGGCCGGTTCATAAACCAAAGCCCAGCTTTATAAGCAAAATAGAATAGCGGCGGCATCGTGATGGGGTTGGTTATCCAGACCAGTCCTACTGAAAGAGGCAGATTAGCCCTGAAATAAATGGCTCCAGCAGCGGCAATAGCCATTTGTGTAGGAGTCGGAATCCAGGCGCAAAAAAGACCCACAGCAAAAGCCATGGAGACGGAACGCCGGTTTAAATGCCAGAGGTTAGGCTGATGCAGTTTATCGCCAAGAAATTGCAGGCTCTTGTGTCGTTTAATTACATCAGGATCGGGGATGAACTTATCGATCAGTTTTTTTATGAGTTCTTTTGGCATCGTTATTTCTTATTTAAAGTTACATAACTACATTGTTAGAAAATAGAATACGGACGGCACGGATTTGGTTGATAAACACTGATAGAAAAGAAAATAAAATCCGTTTAAATCCGTCTGATCAGTGTTCCATTATAAAGTTAGCATCACTAAGTAGTTACAAAATTACATTCATACAGTTTATCAGGTTTTTGTTAGCCTAAAAAACACCAAGGTGCTAAATGGTTGTGTCTGCCTTGTCATTTTTAGCCGGGCTGTTGCTGGTACAACAATTTCCGGTTTTGCCGGATGTTAAATGGCTGATAGTCGGCGGCTTAGTGACCAGCATTATTGCATGGTTGCGTTATTGGCGGTGCCTGTTTTTTGTGCTCGGCGTTTTGTGGGCGATTGTGTTTGCAATGCATCGATTGTCCGGCGGACTGCCTGAGCAACTGGAAGGTGTCGAAGTTCAAGTGAACGGCGTCATAGCCGATTTGCCGGAACAAGATGAAAAACGTGTCCGCTTCGACTTTATCCCCAGGGATGGGGTGTATGCCGCAAACCCGTCGGGAACGGGTGCGGCGATCACCAAGGATGGTGTGTATGCCGAAAGCCGGCCGGATGCCGCTGAGTCTGAACGGCAATTACCCGCCAAACTGAGATTAAGCTGGTATTACCCGGATCAACCCATCAAGGCAGGTCAGCATTGGGCTTTTAATGTTAAATTGAAGCGCGTCCACGGCACAATGAACCCCGGCGGGTTTGATTATGAACGCTGGCTGTTTACCGAAGGCATCGGGGCGACGGGCTATATCAGACCAAGCCCAAAGCCGGTTTTATTAGGTAGCGATTCGGCTTGGAACAGTATTGCTGTCTGGCGGCAAAGCATCACTGATCGGCTTTCAAATACATTGGGAAACAGCCCGTACCTTGGGCTAATAAAGGCTTTGACCATCGGTGACGGTAACAGCATCACGCAAGAACAATGGGAGGTTTTCCGCAAGACCGGCACGACGCATCTGGTGGTGATTTCCGGATCGCATATTGGGCTTATTGCCGGCCTGGTTTATTTTTTGGTGCTGAAATTGTGGGCAAGAACGGGATGGCTTAGCCAGTCGCCGCAAAAGGTTGCTGCAATTTCAGCTTTGCTGGTTGCGATTTTTTACTCAGGATTGGCCGGATTTTCCGTGCCTACCCAGCGCTCAGTGATCATGTTGTCTATTGCCATGATCGCTATTGTTCTGCAACGCAATAGCCGTCCTTTTAATACATTGGCCATCGCTCTGTTCGCGGTTTTAATATTTGATCCGCTCGCTGTTTTAGCGGCCGGGTTTTGGTTGTCATTCCTCGCCGTGAGCCTGATTGTTTATGCCGTCTCCGGTCGCTTAGGCAAGCTTGGTCACCTTTTGGGTGCGATAAAATTGCACTGGTTTACGTCGCTGGGATTGTCGCCTCTGCTATTGTTGTTTTTTCAACAAGTTTCCTTGATTGCGCCGCTGGCTAATTTGGTCGCCGTACCTGTCATCAGTTTGCTGGTTGTGCCGTTATCACTGCTGGCAGTCATTATCATGGTTATTTCACCAACGCTGGCCGACAAGCTGTTCTATTTGATAGACCCTGTGTTGCAAGGTGTATGGTTGTTGTTGGCTCATTTGGCGGAAATTCCTCTGGCTTCGATCAATCATGCGCCACCCTCATATTGGGCATTGCTTTTTGCCGTACCGGGTATTTTGCTGCTTCTTGCTCCGGTCGGCATTCCAGCGAGGTGGCTGAGTCTGGTAATGTTTTTGCCGCTGATATTTACCGACGCAAAACAACCCGAAACAGGTGAGATTAAAATGACTTTGCTGGATGTCGGACAAGGCTTATCAGCCGTCGTGCAAACCAGTCATCATTTTTTGGTTTACGATACCGGCGCCAAATTTTCCGAACATAGTGATATGGGGCAGAGTGTGCTACTGCCTTTTTTGCGCTCGCAAGGTATAGATAAAATCGATAGTTTAATCATCAGCCACGGCGATAACGATCACATTGGTGGAGCGGAATCGCTAATGCGCGGCATTAATACGGAACAAGTGCTGACCAGCGTTCCTCAGTTGTTAAAGGAGTATGCGCCAACTGAATGTAAAGCCGGGCAGTCGTGGTTATGGGATGAAGTCAAATTCACCATGCTGGCTCCTAGTCAGGCGTTTGTTTCCGAAAATGACAATTCCTGCGTATTGAAAGTCCAGTCTGCACACGCCACGGTATTGCTGGCTGGCGATATTGAGGCTTTGGCTGAATCCTGGCTGGTTAAAACCTACGGCGAAGAATTAAAAGCCGATGTATTAGTCGCACCGCATCACGGCAGTAAGACTTCATCGACAGCCGGTTTTTTGCGAACTGTGCAGCCTGATTATGTGCTGATTCCGACGGGTTACCGGAATCAATTCGGTCATCCGCATAATGATGTGTTGGCGCGGTATCGACAAGCCGATGCCAAATGGTTGAATAGCGCCGATAGCGGTGCGATTACCGTTGATTTTGAAAATGATGAATTTGTCGTGCAGGGGATGCGCGAGACGGAAAGTAGATATTGGAACGCTAAATAATTACCAACTTCTTTACTCTGTAATTAAATAGGACTAGAATAGTCCACAATTATTGGGAGCAAGGTATGTTAAGGCTGAGTAAATTAACTGATTATGCAACGGTCATTTTAAGTTTTATGGCTAGAGATAAGGCGCAAATGCGTGCGGCTATGGAAATAGCGGCGATGACGGGTATTGCTTTGCCTACGGTCAGTAAAATTCTCAAGCTGCTGGTTAACGCCAATGTTTTGATTTCTACGCGCGGAGCCAAAGGCGGTTATGCTTTAGCCAGAACGCCGGAAGAAATTAGCGTTGCTACCATTATCAGCGCTTTGGAAGGGCCAATTGCTCTGACCGAGTGCAGTATTTCCCATCAGGGCTGCGAGCAGGCTTCGGGCTGCGATATTTTGGGTAACTGGGGTTTGATTAACCAGACCATTCATAATGCATTAGAGTCGGTGACTGTGGCCGATTTAATCAGACCCGTTGTTGTGCCGGAAGAAGTGTTCGTTCCGGTCGCCAGTCTATATAGGTAGAAAATTTTATGTCAGCAAGCGAACAAGAAATCAAGAATCTGATCGGTAAGGAGTACAAGCAAGGCTTTGTGACCGAGTTGGAAACCGACACCTTTCTTCCCGGGCTGGATGAAGAGGTTATTCACAGGTTGTCTAAGGTCAAAAATGAGCCTGAGTTTATGCTCGAATACCGACTGAAAGCGTTTCGTCATTGGCAGGCCATGAAGTCTCCCGAGTGGGCGTTCGTCAAATTCGATCCTATCGATTATCAGGCGATCAGCTACTATTCAGCTCCTAAACGCAAAGAAGACGGGCCGAAAAGCCTGGATGAAATCGATCCCCAAGTATTGGAAGCCTACAAAAAATTAGGCATCCCCTTGGATGAACAGGAGCGCTTGGCCGGCGTTGCGGTCGATGCGGTTTTTGACAGCGTGTCGGTGGCAACTACATTTAAAGGCAAACTGAAAGAAGCGGGCGTTATTTTCTGCCCGATTTCAGAAGCCTTGCGCGACCATCCTGAGCTGATCAAACAATATTTGGGCTCGGTCGTGCCGCATACGGACAATTTCTTTGCCGCTTTAAATGCCGCCGTATTTACCGATGGGTCATTTGTTTACATACCTAAAGGAGTGCGTTGCCCAATGGAACTGTCGACCTATTTTAGGATCAACGCCGCCAATACCGGGCAATTTGAACGGACTTTGATTATTGCCGACGAGGGCAGTTATGTCAGTTATCTGGAGGGTTGTACCGCACCGATGCGCGATGAAAATCAGCTGCATGCGGCGGTGGTCGAGTTGGTTGCAATGAAAGACGCCCAGATCAAATACTCGACCGTGCAAAATTGGTATCCGGGCGATAAGGAGGGCAAAGGCGGTATCTATAACTTTGTGACCAAGCGAGCCGATTGTCGCGGAGATAATTCCAAAGTGTCGTGGACGCAGGTGGAAACCGGTTCGGCGATTACCTGGAAATACCCAAGCTGCATCCTGACCGGCGACAATTCCACCGGCGAATTTTATTCAGTGGCGCTGACCAATAATTACCAGCAGGCCGATACCGGCACCAAGATGATTCATATCGGCAAAAACACCAGCAGCACGATTGTTTCCAAAGGTATTTCGGCTGGTAAAGCACAGAACACTTATCGCGGTTTGGTTAAAGTATTGAAAAGTGCGAAAAACGCCCGTAACTATACCCAGTGCGATTCGCTGTTAATCGGCGATAAATGCGGTGCGCATACGTTCCCTTATGTGGAAGTCAAGCAGCCATCGGCTCAGGTTGAACATGAAGCCACTACGTCCAAGATCAGCGAAGATCAGCTGTTCTTTTGCCAGCAGCGCGGATTATCGGCAGAAGACGCGGTGTCGATGATTGTTAACGGTTTTTGTAAAGAAGTGTTCAGGGAATTACCGATGGAGTTTGCGGTAGAGGCTCAGGCGTTGTTGGGGTTGAGTTTGGAAGGTTCGGTAGGTTAACGACTGGAGTTAAGGTTATGGAATTAAAAAGACAATATATTGTTGATGAAGACAATCATAAAGTCGCGGTACAGCTTGATATTGATACTTTTGAAAAAATTGAAGATGTTCTGGAGAATTACGCGTTAGTTCAGCTTATTAATGCGGATGAAAGCGAAACGCTGAGTATTGAAGAAGCAAAGAAATATTATGCGACTCTGGATAAGGCTTGATGAAAGTCGAGTACAGTAAAAATTTCTTGAAAGAATTGGCAGCGGTTCCGAGTGATGTTCGTTCAAAGATTGAAAGTTTTGTATTTGATGAATTAGTTTCAGCCTCATCCATTTATGAAATGGGGAAGGTTGAGAAAATGAAAGGTTATGATGGTTTTTATAAAGTCAGATTTGGTAATTACCGTCTGGGCTTAATGCTTAAAAATGAAACGATTGCTGTAAAAACAGTCATGCACAGAAGAGAAATTTATAAGTTTTTCCCTTGATTTTATAAGGCTGTTTATGAGTAACTCGAATGAAACAAATGGTGCTGATTCAAACAACATCAATACAAAACAAGTTATAAAAGTAATTGGTTTTATAGTTTTGAGTGTTGTCGGTTTTTATTTTGCTAATTTTCATAACGGCCTATCTCGAGAAAATGGCGCATGGGGAACATTCGGCGATTACTTTGGAGGAATACTTAACCCTGTTATTGCCGCATTTGCGTTTTATTTGATAGCCAAGACTTATGAGTTACAAAAGAAGGAACTAGAAGCAACAAGAAGTTTATTGGAAGTATCAACCGATGCACAAAAGAATCAAATAGTGTTGGCTGCGCTGACTGCGCTTTTGAATTCTAATTTAACAAGAATTGGCGTGCTAGAGGCCGAGAAAATCGCATTATTGCAAGGGACGTTGCCTGTACATAAAAAGCCCACAAACGAATCAGAAGATCGGCAACAAGGTATAGATGATATGAAAGATGCTCGTCGCCCTAAAGATGAAGTACGCAAGGAGAAAATAAGAGATAGACTTCAAGAAATTGAAGATGAAGCTAATCGCTTAACAGAAATGAATAGTCTATTCGAGGAACAAATAAAGAATTTTTTGAAAGCGCTGTAGTGCCGCAGGTTGGGCTTCGTACCAGCCCAACCAATTTAATTATCAAATAAACGTACATTTTTAGTCCTTTTTGAAATTGACTGAATGGTGGTATGTGAGATGAAAATTAAAGCCAAGGTTGATTGTAACGACAAAGAATATATAACGGATGAAGTTGATATTTCGCCTATAACGCAAGAGCAAATAAGTCATTATTGTACAGATGAATATCTTGATATTTTTCAAAATAAGCATCGCGTTCCTGATGTATGGCGGTATATCGTAGAAGTCAGGAATGCTGATATAAAAATAATACCGATTAATAAGACAGTTACGTTATCGGATTTTAATGACCGTCCGGCAGCCGACGCTGAGGGTAAAAAAAATATTTTGCTTATTTTAGAGTCGCCTCATAAAAGCGAATATAAACATGATAAGAAAAACTTTACGCTAACACCCAAAGCGCCGGCTCAAGGCTATACAGGGCGTAATATAGAAAGTTTTATCGGCGATATTTTGAAAAAAATACCGGATTTAGCAAAGGGTAGTTATAACTTGGTTATATTCAATCC
>NZ_SCTW01000002.1 GCF_004322395.1 Methylobacter sp.
CTTTGAAGCAATCTAAAGAGATCCTTGATGTTGAATATCAATTAAAAGATGATGACCATCAAACTGTCTTGCCTAACCCTCTTGATGACAACTAATCGGTAAAACAAATGGAAGCTTGTACAAAGCTGTAAGGCTATTTTGAGTCAGCAAACAGCCATGATCGGGATGATCTAACCTGATTCCCAGCCCGGATTTTTCCGAGCGGGGATTTTTTAAGGTTTTGCACCCGATACTAAAATGTTGGACAACGAAAAGCTATTGTCCGATCTGCACGACTTAAACAGTGAATTCTCCAGCCAATCAAACCGCCCAAGTTGATTGACGAAACATCTGGTGACACCCACTTGCAACTGCTAATCTAAATTCACAATCTAATATTGGAGAATGCGATGTTTAGCCCCCCCGAGTTTGCTCCCGATCCCGTACGCGAACGGCTGCTCAAAGCGGCTCTCGACAGTTTTCTGTCCGACGACTACCACAAGGTCACCACCCGCCTGATCGCAGAAAAGGCCGACGCGAACATCTCGATGATCCGTTACTACTTTGGCAACAAAGAGGGACTATACGAGGAGATGATCCGTGACACGATGAGTCCGCTACTTAATGTGCTGGATGGGCAAATGCTGGATTCTGTCGATGGGTTTAAAGACTTCTTCAATCTGTATTACGAGACCATGTCCAAACGGCCTGAGTTTCCGAAGCTAATTTTGAAAGTTCTGGCACTTAACCAAGGGCCGGGTCGGCGCTTTATCCAACAGCTATTGGAGCGAGGGCGCACACGCGGCGCCAAGAAGGTGGAGGATATGAAGTCAGCCGGGCAAGTTGCTCCTTCATTAGACCCTGACATCGTCAGGATGGCGTTTGTCAGCCTGGCAATGATGCCGATCCTGCTGAAAGATATTTTTGAAGAGCAGATGGGGCGAACAATGGATGCGGTATTCCTTGAACAATTGGCCGCGTTCAATGGCTACCTGTTTTCCACGGGCTTGATGCCGACAAGGCCTGAGTAGCAGGGAATCGCGATGTCATTACAAAAAAATTCAGGCTCAGTCCGGCGCTTTGCAAAGCTGATGAAGTTTGCCGCTTGGCTACAGAACATTCCCAACAAGCTCACACCGCCACCCTTTCGACTCATCCAGATCGGCTCAGCGTTTTGGCAGTCGCGTGCGCTTCATATCGCGGTACGTCTGGATATTGCGTCTGTTCTGGGCGATGGGCAGCTCGCAGTTGACGTCATTGCGTCACGCGTCTCGGCTCAACCGGACGCTATCTACCGTCTGCTGAGGATGCTGGCGGCCATGGGTATATTTGAAGAAGTGTCGCCGCGAGTCTTCAAGAACAATGCGCTTTCCGCTTACTTGCGTGAAGACAACCCGAAGAATGTCAAAGCGATGGTCTTGATGCACAACTCGCTTGAGATGAGCCGGCCTTGGTTTGAGCAACTGGAACAAGGGGTGCGTAGCGGGGAAGTTCCATTCCAAATTTCTCATGGCCGGGAGCTTTACTCCTACATGGACGAGCATGCCGAATTCGATTCGCTGTTTGCCGGCGCGATGGACAATGTGGAAGCACTGACCGGCGACAGTTTCGCCACTGACTTCGATTGGGGCCGATTTGATCGAATCATCGATGTGGGCGGCTCGAAAGGAAGTAAATCATTAGCCATACTAAAGCGGTATCCACATCTCACGGCTTTGGTGTTCGACCGGAATCAGGTTGTTCAAACAGCGGCAAGCTATTGGGCCGAGACAGAATCGCCAGCCCTTCTGTCCCGGTTAAGCTTCCAAGCGGGGAACTTGCTTGACTCGGTTCCCGCAGCTAAAAACGACAAAGACATCTATTTGTTGAGTGCCGTCCTGCATGGCATGGATGACGAAAACTGCGTCAAAGTGTTGCGCAATTTGGTTGCCGCAAGTATGGGTACCGGCGCCCGCATTGCGCTGATGGAATTGGTTGTTCCGGAATTTAAGGCCGATTTTTCCAGTGCGGCTTTCGATATGCAGATGTTCATGGCTACCCGAGGCAGGGAAAGAACGCTTCCTGAATGGCAGAGCCTTTTCGGTCAATCCGGGGTGGCGCTTGAAGAGCTGGTAGGTCTTCAATCATTGGGTAAGATACTCGTATTGAGGCCGAAGGTTTAAGATTTTTGTTGCGATTCAAATATATCCCAAATATAAACAGAGTTGTCATTCGTGGCGAATTGATCATACTGACAGCCGAAAGGTACGCACAGCGTACCCTACGACCTTACCCAGTTAAGGCGCGGTTTAAGACGCCGAATTGGAAAGCCGCATAATGCGAGCAGTTAGTTTTTTTGCAAGCGCACTAACGCCTCTTTCAGTAACCGTTTGATGAGTGCCTTTGAGTTCGACAGAATAGTTTCCAGCAAGACTTTCGGTTTTTACACCAATCAAATGCGCCATGACGTAGGAATACAAAAAACTGCCTTTGCTATGCCGTCCTACCACGACCCATTCTGCGCCGGATTGCCTACCTAGCTTGGCGGCAATCTCGTCAAAATCGAATAGATAGCCCGCACCGGCAGTGGCGGCATTTTGCTCATTGATGTTGATCTGAACAATTTCATAATCGCCCAGTTTGCTGATGGCCTGTTCAAGCAAGGGTTTCATGGAGGCCGTGCGGGTCAGTTCATTCGGCGTATTCGGTAATGTCGTGATGTCGCGTAGCTCAAAGTTTAAAACGGCAATGCGAGGAGCAGCATTAACCGGATGACTAAAAGCCAGATAAACTGCAAGTATTAATCCGATGATTTTCATGATATTTGATCTCGTTAAATTTATCTTAAAAAATCAGTTGGATTTGATATTTCCGTAGGGGCGACCGGCCGATCGCCCCTACAATACCTACAGCGATTAGGTGACTATTTCTGATGGCGAGACTTTAGCTAACTGATCTTTTAGATTTATTGCACAGGAACCACGTGGCCATCGCTGATGAAGCCGATGTCTGCGTACTGGCAGACGCCTTCTTCATGCTGAAACAGGCTGACCGCAATCAGCCAGATTTTTACGATGTTGCCCGGCATTGCTCCGCCTATCGCGTTGACGTAGTCCTGGTAAATGTCGCGATCTTCATTAAACCACTCGCCCAAGCCTTGCTGGCCTGAACGAATTACGACATGGGTCTCGCGGTCGGTCCAGGTCGGTATCGGGCAACGATAAGACGTTTCGGGTGGCAGTTCGGCGCTCCAGTAATAAGTAATATCCTGGCCGTTATCGAATTCGACCGCGATGCTTAAATAGTCGTGGGTGGGCAGGGTGTCTTCCCGCACAGCGGAAGGTAAGACGTCCATTTTCCATGACCAGCGCAAGCGCGTATCCGGTTTAAAGGGTAGGGTGACCGATTTTTGCAACAGGCCGCAATCATTGTGGGTATGGCAGCAGATTGCCGACTGTTTGGCCGGAGCGGTACAGGATTGATAAATTTCAGCAGGGCCTACGAACCACAGGTAATCCCAACCTTTCGGCGATATGACCGGTGAAACCAGCCGGTCGATTTCCATGGCGATCAGGTTATCCGCGTCGCCGTTCTCGGCAAGGCTTTTTAAGCCTTCCAGCGTATTACCCTGCCAGCGAATCAGCAGCACGGCCAGATTGCCTGTGACCATATCGTATACTTCATCCGGCGTTACCAATTCGCCGGTCTTGCTGGACCATTCCCCCGGAAAATAGCTGGCCAGATAAAGCCGTCCCGGTTGCGCTACGGTAAAACTATGGCTATCGCGGGTGCCGCGGAATATCTCGCCGTCCTGGCCGATACGGAACCACAGCTGAAAGTTGGGTTCCAGGGTGATCGGCAGGCCTTTAAATTGGGTTTGCCCGGCTGCAAAAGAGGTAAAGTTATCGCCGGCTTCAACATCAAGGCCGGTATCGAGCCAGGGCTTTTGCTCGGAGGGAAGTTCAAAAAGGCGATGTTCGTAAATAACGCCTTTTGCAACATTGTTCAGCAATTCTATAAAGCGCGACTTGAATTCAATAATATCCATTGTGTGCCTCCTGTTGGTAAAGTTCATAAAAATCAGCTGCAAGGATTATAATCGGGCCATCCCCATTAAATCTTGTATAAACTGGCTATGCTGAAACTTTATCCTGCTTATATGCGCTTGTTTATCTGGCGAGGCCGGTCGCTTTATTTCGGCCCGTCGGTGCATTTGGATGCGCACGCCTATGCAACGGTGGCATTACATGTGGGGATTTACCGGCCTTTCAGGATAAAAATCGCTAACGGCGCATGGCAAAAGTGCCGCTGTGCGATTGTTCCTGCCGGTACCCAGCATGAGCTTGATTTCGAAGGCGGCATACACGGCAAGTTATTCATTGAACGGGATAGTTCCGATTTTTTATATTTCAAGCGCCGGTTTGCTTGCCCAGAGCAATCGCTGTCATTATTCCAGGATAATGAGCTGATCGAGCAATTGCGTTGGATTTATGAGATGGACCCTGATAAAGCCGTGATCGAAAACTGTCTGGACGATTTACTGCGCTGCGACGGAGACTTGAATCTAGTGCTCGATCCGCGTGTACAGACTGCTATCGACCTGATTTGCGATGAGCCGGATTACAATTTCTCGAAAGAATTTCTGGCTGATAGGACCGATCTTTCGCCATCCCGATTTTTGCATTTGTTTAAACAGCATACCGATATTCCTTACCGGCGCTTCAGGACATGGAAACGGCTGTTTTTAGCATTGGAAAGCTTAAGCGCCGTCGATAATATGACCGTTGCCGCGCTGGATGCCGGGTTTTCGGATGCGACCCATTTCAGTCACAGCTTTCGCGAGACCTTCGGCATAAATCCGGCTTACGTATTTCGAGGCATTAATCGGTTTGATGTTTGAGTGCTCGACTTAACCTGGAAAATCATTTCGTTCACGAAAAGCTTAACACCTATCAGTTTGCCCAATACGTCATACCGGCATGGACTCACGTCAGACAGGATAGCCTGACGTGAGTCCATGCCGGTATGACTAGACTAATTTGAACGGGTTAGCTGATTTCTATGAAAAAGCTTAGAGGAGTAGAGCGCAACCCCGTCCCGCATTGTAGTGTCCAGCGAGGATTCTTCCCTGGAACTTTGGTTTAATACCGAAGATCATCGCTTATTTGATGCGCGGCCCTATCTGAATCGTGGCGTATTTACGCGCTTACAGGACGTCTCTTTGTTTAAACAAGCCTTTGTTGCATTAGATACAGTGTTTTGGCCCGGTGACTTGGACATTGCCCCGGAAACCCTCTATGACTGTTCGGTCCTTTTGACCGATTAGCGGTAGCGACGCTTGCCGTAAACGCGAGGCTTGCCTTTGCGGAGATAACACATCACAATATCCGCACTTAATGCGGAGTAAGTAACATGGCAACCTACATCTGGCAGCAGCCCGACTGGCCCAACTGGCGCTATGACATGAAGCGATTAGCGCCGCCGCTGGCGAGTGTCCGGTATATTCAAGGACGCCTGTTGGGTCGTATGGAATCGCTGGGCTTCACATTACGGGATGAAGCCTGGCTGCAAACATTGACCCAAGATGTTGTCAAAACCAGCGAGATCGAAGGCGAACGGCTGGACACCGAACAGGTGCGCTCATCAATTGCCCGGCGTCTGGGCTTAGACAGAGGCGCTTTGGCCCCCTTAAATCGTCACGTTGAAGGCATTGTCGAGGTAATGCTTGATGCCACTCAGCGCTATGCCGAACCGCTGACTACCGAACGCCTGTTTGCTTGGCACGGGGCCTTGTTTCCCACCGGGCGTAGCGGTTTGGCGCAGATTCGGGTGGCCGCATGGCGTGATGATGCGGGCGGGCCAATGCAAGTCATCTCCGGTCCCATCGGGCACGAAAAAGTGCATTACACTGCGCCACCGGCAAATCGTCTGGCATCGGGAATGACGACATTTCTGGACTGGTTCGAGCAGTCGGGCGAGCTCGATCCGGTGCTCAAGGCGGGGCTGGCCCATCTATGGTTTGTCACTCTGCACCCGTTCGATGACGGCAATGGCCGTATAGCCCGCGCAATCGGCGACATGGCGCTGGCTCGGTCGGAACAGAGCCAACAGCGCTTCTACAGCCTGTCGGCGCAGATTCAGCAAGAAAGAACAGACTACTACAACGTGCTGGAACGCAGCCAAAAAAGCGATCTGGACGTAACCGAGTGGCTGCTATGGTTTCTCGCTTGCCTGCAACGCGCCATCGCCCGAGCGGACGAAACACTGTCAGCCGTACTGGCAAAAGCCAAATTCTGGGAACGCTTTGCCAGCGCTCCAATGAACGAGCGTCAAATCAAAGTGCTCAACCGGCTGCTGGACGGCTTCGAAGGTAAGTTGAGCACATCCAAGTGGGCCAAGCTGGCGAAGTGTTCTCAGGACACCGCCTATCGAGATATTCTCACCCTTATTGAGCTGGGCGCACTGGTAAAAGCGGACGGCGGAGGGCGTAGTACAAACTATGAACTGACGAGTAGTAGGCCGGAATAAGGCCATCGAGCGCGTAGCGTGAGGTGGCGTTTCCGGCGGATTTGGAGGGTGTTTGCCGGAAACGCCAGTTCTTGCTATCGCTCGAACCGGCTACTGGGCTATTGGATTCTAAAAAGGGGCGCGATGCGCCCCCTACCAGGCTGAGCTGGTCGATTAGCTCGTAGGATGGTTTCGCGATAGCAAACCGTTACACACGACAACGCCGACATCAGCCTGCCGAAGTTGAGGCGGATTGTCTTACGGCGAATCCACTCTACAGCTCTATTCTCCTTGGCTAGTCGCAACTTGGCAATGCAGAAAACAAGCGCTCAATATCATCAGAAATCAATTCACAAACTGCGCGCACGACAGTCGTTTCGCCATCAAATCCACCTACCAAACTATAGCCATCAAAGCTCGGCATTAGTCCAAAGCCTCCTATGGTATAGCTATGGCACTTGGTTCGACCCAATTTTACCAGTGCATTATCAATCTCGGAAAAACCAGATAACTTAAACCGTTCCGGTGGTGAATCGGAAAACTCGACATCTGCTCCAATCTCATTCCATGATGAAACAGGAAGCCATTGGTGATAAAGAGATACCCCATGTTCACTATTAACTACCGCTAAATCCCAGCGAACGGGCAGAGCCGAATAAAAACCAAATTCGCCGAAAACCGATTTAAAACTGTTTTCCACGATTTCCTTATAGGTTAATTGCACTCGGCGAAAATGTTCGTCAAGCAATTTCTGAATAACGCTGTTGCTTGTGGTAGCCTGTTTTTCCCAGTCTAGCTGAAACCACCATGGATCAAGCATGCTCTGTCCATGATCTTTTAAAAAAGTAATGTCCTCAAGCAATGCGTTGATATGAAACCTAGGCGATTTGGCAAAACCGTCTGGAAAAACAATTTTTCCTGCATAAGGTTTCAGCAACGTCTCTACGGCATCCAAAGAACCTTTTTCGTCTAACGGAAAATTGTATTTCTTAGCCATGTAACGCAAACGCCCTATCAAACGTTCTGCTACCCATATTTCGCCACCCTTGAGCGCCCGATCCTCTAAAACTTTTAACAAACTTTTTTTAAGGTGTTTAGCTCCAAGTAGACGTCCACTGTCCAAGCGATACTCCGATAATTCGAGATTAACGTAATAAAATCTAAATTCTTCAGGAGGATCACCAACGATAACCCTTTCTTCAGTTGCATGTGCTGGATGGAATGCGAAGGTGACTTGGCCTGGATTTGGATTAACAAAACCAGTAACAGCAATTTCGCTATTTTTGGTTCCGATTAATTGCTCTGTGACAATAGCCTTAAGCTGAGGAAAAAAACTATTGAGGGGAAATTCCAGACCTTCGATCAAATCCTGTAAATACTGGAATGCTGTATCATCTGGCTTTGCTTTAACCATTTCTCCAGAAACATCCGCTCGATAACGGAGCGAATTTAGATATAAGGGCATTCCAACATGGGCGAGTCGCTTCCATAAGTTTCGTTGTAAGGTACGTGATGGCAGTAAGGCCATCAATAGAATAGGAAAAAATGAATCAATCTCCAGCGGTACGTTCAGTAACGATTGCACGATTGTAGCCTCATCAAAAGACACTGTATCCAACACTCTAAGATAATCAGCCAATGCCTCATGCTGAAGCTCGATAACTGAGCCACTGACCTGTATAGCATCACAACGTAGCAATTCATCAAATGTTGCATCAGAAAAACCATGTTCTCTTAAAAGAGTAACTGCCCTAACTTTATTGATTGGAGTCTTCGTTGTTGCCTTAGCAAGTAATATAAGTGCGGCCTCTCGGTTTATACTATTAACGCCGTCTCGTGCATCCGTACATAGCAACGCGTCTAACCAGAAACGAAACAAATCTTCAATTCTCGATGGGAACTTTTCTTCTAGTTGCCAATACTCCAAAACTCGTTTTAAAAGTAAGGGATGAGTGCAAAGTTCACGAAGAATATTTGGCATCCAGTGCAAAGAGAAACTTAACAAGTCACTTTTTATTGAAAACGTCTCTAAAAACTCACGCTGTTGCTCGAATGTAAGCGGCTTTAGCTCCAAAGCTGACAAAGGCAAATCAGGAATTATTGCACCTCTGGAAAAAACAAAAAGTTGCAGTAATGTAAAATCCCGTTGTAAGTTTTTCAGTTCCGTTTCAACCTTTCGTTGTTTCTGAGCGGAAAGCCTATCAAAACCATCGCACAACAGTATTGCCCCTTTATCACGGAGTAAATCTATTAAGCGTGCATCTGTGATGCCAGGATGATGTGCAGCTATACGCTGCCTCATAAATTCAAGGATAGTAAGCCCCGTTTCGGCAAAGTCCGGCAAAGGCACATCAAAGAGCAATTGATTGGTTTCTAAAGCCCAACGACTTTGAATAGCTTTCTGAAGTAAGGCATAGGACAGCGTAGTCTTACCAAGACCTGAGGGTGCCAAAATAATAGCACCACTAGGGAAGCACTGAACAAATCGCATTTTTTCCCTATTTGCCAGACAAGCTGATTTTTTTCGAAAATCGCCGCTTTGCAGGATCTAATAAATAGCATTTTTAACCGTTTTTCCCGATTTTT
>NZ_SCTW01000151.1 GCF_004322395.1 Methylobacter sp.
GAGAGGAAGGTCATGTCTACAAATAACGATTATTACATTCCGCATAAAGCCACTTGGCCGGTCGTTGGAACTGGCGGTTTGGTGATGATGCTGGCTGGATTTGCAAATTATTTAAACGGTTCAACAGCCGGTACGGCCTGGATGGCGTTGGGTCTGGTTGTGTTTATTATTATGCTGGCCGGATGGTTCACATTGCAGTCCGGTGAAAGCGAATCAGGCATGTATAGTTCACAGGTAGGCATTTCCTATCGCATGGGCATGATGTGGTTTATTTTTTCAGAGATCATGTTTTTTGCCGTGTTCTTCGGCGCACTTTGGTATACACGTAATTTATCGGTACCATGGCTAGGTGGAGAAGGCGCTAGAGCGGCAACTAAAGAACTATTGTGGCCTTCTTTTGAAGCAGTCTGGCCTACCAATGGTCCCGGCAAAGTCGGTGGCGACTTTGAGCCCATGGGAGCATGGGGCTTGCCTTTTTTGAATACCTTAATATTGTTAACTAGTGGCGTATCCTGTACTTGGGCTCATCACGGACTGCTTGCAAAAAACCGTGACCAGTTAATTAAAGGACTAGCGGTTACTGTAGGTTTGGGGCTTTTGTTTGTCGCATTCCAGGCATCCGAGTATCATGAAGCATATACCGAAATGGGTTTGACTTTGGGATCGGGTATTTACGGAACTACTTTTTTCATGTTGACCGGTTTTCACGGTTTTCATGTTTGCGTAGGCGCTATTATTCTTAGTGTGGTACTGTTTCGTAGCTGGAAAGGTCACTTCAAGCCGGAAAACCATTTTGCTTTTGAAGCAGCAGCTTGGTATTGGCATTTTGTTGACGTGGTATGGTTAGGATTATTTATATTTGTTTATGTAATTTAATTTAAACAGCCATACTAATAAAAGCGCTGCCTAACAGACAGCGCTTTTTTTTTGCCGGAATGATTGAGTCGTTTTTATTTAACAGGAACGGCTGGTGTTTGGTGCATTCGAGCGCCCAGACCGTGAGGCGTGAACAACCCGGTTGCAAAAGCAATGAAAATAAAAATAAATAATATGATTGAGAGTGCAATGCGAAAAGTCAGCGCTTTGGCTGTTTTTTCGGATTGTTCCTGAGTCTGATGTTTAACCAGATGGAATAGTGCTGAGCCCAGGCTGATAATTATTAGAATAAAGGCGATAATAACGATGCTTTTTATAATCATGAGTACTGTTATGTCCGTTAATGGATAAGGTTTTTTGTATTCTCGGTTATTTAGCTGTCTGTGCCAATAGGATAAACAAAAAAGCATAATTTCCCGGATACTAGCCAATGAAGTTCAAACTCATCCCAACATTAGTTTATTTGTGTCTGTTACCGGTATTGATTGCGCTGGGAATGTGGCAATTAGACCGCTCAGAGCAGAAACGAGCATTTCTTGAAGCGCAAGAACAAGCGGTCATAGCAGAAACGCTGCATTTGTCGGCGGTTATTGAAAACAATACAGAAGCACTGAGATATAGAAATGTCGAAGTTGCCGGCCGTTACGATGTAACGCATCAGTTTTTAATAGATAATCAAATCAGCGACGGGAAGGCAGGGTACTTTGTGTTGACGCCATTTATATTGGCCGGGGAAACCAAGGCTGTTTTAGTAAACCGGGGCTGGGTTCCTTTAAATCCGGATCGATCGATTCTTCCTGATTTGCAGATTAAAAAGGCAGAAGCGATTATTACTGGGCGGATTAATAATTTTCCAAGCGTTGGTATAAAATTAGCCGGAGCGGAAATTCCAAGCGAAGGTTGGCCATCAATCGTTCAGGTGGTTGATAGTAACGTCTTAGCTGAGAAATTAGGCTATCCATTATTTCAATTCCAGATTGAATTGGCTAAAGAGTTACCTGATGGATATAAGCGGGAATGGCATACATCGACCATTATGCAGCCCGAGCAACATACAGCCTATGCAGTTCAGTGGTTTGCATTGGCATTGACACTAACGATCTTATTTATTTGGTACAGTTTTAAAAAGAACGATGCAAAATCAAAAGAATAAAAATCATATATTAATTCTGGTTATATTTGGAATGTCGGTTATTCCATTTTTAATCGCTTGGGGCTTAAAAGAACATCCGCAGTTCTTAAAAGGGCAAACAAATCATGGGCAGTTAATAACGCCGCCACTGACAACCGAACGCGCCGACCTAGGTGGCTTTGACCAGTTTTCAAAGGACAATATGTCCGAACTTTCCGGACACTGGCTGTTGGTAAATATTATTCCAAATAGCGATTGTAATGAGGCTTGTATTGAAGCTATTCATAAAACCAAGCAGATTCGGTTAATGTTAAATAAGGAGCTGACCCGTACCCGTCGGATTGTTATGGTCTTAAAAGACGTTGCGCCGGAAACAGCAAGCAAATGGTGGGAAGATGACAATACCTTATTACGAGTTAAAGCCAATGACGCCATTATCAAGAAAATTGCCGAGATCAGACAAGGCAATATTCCGGACGGTATGCTGCTGTTAATGGACCCGTTAGGTAATTTAATGATGCAGTATGAGCCGGGGTTCGATCCTTACAATGTAAAAAGCGATCTTATGCATCTTTTGCGAATCTCACAAATCGGATAGTGGAAATAAAATGTTTAGAAAAATAGCTCTGTTTAGCGTTGTTTTAGCTTTAATAGTTGTCATAGTAGGCGCATATGTCCGGCTATCCGGGGCAGGTTTGGGTTGCCCTGATTGGCCTGGGTGTTATGGACAAGCCATTCCCTTCGACTTCGCTCAGGGCGGGGTTAGCGATCAAGCCGATTTTAAAGCGCATGCTGCGGAAGCATTTCCCGGTCAAACTCCGGATATTGCAAAAGCTTGGAAGGAAATGACGCATCGTTATCTGGCGGCAGTCTTAGGTCTGACTGTTTTGGTGTTGGCGTTGCTCTCATGGCGTCAAAAACAAAACCGCCTAACAGTTGTTACGGCCACATTCGGCCTGGTAGTTTTGATAGTCTTGCAAGCGTTTTTAGGCATGTGGGCCGTGAAATTGCATGTTATGCCTATTGTTGTAACCGGCCATTTGTTGTTGGGTATGATGACTTTTTGGCTGTTGTTTTGGCTGTATTTGCGGGTTAATCCAGAAGTTTCGCTGTTAACCGTTCGCAACAAGGGCTTAGTACTGTTTGCCCGATTCGCAATGCCGGTCTTGTTATTAGAGATTGTTTTAGGCGGATGGGTTAGCGCTAATTATGCCGCTTTAGCCTGTTCCGGCTTTCCTCAGTGTAATGGCTCATGGTGGCCCCAAGCCGATTATCAAACGGCACTGGATTTGTTTCGCGGATTAGACACAGGTTATACCGGTGTCATAGCATTCGATGCGCAGGTTGCCGCAAACTGGCTGCACCGGGTTGGAGCGCTAATCAGTTTTGTCGTACTCACCCTGCTGATGTTGAATGCAACATCAGCACATCATCCGAAACCGGTAAGAAGAGCCGGCCTATGGCTGAGTGTGCTGCTGTTGATGCAAATCGGTTCGGGTATTATTGGTGTTAAACTCGGGGAACCTTTATGGGTAGCGGTAGCCCATAATGCTTTTGCAGCATTGTTAATGTTGCCGTTGATTGCCATCAGTTTTTACAGTCGATACGGCTATGTTGAAGAGCTAAAGCGTCCCAAAGCCGAGCCGCAACGGGAAGGCGTAGTTGTACCCACAGCGGAAGAAGCTTATCCGGTAGCGGAACCCGAGCCGTTATATTTACGTCTTAGAACGCAGTTAAAGCGGACCCGTTCAGGCCTAAGTGGAGTTTTGGCGCATATACCTATCGGCCGGCAAGAAATTGACAAGGATTTGCTGGAAGAGATTGAAGCTAGTTTGTTAATGGCTGATATAGGTGTTGATGCGACCACAGAAATAATCAAGCGTTTGACTGAAAGCGTTGAACGCCACCAGCTTAATGATGGTGAAGCGTTATCAGCCGCATTAAAGCAGGAACTGCTGAGCATGCTCAGGCCTTGCAGCAAAAATTTGCGGATTCCAAAACAGGATAAACCTTTTGTTATCCTGGTTGTCGGCGTTAATGGCGCGGGAAAAACCACAACCATCGGTAAATTGGCCAAACGTTTGCAGATACAAGGTCATAGCGTTATGTTAGCCGCCGGAGATACGTTCAGAGCCGCAGCGGTCGAGCAATTACAGACCTGGGGCGAACGTAATAATATTCATGTGGTCGCCCAGCATACCGGCGCCGATTCGGCATCCGTTATTTATGACGCAGTGCAATCTGCGCAGGCAAAAGGCGTTGATGTGTTAATTGCCGATACTGCGGGACGTTTGCATACCAAATCCAATCTGATGGATGAATTGAAAAAAGTAAAACGGATTATCAGCAAACTGGATGAAACGGCGCCTCATGAAGTGCTGTTGGTATTGGATGCCGGCACCGGACAAAATGCCTTGTCGCAAGCAAAATTGTTTAATGAAGCTGTCGAATTGACAGGACTGGCTTTGACCAAACTCGATGGTACGGCAAAAGGCGGGGTGATTTTCGCGCTCGCCAAACAATTTGGAATTCCGATTCGTTTTATAGGAATTGGCGAAGGTATTGATGATCTGCAGGATTTCGATGCGGATGCTTTTGTAAATGCATTGTTTGTCAAAGACTAAAGAAGCTTATGTTAAAGTTTGATAATGTCAGTATGAGGTACCCTGGCGCAGGCGATGTACTGCGTAATGTCAGTTTTCATTTGCAGCGCGGTGAAATGGCATTTTTGACAGGACATTCCGGGGCTGGAAAAAGTACATTATTGAAATTAATTGCGCTGATCGAGCGTTGCAGTAGGGGGCAGGTTTTGCTGGACGGCGAAAGTCTCAACTTGGCTAAAGACAGACAAGTTCCTTATTTACGCAGGAAAGTGGGTTTGATCTTTCAGGATTATAAACTGCTACAGGACAGGACGGTTTTTGATAATGTGGCCTTGCCATTAATAATAGCGGGTTACGGCCATCACGAAGTTTCCCGGAGAGTCAGAGCTTCATTGGACAAAGTCGGCCTATTAGGCAAAGAAAGAAAATATCCCGCTGTCTTGTCTGGTGGAGAGCAGCAACGGGTCGGCATCGCCAGGGCGGTGGTCAATAAGCCGCCGATGATTTTGGCCGATGAGCCGACCGGAAATCTCGATCCTGAGTTGTCCGCCGAGATAATGCATCTGTTCGAACAGTTTCAACAAGTCGGTGTCACAATATTGATTGCCTCGCATGATATTTCATTGATTGCCCAAATGAATCATCGGATTTTAAAGTTGGATCACGGCCAGCTGGTGGCGAGCTAAATGATGAAACACATTAATAAAAAGTCGGTTAAACAGGAGCCGCGTTGGCAAACTAAAATTTCCGGCGGCAATTTTGTCGATAAATTCCATGCTTATCGGAACCATCATGCGCAAGCGTTATTTTCAAGCCTTGGACGATTAGTCGCATCACGATTCTCCTCTGCAATGACGATAATTGTTTTGGCGATTGCCATTTCGCTAGCCAGCGGCTTTTATATTCTGGTAGCGAATCTTCAGCAGTTGGCCGGCAATTTGGAAGCCAGCAATCAAATCTCACTGTTTATTAAAGATGAAATTTCAGAGGCAAGAGTCAATAAATTCGCCAATAGTATCAGGCAAAATTCGGACATTCAGGAAGTTAAATTAATTACCAAAGAGCAAGCGCTGGAAGAGTTTCAGTCATATAGCGGGTTCGGTGAAGCAATAAAAGCACTGGACAAAAATCCGCTACCGGTTGTCATTCAGGTGTTACCTAAAAACTCATTGGAAAATGAGCAGGCGCTTGAGGCTTTGCTTGATGATTTTAAGCGATCGGCAGAAGTTGATTTCGCTCAGATGGATATGCAATGGGTTAAGCGGTTGCAGTCCATTATGGAAGTGGCGCGGCGAGGCGTTACCCTATTAAGTTTACTACTGGGTGCTGGGGTGCTGTTTATTACAGCCAATACCATACGCCTGGAGTTATATAATCGCCGCGATGAAGTCGTGATCGCTAAACTGGTGGGAGCGACCAACGGGTTCATTCATAGGCCATTTTTATATAGTGGTTTTTGGATAGGTTTTTTTTCCGGTGTGACCGCATGGTTCATAGTCACAACGATCATGCTGATTTTAAAACAACCCATTGAAACACTTTCCAGGCTTTATGATAATGCTTTCCATATGTTGTTTTTGGGCTTTGCTGAAACACTGGCATTATTATTCATTTCATCTTTGCTGGGCGTGGTAGGTTCATGGATAGTGCTTCATTTCCAGCTTCAGCAATTAAAACCCGAGTAAAAATGTGAATCGATAAAATTATTAGCACTCTTTGTTGCAGAGTGCTAGAATTCGAAAAAAATTTCTTACATGGGGGTTTCAATGAGTAATGCACTAGCTTTACCTGTAAATTTATCGGTTGGAACATTTGACGCTTATCTAAATGTCGTCAGGCAAATGCCTAAATTGACGGTAGAACAGGAGCGCGAGTTAGCTATAAAGTTCAGAGATAATGGCGATTTGGAAGCTGCACGCGAGTTGGTAATGACCAATTTGCGTTTTGTAATTCACGTTGCCAGAGGCTACAGCGGTTATGGCTTATCCATGCCCGATATTATTCAGGAAGGCAATATAGGCTTGATGAAAGCCGTTAAACGTTTCGATCCCGATATCGGCGTTCGTTTGGTTTCTTTTGCCGTACATTGGATTAAGGCCGAAATTCACGAGTATGTGATTAAAAACTGGGGCATCGTAAAAATTGCTACCACTAAAGCCCAGCGTAAGCTGTTCTTCAACTTGCGTAAATCCAAGCAGGACTTAGGCTGGTTATCCAATGATGAAGCAGTGGCGATTGCCAACGATCTTGATGTCGATGTGAGCGCCGTTTACGAAATGGAAAAACGTCTGGGTAGCAAGGACATGTCTTTTGATATGTCGGCCGATGAATCGGCAGAGGACAGCTATGTCGCTCCGGCCAGCTATCTTCATCAACACGGTGCCGATCCTGCGGTATTGATTGAAAACTCGGATTGGGTAGGCCATGAGCAGGATTTGTTGGCCGATGCGATGGCGGAGTTGGACGAGCGGAGTCAGGATATTCTTTCAAGCCGTTGGCTGGTGGAGAAAAAAGCTACATTGCATGAGCTTGCCGAACGCTACAATGTTTCTGCAGAAAGAATCAGGCAACTGGAACAAAATGCGATGAAAAAATTAAGAGCAGCGGTTGAACTTGCTGCTTGATCGATAGTTGTACTACAAAAAAGGCTTAACGATCTAATCGTTAAGCCTTTTTTATTGTTTTACGGTTTAGCGTAGCCGTAAAAACTTTAGATTGGCCTGAGTATATCCAGAACTGCCTGAGCCTGTTTTGCAGTTTCCAAGCCGAGATTGGTCAGATACCCCCCGTCATCCAGTGAAATCAAACCTTTTTCGAATAGTCGATGCGTAGCGGCAATTGTTTCCGGCGAAGCCGTTTTATGTACCTTGATTCCTTCTTGAGTAGTGGTCAAATTGTAGCGAACCAGAACGTTCAGTTCTTCCACAATATCTTGGGTATAGGGCATAGTAAATCCTCATGACTCATTGGTTTAAAATATTAGCATAATGCTATTTATACAGAAGGAGTATCTTTTTTTACGCTGTCTTTTTTCTAGCGACGATCACTCCGTCACGCGTCGGATTGATAAAAGCGTCGAATTCAGGGTCATTAAAAATTAACTCATTGTGTTTAATAATCGCCTCAGTCCAGCCGGGAAAAATATCAGTATAGTTTTCCACGGCTACCCGTCCGCGCCAAAGCACATTATCGGCAATGTAAAGCCCGCCGGGGCGAATTCTGTTTTTAGCCATAAGCCATATTTCCGGATAGTCTCCCTTATCGACATCGTTATAGCAGATATCGAAAAAGCCTTCGGTCCGGGCAAAAACTTCCTGGGCCATGCCTACCCGAAAATTGATTCGATCCCATAAATTGGCGGCACCGAGATATTGTTCGGCTTTCTCTTGATTCAGAAAGTCGGCATCGGTGCAGATTACTTGGCCTTTGGGGCCCACAGCCTTGGCAAACCAATAGGCTGAATAACCGTAACCGCTGCCAAATTCAAATACCCGTTCAGCATTGATCATTTTGGCCTGCGATTCAATAAAAGCGCCGACCAAACGGCCAATAATAGGAAAGTTGTTTTTTTGCGCCAGCTCTTCCATATCGGTTAACACCGGATGATCAGTACGGCGTAGTAAGCCGTGCATGTAATTTTCAATGATCGGATTAACCGGATTCAATATGCCGGGATTTAAAACGGTTGGAGATTCTAGATCGGCCATTAGCTGTTCCTCACGGATGATTAAAATGTTAGCTATTCTAGCTTGATAAGACCAAGTACGGTGCGGCTTTTTTAAAACAGTTCAATTTCAGTGATGCCGTTATTCCGTGCAAGAACGGACATATTTTCATACAAAACTATTTAGTTTCTGCCGCCGTCTTTTATAGGTCTTGGCGAAATAACCGCGCATGTTCTTTCTGGCTGGGCAGACCCAAGCGAGCCCCCATTTTCATACAGCACAAAGTACCTGCGGCGCTGGCGTATCGAAGCAGCGATTGCCAATCCATGCCGAGAGCAAGTGCGGCGGTAAAAGCGCCATGAAAAGCGTCACCGGCGCCGGTGGTATCAATCGGGGTGACAGGATACGCAGGTACTACGCCTTGTTCATGACCGCGTTGCCAAATCAGCCCTTTTTCGCCCAGTGTGATAACCACAGCAGGTGCTAGTTCAGCCAGTTGGCTTAAGGCCTTGCGTTCATCGCCGGCGTATTGGCGTGCAAATTTTTCCGAACAAACCAGATAATCGACGCGGTTCATCAACGCCAACGTGCCGTCATGCACAGAGCCCCCATCCAATACGGTCGGGATATTGGCTTGCCGGGCTTGTTCGGCAAGCGGCAATGAGATAAAAGGCTCATGGCCGTCGAATAGCATGACTTTTGCCGAAACGCCGCTAAAATCCAGCGCATCGGCAGGCAATGCTTTGGTATCGCCTTTGTAATTGATCAAGCAGCGTTTGCCGTCCGGGCTTACCAATATGGTCGACAGCGGGGTAGGGGATGGGCCGCGAACGATCAGCTGCGTGTTGACTTTTGAATCGTTCAGTTCTTGAAAATGCCGGTCGCCGTAAAGATCGTGTCCCAAGTAACCGGCAAATGCCGATGTCAAACCCAGCTTGGCAACGCAAACGGCAGCGTTGGCAGCCGGTCCGCCGCCGCAACTGAGCAAGTCGTCGGCCACAATCTTTTCATCGGCGCCCGGATGGCGGCTTACCGAAAAAATTAAATCATAAGAAGCGTGCCCTACGCACAGTACATCGATATTAACTGTCATGAAACAACCTGTTTAATAGATATTTCGGATTTTCCAATCAGTTTTGGATATTGGCGTAGCAACCTAATATGGTTTGATATACGAAATGTTGGGCTTATTCCAATAGCGGTTCTATTTCCAAATCGGATGGACGCCATAATCGTGG
Source organism: Methylobacter sp. (assembly GCF_004322395.1). Lineage (GTDB taxonomy): Bacteria > Pseudomonadota > Gammaproteobacteria > Methylococcales > Methylomonadaceae > Methylobacter_A. The sequence goes on from NZ_SCTW01000151.1 coordinate 9,515, forward strand.
GGAAATAGTGTAATGTATTGTACTACCCGCGGATAATTCGCCAAATTACGGCCGCTACCGTGCGGTAAGGCGTGGTGCCAGAGGACGAGATCCCCTGCAGAGCCGGTGACCGCCAACGGTCCCAGGCTTTCCAAATCCTGTTCGCGTGGGTTTTGCTCAGGCCCAAGTTCTTTTAACCATTGATCTATGCGACGATGAAATCCCGGTATACACCGGAAAGCGCCCTGTTCGGCGCTGGTATCGCTCAAATAAAGCAAGCCCTGGATGCCGAAAGGCATCGGCAAAGCAAGACTGACATCCCAATGCAGCCGGCTGGGGCCGGATATATCGATGCCGTCGCGCTCCGGTCGGTTTAGGCTGGAACGGTCCACAGTGGCCCATAAGTCATCGGTTCCCCAGAGCTGCTCGAAAGCTTTGCGGATGCGTCGCGATGCGCGGTTTTTATTCAGCGCGGGATGTTGGAATAGCGACACCCAAAATTGATGCGTTCCGTTGTACCAACTATCGGGAGTTTGCGGATTCATACCTAGGAAGTTCCAAATGGCCTTTTCTGCTTCTCGGCAGTCTTCTATAGAAACTGCATTGCGCAGCACTACATAACCGTACTCTTGCCAGAACGCCAAGTCATCTGCCGATAAAACAGGATCTTCAATATTTTTTCCTTCAATCGGATATGTTTGATGCGATTGTTCCAGGTAACGCCTGACCATTTCATTAAGGCGCTCGAGCAAGGTGCTGTCAGGGTAACCCCCAAGTTTCTGCACGATCCATTGTTCGAATTCAGTATAGGTTGGGCGGTGATGGAACAGGTATTCGAGCGGTTCGATAATACCCAATCCCAAGCCGTGCATCAGGGCATAATCCAGTCTGTATTCGGCTGTTACGCTCTCTTGGTCAAGCCGATTTTCGACTTCCAATAATCGCTTGGTCCAATAGCGGCGCAAGTGGAGCAAACCTAATTCTCCAGTTTCCATCGAGGAAATGCTAAGTTCAGATTTGGCAATCATCAGTTCTTTGGCTTAATGCTGTCCTTTTGTTTTGAATTACCCTAATTTCAAACAGGCGCTAGGAAGCAGTTTAGACAAATCACCGGTACTTGCCAACTGATAGTCGCTGCTAATTGGAAAGAATTAGTTATCCCGAAATTCTAAAAATAGTAGATACGTCCTACATTGAGCATGGAAGCGCTATGTTTGAGATTCTTTAATTCTGCTTGTTGAATTTATGCCCGGTTTCAGGATGCATTGACCTGTATTCTGGTATAAAGCAAGCTGGATACGGGCTACTGTCTATCAGTCGGCAACAGCCAGAATCACTGCACCGGCCTTGAACACAGCCGTGGCAGGCTGGCCTTTACGTAAGCCCAGTGTGTCAACGCTGTCGTTGGTCACGGTCGCGGCAACCTGTTCGCCGCCTTTTAACTCGATATCGACTTCGGCATTGACCGCACCGGGTTTAACTTGAGTTACCGTGCCTTGCAGTTGGTTGCGCGCGGAAAGCCGGTAGCCGCCGAAATCGGTGACGATAATGATTTGCGGGGCCTTAACCAAGGCGATGACTTCCATGCCAGTCTTGATCGCCAACGTTTCGACGGATTCCTTGGTAATAGAGGCGACAATGGTTTCTCCGCCTTTCAAGCCGACATGAACTTCGGCATTCACTGCACCGATAAGTACTTCGCTGACGGTCCCGGTAAACTGATTACGTGCACTTGCTTTCATGGTGAATCTCCTCGGGGTTGGTTAAGGAATCTCCGAATAAGTTGATTCCGCTCATGGTTCAACAGGCTCACCACGAACGGAATCAACATAAACCGTTCATCCTGAGCCTGTCGAAGGATCTCTTAATTCAGTATCGACGTCCCCTTGATCTGCACGTAAATCGCCATGCCGATCTGCAAACCCAGCATTAGAGCCGATTTGCGGGTGATATGCGCCAGCAGCGCCTGATCGCCGATCTGCAACCGCACTACGCTCTGGCCGTCGCGGCCATCGGCGATGCCGGTGATGGTCGCGGACAATACATTCAGAATGCTGGTGGCGGTCGGCGCTTCAAGGGCGATGCTGACATCGCGGGCGTAAATCTGTATACGTAACGGTGTACCAACCGGGGCATCGACCGCTGGAAGGCTGAGCGAGCCCCCGGCAAAAGCGACACGAGTCAGATGATAGTCGGCTTCATGTTCGGCGACTGTTGCCTGCCACACAGTGGCGGCCTCCCGGTCTTGCGCCAGCGGCACGTCGAGACGGCTTTGCGTTTCCGCCAGCGGCCCGGATGCCAGCGCCCGGCCTTCTTCCAGAATCACCAGCGTGTCGGCTAATTGCGCGACTTCCTGCTGAGAGTGGGTGACATACAGCACCGGAATATCCAGTTGCTGATGCAGGCAGCTTAAAAACGGCAGGATTTCCTGCTTGCGCTTGAAATCCAACGATGCGAGCGGCTCGTCCATCAGCAGGATTTCAGGATTCAGCGCCAAGGCGCGGGCGATAGCGACGCGTTGCCGTTCGCCGCCGGATAAGTGTTCGGGCATGCGTTCCATTAAGTGGCCGATGCCCAACAATTCAAGGGTTTGATCCAGTTTTACCGAGCCCTGATTTTGTTTAATCCGCTTCAAACCGTAGAGCAGGTTATCCCGTACCGTTAAATGCGGAAACAGGTTGGCTTCCTGAAATACATAACCTAGCGGCCGTTTATAAGTGGGCAGGAACAGGTCGCGTTCGCTGTCCTGCCAGACATTGCCGTTAATTTCCAGGAAACCTTGTGGCGCGCGTTGCAGTCCTGCGATACAGCGCAGCAAGGTGGTTTTGCCGGAGCCGGAATGGCCGAACAAGACGGTAACGCCGGTGCCAGGCAGGTTTAAGTCGACGTCCAATTTAAAGTCGCCGTAGTCGAGCTGGAAGCGGGCTTGGATGGTGGTCATGTACGCACTAGTTATATATGTGTATTAGGTTTATCAACGTAGCTCGTCATCCCGGCAGGGATTGCCGGGATCCAGAACACAGGGATGTGAAAAGTAACTCAAAAAATCGTTCCATATGCTAAAAAACAATAGTGAAATTAGAGATTGCCATCCATGGCTGCTGGATCCCGGCATTCCCTGCCGGGATGACGGTGTAGTATAAATTTGTATAGAAACCTGATATCCGAAGCTATTTAAGCGGATGCGCGACGGGTTGCGTTTTCAGCACGGTATACAAAACCAGCAGCACGCTAAACGAGAACAACAGCAAACAGCCCGCCAGCCAATGCGCTTCGCTGTATTCCAGCGCTTCGACATGGTTGTAGATTTGCACCGACACCACGCGGGTCTTGTCCGGAATATTGCCGCCGACCATCAGCACCACGCCGAACTCGCCGACGGTATGCGCAAAGCCTAGAATACCGGCGCTCAGGAAGCCGGGTTTCGCCAACGGCACTACGACGCTGAAAAACGTATCCAGAGGACTGGCGCGCAAGGTAGCTGCCGCTTCCAAGGCTTGTTCACTTATGCCTGAAAATGAGGCTTGCAACGGTTGCACCACGAACGGTATGGAATACAGCACCGAAGCCACGATCAATCCGGCGAAAGTAAACGGCAGCGTACCCAATCCCAACCAAGTGGTCAGCTTGCCGACCGGTCCGGCAGGCCCCATCAAAACCAGCAAATAGAAACCAAGCACTGAAGGCGGTAACACCAATGGCAGCGCGACCAGGGTATTGACGATGCCTTTCAAGGAAGAGGAGGTTCGGGTTAGCCACCATGCCAACGGCGTGCCGATCAACAACATTAACGAAGTTGCGATCCCAGCGATTTTGCAGGTGAGTAACAGGGTGTCGAGATCGGCGGTTGTCAGCATCAGTGAGCTCCGGTTACTTGGCCAAGTCGTAGCCGTATTTTTCGATAATCGCCAAAGCGGGCGCAGATTTTAGATAGTCGATCAAGGCTTTGGCGGCTGGGTTTTCAGCACCCAAAGTCAATAATACCGCACCTTGCTTGATGGGGGCATAGCGATCGGTAGGAACGATCCAGCCGGAGCCGCTGCTGATTTTTCCGTTATCAATCACTTGCGATAAGGCGACAAAGCCCAATTCGGCATTACCGGTGCTGACAAATTGGTGGGTTTGGGCAATGTTTTCGCCCAGAACGATTAACGGCTGTAGTTTTTCCGCTAAGCCCTGATTTTTCAATACCTCCATTGCAGCAACCCCGTAAGGCGCCAGCTTGGGATCAGCCAAAGCCAGATGTTTAAAACTGCCGCTGCCGAGCACCTTGCCTTGATCGTCAACAAAGCCCGGCGTTGCCGACCACAGCACCAACTTGCCCAGCGCGTAGACAAAACGACTGCCGGGTACGGTAAAACCGCTTTGTTCCAGTTTTAGCGGGCCGCTTTCATCGGCTGATAAAAATACTTCAAACGGCGCGCCGTTTTGCATTTGCGAAACGAATTTGCCGGAGGAACCGAACGACAGTTTGGCGGTGTGGCCGGTGGCCTTTTCAAATTCGCTGGCAATTTCGGTCATCGGTTTGGTGAAGTTGGCAGCCACTGCAACCAAGGTTGTTTCGGCCGAACCGATAGAACTAACCAGCAGCAGAGCTAATAAGGAAATGGAACGGAAAGAATTGTTTTTTAACATGTGAACTCCGGAATATGGAAGAAAATTACTCACGAGTGAAAGAGCTCCTGGGGTATTGAGGGCATTTGGAATGATTTCATTTACACTACGTGTGCTCACAAACGCCTTAAATACCTCGGTGACTTTTTAGAATGCTAAATCAATTACAGCGCTTTTATATTGCATTAGTTACTTCTTTAGTAGATGCGTTGCACATATCCATCGATGATTAACCAAGAACGAAAACGCTATATATCGACATTTTAAAATCGCAACTGACTTTGGACAAAGAAGTAGTCAGTGTCTGCGCCAGGCGTAACAGGTCCCGTTTGGGCTGCGCCTGTGGCGTTTGTTCGTCTTGCTGTTTTAGCAAAATCTCCTTTAAATAAGTGATACCAGCCCGCATCAAAATTCAAGCTACTGTTAAAGTTGTAACGCCCAACAAGGCCTACTTGATCGCCGACATAACTGCCATTGCCTCCGGCAAGACCGGGAGCGGTAGCTGATGTACAGGCAGATCCCCCCCAACAATCTCCACCTGATGCCAGCCATACTAAGCGCTGTTGAAATCTGAATGAGACGTCCTTGTGTGGTGAAAACTCCAGTTTATAACCGGGTGAGTTGATGTTGGTGCGTTGAAAAGCGCCATAGATACCGGTAGGTCCAAAATCAAAATCCTGAGCGCCGTAGAGAGAATCGAATCGCGAATCTACGGTACCGGGCGAGTGGTCTTTCCAGTTTTTATTTCCGCTCGCGTAGTCGTGTTCTAAGTAAAATCTTGGAGACCAGGGCAAGTCAAAGCTATAACCTGCTTCGATATGCGAAGACCATGCTTCATGTTGCTGCTGAGTGGTTGCAAAAGCACCGGTTGCTGCATAGTTGACTGTACCGAATTGCCCCATGCCTTCGGCGGTAAAATCAAAATTGCCTTTGCTGGGTTTTTGGAAGAATCGAATGCCTGGGGTGAAATAACGGCGGTTCCGAGTGGGGTTACGCGGGTTATCCCCTTCCGTGAGATGGTAAAGATAGACTTCGGCATTAATATCTTTATAAAGTTTGTCACCTTGTAAAATTCCCCCGGAAAACCAAGTACGGGTATCCTCTTTATCCCAGTCTTGGTGATTAATCAAATTTGCATTGGGCGTAACGGAATTATAGTTAGGGTATCGAATGACCGGCATGGTCACGAAACCGTTGAATTGCCAGCGGTCGTAATCAATGACTCTCAGCCGGACGCCGGTAAAATTGTTGACGGTAGTCCTAAAGATAGGCCTTGCTACCAGCCTTCTGCTACCCAAATCCATGGTTTGACGCCCTGCCTTAATCTCAACGCCTTTTCCGCTAAAAAATGCATTTTGATCGGCCCAAGACACATAGCCTTGAGCGAAATCCAATGTATCAGCCATCGAGTTATTTGGGGGATTGGGGGTGTTGTTTGTGCCCTTATCCGAAGCGGTCGTTCTGGCATCCAGAAATTCTGTTGCAAAACGGAATTTACCCAGTCTGGCTTGTAACCAAAGGTCGGATTGAAACGAAATTTGTTGGTCTCCTCCACTGGCAGTGGGTGCGGGAGCAGGCATTGATGCCTTGAAGGTATCTGCCAAAGTTTCATATCGGGTTCTTTGCTCAAGACCCACCGATAACCATTCAGGTAAACCGAGTGTGTCATGCAAATTCCACACCGGTTTCTCATAGCTGTTACCTAACAGAGGGTCCTGCATCATAAAGTTGTAAGCGGCCATTGGCGCTCGACTATAGGTTTGCTGTGGTTCCGCAGCTTGGACATTATTGAGGCTATATCCTAAGCAAAGGCCGCCAGTGACAATTAAATTGAGTGTATGGTTAGGGGTAACGCCGGTAAAAGATTTTCTTCGCATCATCAATGACCTATAATTGTAATTATGAATTCACAGCGACGTTGGTTCGTCGATGTATATAGAACTTATCCAAAAAATAAAAAACAGCTCTAGTTTAACTCGTTATGTATAAAAGTACATAACGAGTTAATGATAATTCTCCAGCAAACGGTATGCCAATAGAACAATATTTCTATTATGCTATTGAATTATATTAATTTGTTGTTGCTTCGCCAAAGAGTAAGCAATGTTGTGTTTCAAACATTTTGTTATGTTCTGTAGGTTTAGCAACACTAAGGTTATTCAACACTGTCCTCACAGCATTTAATTGAAAATCAGGTTGTTTCTGGTTGGGAAATAATGTTTAACTCAATTTTTGCGCCGCAACACAATCATTTATGACAGGCAGCTCAAACTACAACAATACTCCAACAGCTTGGGTCGATGGCGAATTGCGTTTAGCCGGCTTGGATAGTCGAATAATCGGCTTGTTAAGGGAGATAGATCAAAGCGGTTCCATCAATCAAGCCGCCAAGCAGGTCGGTTTGAGTTATAAGGGCGCTTGGCAAATTATCGAAAGAGCCAACAATGGCGCTCCAAAAATATTGGTTACTACTGCCACGGGCGGCAGCAAAGGCGGCGGCACTTGTTTAACCGAGGCCGGACGTTCTTTGCTGACGCTGTTTACCCGCCTGGAACAACAGCACCAACAGTTTCTTGAGCAGCTCAACCGTGGTCTCGCCGACGATCCCGATACGGTTTTGCTGTTGCAGCATCTGGTGGTTAAAACCAGCGCCCGCAACCAACTTTTTGGCAGTATTGTTGAGATTCAAGCTGGTGCGGTGAATGCCGAGGTAAGCGTGAAATTGAAGGGCGGCGAACAGGTCATTGCTACAGTAACCCTGGCATCGCTGAGCGGCCTTGGCTTACAGGTTGGCGCCGACGCAGTTTTGTTGATCAACAGCGCTGACATAACGCTAACAACCGATTCCGATCTTAATCGCTTTTCGGCACGCAACCGTTTGTCCGGCAGCGTGATTCGCGTCCAGCAAGACGAGGTGAATGCGGAAGTAATTGCTTTGTTACCCGGCGGCGAAACGCTGGTCTCGATGATCACGCAGCAAAGCGCACAAAGTCTGGCGCTTATGCCCGGCATGCAGGTATCGGCGATGTTTAAAAGTAACGCTCCGGTTCTGGGCGTTATGCCGTCGCTTTGATAACTGCCAATCCATTCTCAACAGTCGTCTGAAATTGCGTTTAATATATGAATTCAAGAACGTTGGATTTTTATTGTCCGTCAAGTGTAAAGGTTCAATCGGATTGATATAATGACTGTTGATTTCATAGTAAGGCAATGGAATGCGTGGGCGCCGGGGATAAGTTGTCGAGAGGATTGGCAAACGTGGCGTGACCGTCAAACCTTTGCCCAACAGGAAAAAGCCGCGATACCGGCTGCGGTGCCTAAGGCACTGCAACGCAGGTTAAGTCCATTAGCCAGGGCGGTTTTTAACGCCGCGGACGGTTGTATTGATAACGATAAGTCATTACCTATTATTTTCAGTTCCGCCCATGGCGAAGTGAATAAGTCATTGGAAATGCTTCAAAGTATGCAGAAAGGCGAGGAAGTTTCGCCCACAGCCTTTAGCCTGTCGGTTCATAACGCCATACCGGGATTGTTTTCGATGGCCTATGGCAATCATCAGGAAATTACCGTGATTGCGCCCGGTCAGGACGGCATTGCTCCGGCGTTTATTGAAGCGTTGGGGCTTTTGCAGGAACGCCATGCCGATGAGGTGCTGATAGTTTTATATGATGAACCATTATCGGATTTTTATCCGTCGTTGCCGTTTGCGCTTAATGCGCCTGCCATGTGTGCATTGGCTTTAAGAATTTCTTTAACCGGGGTTGGCTTATCTTTGCAACTTAACAGATCGTCCGCGCATCGCGACGATGACGAGCATGCTTTGCAGATATTCTCTTTTATAAAGTTTCTTGTTGCCGACGATAAAGCGTTGGTGCTGGGTAATCATAGACATAGCTGGGAATGGTACAAAAAATAGCGGTAAAATTAGGCTATGGCTGGCGTCTTATGGCAACAGGATTAAGTTTTTTTAGTTTTGGCATGGGCGGTTTATTGCTATGGTTTTTCGTGTTTCCGGTGTTGTCTTTGTTGCCCGGTAATTCACGGGAAAAGGTCGGCCGGGGCCAAAAAACGGTGTGTTACAGTTTTTATGTTTTTATTGGTTTGATGCACAGGCTTGGGGTGATGACTTACGACATCGTGGGTCTGGAAAAGCTTAACCGCTCCGGCCAGTTGATTATCGCCAATCATCCAACGCTGGTCGATATTGTGTTTTTGATCAGCCGAATCAAACAAGCCAGCTGTATTGTCAAAGCCAAGCTGTGGCATAATCCGTTCATGCGCGGCCCTATACTCAATGCGGGATATATCGGCAACGGCGATCCCGAGCAAATGATAGCCGAGTGCGTTGCCTGGTTACGCTCAGGCGGATCGATGATTATTTTTCCTGAAGGAACTCGATCAATACCGGGCAAGCCGTATCGTTTTCAACGCGGCGCGGCGGCCATTGCGTTGCAGGCGAATGCCATTGTGACCCCGGTGACGCTGACCTGTTCTCCCAGCACTTTAACCAAAGCCGAGCGGTGGTATCAAATTCCTGAGCGCCGCTTTCATCTGACCATGCATGTTGGCGACGATATACCATTGGAGCAGTTTGCGAAGATTAGTCCAAAATCAGTAGGCGTCCGTCGTTTTACACAATATCAGCAAGATTATTTTACCCAACAAAGAGAGCTTTATAAGCACGATGGAAAATGAATTAAAACAACTCATTATTGATACGCTGGATCTGGAAGATATTAGCGTAGCGGATATAGACAGTGACGCACCGTTGTTTAACGACGGTTTAGGACTGGATTCCATCGATGCCCTGGAACTGGGTTTGGCTATCCGCAAAAAATACAACGTAAAGATTGATGCCGAAAAAGAAGATGTAGTGAAGATTTTCGCTTCGGTTTCAGCGCTGGCTGAATACATTCAAGCGGCGCGCGATTGAGGCAATTATGATAAAAGAACGCGAAGAAATTTTAACGGCCATTAGAGAGATTATGGTCGAGATGTTCGAGATGGACGAACAGTCCATCACCCTGGAAGCGAGGCTGTACGAAGATCTGGACTTCGACAGCATCGATGCGGTGGATATGATCGTCAGGCTTAAGGAAATGACCGGTAAAGCGATTAAAGCCGAAGATTTCAAAACGGCACGCACCATTGGCGATGTGGTCGAGGCGGTTTATAAAATGCTTAACGGTTGATATGCGGTTGTCTGGTTTTCTTCTCGTTCCCACGCGCTGCGTGGGAACGAGATAAGTACGTGGAAACGAACTAAATATGCGCTGGTTTGTAAACGGCGTGATGGGTTTTTCCACCCTGTTATACCCGTTGGCGGTTTTTTTCGGCAGAGAATATTTCGAGCCCTGGAAAATAGCCGCCATATTGATTGTGTTGCTGCTGGTCAGACTGGCGGCCAGTTATTCGATTAAACATTGGAGCACCCCGTTATTGATTGCGGGCATCGGCTATTGTTTATTTGCGATGTGGAGCAATCAATTCGGCACGTTGCTGTTTTACCCGATTCTGGTCAATGGCTTGATGCTGCTCATTTTCGGTTGGAGCCTATTTTCGCCGCCCAGTTTGGTTGAACGTTTGGCTCGTATACAACACCCTGATTTACCTCCGGAAGGCGTTATTTACACTCGCCGTGTGACTCAAGTCTGGTGCGGCTTCTTTATTATTAATGGTATTCTGGCATGGGTAACGGCTGTTTGGTGCAGTTTGGAAGTCTGGAGTTTATACAATGGCCTGATCGCTTATGTGCTGATGGGCGTTTTATTCGCCGCAGAGTATCTGGTCAGGATGAGAACCCAGAAGCATGTCAGATAAGCTGCTGCCGCTGTCCCACTGTTTAAGCATCCAAAGGTCAACTGATACGCTAATTGCCTATCATGCCGGGCAGTATTATTCGGCCGGGCAATTTACAAGCGCGGTTAAATTCTGGGTAGACAAACTGCAAGCGCAACCGTACCGGCACTATGCCTTGTACACCGAAGACGCCTATCCGTTTGCCGTGCTGTTGTTTGCGTTGCTGCATGCCGGTAAACAAATCTGGATACCCGGCAATAATCGTCCCGGCACTGCCGAGCAATTAGCGCAAGACTGTCAGTTGCTGGGCGATTGGCACAGTGGCGAGAATTTCGATTATTGTTTAGACGCATCGGCTAGTTCCAACCGATCATTATCGCCGTTAAATCCTTTGGGCAAGCAGTTGGTTATTTTTACTTCCGGCTCCACGGGCCAAGCCAAGCCGATAGCCAAATGCTTAAATCAGTTTCAGCTTGAAATCGCCACGCTGGAAGAACATTGGGGCGAACAGCTGGGCGATGCGGAGGCATTGGCAACGGTCAGTCATCAGCATATTTATGGTTTGCTGTTTCGTGTGCTATGGCCGTTATCGGCAGGGCGGTGCTTTCATAGTCAGGCTTATATCAACCCTGAAATACTGGTTAATGCTATTCAACAGGGATCGGCTTACTGGGTTGCCAGCCCTGCGCATTTAAAGCGCTTGGATCAGCAGTCGCCTTGGGACGGCATTAGTGATTTAAAGGCGATTTTTAGTTCCGGAGGCGCATTACCGGAGAACGCGGCCCAGCAGATATTTAGCAGCAGTGGGCAAGCGGTGATTGAAGTCTACGGCAGTTCCGAAACTGGCGGTATTGCTTGGCGGCAGCAGGAAAAGGCTTGGACGTTATTTTCCGGGGTGAGGTTAAGTTGTATTGATGACAAGTGGTTGTTACATTCGCCTTATTTGCAAATCCCCCCCAGCCCCCCTTTTTCAAAGGGGGGAGATGAGAAGCCTTCCGTTGTGGCAAAAGAGAATTCTCCCGTTTTTAGCAAGGAGGAATCCTCACCGCTGCCAAGGAAATCTCCCCTCCCTTTTTCAAAGGGGGGAGATGAGCGATCTTCCTTTGTGGAAAAAGAAGAATCACCTATTTTTAACAAAGAGGAATCCTCACCGTTGCTAAGGAAATCTCCCCTCCCTTTTTCAAAGGGGGAAGATGAGCGATTTTCCTTTGTGGAAAAAGAAGAATCACCTATTTTTAGCAAGGAGGAATTCTCACCGCTGCCAAGGAAATATCTCTCCCCCTTAGAAAAAGGGGGGGCAGGGGGGGGGATTCAACTGGACGATCAAATCACCCTGTTGGACGATGGCCGTTTCATGCTGAATGGACGTTCGGATCGCATAGTCAAAATAGAAGAAAAACGCCTATCTTTGGTCGAACTGGAACAACACTTGATGGCAGAGCCGTGGATAGATGATGCCCATGCACTGGTGATGACCAAAAGCAGGGATGTCGTCGCGGCGGTTGTGATGTTAAGCCGGCAAGGGTTGGAACAATTGAAAACCCAAGGCAGAAACCGGCTAATCAGGCAACTGCGCGAAACGCTTGGGCAATGGTTCGAATCCGTCGTGCTGCCTCGAAAGTGGTTGTTTGTAAACACGATACCGTTAACGAGCCAAGGCAAAATCGATCGGCAGCTGTTAACAAGCCTGTTGGATTTTGATAATCGAAAACTGCCGCAAGTACTTAATCTTGAAACGGCTCCCGATAGCGTCCGGCTTGGTCTAAGAGTGCCCGAAGATTTGGTTTATTTTCCCGATCATTTTTCCGATTTCCCGATATTACCGGGAGTGGTGCAGCTGGCTTGGGTGGAGCATTTCGGTAAACTGTTTTTTGTCATTGATAAGCCGTTTTCATATATGGAAGTCATCAAATTTGTGCAAATCATCCAGCCTGGAGAAGAATTAACTTTGGTTCTCGATTGGAAATCAGTACTGGGAAAACTGTATTTTAATTTCAGTTCAGTGCGCGGTGCGCATAGCTCAGGGCGTATGGTTTACGAGGGCAACGGATGAAAATCTGCATCATCATTCCTGTTTATAATCATGAAGCCGCTATTCCACATGTGCTTGCAAAATTAAAAAACTTCGGCCTTCCTACTTTACTGGTTAACGACGGCAGCTCGACGTTGTGCTCCCAGATTTTGGCAGATTGTGTCGAACGGGAACCGGATTGGCTTACCTTAATCAAGCGTTCGGAAAACGGCGGCAAAGGCGCTGCCGTGCTGGACGGTTTTAAGACTGCACAGGCTTTGGGATTTAGCCATGCGATTCAGATTGATGCCGATGGACAGCACGATGTTAATGACATCCCTGTATTTATTGAGGCGGGCAGACAGCATCCTGTCGCGTTGATTTTAGGTCAACCGCTGTTTGATAAAACAGCGCCGAAGAGCCGGGTTTACGGCCGAATTATTGCCAATCTGTGGGTATGGATCAACACCTTGTCGCTTGCGATTGCAGACAGCATGTGCGGTTTTCGTTTGTATCCTCTGGCAGCGGTCGCGGAGTTAGCCGGTGAGACACACATAGCCAGAGGCATGGATTTCGACATCGACATTCTGGTGCGCTTGTATTGGCAAGGCGTAGATATGATCAATATTCCGACTGCTGTCCATTACCCTTATGACGGCGTGTCGCATTTCAAGTTGTGGCAGGATAATATGAGGATTTCAAAAGCCCATGCCAAACTGTTTTTCGGCATGTTGCTGCGTATTCCGCAGTTGCTGAGCAGACATCAGTCATGAAAAAACCTTCGCATTGGTCGGACGTAGGCGAATGGAGCATGATTTGGGGCATGCGCTTTTTGCTGCGCGTTTACCTGGTGTTCGGGCGTACTGTGTTGCAGTGGTTTTTATATCCCGTCGTGAGTTATTACTGGCTGGCGAACAAGCCGGGCAGGGAAGCCAGTCAGGTCTATCTAAAGCGCGTTGCGAAGCTGCTGCCTAAATCAACTTTAAGTGGAAATCTCTGGGACAGCTATCGGCACTTTATTAGCTTTGCCAATGCCATTATCGATAAATTGGCGGCCTGGTCGGGCGCGTTGTCGTGTGCCGACATAAGTTATCGAGGACGCGACGAATTGCTGGCTCAAATCAAGGCGAATAAAGGTGCAATCTTGCTAGGTTCTCATTTGGGTAATCTTGAAGTCTGCCGCGTGATTGCGGATATGGACGATGCACCTCGCATTAACGTATTGGTATACACCAAACATGCTGAAAAATTTAATCGTTTGCTAAGGCAAACCAACGAGAATAGCAGCTTAAACCTGATTCAGGTTACCGACATTAGCGCCGCGACGGCAATGTTGTTGAGTGATAAAATCGATAACGGCGAGTTGATTATTATTACCGCAGACAGAACGTCGGTAAATCAGAATCCGCGGGTTAGCTGGGCCGGATTTCTGGGTGCTGATGCTTCGTTTCCGCAAGGTCCGTTTATCCTCGCTTCATTGCTTAAATGCCCGGTTTATACTTTGTTTTGCTTGAAGCAACTGGGCAAACAGGTGATCTATTTTGAGCATTTCAGCGATATGTTGATTTTCCCCAGAAAAAACCGTGAGCAATCCATGCAGCAAACAATTCAGCGTTATGCCCAGCGACTAGAGCATTATTGCTTAATGGAACCGTTACAGTGGTTTAATTTTTTCGATTTTTGGCGGGTGGATGAACAGTAAAAATACCGTGGTTTTTGATGGTCAGTCGTTGACTATTGAAGACGTTTATCAGATAGCTAACCAACAAGCGCAGGTTGAGTTAGGCAGGCAACCTGAATTTATTGAGCGCATAGACAAAGGCGCCCGGTTTATCGATGATTTATTAAAGGAAGAAGGTTTTGTTTATGGCGTAACTACCGGTTACGGTGAGTCTTGCACGGTTTCCATTCCGCTGAATCTGGTCGATCAACTGCCTAAGCAGCTCTATACTTTCCATGGTTGCGGGTTGGGCAATCATTTTGATGCCCAGCAAACAAGAGCCATACTGGCGGTGCGTTTGACCAGCTTGGCTCGCGGTTATTCGGGTGTCCGCTACAAGCTATTACAGCAGTTGGCTGAATTGTTAAAACAGGACATTCTGCCGATAATTCCGCAGGAAGGCTCGGTCGGCGCCAGCGGCGATTTAACACCTTTGTCTTATGTTGCAGCCGTGCTGGCCGGTGAGCGGGACGTGCTTTATCAGAAACAACGCCAATCCACGCAAACGGTTTTTGCCGGGCTCAATATCGAACCGTTGACCTTAAAACCTAAAGAAGGCTTGGCGATTATGAACGGCACGGCGGCCATGACCGGCATCGCTTGTCTGGCCTATCAGCGAGCCGAATACTTATCCCGGTTGACCACACGCATCACCAGCTTGGCTTCGGTCGCCTTGAACGGCAATGCCTACCACTTTGATGAGAAACTGTTTTCGGTCAAGCCGCATCCCGGCCAAAACCGCGTCGCCGAGCGGATACGTTCGGATTTACAGTTGCAGCATAGCGCGCCGCGCCACGATACCCGCTTGCAGGATCGCTATTCCCTGCGTTGCGCGCCGCATATCATCGGGGTGTTGGAAGACTCATTGCCTTGGCTTAGGCAGTTTATCGAAAACGAATTAAACAGCGCCAACGACAACCCGATCATTGATGCTGAAGACGAACACGTCTTGCACGGCGGCCATTTTTACGGCGGACATATTGCCTTTGCGATGGATTCTCTTAAAACCGCCGTAGCCAATCTGGCCGATTTAATGGACCGGCAAATGGCGCAGTTGATGGACCCAAAATTCAATCATGGCCTGCCTGCCAATCTGTCCGGCGCTATTGGCGAACAAGCCTTGTTGAGCCATGGCTTTAAAGCTTTGCAAATAGCCGTATCCGCCTGGACAGCGGAAGCCCTTAAACTGACGATGCCTGCCAGCGTGTTTTCCCGCTCCACCGAATGTCACAATCAGGACAAGGTCAGCATGGGCACGATAGCTGCACGAGATTGCATCCGCATTTTGGAGTTGACCGAGCAGGTTGCTGTGGCGGTGTTGTTTGCAGTTATTCAGGGTGTTGAGTTGCGGGGCAATGTGGAGGCGTTAAGCCCGGCTTTGAAAAAGACTGTTGGGCAATTGCGGGAGCATAGTTCGTTTTTGAGTGCTGACCGGGCGTTGGAACAAGAGTTGCGGCTGTGCCTGGAGCTAATTCGCAAGCGGCATTGGGATTTGTATGACTAAAACTATTCATCAAATATCAATTGATCTGCAAATCCCCTTCCATGATGTCGACATGATGGAAGTCGTTTGGCACGGCCATTACGCCAAGTATTTTGAAATCGCCCGCTGTGCTTTGTTGGAAAAGATAGATTACAACTATCCGCAAATGCGTGATTCAGGCTATGCCTGGCCGGTCATCGATCTGAGTATTCGTTATGTGCAACCGGCGGTATTCGGGCAAACAATTACGGTAAAAGCTCAAATCGTTGAATGGGAAAATCGCCTGAAAATAAACTACCTGATCACTGATAAAGGTACAGGCTTAAGGCTGACCAAAGGTCATAGTGTTCAAGTGGCGGTAGACTTGATCACTAAAGAAATGTGCTTTGCATCGCCTGCTGTGTTGTCTGAAAAACTCGGTCTAGAGGTCTCTTAATTATTTAATCAAAGTGCCGCAGATGAAGCAATGTTGACTCAAATTGCTGTACGATTGGCAAAAATACTCATGCTGTGGGATTTGCAGAGCTAAGAAAAATCAGGTATAGAACACTCAAGTTAAATATAAATTTTAGGATTTTACCATGCAAACAACCATTACTATTGATGATCAGCAGTTAAAAAGCTTGATGCTTTACACCCATTCTAATAATGAATCCGAAGCTATTTATAAAGCTATTCAAACCTATTTGCAGCAGGCAAAGCGGCAGCAGGATTTATTAGCGTTGCGCGGACAAGTCGATATTGAAGATAACTGGCAAGCATTGCGCGATTTGGAAATCAATAAATGAGTGATGGTTTGGTTTTAGTCGATACTTGCGCGTGGATTGATTTTTTACGTTACCAGGAAGGTAAGTTAGGAAATCAAGTGGCTTTTTTAATAGAAAATAATCAAGTCGCTATAACAGGTGTAATTATTGCCGAATTGCTGCAAGGCGCTAAAACTGAAAAACAGCAACAACAAATTAATCTTTTGATAAATTCTGTGACGTCTTTTCCTACGCAGGAGTTTGATTGGGTAAGTGCCGGATTGTTATTGCAAGAGCTAAGAAGTCGAGGGATAACCCTACCTTTAACAGATGCGTTAATCGCTGTTATCGCTCAACGTTTTCAGGCAAAAGTATTGACGATTGATAAACATTTCCACCATTTAGCGGTTGAGTTGCATGTTTAGCACTGCCTTGCTCCAAGATTGTACAGGATTACGCTATTGCTATATTCCGGCTACTTTCTTAAAAACGTTATTACTGTTTTTTTTGTTGTTAGGTCAAAGTTACGCTGACGATGTGTTAATTCAAATTACCCCACGCTTGGCAAAAACGCCGATCACTCAAGGCGACTTTTACCAGCAAAAATACCTGAAAGCTTTACACAAGCCTTTAATTTCCTCGGGCACGTTTACATATCACCAAAGCAAAGGCGTTATCTGGAAAACTCTGACGCCGGTTGTTTCGTTACTGTTGGTCAATGAATCGCGGCTGTTGACAGGGCAAGGGGAGCAAGCGGTACCTGCGGCTTTCGGCAAGGTTTTCAAGGCCATGTTGGGCGCTGATTTAGCGGCGCTGACCGATGGCTTTAGCGTGACCGGAACCGATCAAAAAACTTCCTGGCAATTGGAGTTAACGCCCAAGGAGGAGATGCTGAAAAAAATCATCAGCACGATGATGTTGTCAGGCGATACCGAGCTGCGTCATCTTGAAATACGCGAAGCAGGCGGCAACATAACCCGCATTAGCTTCGATAACATCACGCACCCTGCAAAATTAAACGACGAGCAACAAGCCGATTTTGAACGTTTATCACCCTAAGTTGACCGCAGGAGTTTGGCTGGCCGGAATGCTGGCCATCTGTATTCTCGGCGGCCAAGTATTGACTAGAGACTGGCTGGAAACCGGCTTTTTAGCGTTATTGCCGACCAGCGAACAGCAGCCGGAAATCGCCAAAGCTACCCTGCAACATAATCAGCTGCTGAACCGGAAAGTGATCTGGCTGACTGGCGCGACAACGTCTCAAGAAGCCATCAATCATGCACAAAAACTTAAACAGCAATTGGAGCAAAGCCGGCTGTTTAGCAAGGTGGTGCTGGAGTTTCCCCAACAGCAATATATCCAGCAATACCGGCAACTGTTTCCTTATCGCTATCGGCTGTTGGATGCGCAATCCCAATCAATCTTGGCGACTAATCCTGAGGATTTAATCAAGCAAAATCTGGAGATACTCAATAGCCCCATCGGGCAGATGCAGGCGGCCGATCTTGAGCGAGATCCGTCGTTGATATTCAGCCGTTATTTTAATGCGCAAAATCCGATCAAGCTGAATTTGGAACAGGGCATCGTCGTGCTGTCCGATCAGCATCGGTTTTGGGCATTGCTATTGACCGATTTGCAAGATGAGAAGTTACAGCTGGATAAACTGGAAACCTTGTCGAGTCTGGTTAACAGCGCCACCGAACAAGTCAAAGCGGTAGGCGGCGAGTTGTTGGTTTCCGGCATGCCGTTATTTACCGCGCATGGAGCTGAGTCGGCCAAACAGGAAATTTCCACGGTCGGCATAGGTTCGAGTCTCGGCATTATCGTGTTGCTGTGGGCGACTTTTCGCAGTATGCGGCCTTTGCTGTTATCGAGTCTCGCGATAGGCAGCGGCCTGATTGCTGCGTTGGTTATCTCTGTACTGTTTTTCGGAAAGATACATATCCTGACGCTGGTTTTTGGCGCCAGTTTAATCGGCGTTGCCGATGACTATGCGCAACATTTTTTATGCGACAGCTTCGGCGAGAAGGACTGGAATCCCCGGAAAGGCCTAAAGTTTATTCTTCCGGGACTTTCTTTAGGGCTAGCAAGCAATCTGCTAAGTTATGCAGGCTTGGGCTTTTCGCCGTTTCCGGGCTTGCAGGAAGTTGCGTTATTTTCCGCTGTCGGTCTGCTGGTCGCATGGCTGACGGTGGTGCTGCTGTTTCCGTTGCTGTTAACCGGGTTCAGATTCGACCATCAGCCCGGCATACTTAAACTGACCACCTATTGGGAGGAGCACTGGCCGCTTTGGGTAAGCAACAACCGGCGCTGGCTGGGCTTGATATTGTCGGTTTTTGTCGCGGGCGGCCTGTGGCTGCTGACGCCGCAGGATGATGTGCGCTTACTGCAATCGCCACCGGCCGAGTTGCTCCGCACCGCCGATAAAATCCGTCAGTTGTTTCCGATGAGTCCCGACAACCAGTTTTTTTTGGTGTCGGGGAAAGATCAAACTGAATGGCATCAAAATGAACAAAAATTGCTTAAACGCCTGGAAGCGTTAAAACAACAAAAAGCCCTGACCGCTTATGAAGGCTTGAGCAATTATTGGCCTGATGCGACTCAGCAGCAACAAAATTATCAGTTGTTAAAACATAAGCTGTACGATTCAGGCTTGCTTGAACGCTATATGGCCGATCTTGGCTTTGACGAGGCGGCAGTGAAAGCCGAGTACAAACAGTTTGCCGAGGCAGCAAGCAACACATTGACCTTGCCGGAGTGGCTGGCAGCTGCCGATCAAACCAAGCAACAGTTGTGGCTGGGCTGTGATTTCGGGCACTGCCAAAGCACGGTTGCGTTAATCGGCATCAACGATATTAGTGCGTTGACGGCGCTACAGGATTTGTCTGGCGTAATCTGGGTGGATCAGGTCGAGTCGGTATCGTCGTTGTTTGCGCGTTATCGGATCAGGGCCAGCGGCTTGTTGGCGATTGCTTTTTGCCTGGCTTCGCTAGGTTTGGGTTACAAGTTCGGTTGGCGCAATGGCATGACCATCATGTCGGTGCCGGTTGTTGCGTTGGCGGTTTCGTTAGCCATGTCAGGCTGGTTCGGCCAATTGTTCAGCCTGTTCAACTTGTTTGCGTTGTTACTGGTATTGGGCATCGGTGTCGATTACGGGCTGTTCTTTTTTATGGCAGGGGACAGGCGCGCCAGCACTTCGCTGGGGGTTACGCTTTCGGCATTAACGACCTTACTGGCATTCGGCTTGTTGGCGGCAAGTTCTACCGAGATCGTGCATGCGTTCGGTTTTACGGTAACTGCCGGTATTGTAACGGCGCTGCTGTGCGCGCCATTGATTGGGCTTAAGGATATTCAGTCATCAAATACAATGGAACGCAGATGCCAAAAGTAGGCGCCTCTAGGCGACGCTGATAATTATGATTAAATAAGATTTTATTGAATTATCTGTGTTCATCATATTTATCAGCGTCGCCTAGAGGCGCCTACTTTTGGCATCTGCGTTCTATTTTTTAACATTTGAGTAGTGACAAATCATCATGACAAATAAGAATAATAAAGGCGAAATTATCATTATCGGCGCCGGGCCGTCCGGGAGTATCGCCGGTGCATTGCTGCAAAACCAGGGCTTTAAAGTGACCATCCTTGAACGCCAGCTGTTTCCACGATTCAGTATCGGAGAAAGCCTGTTGCCGCAATGCATGGAATTCATCAAGCAGGCCGGGATGATGGATGCGTTGGTCGATGCCGGGTTTCAGTATAAAAACGGCGCGTCTTTTGTCTATCGAGATCTGCATACCGAGTTTTCCTTTGAAGACAAATTCAGTCCCGGCATGGGCACCACGTTTCAGGTGCAGCGCGGCCGGTTCGACAAGCTGCTTGCCGATGAAGCGGTGCGAATGGGTGTTGACATACAGTGGCAAATGGAAGTGATGGCGGCCGATTTCGCTTCCGACCGGCCGGAGCTTACTGTGCGTAACAGCCGCGGCGAGGTCATGATCTACCGTGCCGATTTTGTGCTGGACGCCAGCGGTTTCGGGCGCATCTTGCCCAAGTTGCTGGATTTGGAATCGCCGTCCGGGTTTCCGGTCAGGCAAGCCTTGTTCGGGCATATTGAAGACCGGATCGGGGAGGGCCGGTTCGACAGAAACAAAATCCGGATCACCGTGCATCCCGAGCATAAAGATGTCTGGTATTGGCTTATCCCGTTCAGCAACGGACGCAGCAGTGTGGGTGTGGTCGCGGAGCCGGAATTTTTTAAGTCATGGGACAATAACGACCAGGCCTTGCAGGACATCATCAATCAGGACCCCAGCCTGACCGCATTGCTTCAAAATGCTGTGTTCGATGAAAAAATCAATACCATCGTCGGTTATTCCGCCAATGTAAAAAGCTTGTACGGCAAAGGTTATGCGTTGATGGGCAATGCCGGTGAGTTCTTGGATCCGGTGTTTTCATCCGGCGTAACGATTGCGATGAAATCGGCCAGCTTGGCCGCGGATATTCTGGTCAGGCAATTTAACAATGAAACAGTGGACTGGCAGCAGGATTACGCCGAGCCTTTGCAGCGCGGCGTCAATACTTTCCGGGTATTTGTCGATGCTTGGTATGATGGCCGTTTTCAGGACGTGATCTTTCACCCGCAGCAGCAACCCGAAGTTAAGGCGATGATCAGTTCAATACTGGCCGGTTATGCCTGGGACGAAAATAATCCTTATGTCAAAAATGCCCGGTCGAGGTTGGATACTTTGGTTGAGTTATGCCGGGGTTGATTTTTTTTTCGTTTCCACTCGCTGTGTTCATCGTTATACATAAGTACGTTATTCCGATAGTTCCTTATCTGGCGATAGGCAGGAAATATACCGGTATGGAGACCTTCCAGGTTTTTAAAACCTGGAAGGTCTGGCTCGCAACGTTTTCAATTGGCGAGACCGTCTCGTTCTCATGCGCTACGCCGTGCTGGAAATTGGGAAACAGCGTAAAAGTCATAAGTGCGATGTTTTTACTATGGTTGTCCGGCTGTGGACTGATACAGCCGGAGAAAGTTACCGCTAAAACGGAATCGATGCCGATTGCGCAGCCTTTAGGCCCGGCCAGACGGATAGTGCAGCAAATTGACGCCGTGTGGGGGGATCGGCAGGAATCCTTGTTGGCAGTTTTGGAGTTGGATTCCCGGCATATCGCGATGGCCGGGCTCAGCAATGATGGCTTGAGCCTGTTCAATTTAACTTATGACGGCAAGCATGTTGTATCCGACAAAAGCCTGTTATTGCCGGAGTCGGTCAGCCCGGAGTTCATCATTTCCGATCTGCAATTGGTGTATTGGCCGATTGCCGAGCTGCAAAAAATACTTCCGGCCGAGTGGCGATTGGAAACCGGTCAGAACACGCGAATTTTAACGGTCAGGAATAACAAACAAGTTGAAGTTAACTATTTATCCCCCGATCCTGTATGGCCTAAAGCCGTGGAACTGATCAATTTTCAGTACAATTACTCCCTGCATATTAAAACCATAAGTTATGAACTTATACCTGAATGACTTAGGCTTACTGTGTGCGGCAGGCACTAGTAAATCCGAAGTATTAAAACGCTTGCTGGCCGGCGATCGGTCGGGATTGGTGCCCAGCGATGAGTTTGGGACTCGCTGTTTTGTCGGTGCCGTTAATGCTGATCTTCCAGAAATCCCCCCCGGCCCCCCTTTTTCAAAGGGGGGAGATTCCTGCTTGGTAAAAAAAGAGAGTTTCCCTTGTGCGGAGAAGAAAATTGCTCACTCACTCCCCCTTTTGAAAAAGGGGGGTAAGGGGGGGATTTACAATTGCCGCAACAATCGCCTGCTGTTAGCAGCCTTAAGCCAGATCGAGCAAACGGTTAGCGATATGAAAGTCCGATTCGGCGCTGATCGTATCGGCATTGTGCTGGGCACCAGCACGTCGGGGGTACGCAATACCGAACTTGCGTTGGCTTATTGGGCAGACCACGGCGCATTGCCTGGTGCGTTTCATTACAAGCAGCAGCAAATGGGTGCCGGAGCGGACTTTTTGGCGGATATTCTGGGCGTTCAAGGCCCGGCTTATACGATCTCTACGGCCTGTTCTTCCAGTGGCAAGGCGTTTGCATCGGCGCGGCGATTAATCAGGCAGGGCATATGCGATGCGGTTATAGTGGGCGGAGCAGATAGTTTATGCGGTTTGACCGTTAATGGCTTTGCGGCGCTGGAGTCTATCAGTACCGGCTTGTGCAAGCCGTTCGGCTTGCACCGTGACGGCATAAATATCGGCGAAGCAGTCAGCCTTTTTGTATTGAGTAAAAAACCGGGACCGGTCATCTTGCGAGGCATAGGTGCAACCAGCGATGCGTACCATTTTGCCGCGCCGGATCCGGATGCAACCGATGTAATCCGAGCCATGCAAAATGCGCTGGACGATGCAGGTAAAACACCGGCTGAGATTGATTATTTAAATTTGCATGGCACGGCTACGGTATTGAACGATGCAATGGAAAGCAAAGCCGTTAATGCATTATTTGGTCAGGCTGTGGCTGCGAGTTCCACCAAGGGCATGACCGGGCATACTTTGGGCGCTGCCGCTGCATTGGAACTGGCGTTTTGTTGGTTGCTGCTGACCCATGACAATGAACAAGGCGCGTTGATTCCCAATATCAACGATGATGAGCCGGATACAACATTGCCAGCGTTAAACCTGGTAAAAAAAGGCGGCATGTTGGGGCGTAGAATTAATACTTGTCAAAGCAACTCGTTTGCTTTTGGCGGCAATAACTTATCTATTGTGGTGGAGCGAGCATGAACAAAGTGGCCGACGACTGCATTGATACAATAGATAAGCTCCCAACAATGATGGGAGAGTTAAAATCGCGTTCGCAGCAGCAATCGAGAACAGCAACCGTAGGTCTATTAAACGATACAGTAGCAGTTACCGATTTGATTCCGCACAGCGGCAGCATGGTGTTGCTGGATCGTATTATTAACTATGACGATCAGAGTTTGACAGCCGAACTTGTGGTACGTGACGATGGTTTACTAGGCGATAATGAATCCGTTCCTGCCTGGGCCGGTATTGAATACATGGCTCAAACGATAGCCGCGTATGCAGGCATTACGGCAAGACAGGCTAATGAGCCGATACGGCTGGGTTTTTTGCTGGGAACCAGGCGTTTTAGCAGTAATATTGCAGCTTTTAAGGCCGGCTCAAAGCTAACGATACGGGTGAATAAAATCATGCAGGATGACGGCCTAGGGGTTTTTGACTGCCTAATTCAGGGGATGGACGTAGAAGTCACGGCCAACCTCAATGTTTTTCAACTTCCGTTAAATAATACATAAGCATAATATGAATAAAACTGTTTTAGTGACCGGTTCCAGTCGGGGCATCGGTAAAGCCATAGCATTATATCTGGCTAAACAGGGTTTTGATTTGGTCATCCATTGCCGCAGCCAACGTTTGCAGGCCGAGGAAGTCGTTGCTGAAATCGAGCGGCTAGGCCGACAAGCCCGGATTTTACAATTCGACATTGCCGACCGCGCACAATGTAGCGAACAAATCGATCAGGATATTGAAAATCACGGCGCTTATTACGGAGTGGTGTGCAATGCCGGTATTACGGCCGATAACGCCTTTCCGTCGCTGACCGGCGAACAATGGGACAGCGTGATTCACAGCAATCTTGACGGTTTTTATAATGTTTTGCAGCCGGTGGTGATGCCGATGGTCAGGCGGCGCAAGCCTGGGCGCATCGTAACGTTATCTTCGGTTTCCGGCTTGATGGGCAATCGCGGCCAGGTCAATTACAGTGCGGCAAAAGCCGGTATTATCGGTGCTACCAAGGCACTGGCGCTCGAACTGGCAAAACGCGACATCACCGTCAATTGCGTGGCGCCAGGGCTTATCGAGACGGAAATGGTCAGCGAATTGCCTCTGGAGGAAATCAAAAAAATGATTCCGGCGCGTAGAGTAGGAAGCCCCCAAGAAGTCGCAGCAGTCGTGGCTTTTTTAATGTCGGAAGATGCTGCCTACGTTACCCGGCAGGTCATTTCCGTCAATGGTGGTTTATGTTGAAACGCGTGGTAGTGACCGGCATGGCGGGGATTTCGCCGATAGGCAATAATTGGCAGCAAGTCGCCGAGCGCCTTAAAAGTAAGTCTACCGGTATTCAAACAATGCAGGACTGGGACAAATACCAAGGCTTGAATACCCGTTTGGGAGCGCCGGCCGATTTCACCAAGCCTGAGCATTATTCGCGCAAGCAAATTCGCTGCATGGGACGTATCGCTTTAATGTCGACTTACGCAACCGAATTGGCGCTGAGCGATGCCGGTTTGTTGCATGACGATTGCCTTAAAAGCGGGCAGATGGGCATTGCTTACGGCAGTTCATCCGGCAGCCCCGATGCCATCGCCGAGTTCGGCAATATGCTCCTTAATCATGCAACCGGCGGTTTGAATGCCACCTCGTATATCAGAATGATGAGTCACACAGCACCGGTCAATATCAGCCTGTTCTTCGGCATAAACGGAAGGATTTACACGACCTCAAGCGCCTGCACCTCAAGTAGTCAAGGCATAGGTTATGCTTATGAAGCGATAAAGTTCGGTCAGCAAAAACTGATGGTGGCGGGCGGTGCTGAAGAACTATCGGCCATCCAGTCCGCGGTTTTCGACACGTTGTTTGCAACCAGTCTTCGCAATGATATGCCCGAGAAAAGCCCCAGGCCTTTCGATCGCGACCGGGACGGGCTGGTCATCGGTGAAGGCGCGGGAACGTTGATATTGGAAGAGCTGGAACATGCTTTGGCGCGTGGCGCTGATATTCATGCCGAATTGGTGGGGTTCGGCACCAATTCGGATGGTTTGCATGTCACCCAGCCTAACAGTGACAGTATGCAGGTTGCGATGCGCTTGGCTTTGCAGGATGCCAAGCTTGAAGCATCCGCGATCGGTTACATCAGTGCGCATGGCACGGCGACAAGTCACGGCGATGTTGCCGAAAGCCATGCGACCGCTGCGGTATTCGGCGATAAAACGCCGATCAGTGCGCTGAAAAGCTTTACCGGCCACACTCTGGGCGCTTGCGGGGCGTTAGAGGCCTGGGTGGCGGTCAATATGATGAATGAAGGCTGGTTTCATGCCACGGCCAATCTTGACAACATTGACCCTGAATGTGCCCGGCTGGACTATATTAAAGAGGATATCCGCCAGCTCGATTGCGACTATGTGATGAGTAACAATTTTGCTTTCGGCGGTATCAATACCTCTTTGATTTTTAAGCATTGGGATGGTTGATGTCCCGTTAAACCTGGAGAACTACAATGATAAGAAAAATGTGTTTAGCCTTGGCTTTGCTGATTTTGGTCACAGGCTGTACCACGACAGGTACATTCAAAGTGCCGCCCGGCTCCGATCTGTATGTCTACAAAAGGCCGGAGCCGGTAGACATCAAAGCCGATGGCAAGGTAACCACCAAGCCGTTCTTCTGGACTGCTGCGGGAGTACCGCCGGAAGGAGGCATTCCTTACCGTTTGGAAAAAGGCGGAAAAGTAATTAAAGAGGGTAAATTGAGAACAAAATTCCGCACTGCTTCAATATTCTGGCCGCCCGCCGCCGCTATCTATTGGCCTATGGGATTTAACTCGGACATCACCTACGATTTGGTAAATGACAAGCAGGAATAAAATATTGGCATGACCTATTAGTCAGGTTTTTACAACGTGAACCGACAAATAGGGAGGTCGTTTTCTTGACCAGGGTTATCCACATTTTCTGTGGATAACTCTGTGTGTAAACTGGAATCATAAGTCCTAACTATTCACTTCTTAAGCTTTTTTGTTAAATTGTTTAGATTGTAGTCACTGCACGACTCGGTGTGGATATAATATAGAATATCAATCACTTAGGTTGTAAGAAGATGATTTTAGCGGAGTTTTTCTATAGGTATAGTGAGGTTTTGCGGCTATGCTGCTGAAACAAAAGTATATTGTATATGCCTGTGGAAAAGGCTGGATTTGAAGTTTGCTGTCAAGCTTTATTTTTTTAAATATAGCGGATTTTTATCACTCAACCAATCGGTTGAATTTATCATCTTTTTGCGTGGATATTCGGATAAAGACTCTGTATAGAGCTCCATAAATATCCGGCAAATGCACAAGGCATTGATGTTCTTTGGGGGAGAAAAGAATGACTACAGTTTCGATATTAGGGGGCGACCGGTAAACAGGTCGCCCGGATAGCTCAGCTATATTCCCTTGTCATATGCGCTAAGGCAGTTGATTAATCAGGTGGAGCAGAGGCTGTATCGTTAATGCTTCAATGGCGTCTGCCATTTTTACCGGGAGTCGTCTCTTCAAATTTAACTTTTAAAGATTTTCCGCAGTATAAATTGCCGTCCAGCGCGGCTATCGCAGCTCTTGCTTCGTGGCCTTCCATCCCAATAAAGCCGAAGCCACGGCATTTTCCGCTAAATATATCGGAAACAAGTTGAATGGAACGGACTTTGCCGTATTCAGAAAATAAAGCCTGTACAGTTTCTTCAGTGGCTTCGCTAGGTAAGTTTCCTACAAAAATTCGTTTCAAAAGACATGTCCTAAATTAGGGGGTGAGTTGATTGGCCGGGTAAACCGGATATGCCACAACCCCGCGTATTATCTAAGGCGGGGTTGGATGTTGGAAAGTAAAGCAGTTTTAAGCGGCGCTTACTTGTGACGCTTGTGGGCCTTTAGGGCCTGATTCGACATTGTATTTAACTGCTTGGCCTTCAGCCAATGTACGGAAGCCGCCTTCACTTGTGATTGCAGAAAAGTGTACAAATACGTCCGCGCTGCCATCGCTAGGTGAAATAAAACCGAAACCTTTAGAATCGTTAAACCACTTAACAGTACCTGTTGCCATAAAATTACCTATAAAAAATCAATGAAAAAAGTTTGATTGCAAATCATGCCGGGCAATTTTAAGGAGAAAAGCGAGTAGAATTTCTGAAAAGTGCTGAATAACATGCAAAACTTAAGTACAAGCCTCGCGTTTGTGCGGAATGCTACCTACTTAGCACTGCATTATAGGGGCTAATTCCCAGTATAGCCATTGAAAATTTAGAAAATAGTCTCTCATAAGAGATAAAGGCCTTAAATTTACAGGAGATGTTTATTGGCGGTAAACCATTAATCATGGTTTCTATGGTCGAAGTTATTGCGATGACTGTCATGGTTATCGTTATGTTGGCGACCATTTCTATAGTTAAAGGAATGATCATAATCTCTGCCGCGTTGATGATGCGCTGAATAATCATTATCCCAGCGGCGTTGGACATTGTATTGATCATGTTGGCGATGATGTGGAAAATAAGCTCTACCATGATGATGACCATAGTCATGATCATAATGATTCGGCCTTTCGCCATAATAATTTCTGTGCATAATGGTATATCCACTGCTGTAACCGCCGTAATCAGGATAATATGAATACTGTTGCGGATAATGTGCACAAGCGGTGGATAGTAGCGCAAAGCCAACGAACAACATTTCTTTTATTTTCGAATTCATTGTCATAGCCCGTGATAGTTAACCTGTGCTAAAGATACCTATGGATCGCTGAATGCTGAATGAATCGAAAATATTATGTTTAACTGGTACCACTCTGACATAACTAAAAGGAAGCTTATGGAATATCAAGTAGTTGACGCACGCATTACTCCTGAAGGACGATTGGATGTACTGTCCAAAACCGAAGTTACGAAACTGCTCGATACCAGCCAAGGCGGACTGTACCGGCTATTTCGCAATTGCTCGCTCGCTGTATTAAATTCCGGCAATAACATGGATAACGGCAAGGAACTGCTGGAACGCTATCCCGACTTTGAGATACGTGTAGTCCAAGAGCAGCGCGGTATTAAACTGGACGTTAAATCTGCCCCTGCCCATGCCTTCGTTGACGGCAAAATGATCAAAGGCATCAATGAGCATTTATTTGCGGTGCTGCGAGATATTATCTACGTCAGTGACGAGATCAATAATAATCGGATGTTTAACCTGGACACCTCGGACGGTATTAGTAGCGCGGTATTTCACATTTTGCGCAATGCCAAAATTCTACGGCCGATGACTAATCCAAACCTGGTGGTGTGTTGGGGCGGACATTCAATCAGTCGTAAGGAATACGATTACAGCAAGATAGTCGGCCATGAGATGGGGCTGCGCGGCTTGGATATTTGTACCGGCTGTGGGCCAGGTGCGATGAAAGGCCCGATGAAAGGTGCAACCATCGGTCATGCCAAGCAGCGGATAAAACACGGCCAGTATTTAGGAATAACCGAACCCGGTATTATTGCGGCAGAATCACCTAATCCTATAGTCAACGATCTGGTGATTCTGCCGGATATTGAAAAGCGCCTGGAAGCGTTTGCCCGTGTCGGACATGGTATCGTGGTGTTTCCGGGCGGTGTAGGTACGGCGGAGGAAATACTTTATATACTGGGTATCCTGTTGCATCCTGAAAATAAAGACATGCCGTTTCCACTGGTATTTTCCGGCCCGGACTGTTCGGAAAATTACTTTAAGGAAATAGATCGGTTCATTGCCGGAACTTTGGGTGAATCCGCACAGCAGCGTTACAAAATTATTATTGATGATCCTGTGCAAGTCGCTCGGGAAATGCAGGCAGGTATTCAACAGGTGCGCCAGTTTCGTAAAGAAACAGGAGATGCGTACTATTTCAATTGGCTGCTTAAGATCGATCATGTGTTCCAACAGCCGTTTATACCTACCCATGACAATATGAGAAGCCTAGCTTTGCATAAAGATCAGGAAAGTCATAATCTGGCCGCCAATCTGCGCTGTGCGTTTTCCGGCATCGTTGCAGGTAACGTAAAAGACGAAGGTATTCGTGCCATTGAGCAATACGGACATTTTGAAATTCACGGGGATGAAAACATCATGGCATTGATGGATTCGTTATTGAACTCATTTGTTGCGCAACATCGTATGAAATTGCCGGGGAAGAAATATTCGCCGTGCTATAAGATTATTAAATGATTAATCGTTCCCATTCTGGAGTGTCTCTAGCTTCATTCTCACGCCAGAGCGCTCGTTGTTATACACATCTCGACGTAGGCCGGAATAAGCCTGTCCGTGCGTTAAGCGCAGGACCGGCGTTTCCGGCGTTCCGATTGCCGGAAACGCCCGCCCTTGCTGTCGCCGGGCGGGCTTATTCCGGCCTACATCCGAGCCATTCCAGCGCTCATACCAAAATAACGGTCTTGAACAGACTTGTATATAACGACGAGCGCCGGAGCTTGGGAACGATACCTGTATACCCGGCATCATGAAAGTCATCCTGACCGAAAAACCCTCAGTCGCCCGCGACATAGCCAAATGCCTGAATATCAGCAGCAAGCATGACGGTTATTTTGAGGGCAACGGCTATCAAATTACCTGGGCGTTCGGGCATCTGGTTGAATTGAAAGAGCCGGATGAATATAACCAAGCCTGGAAGCGCTGGTCTTTGGAATCCCTGCCGATCATTCCCGAACGATTCGGCTTAAAAGCGAGGGGCGACGCCTCAGCGCAAAAACAGCTAAACACCATCAAGCGCTTGTTCAAGGCAGCCGACGAAATCATCTGCGCAACCGATGCGGGAAGAGAAGGGGAGCTGATTTTCAGGTACATCCTGTCCTGGGCCGGCTGTGTGCATAAACCGTTCAAACGCTTGTGGATCAGCTCCTTAACCGACGACTCGATACGCAAAGGCTTTGCCGAGTTGCAGGAAGGCCATGCCTATGACGGACTTTACCGCGCAGCCAAATGCCGTAGCGAATCGGACTGGATAGTCGGCTTGAATGCTACGCGGCTTTACACCCTCAAGTTCGGCCAGCAAGGCAGCTTATGGACGATAGGCCGAGTGCAAACGCCGGTATTGGCACTCATCGTGCAAAAAGATTCGGAGATTAGCAGCTTTGTGGCCAAGGATTTTTGGGAATTGCACACCTTGTATCGGGATGCCGATTTTCAATATGTCGGCGGACGGTTCGACAGCAAAGCCGATGCGGAAGCCCTGCTAAATCAAATTTCCGGGCGGGATTTTCGGATTAACGAAGTCAAAGGCAAGCGGGAAACGCTCAGTCCTCCGTTATTGTACGATTTGACCGATCTGCAAAAAGACATGAGCATCCGCTACGGCTTGACTGCCGATCAAACCTTAAGCTGCGCCCAGCAGTTATACGAGAAAAAGCACGTTACTTATCCGCGTACCGATAGCCGCTATTTAACCAATGATATGAAGCCGGACATGAAGCCTTTGTTGACTAAATTGCGCTCTAAATTTGAGCAGCAGATTGAGCCATTGGATCTCGATAAACTGGCGCTGAGCAGCCGCATATTCAACGACACCAAAGTAAGCGATCACCATGCGATCATTCCCACGACCGCATTGCCCGGTACTTTGTCGGGACAGGAAGCCAAAGTCTACGAAGCGATAGTCCAGCGGTTTATTGCGGCGTTTTATCCGCCTTGCATCAAACAAATTACTACTGTTCTGGGCAGCGTTAATGCAGAAACGCCGATAGCCGAAGTAAAGTTCAAAACCATCGGTACGATTATCGAATCGCCCGGCTGGCAAGCCTTATATAAAAATGACGCGTTAAAGCAAGCCGATAAAGAACTGAAAATCCTGCCTAACTTTGTGCAAGGCGAAACCGGTTCGCAACAGCCGTCGATCAATCAAGGCAAAACTACGCCGCCCAAGCCTTTTAACGAAGCGAGTTTGTTGAGCATCATGGAATCGGCCGGTAAAACCTGCGACGATGAACAGCTTAAGGAAGCATTAAAAGAAAAAGGTCTCGGTACGCCGGCAACCCGAGCCTCGATTATTGAGGTGTTAATTAAGCGCAACTACATCCAGCGGCAAAAAAAGACTCTGGTCAGCACCGAATCGGGACGGCATCTTATCTCCATTATCGCCGACGACAACTTAAAGTCCGCGGCGATGAC
>NZ_SCTW01000152.1 GCF_004322395.1 Methylobacter sp.
TCACCTCACTGAGATAGTGCCGTTTCTGGTCGAGGACGAACTCAAGCGTCTAGGCGGTCACTTCGAAAAGGCCGCCGACTGGCAGAGTTTCGCGATCGTCGATGGCCACCTGATCACCGGGCAGAACCCGGCGTCTTCAACAGCGGCGGCCCAGGAACTCATCAAGCTGCTGGCGTCGCCTCCGGTAGGCAAGTTGACCCGCCAACCTTCCAGGCAACAAACTCCAATTTCCAAAGTCTTGCCATAAATTTAAAGAATGTTGTTATGTCGGATGACCCCGTCTTTTTACCTGAGTGCCACAATATGCTTCGACCATTTTTAATAATATCGCTGAGTGCATGGCTGACAGGCTGCGGTGTCGTTCACCTCAATGCTCCCGCCGATCAATCCGTCAGACTATTAACATTAGACGCACCGACACAAGTTCGTGTGGAAAGACCGGTATGGTTTAAATGGTGGGGTCGCGAACCCATTGATCCGCCTGATACCGCAATTATTATTAAAGAAAATCAATTAAAAGAAGTGCGGTTATATATGACCAATACTTTTGTCGATGCGCTTTACAATGTATTTCCGGGAATGATTGGTTTTCCTCGCCGGACAATAATTGTAGAAGGAAACAGATAATGAACAAATTGAACGTTATTGTATTAGTCGTTCTGGTGCTGGCGGGGTGTTTTAATACCGAACTGATTGCACCCGATAATGCAAAAATTCAAGTTCTATCCAGCGAGAAGCCGGTGGCTTATCAAAAACAATACCGCAATTGGTATTTGCTATGGGGAGCATTTCCGCTTTATGTTACTCAACCGGAAGAGCTCATCAAAGAAAATAATTTAGTGGAAGTACGGGTGCAAACGAAAGATACCGTGATGGATGCTATTATTTCGTTTTTTTCAGCGCAAATTAGTTTACTGCCCCAAACGGTCATCGTTGAAGGCAATTATGCTAAATGATGTCGCAATCCGCCCCATGTGCGGGATAACATCTTTTCGTTGCCCGACATTTTGATGTGTGTGAATGTCGGATATAAACAGCTTGCCCGTTCAACTTGGCTTTCCCTGTTTCGGCGGTGCAGCCGCCGAATTGTCTGCAGGCTTCTAAATCAATCGTATTTTTATGTTTAATACGGCTGTCGATAGGCATCTCTTTGCCCTTGTTGGTAGGCCCGCTGTTCGGCTTCTTTGTGTTTGCCGTACAAATACCCGCCCGCCGTGCCTGCGGCTGCACCGATTGCGGCCCCCATGCCGGCATTGCCCGCGATCGCACCAATTACCGCTCCGGTTGCAGCACCTCCCATACCTCCGGTTACGGTGCGTTGCTGAGTATCCGACATGCCGGCGCAACCAGCCAAAATGGAAATGGCTAATATCGCTATGACTGAAATCGAGAATCTTTTCATGTTGTATCCCCTGTTATTTATTTATACATGGCCATTTTTCGGTTAAAAATCTGAATTCCGTTTCGACCGGCATTTCGTTCATGTATTGAGGGTGTGTCTTAGCCCATGAAATAAACATGGCGATACTCTCGTTGCGCGAGGGTTTAGGCTCAGGAGGGCAGAACAGCTTCGATTCCTGTTTTTCTTCGGTCTGGGCTTGATAATAATGATAGGCTCCGACCAAATAACCATGGCAAAAATGGATTGCTTCCCGATAATGGGGGTCTTGCGGCGAAGCAGTACAGAGATTGAGCAAGTTTTGTGTTTTCCGGGCTACGAAATCTTCATCGGTAACGTTGGCATTTGCCGCTCCAGTAACAAATAAAGCAAATAATAAGAAAGAGATCGGAAGAGC
>NZ_SCTW01000153.1 GCF_004322395.1 Methylobacter sp.
AGTAATACCACGCGCTCGCTCTTCGGGCGCATTATCGATTTGATCAAAGGCTTTAACTTCACCGCCTTGGAGCTCAGCCATTACTTTTGTTAAAGCAGCGGTTAAAGTCGTTTTACCGTGATCGACGTGACCGATGGTGCCGACGTTTACATGTGGCTTACTACGTGAGAATTTTTCTTTGGCCATGAGTTAATACCTTTAATTATTTTCAATTTTATGAAGATTTTTTAATAATCGCTTCCGCAATGTGTGCAGGCGTTTCATTATATTTTTCAAACTGCATACTGTATGTAGCCCGCCCCTGTGTTGCCGAACGCAAATCAGTTGCATAACCAAACATTTCCGCCAGCGGCACTTCGCAGCTAAGTGTTTTACCTGATGGAGCATCATCCATTCCCTGAATTATCCCACGCCGCCTATTGATATCACCTACAACATCACCCATGTATTCCTCAGGCGTAGCAATTTCAACTTTCATTATGGGCTCAAGCAAAACAGGGTCCGCCTTCCTTGCCCCCTCCCTAAAGCACATGGAGCCAGCAATTTTAAATGCCATTTCATTCGAATCCACATCGTGATACGAACCGTCAAATAAAGACACCTTTACATCCAATACAGGATAGCCCGCTAGAATACCACTCTTCAGCTGCTCTTGGATACCTTTATCTACAGCAGATATGAATTCTTTTGGAACTACCCCGCCGACAACCTCATTAACAAACTCATAACCAGCACCGATTTCTAGCGGCTCAATGCGCAGCCAAACATGACCATACTGCCCGCGCCCACCGGACTGCCTTATAAATTTACCTTCCTGCTCAACTGTCTTCCGAATTGTTTCTCTATATGCAACCTGCGGAGCACCAACGTTAGCCTCAACATTGAACTCTCTTTTCATCCGATCGACAACAATCTCAAGATGCAATTCACCCATTCCAGAGATAATTATTTGCCCAGACTCTTCATCCGTATGAACCCTAAAAGACGGATCCTCTTGTGCCAACTTTGCTAATGCCACCCCCATCTTTTCTTGGTCGGCTTTCGTTTTGGGCTCCACCGCGACCGAAATCACCGGATCAGGAAACTCCATGCGCTCAAGCACTATAACTTCTTTTAGATCACAAAGAGTATCACCTGTCGTTACATCCTTGAGGCCAATTGCGGCGGCTATATCTCCAGCACACACTTCTTTAACCTCTTCACGGCTATTGGCATGCATTTGCACTATCCGGCCAATACGCTCTTTTTTCTTCTTCAGTGGATTATAAATACTATCCCCAGAATTGAGCACACCTGAATAAACTCTAAAAAACGTCAATGTCCCCACAAAAGGGTCTGTAGCAATCTTAAACGCTAGCGCCGAGAAAGGAGCATGATCATCAGCAACACGTACCGACTCAACCACATCATCCTCAAGATGACCTTTTACAGCATCAATATCAGTGGGAGCAGGCAAATATTCAACAACTGCATCCAGCATTGCCTGAACACCTTTATTCTTAAAGGCCGAACCGCAATATGCAGGAACGATTTGATTGGCTATTGTTCTAGAACGAATACCAAGCTTAATCTCTTCGTTTGATAAACACCCTTCTTCAAGGTATTTTTCCAATAAATCTTCACTTGCCTCGGCAGACGCTTCAACCATATGCTCCCTCCACTCCTTGCAGGACTCTAGCATATCAGCCGGAATTTCCCTTTCCTTGAAGGTCATGCCCATATTGGCCTCATCCCAATATATGGCTTTCATTTTGATAAGATCAACGACCCCTTCAAAACCGTCTTCAGCACCAATCGGCAACTGCATTGGAACTGGCTTACCACCCAATCGTGCTTTAATCTGCCCAATTACGCGCAAAAAATCGGCGCCCGAGCGATCCATTTTATTCACAAAAGCTATGCGCGGCACGCTATACTTATCTGCCTGACGCCAAACTGTTTCAGATTGAGGCTCAACCCCACCAACAGCACAAAAAACGGCACACGCGCCATCTAAAACCCGTAACGATCGCTCAACCTCTATCGTAAAGTCAACATGACCCGGTGTATCTATAATATTTATACGATGCTGCGGAAATTGGCTCTCCATCCCGCTCCAAAAGCAGGTGGTTGCAGCCGAGGTAATAGTAATTCCTCGCTCCTGCTCCTGCTCCATCCAATCCATTGTTGCAGCACCATCATGCACCTCACCTATCTTGTGAGATACACCTGTATAGTAGAGAATGCGCTCTGTTGTTGTGGTTTTACCCGCATCAATATGTGCCATGATACCGATATTTCGATAAAACCCAATTGGAGTTTTACGAGCCACAACTATACAGTCTTCAATATGATTTATTGATTACCAACGATAATGCGAGAAAGCTTTATTTGCTTCCGCCATTCTATGCGTATCTTCACGCTTTTTAGCGGCAGAACCTCTACTTTCAAAAGCATCCATCAACTCACCGGCCAATTTCGTTGGCATATTCTTCTCATTTCTCTTACGTGACGCATCAATTAGCCAACGCATCGCCAAAGCCATACGTCTTGAAGGACGCACCTCTACTGGCACCTGATATGTTGCACCACCAACACGGCGAGACTTAACCTCAACCCTTGGCTGTACATTTTCCAGCGCCTTAGACAACACCTCCAGAGGCTCGCTATGACCTTTACTTTCAATTACATCCAAAGCACCATAGACAATCCCTTCCGCGACAGATTTTTTGCCACTTTCCATGATCATATTCATAAATTTAGTCAGCATTACACTGCCAAACCTTGGATCTGGAATAATTTCTCTTTTTGTAGCGACTCTTCTTCTAGACATTTATCTCACCAACCAACGATTAGCCTTTAGGCCGTTTTGTTCCGTATTTAGAGCGACCACATTTTCTATTAGTCACACCAGAAGCATCCAAACTACCACGCACAACGTGATATCTCACACCTGGCAAATCCTTGACACGACCACCTCTTATCAGAACCACGGAATGCTCCTGAAGATTATGCCCTTCACCACCAATATAGCTACTAACCTCAGAACCATTAGTCAACCTTACCCTCGCCACCTTACGAAGCGCTGAGTTTGGTTTTTTAGGTGTTGTCGTATAAACACGAGTACATACACCTCTGCGTTGAGGGCAAGCCTCTAATGCAGGAACATTGCTTTTTTCTATCTTTTTAGCACGAGGCTTACGAACCAATTGGTTGATCGTGGCCATAACTTTGTTTACTCCGATATACAATTTAATTGTCAGATAATAAAAGAACCGTCGCACACATTAAACGCCGACGGTTAATTTTAATTCGACCCGACCCAAGCACGTTAGCTCATTTGAGCAGAGTATATTACTTGCTAATCATTAACAGGTCAAGCCCATATTTAAATATTAAATAAGTCTTTAGATATTTAGAGCCTGCTTAAGAGCCTCTTCCACATCCCCTGCATCCACAGCCAGAGGCGCTTCGCTTTCCACTACTTCATGCTGAGCAAATCTGTTTTTTCTACTTTCATGATAAGCCAATCCCGTTCCTGCAGGAATTAACCGACCCACAATAACGTTTTCTTTTAGTCCTTGCAAACCATCACTTAATCCACGTACCGCCGCATCGGTTAATACCCGCGTTGTTTCCTGAAATGATGCCGCCGAAATAAATGACTCTGTCGCTAACGAAGCCTTAGTAATACCAAGCAGCACAGAGTTATAACTTGCTGGAATCTTACCTTCGGCTTCTACCTTATCATTTTCTTCTCTCATTGCTGCACGCTCAACCTGATCTCCTTTCAGGAAGCTTGTATCGCCAGATGCTGTGATTTCAACCTTTCTGAGCATTTGACGAATAATTGCCTCAATGTGTTTATCATTAATTTTCACACCTTGCAAACGATATACATCTTGTATCTCCTTAACCAGATAGTTCGCTAACTCCTCAATTCCTCTTAATCTAAGAATATCATGTGGTGTTAACTCTCCTTCTGCTATCGTTTCTCCTTTTTCTACATACTCACCTTCGAAAACCGTAATATGTCGCCATTTAGGTATCAGTGTTTCAACTTGCTCACCCGCAGAGTCTGTAATTATGACTCG
The DNA here is from genome assembly GCF_004322395.1 of Methylobacter sp. Lineage (GTDB taxonomy): Bacteria > Pseudomonadota > Gammaproteobacteria > Methylococcales > Methylomonadaceae > Methylobacter_A. The sequence continues at coordinate 4,074 of NZ_SCTW01000153.1, forward strand.
CTGCTTACCTTTCGTTTCCTTTCCAAATGAAATGGTTCCACTAGTCTCAGCAAGGATTGCAGGATCTTTTGTTTTTCGCGCTTCAAATAAATCTGCAACGCGCGGCAAACCACCGGTAATATCTCTTGTTTTACTCGACTCCTGCGGAATCCTCGCTAAAACATCACCAACCTTTACCTCACCGCCGTCTTTAATTCCTGCAATCGCTCCTGCGGGCAAGAAATATTGCGCCGGTATTTCAGTTCCTGGCAAATAAATTGCGTTTCTGTCGCTATCAAATAGCTTCACCATTGGCCGCAATTCCTTACCTGCACTTCCCCGCTGCTTTGGATCAGTTACAACCAATGAACTCAAACCGGTAACTTCGTCAGATTGCTTTTGTACGGTCACACCATCGACAAAGTCAATTAACTCGACTACACCGTCAACCTCCGTGATAACCGGATGTGTGTGTGGATCCCAATTTACAATTATATCGCCCGCATTAACCCGGGAGCCTTCCTGCACTGAGAGCACTGCACCATAAGGAATCTTATAGCGTTCTTTCTCCCGACCATAATCGTCAACCACGCCTACTTCGCCGGATCTTGAAACAGCAACCAGATTTCCTTCGCGATTAACGACCGATTTCAGGTTATTAAGACGCACAGTACCCGCAGATTTAACCTGAACATTACTGATTGCGGCAGATCTTGATGCCGCACCACCGATATGGAACGTCCGCATAGTCAACTGTGTACCTGGCTCACCGATCGATTGCGCAGCAATAACACCAACCGCTTCGCCAATGTTGACTAAATGACCGCGACCTAAATCACGCCCATAGCAGGCCGCACAGACACCATGCCTATTTTCGCAAGTAATAATCGAACGAACCATAACCTGATCAATACTATGCGCTTCAAGGACAGATACCCAATGCTCATTCAGTAACGTGCCTTTAGGGGCCACTATAATATCTCCTGCCGGATCCATTATGTCATTGACAGCAACACGGCCTAATACACGCTCTGATAAAGGTTCTACTACGTCGCCACCTTCAATAATCGGAGTCATGATCAGTCCGTTAGATGTACCGCAATCATCACCGTTGATCACTAAATCCTGTGCCACATCGACCAACCTGCGCGTCAAGTACCCGGAGTTCGCGGTTTTCAACGCGGTATCCGCTAGACCTTTACGAGCACCATGTGTAGAAATAAAGTACTGTAATACGTCCAAACCTTCTCTAAAATTAGCGGTAATAGGCGTTTCAATGATGGAGCCGTCAGGCTTAGCCATTAAACCTCGCATACCCGCTAGCTGACGAATCTGTGCCGCAGAACCCCTCGCTCCTGACTCAGCCATCATAAAGATGGAATTAAACGATTTCTGCTTTACCGTCTTGCCGGTAGCATCAACAACAGACTCTTCACCCAGCCCGTCCATCATGACTTTGGCTATTTGGTCGTTAGCGTGCGACCAAATATCGACAACTTTATTGTATCGTTCACCGTCAGTTACCAAGCCGGAAGCATATTGGCTTTGAATTTCATTAACTTCTGCATCAGAAGCCTTAATAATGTCGACTTTTTTAGCCGGAATTACCATATCTTCGATACCGAACGAAACACCGGAAATCGTTGCATATCTGAAGCCCAAATACATCAATTGATCAGCAAGTATGACAGTGTCTTTGTTGCCTAAATAGCGATAGCTGTAATTGATCAACCGTGAAATATTCTTTTTGGTCATATCGCAGTTAACCAGCTCGTATGGCGTACGATCCGGAACCACTTCCCAGATTAACGCACGGCCCACGGTAGTTTCTACACGATAGGTTTTATCTTCAGTTTCGCCATTTTCATTTACCACTTTTTCCGTGATACGCAGTTGAATTTTGGCTTGCAATTCGACAGTTTTCTCTAGCAATGCCTTGTGAATTTCACCGACACTGACAAATATACTGCCATCGCCTTTCGCATTAATTTTCTCCCGACTGATGTAATAGAGACCCAATACCACATCTTGTGACGGATTGATGACAGGCTCGCCATTCGCTGGAGACAAAATGTTATTTGTCGCCATCATTAATGTTCTAGCTTCTAGCTGCGCTTCAATCGATAAAGGAATGTGCACAGCCATCTGGTCGCCGTCAAAGTCAGCGTTAAATGCGCTACATACCAATGGATGCAATTGAATTGCTTTGCCTTCAATCAGAGTAGGTTCAAATGCTTGAATACCTAGCCTGTGCAACGTAGGTGCGCGGTTTAACAAAATAGGATGTTCGCGAATAACTTCTTCAAGAATATCCCAAACCTCAGCACCTTCCCTTTCAACCATTTTCTTCGCAGCTTTAATGGTTGTGGCTAGACCGCGAAATTGCAATTTACTAAATATAAACGGCTTAAATAACTCTAACGCCATTTTTTTCGGAAGTCCGCATTGATGCAATCTTAATGTAGGGCCTACAACAATTACTGACCGGCCAGAATAATCAACGCGCTTACCAAGCAAGTTTTGTCTAAAACGACCTTGCTTACCCTTGATCATATCCGCTAATGATTTAAGCGGTCTTCTGTTAGTGCCGGTAATTGCACGACCACGACGACCATTATCCAGCAGCGCATCAACAGATTCCTGTAACATACGCTTTTCGTTTCGAACGATAATGTCCGGCGCATTTAAGTCCAATAGTCGATTTAAGCGGTTATTTCTGTTGATAACCCGACGATAAAGATCATTCAAATCAGAAGTTGCAAACCGTCCGCCATCCAAAGGCACCAATGGGCGCAACTCAGGCGGCAATACGGGCAATACTTTTAAAATCATCCATTCCGGACGATTTTTTGAACTCAACAAAGCATCCATAACTTTCAGGCGCTTTGAGTACTTCTTGATTTTGGTTTCTGAATTGGTCGAGTTTATTTCTTCGCGCAAAATCTCAACTTGCTCTTTTAAATCGATTGACTTAAGCAAATCATAAATGGCTTCTGCACCCATTTTCGCGACAAAATCATCCCCATGCAGTTCAACTGCATCCAGATAATCATCATCAGTAAGCAGTTGACCTTTATCCAAAGGCGTCATGCCTGGATCTAAAACTACAAACGATTCAAAATATAACACGCGTTCGATTTCGCGCAGTGTCATATCCAGCAACAATGCTATTCTGGAAGGCAATGATTTTAAAAACCAAATATGCGCGACAGGGCTGGCTAAATCAATATGCCCCATTCTTTCACGGCGAACCTTAGACAAGGTAACTTCAACGCCGCATTTTTCGCAAATTACGCCGCGATGTTTCAGTCTTTTATATTTACCGCAAAGACATTCATAATCACTGACCGGACCAAAAATCTTGGCACAAAATAAACCATCGCGCTCAGGCTTAAAGGTACGGTAATTAATCGTTTCCGGCTTTTTCACTTCACCATATGACCAGGAACGAATCATATCCGGCGATGCCAAACCGATGCTAATTCCGTCAAAATCATCGGCTCGACCTTGACGTTTTAAGAAATTCATTAAATCTTTCAAGAGCTTGTCCTCTTTAAAATACTTTCTGGCGTACCAGAATAGACTGTAAGTTAGGTTACGACTGCATGGATGCAGGAGCAATAGTCGAGACACCTCATTTCTGCGCCATAACCTAACATATACGGCATTGGCTTATCGAGTTTACACACCTAATCCCGCTGCAATTCTATATTGACAGCTAATGAGCGGATTTCTTTGATTAAAACATTAAACGATTCCGGCATGCCGGCTTCCATCTTATGATCACCATCAACAATGTTTTTATACATACGCGTCCTACCGGTCACGTCATCAGACTTAACTGTTAACATTTCCTGCAAAGTATAAGCCGCGCCATAAGCTTCAAGTGCCCAGACCTCCATTTCCCCAAAACGCTGACCGCCGAATTGCGCTTTACCGCCTAATGGCTGTTGAGTAACCAAACTATAAGGACCTGTTGACCGTGCGTGCATCTTGTCATCAACCAAATGGTTCAATTTCAGCATATACATATAGCCAACCGTGACTTCGCGCTCAAACGGTTCACCTGTCAAGCCATCATAAAGCGTAACCTGTCCATGTTCAGGCAAATCTGCCAACTTCAACATAGTGCGAATTTCTTCTTCACTTGCGCCATCAAATACAGGAGTTGCCATAGGCACACCGCCAACTAGATTATTCGCCATTTCCAGAATTTCTTGATCGGAAAATGAAGCTAAATCTTCTTTACGACCGCTGCTGTTATAAATTTTATCTAGATACTCCCTGATTGCAGTAACTTTTGCCTTTTCCTGATCGTACTGGGCTTCAAGCATTTTGCCTATTTTGATGCCTAGGCCTTTCGCCGCCCAACCCAAATGTGTTTCGAGTACCTGTCCAACGTTCATTCGCGATGGTACGCCTAGTGGATTCAAAACAATATCGACCGGATTTCCGTCAGCGGTATAAGGCATATCTTCAATTGGCCTAATCATAGAAATAACACCCTTGTTTCCATGACGTCCGGCCATTTTATCGCCTGGCTGTATGCGTCTTTTAACCGCCAGATAAACCTTGACCATTTTCAGAACCCCTGGCGCCAAATCATCACCCATGGTGATCTTTTTACGCTTGACTTCAAATTTTTCATCAAAGTCTTTTCTTTGCTGTTCTACCTGAGCGACAACAGTTTCTAGTTGAAGATTAATGTCTTCATCCTTCATACGGATTTTCAGCCATTCTGAATGCTTTAAGCCGTTGAGGTAGGCTTGCGTAATTTCAGTTCCTGCTTTTAACTGACCAGGACCTGATTGTGCAACCTTTCCAATCAACAGCTTGGCGACGCGGGCAAAAATGTCTTCTTCTAGAATTTTCAGCTGGTCATCAAGGTCTTTTCTATAACGCTTGATTTCTTCCTGTTCAATATCCAGAGCCCGTTTGTCTTTCTTTACGCCATCACGGGTAAATACCTGCACATCAATAACCGTACCCTCAATACTTCCAGGTACGCGCAACGATGTATCCTTAACATCGGCCGCTTTCTCACCGAAAATTGCACGCAACAATTTTTCTTCCGGCGTTAACTGTGTTTCACCTTTCGGCGTTACCTTACCCACCAGAATGTCGCCACCTTTGACTTCGGCACCAACATAAACAATCCCTGACTCATCAAGTTTGGACAACGCTTCCTCGCTGACGTTAGGAATATCCGCTGTAATTTCTTCAGGACTGTGTTTGGTATCACGTGCTACGCAAGTTTTCTCTTCAATATGAATCGTAGTGAAGCGATCTTCTTTAACGACACGCTCTGAAACCAGAATCGAATCTTCAAAGTTGTATCCATTCCATGGCATAAACGCAACCAGCATGTTTTGCCCTAAAGCTAACTCACCCATATCCGTAGAAGGACCATCTGCCATAATGTCACCGGCTTGAACAATATCTCCAGGCTTTACCAGTGGCTTTTGGTTGATACAAGTGTTCTGATTTGACCGGGTATATTTAATCAGATTGTAAATATCAACACCTGGAGTACCTGTTTCGGTCTCCGTATCGTTTACACGCACCACGATTCTAGCTGCGTCAACCGCTTCAATCTTACCGCCACGAGCGGCAACCACGGTCACACCCGAGTCTTTTGCAACTGTTCTTTCCATGCCAGTACCCACTAATGGCTTTTCAGCTCTTAGCGTAGGAACAGCCTGGCGTTGCATGTTTGAACCCATTAATGCGCGGTTAGCATCATCATGCTCAAGGAATGGAATAATTGAAGCCGCTACAGATACAATCTGCTTGGAAGACACGTCCATATACTGCACGGTGTCAGACATAGCCAAAGTAAATTCATCTTTATGACGACATGACACCAATCCTTCAACCAACTTTCCGCTTGCATCTACAGCCACACTAGCCTGAGCGATAACAAACTCGCCTTCTTCAATAGCGGACAAATAATCGACATGGTCGGTTACTTTCCCATCAACTACTTTTCTGTAAGGCGTTTCCAAAAAACCATAATTATTAGTGCGCGCATAAACCGATAATGAATTTATCAATCCGATATTTGGTCCTTCAGGCGTCTCAATAGGACACACACGCCCATAATGCGTTGCATGTACGTCACGAACCTCGAAACCAGCCCGCTCTCTTGCCAGACCGCCTGGGCCCAGAGCCGATACACGGCGTTTATGTGTCACTTGAGATAATGGATTATTTTGATCCATAAATTGTGACAACTGGCTGGAACCAAAAAACTCTTTTACTGCCGCAGAAACTGGTTTCGCATTGATGATTTCTTGCGGCATCAATCCTTCTGAATCTGCCAACGTTAAACGCTCTTTAACTGCTCGTTCAACGCGAACTAATCCAACGCGGAATTGGTTCTCGATCATTTCCCCAACCGAGCGTACGCGCCTGTTGCCTAGATGGTCAATATCGTCAACATTGCCGTTACCGTTACGAATATCGATTAATTCTTTAAGTACATCAATGATGTCATCTTTAGTTAAAGTACCAGGACCTGTTGTTTCTTGACGCCCCAAACGACGATTAAACTTCATCCGCCCAACCGTAGATAAGTCATATCGCTCATCGGTAAAAAACAGATTCTGAAACAGGTTTTCAGCCGAATCTTTGGTTGGCGGCTCACCTGGGCGCATCATCCGGTATATTTCAACCAATGCCTCAAGACTATTTGTAGTAGTATCCAGTCTCATGGCATTAGACATGTACGGACCTTTATCTAAGTCATTGACAAACAAGGTATTCAGATCGGTAATACCACTTTCAATGCATCGATCTATTATTGCTACAGTAAGTTCGTCGTTTACATTAGCAACCAACTCACCTGTAGATCGGTCAATCAGGTTATTCCCTAATATCTTTCCGACCAAGTAATCTTTTGGTACTTCTACTTCGGTTAAACCCGATTTGATCATTTCACGGATATGCTTTGCCGTAATCCGACGTCCTTCTTCAACCAATACCTGACCATTCTTGCTCTTAATATCAAATGCTGCAATTTCGCCACGCATACGCTCAGGTACGATATGGAAAATGCATTTTTGAGCATCAATGGTAAATTTATTCATCTCGAAGAAAATTTTGATCATTTCTTCGTTGTCGTATCCTAAACCCCTAAGCAAGATAGTTGCGGGTATTTTTCTACGCCGATCGATTCGAACAAAAACGCAATCTTTATGATCAAATTCAAAATCTAACCACGAACCACGATAAGGGATAACCCGCGCATTAAATAACAGCTTTCCAGATGAATGAGTTTTACCTTTATCATGATCGAAGAAAACGCCAGGCGAACGATGTAACTGCGAAACAATTACCCGCTCCGTCCCATTAATGACAAATGTTCCATTGTCAGTCATCAAAGGCAGCTCACCCATGTAAACTTCCTGTTCACGGATATCTTTAACTACTTTTGCATTCGCTGATGCTTCTTTATCATAGATAACCAAGCGAACCAATACTCTTAAGGGTGCCGCATAGGTAGCGCCTCTTTGTTGACACTCTCTTACATCAAAAACAGGCTCCCCCAATCTATATTTCACATACTCCAGCACTGCATATCCAGAGTGGCTTTCAATTGGAAAAACACTGGAGAACGCAGCGTGCAACCCACTGTCTTCACGCTTTTCAGCTGTAACACCTGATTGCAAAAAGCCCGCATATGAGTTAATTTGCGTTGCCAGAAGATAGGGAACATCAAGTACCTCAGTACCTTTCCCAAAGTTATTTCGAATACGCTTTTTTTCTGTAAAAGAGTAGGACATATCGCTTCCAAACCTTTTCGTCATAGATAATTTTCTACCGTGCAATTAGTGCAAACAGTAAAAGGCCGGTGACAAGATTGCCACCAGCCATACTTGGTAGAGACGTTATATTCCAACGTCTCTGCAATTGAGTCAAAATTTATTTAATTTCGACAGTAGCGCCAGCATCGACAAGTTGCTTTTTAGCATCTTCTGCTTCGGCTTTAGAAACACCTTCTTTCAGAACTGTCGGTGCACCTTCAACTGCATCTTTAGCTTCTTTCAAACCCAATCCAGTGATGCCACGTACCGCTTTAATAACCGCAACTTTGTTGTCGCCGAAAGCTGTCAGAACAACATCAAATTCAGTTTGCTCTTCAGCAGCCGCTGCTGCTGCCACAGGTGCCGCAGCTACAGCAACAGCCGCAGATACGCCAAATTTTTCTTCCATCGCCGAAATCAAGTCAACGATTTCCATAACGCTCATGTTTGAGACCGCTTCCAAGATATCTTCTTGCGAAATTGCCATTGTATATTCCTCTAAAATAATAAATTTAAACTGATTGTAAGTGGTAGTTATAGAAACGCTGCATAGCAACGCTTTCTATTATGCGGCTTCTTTCTGATCTCTGATCGCGGCCAAAGTGCGTACAAATTTCTCTGTAGGCGCTCTCATTACTGCCATTAACAAACCGATACCTTGATCGCGAGTAGGCAGATTAGCTAATCGAGCAAGCTCACTTCCACCGAACGCCTGTCCACCAATAGCAACTATCTTGGTAATTAACTTGTCATGAGTTTTGGCGAAATTATTAATTAAACGCGCTGCAGAACCTGGATCTTCCATAGAAAACGCAATTAATAATGGACCTACTAGCCCACTTTGCATGCATTCAAACTCTGTCCCAGCCACTGCTCGTTTTGCCAGTGTATTTTTTACCACACGCAGATAAACACCTGTCTCTCTCGCGGTTTTACGCAGTTCGGTTAATTCCGTAACTGTCAATCCACGATATTCTGCTGCAATTGCAGAATGAGCTTTTGCGGCGAATACAGCGACTTCTTCAACGACAGCTTTTTTGCTATCTAAATTTAGTGCCACAGCTTACCTCCGGAAATCATCCCCAGAATTAATAAAAAGTATTCATTGAATACCCCTTACGGTCCCTTTCCCCAGCTTTTAGGTTCCAGCTTCCGTCTACGCAGGAAAAATTAAGTTTTACAACACCTGCGGTCTTTGACGGTTACCGAACGGGTCGGCAACCCAAAGTCTTTTATAACGTTACATTGAAATACTGCTTTGATCCAGCCACAAACCTGGACCCATCGTTGAAGACAAAGTTATCTTCTTAATGTAAATACCTTTTGCAGCTGTCGGCTTTATTTTTCTTAAATCTGAAAGCAACGCTTCCAGGTTACCTTGAATAGCAGCGGCATCAAATGTAACTTTTCCAAGTGTACAGTGAATAATTCCCGACTTATCCGTTCTATAACGCACTTGCCCGGATTTAGCATTTTTTACTGCTGTAGCAACATCAGCCGTTACAGTTCCAACTTTAGGATTAGGCATTAATCCCCGAGGCCCTAGAATCTGACCTAACTGACCAACCACTCTCATAGCATCGGGAGAAGCAATAACTACATCAAAATTCATTTCACCCTTTTTGACCAGTTCTCCTAAGTCATCCATACCTACTATGTCAGCTCCGGCTTCTCTTGCCGCGTCAGCATTAGGACCTTGCGTAAAAACTGCAACTCTTACCGTTTTACCTGTACCATTGGGTAGCACTGTTGCACCTCGAACATTTTGATCGGACTTACGTGGATCCACACCCAAGTTAACGCTAACGTCAATAGCTTCATTAAACTTAGCAGTACCCAGTTCTTTTAACAACTGAACAGCTTCAGTAATTGAATATTGCTTGGTTTTATCAACTTTCCCTTTGATAATTTTTGCTTTTTTTGACAGCTTAGCCATTATAGTCCCTCCACATTCAGACCCATGCTGTACGCACTGCCTGCAATCGTTTTTACTGCCGCTTCCAGATTTGCAGCATTCAAATCTTCCATTTTTGTTTTAGCAATTTCTTCCAATTGCGCGCGGGTTACTGTGCCCACCTTCTTGGCATTAGGGTTGCTGCTTCCGCTTTTAATACCCGTTGCTTTTTTCAAAAGGATTGAAGCTGGCGGAGTTTTTGTAATAAAAGTAAAACTTTTATCACTATAAACAGTAATAACAACAGGCAAAGGCAAGCCTTTTTCTGTATCCTGAGTTTTAGCATTAAAAGCTTTGCAAAACTCCATGATATTAACACCGCGCTGACCCAATGCTGGGCCTACCGGTGGACTTGGATTTGCTTCACCCGCTTTAACCTGCAGTTTTATATACGCAGTTATTTTTTTTGCCATTATCTACTCCAAATATGGGTACAATCGCTTTTCAGCTCCCCTAAACACAAAAAATCACCGTCTTATTCAGGCGGTGATTTCGCAAATATTAAACCTAAACTTAAATTAACTTTTTTCCACTTGCCCGAAGCCAAGCTCAACAGATGTTGATCGACCAAAAATGAGCACTGATATTTTTATTTTACTTTTCTCATAATTAACTTCCTCAACGACACCATTAAAATCCTTAAATGGCCCATCAATGACCCTAATTACTTCACCAGCCTCAAACATTGTTTTGGGACGCGGCTTGTTCACTCCATCTTCTACTCTATTGAGTATAGCCATCGCTTCTTTTTCGGATATTGGCGCTGGACGATCAGAAGTTCCACCTATAAAACCCAATACCTTGGGTACATCTTTAACCAAATGCCAAGTTTCATCAGTCAAGTCCATCTGCACTAAGACATACCCGGGAAAGAATTTTCTTTCACTTTTACGCTGCTGTCCCATACGCATTTCTACAACTTCTTCGGTAGGCACAAGAATTTTGCCAAAATGCTGCTCCAAGCCTTCCCGCTTAATTCTTTCTTCTAACGCTTGCTTAACTTTATTCTCAAAATTTGAGTAGGCGTGCACAACATACCAGCGTAGCGCCATACCTTTACCCTCCTTGACCAGTTAAAAAACGTACACCCCAAAACAGAAACATATCTAACAGCCATAGAACAAAACCGACAATAATGACCATTGCAAACACCAGCAACGTAGTACGAAAAGTCTCATCACGCGTTGGCCAGACAACCTTTCTGACTTCCTGTTTGGACTCTAAAACAAAACCCCAAACGATCCGCCCTATCCCCGTTGTGAGCATCATACCTGCCACAATTATCGCCACAGTTACTAACCCAAGAACTCGGTATAAAAGTGGAATTTCTGAGAAATAATAAAATGCAGCCACACCAGCGACCACAAAGACTACGGAAAATACTTGCTTAACAACATCCAAAATCGATGCTGATGCTTCTATCTGAGTGCTCATGAATTATTTACTATGAAAATAGATTTGATATGCTTTGATCTGAATGGCAGGCCAGGAGGGCCTCGAACCCCCAACCCGCGGTTTTGGAGACCGCTATTCTACCAATTGAACTACTGACCTATTCAGATAAGCTTATATAAATTATTATATTATACTAAATAATATTATTATTCAAGTATTGATGCAACGACGCCTGCACCTACTGTACGACCGCCTTCACGAATTGCAAAACGCAAACCGTCATCCATAGCAATCGGTGAAATCAGTTTTACTTTGACTGAGATGTTATCGCCCGGCATCACCATTTCAACGCCTTCTGGCAACTCGACAGCCCCGGTCACGTCTGTCGTT
>NZ_SCTW01000154.1 GCF_004322395.1 Methylobacter sp.
TCAGGCTTGGGTTTTTTTTTGCCCGGGATTTAGGCTGAACCGACATATAATCAGAAAAGAATTTGCACAGGAATGTGTAAAATTATAGCCAGTCAAAGTTGGCAGTTCATAGACTTATCAGTTATACCCAGTGCTGACTGTTTTCTATCTCCCAATGGCCGCGCACGGTTTCGGAAAACGCGGCAAATCGGTCAGCGAAGTCAGGTAGTACCGGCTTCGGTGCTGGTTTTGTTGCCAATGAGTCGGGTCGATTTGACTCGTCCCACCGCCTGCAAGCCCTGCCATTCTGGCTTTTGCAACAGCCAGGCAATATCACGGCTGAGGCTATAACGACGAATTTCCAAGCGGCCATGATTTTTGTCGACGGTTTCATGAACCTCCAGGGAACCTTTATCGGCTGATGTGTCAACACTTTTCCGGACACACGGTTAAGCAGCTTTATGCTGCAATTCATAGTCAATCGGCGATAAATAGCCATTTGCGGAATGAAGGCGTTCACGGTTGTAAAAGACTTCAATATACTCAACCTGTCTAGTCTCCGCCCGGGTTTGATAAGTCTGATGGTGTATCAGTTCGGTTTTCAGGGTATGAAAGAAGCTTTCTGAAACCGCATTATCCTAACAGTTGCCTTTACGGCTCATGCTCTGCCGGATACCGTGCTGTTTTAATAGTGCCCGGTGACTGTCCGAAGCATATTGACTGCCTCGGTCGCTATGCCACAACAAGTCTTTCCCGGGTTTCCGTTTCCAAATGGCCATCAGTAGCGCGTCGTTCACCAGCTTATCCCTCATGTGCTCCGTCATTGACCAGCCGACCACTTGCCGGGAATACAGATCAATCACAACCGCTAAATACAACCAGCCTTCTTGAGTATGGATAGTGGTAATATCGCCAGCATAGGCCTGATTGGCCTGACTCACTGTAAATTGACGATCCAGATGATTAGGTGCAATCGACTGGTCATGCTTGGAATTCGTAGTGGTCTTGAATTTACGTTTCGTTTTACAAACCCAATCGGCTTCCCGCATCAACCGGCCTATCCGTCGTCGACTGACTGCCTGGTCCCGGTTTAATAACGATTTTTGGAGTCGCCGGGTTCCATAGGTAGAGCGACTCTTCTTGAACAAGCCCTGGATAATAGTCGTCAGTTCAATATCATCCGATTCGATCCTGGTTTGAGCGCGATGCCGCCAAGCATAGTAGGCACTTCGGGAAACTTGCATAAAGCGACACATCGAATCAATTGGAAACTCGGTATCATGAACAAATTTCAGTTAGCAATGTATAGATAGCGCGATTGCCCTGTTTAAAGTGGGTACGTTGCTGCCGAAACTCGTATTTTCCGGTATAATTTGCCGCATTTTTTAACTTAGGGTACAGGCATTATGTCGGAAATTAATAAGGTGGTTTTGGCTTATTCCGGAGGTTTGGATACTTCCGTCATTCTTAAGTGGTTGCAGGATGTTTACGACTGCGAAGTCGTTACTTTTACGGCTGATTTGGGGCAGGGCGAAGAAGTTGAGCCTGCGCGGGCCAAAGCCCAAGCGATGGGCATTAAGGATATTTACATCGAAGATCTGCGTGAAGATTTTGCTCGCGATTATGTTTTTCCGATGTTCCGCGCCAATACGATTTACGAAGGCGAATATTTGCTGGGTACTTCGATTGCCCGTCCTTTAATTGCCAAGCGACTCATAGACATCGCCAATGAAACCGGCGCGAACGCCATTTCTCACGGCGCAACCGGCAAGGGTAATGACCAAGTGCGTTTTGAGCTGGGCGCTTATGCACTGCGTCCCGATATACAGATTATTGCGCCTTGGCGTGAATGGGATTTAACTTCTCGTCAAACATTGCTGGCTTATGCTGAAGAACATAATATCCCGGTGGAAATGAAAAAAGGCAAAGCATCGCCTTATTCGATGGATGCCAATTTACTGCATATTTCTTATGAGGGTCGGATTCTGGAAGACCCTTGGGCGGAACCTGAAGAAGATATGTGGCGCTGGACTGTTTCACCGGAATCAGCGCCCGACAAACCGACTTACATTGAGCTGACTTACCGTCTGGGTGATATTGTTGCTATCGATGATGTACCTTGCACGCCTGCTACAGTTCTGGAGCAATTAAACAAAGTTGCCGGCGCTAATGGTATCGGTCGATTGGATATTGTGGAAAATCGTTATGTCGGTATGAAATCGCGCGGCTGTTATGAAACTCCGGCCGGCACTGTGATGCTCAAGGCGCATCGCGCGATCGAATCATTAACGCTGGACAGGGAAGTGGCGCATTTAAAAGATGAACTGATGCCGCGTTATGCTTCTTTAATCTACAATGGTTACTGGTGGAGCCCTGAGCGGAAAATGATGCAAACCATGATTGATGCATCTCAAGCCAATGTTAACGGCAAAGTCAGGCTCAAACTTTATAAGGGCAATGTCATCGTTGTCGGCCGCGCTTCCGATACTGACAGTCTGTTTGATGAAAGTATTGCGACGTTTGAAGATGATGGCGGTGCATACAACCAAAAGGACGCCGAGGGCTTTATCAAGTTAAACGCGTTGAGAATGCGGATAGCCGCAGCCAAGCGGTTAGGCTAACTGGTAATGTAGGCAGCATAAAATTGTAAATTTTATGCTGCCTGTCTTCCATAAAATGTATTTAAATAAAATGCAGGATTTGTGTATTAAGCTTGTATAATCGCCAGTCCGGTAGCAAAACTACCGACATAGTTTGTTATGAAAAAAATAATAATTGTTCGGTCAGGATTTGTTGCCGTAAGTTCCTGATTTCGAGAGGAAGTAATTAATGAGCGATATAGATAAGACAAATTCAGTAGTGGAGACGTTGTACGGCAGTGCTCCTACGGCTCTGCAAAGAGTGCCTTCGCATCATGCATTAATGAAAGTTAACAGATTGTTGCTGACGATAATCTGTGCCTTGATGGTTATTATTTTAATAGCGGGTTTTTTATTGTTTCCAAGCGATAGTTTTTTAACACGATATAAAAGTGCCACTGCTACTGAGGCCTACGCGGCCGAGATGAATCCGGTATTGTCAGCAGAAGTTAACGCTCTGAAGGGGCAACTGGTCGGCTTGGTCAGCGGCTCAATTGAAAGCAAACTGAACGCGTTGGAAGAGAGTATTCGGGTAGGTTCCGTATCCAGTTCCATCGGCGCTATAGAAGACTTGAAAAACGACCTTAAAGTTCTTCGCTCCTATTCAGAACCAGCCAAGAAAGGAAAGGAGACTATTTCTAATGAGCAGTTGATGCAGGAAATGTCCCAATTAAAACGCCTGATCTATGTGACTCTTGCGTCGTGCGGTTTGATGCTGGCGGCAGTTGCAGGTATTTGGATTAAAAATCGCAACCGTTTGCCTTATAAGGAAACCAGAATAAGTTATTTGGAAAAGGATTAGTCAATTCTTTCAGATATAAAAAAAGCCGCCCCAAGTCTAAGACAGGGGGCGGCTTTTTTTGTGTTTGCGATCCGGATTTATTTAGTTTCCAGGTATTTGTACAGAGCATCAACAGCTTGATCTTCGCCGTATCCAGCTTTAGTAACGGCTGGGTTTTTCATGATTTCAGCTATAGCTTTAGGCATGCCGCCTTTGCCTTCTTTTAAAACGGTTTCGAATTTCGCTCTGTCCAGTTGACCCGCTTTAATTAAAGCAGATAATTGTGGGTTTGAAGCGATATCGTGGCAAGTGCCGCAACCGCGACCGAAAGCGCGCTCATAAATTTTCTTACCAACATCAGCAGCTTCGTCAGCAAATACTTGTCCGCTTAAAGTGATTAAAGCAATACCAGCTAATGTACCTAATGATTTTTTCATATTGTTCTCTCCTTTTGGTAGTAAAAAAAGAACTGTTGTTTATTTTTGAAGAAAATAACAGTTCGATTGAAAGTAAAACTGTGAAAGCATAGGGAATTTGACGGAAAAATTCAATTGTTTATTTATTTATTTTCCTCGAGTTATATTATCGACGAAAGCTATGAATGATAACTGAATCATTTGATCGTAAATCATGGCAAATAATAATTAACCAAGCTGGCGTGTCTGAAACCAGCTCAGCTTGTCATGTAACGTGACTACGGTGCCGATAATGGTCAGAGTAGGCGGCTTAATATCCTGACCGGCAATCTTGCCCGGCAGTGTTTCCAAAGTCCCGGTAATCACTCGCTGATTCGACGTAGTGCCTTGTTGAACAATGGCAATAGGTAAATCTTTGGGACTGCCGTGCTCAATCAGCGACTGGCAGATTTTTTCCAGGCCGGCCAGCCCCATATAGATGACAATGGTCTGATTGGGTGCTGCAAGTTGCGTCCAGTTCAAATTAACGGAATTATCTTTTAGGTGGCCGGTGACAAAAGTGCAGGATTGCGCATGATCCCGATGAGTTAGCGGGATACCTGAGTAAGTTGCGCAGCCGGAAGCGGCGGTAATGCCGGGAACTACCTGAAAGTTAATGCCTTGCTGCATCAGGGTTTCAATTTCTTCGCCGCCGCGGCCGAATATGAACGGATCGCCGCCTTTTAAGCGCACCACCCGTTTCCCGGCTTTAGCCAAGTCAGCCAGCAGGGTATTGATGGATTCTTGAGGCAGCGCATGATATTGCCGTTGTTTGCCGACATAAATCTTTTCTGCATCCCTGCGCACCAAATCGAGTATTTCCGGCGATACCAGCCTGTCATAAACGACCACATCAGCCTGCTGCATCAATCGTAATGCGCGAAAAGTCAACAAATCCGGTGCGCCGGGACCCGCGCCGACCAGATAAACTTCGCCGAGATTGGTATTTTCTTTTTGCTTGAGCAGGGTTTGCTCTAATTGCTGTTCAGCCTCCAACTCCTTACCGGAGAAGATCAGCTCAGCGACAGTGCCCTGCAAAACATTCTCCCAGAAAATTCTGCGTTGAGCCGGCTTCTTAATATGCTGCTTGACCTTATCCCTGAATCTATCGGCCAGATCAGCGAGGCGGCCATAGGCGGGAGGAATCACTGTTTCTATTTTAGCCCTCAGCAAGCGGGCTAATACCGGTGTGGCGCCGCCGGAGGACACAGCCGCAATAATCGGTGAGCGGTCGATAATGGCCGGAAAAATGAAGGTGCAAAGCTCGGGATTATCGACCACATTAACCGGGATGTTTTGTTCTGTCGCCGTCTTGGCAACCAGGCAATTGGTTTTTGCATTATCGGTTGCCGATACCACTAACCTGAATTCACCAAGATCAGCAGGGGAGAATGACTTTTGCAGCAGTGTTAAGTTATGAGTTGTCTGTAGACTCAATACTGTAGGGCTCATCTTGCTGGCGATCACGGTAATTTTTGCACCGGCTCGAGCCAATAATTCAATTTTTCGGGCGGCGATTTCGCCTGCACCGATCACCAGACAAGCCTGGTCTTTAAGCTTTAAAAATACGGGGAAATAATCCATTTAATTACGATGATTCTTGGATTTAAAAGAGGATGGTATTATAAGCGCACCAAACTTAGTTGAGAAAACTTAAAAAACTATGATCGAATTTAACCTGGAATTAGATGCCAGTGGATTGAATTGCCCATTACCCTTGTTGCGCCTGAAAAAAGCCCTGATGGACATGTCCAGCGGCGATATTGTCAAAGTGATTGCAACCGATCCTGCCGCACATTTGGACTTTGGCGTTTATTCTGACCAGACCGGGCATCAAATCATTCAATTGATAAAAGAATCCGATAAACAGATTTTTTATTTCAAAAAGAAATAGCGTAGGCCGAAATAAGGCCACCCAAGTCTGTCGAAGGGCGTAGCGCGAGGTAGAGTTTCCGGCGAATCCGGGAGGAAACAGCCGGAAAAGCTTTCGCTCCTTACCTACATAATCCACATGGATGTGGTGACCGCGATTGCTCCATGCAATCTTGCGGCATTTCCTCCATCCGTGGAGGTCAAGCGGATATTGCAGGAGCAAATATCTGTCCATGTAGGCAACGCCTGTTCTCGCTGCCGCTCAAATAGGCTTATTCCTGTCTACAGAGTTAAACGTTGCCCGCCATGCCTGAAGTTTTTGTTCATAAGAGAGGGACGCATGCGCCGGGCTAGTAGAAGGAAGACGCATATAGCTGACCGGAACGGTGCCGACAGTAGGCAAGACATAGCGCCGGTAGGTCGCTTCCGCTTTTGCTCCATTGAAGAACACTGCGTGGATATTGTTATGGGTATTAAAGAAACTCTGAAAGTCATTGACAGTGATGGAGTTGGTTTCAATTTTTGCGTCCAAGCTGCCGACTCGCGTACAGGATCGCAGCACATCCCATAGTGCGATGCGGGCTGTCTTTAATTCATGTAGACGAGCATCATAGGAAGAGTCATGATCAAACCCGAGCAGTTCAGCCATGATTTTCCAGAACGCGTTACGGCGATTTGCATAGTATTGACCTGCCGCTAAAGATTCCCGTCCCGGCATGCTGCCCAGAATTAATATTTCGGAACTTGAATCTGCAATTGGTTCGAAACAGAATAAAAGTGGATTTGTCATGATGTCCTAAATGTCGCCTGCCAGTATTTTATGGAAAAAGCAGTTGGCCTCCAATCCGGGTAAAGTCTAGCCGCTGTAACTCCTCTTTGTTAAGTTCGGGACCAGTCCACACATAAACCTTTCGGGCGCCAGCCATGCTGCAAAGTTCGGCAAACGCGCGAATTTCAATTTGAGTTAAACCTCCTTCCAGCATGTCCAATGGATGAATAATAACAACCGGGGATGGGGTAAAATTCGGCACAGCTTTCTTGATGAAGTGTTTCAGGGTACGTTCAGCAACAGCGAAGTCTGCCAACAATGTTCGCGGGTGTTTAAATCCATTAACTACCGTAACATTGGGTAATCCTGTTTTAGTGTTTGCCTCATGACCAACTGCTAAGATTAAAGATTTACGGTTGGTGTTTTCTATAGCAATGATGGGCACGTCTTTGAACTCTTTATCGGATTGAACATGAAGTACAGATAAATGTTCCGGTTTAACTCGTATATATAATGTACTGCGAAAGAAATTGAATATGTGGTTTATTTTGTCGGCTAACAAGTTATTATCTGATGCCTGCATCCCTAAACTCCATTACTTACAAATTGATTTAAGGCTTTCTGTAACTGTGCTTCTAACAGAATAACCGAAATAAATTAATTAATCAGGCAACTTTTAAAGTTAGATCTATAATGCCATAAAAGTAAGTACAGATAGTCAAAATAATCTCCCAAAAAACACTTTTGAGCTCAGACAAAATGGTTAAACGAAGTATTTTTAGAAAACTGCTCGTTACGATGGTAGGCTTAATTATCGCCTTGTTGACGATGTTGACCTTTATTCAGATTGAGTTTCAAAAGGATGTGTTTGAAAAGGAACTGGAAAAACGCATAGTGTTGATGAAAGGAAGGTTAATCGATAAAGGACATATTCTGTCTGATAATTTACTGGATCAGGTCAAAAATGGAATTGCTTCAGCTAATCTTTCGCTGGTTGGGGATCAGTTAAGAAATGCGGTGCAGGAGAATAAGGAACTTTCCTACATTATATTAATGCAAGCCTCGGGTAAGGCTTATATTCATACGTTAAAACCGCAGTCAGAGATGGAGATTTTATCCGGCAAAGAAGATCTGTTCGCAGTGGCTCAAAAGGCTGCAATGGTTAATGAGTATGTAAGCGACGGTAAATCTTTTATGGAGTTTATCATGCCGATCCAGGTGAGTTCAGAACCTTGGGGGGGTCTTCGCCTAGGCTTTTCTTTGGAACTTTTTAATCAGGAGATTATTAATTCTCAACAGGAGAGTGTTCGTCAAATCCGCGAAATGATAAAAAGACTTTTAATAACCACCGCTATTTTTATCCTGATTGGCGCCGGTATTGTATTGCTGGTATCTGAGCGTCTGTCCAGACCGTTGATGCACTTGACCCGGTTGGCAGATGAGTTAGCTCAAGGTAATTTTTCAGTCAGTGACAAGGTTAAAAAAATTCGGCAGGATGGCGAAATTGGCGCATTAACCACAGCGTTTGTTCAAATGGCCGGGAATCTTAAAATTTCTTACGATAAGCTTGAAGAATATAGTCGGACGTTAGAGCAAAAAGTCATAAATCGTACCTTCGAATTGGCCGAAGCGCGAGACCATGCGGTTGCCGCTGATAAAAGCAAATCAGAGTTTCTGTCGATGATGAGTCACGAAATCCGGACGCCGATGAACGCTATCATCGGCATGACGCGCTTAGCTTTACAGACGGATCTGACTCCAAAACAACAGGATTATTTGGCTAAAGTTCAGGTTTCTTCTCGTGCACTGCTTGGAATTATTAACGATATTTTAGATTTCTCCAAAATCGAAGCCGGGAAACTGGAACTGGAAACTATCCCATTTCATTTGAATGATGTGCTGAATGATCTTGCCATTTTGACGGCTGACAGAGCAGAAGAAAAAGACCTTCATATACATTTTATTACTGCCGACGATGTGCCTTTGAACTTGGTGGGCGACCCTCTAAGACTGGGGCAAGTGCTGCTTAATTTAGTCGGTAATGCGATTAAATTTTCCAGCCACGGCGATATTTTTATCAGAGTTGCAGTGGCAGAAGACTGCGAACCAAGAGCGGATCAAATTATGCTTGAGTTTTCTGTTAAAGACACCGGCATAGGCTTGACCCCAGAACAAATGGACGGGTTGTTTCAGTCCTTTAATCAGGCCGATAAATCTACTACCCGTAAATACGGCGGAACCGGCTTAGGTCTGGCGATTTGCAAGCGGATGGTAAATATGATGAATGGCGTCATTCATGTATCCAGTAAAGTGGGAAAAGGCAGTACTTTTACGTTTAGCGCCAACTTTGGAAAACTGCAGGAAACCTATCGAAAACGAGCAGCGCCGCGCGATGCTTTTCGCGACGTCAAGGCGTTAGTAGTAGATGGTAACAAAGCATCAAGAGACATTTTATGTTTGTATTTGGAAACTTTTTTTTTCCAGGTAACTTCAGTCAGTACCGGTGAGCAAGCGATTCAACTACTGGAGAACGCTTCTACTGAAAATCCTTATCAACTTGTACTTATGGATTGGAATTTACCCAAAATGGACGGCATTACGGTTGCACGTCGTATTAAAAATAATCTTAAGATAGCCCACGTTCCTTACATTATCATGATAACCGTTCATAACAGGGAAGATATTGCACAGCGGATAACTGATCTCAATCTGAATGGGTATCTTATTAAACCAGTGCATCCATCGGCATTGTTCAATGCAATTGTTGGAGCGTTCAATCAAAATCATGTTGACGAAGATTCTGTTTTGCAAACGTGCCAACTTAGAAGAAGGAACGAAAAGCAGCATGAGATTAAGAGCGCAAGGTTATTATTAGTAGAAGATAATCTTATTAATCAACAGGTCGCGAAAGAAACATTGGAGCAGGAAGGTTTTAATATTGTTATTGCCATGAATGGACAGGATGCTGTACAAAAAATACGAGAAAGCTACTTTGATGCGGTATTAATGGATTTGCAAATGCCTATCATGGATGGTTATGAGGCGACCCGGATCATACGTTCTGAATCGCAATTTGATGATTTGCCGATTATTGCGATGACGGCTCATGCCATGAACGATGTTAGAGAAAGTTGCCTGTATGTAGGCATGAATGGGTTTGTAACCAAGCCTATAGATGTTGATGAATTATTGGCAAGCCTGACTAGTTTTATCAAACCGGAACTGCGTAAAGCGCCGGATTCTTACTTGGCAAAGGCAACCGAACAAAAAGAAGCCTTATTACCGAAATTTTTGCCGGGTATCGATATGCAACAAAGTTTAAAAAATGTCGTGGGAAATATGCAACTGCTACGTGACTTGTTATTGAAGTTTTATGAAAGCTTTAGCGATGCCGAGGCCCGATTGGATGCTCTTTTACAAGCGGGCGACGTTGATTCAGCTTTGCAGTTGCTTCATGGAATGAAAGGTGTAGCAGCCAATCTTGCGATGGCGGAATTGAAAACATGCATTGTAGCGTTGGAACAGGCTCTTAACACACAACGTGAATATCAGCCTGAATTATTGATTGACTTTGCGCGGGCGCAAAACAAAGTGCTTGAGTCAGTTGGACAGCTTACACAGCTCTAACGGTCAAGAGATAACGGCGGCAACGGTGCCGCTACATTGATCGGATGTATGCTGAGTAATTCCTAATTATAAAAATACGCAGATACCTATGGAAGCGCTAACAGATTTTCAGGGCTAAAGTCTTTGATTGATGTGCCTGGCGTAAGTCAGTCTGATCATTGCGACCTTCCGTAAGTGATTACTGATTTTGCAGGTATTTTATAGGCTGTCGTTGTAAATGACAGCATAAGTCAGCCAAGCTTTGAAAGTATTATTTAATTGGGGTATAAAGCAAATAGCTTTCAACATATCGGGTGACAGCTTCTATCGACACTCCAAAGCTGAACATTTTTGCAGGTTCGCATGGATAGCACATAAGCTGTTTTAATGATTTGCTGAGTTCCAGCTTGTGCTAATCGCTTTATTTAATCGGCGAGCAATGCTAAAGTAAATGTTTATTAAAACACTTGGTATTTATTTTTTGTTGCCGGCTGTTTACGCATAACATCTTACGACAACTTTAATTTAGGAGAATCTCATGGCTTTCGAACTTCCTGCTTTACCTTATGCTAAAGGTGCATTAGCGCCTCATATTTCTGAAGAAACTTTAGAGTATCATTATGGCAAGCATCATCAAACCTATGTAACAAACCTGAATAACTTGGTTCCGGGAACTGAATTTGAAGGTTTGTCGTTGGAAGAAATTATCATGAAATCTTCCGGCGGCGTTTTCAATAACGCGGCGCAAGTCTGGAACCATACTTTCTACTGGAACAGCATAGCTCCGAATGCCGGCGGTGAGCCTAGCGGCGCTTTAGCCGATGCTATCAATAAAACTTTCGGTTCATTTGCAAAGTTTAAAGAAGAATTCACTAAATGTGCGGTCACCACTTTCGGCTCAGGCTGGGCTTGGCTGGTGCAAAATGCCGACGGCAGCTTGGCGTTGGTTAGCACCAGTAATGCAGGTTGTCCTTTAACGGCTGGTCAAAAGCCTTTATTGACTTGCGATGTTTGGGAACACGCTTATTACATCGATTACCGTAATGCGCGCCCAACTTACCTGGAAGCATTCTGGACTTTAGTTAACTGGGATTTTGCTGCAAAAAACTTTTCAGCTTAATGTTTTGATCGATACTGCGTAAATTACAACAACCGCGAAGAACGCCAAGCTTGTTTTTTCTTCGTGGTGAGATTTTTTACCTATTGCGCAACAGCAGTTTTTAAGTAGTATAAGAAGCCTTCTGCGTCTACCGATGCAGGAGGTTTTTTTATGGGAGAAATACGATGGCTACAGTTTTAATTACCGGCGCTAATCGCGGCTTGGGTTTGGAGTTTTGCCGCCAATATGCCGAACAGGGCTGGCATGTCATTGCCTGTGCCCGTAACCCGGACGATGCGTTTGATTTAAATAATCTCGCCAGTCATCACTCTAATGTTCAGTTGGAAGCGTTGGATGTTTCAAAGTTTAAGCAAATTGATGCGCTATCTGAAAAACTAGCCGATTTGGCGATTGATGTTTTGATTAATAATGCTGGTGTATATCTGGATGACAAAACTAACGGTTTCGGCCATTTTGATTATCAGGCATGGACTGAGTCGTTGTTAACAAATACCGAAGCGCCGGCCAAAATGACGGAAGCGTTTTTACCGCACATCAAAAAGAGCAATAAAAAATTGATTGTTGCGATCAGCAGTCTAATGGGTAGTATGGCTGACAATGACAGTGGCGGCAGTATTTTTTACCGATCAAGCAAGGCGGCGCTGAATGCGGCAATGAAGTGCCTAGCGGTAGAACTTAAAGATCAGTCTATCGGTGTGCTTATATTCCACCCCGGCTGGGTCAAAACCGATATGGGGGGGCCTAATGCATTAATTAATGCCGACCAAAGTGTTTCCGGAATGCGTATTCTGATAAAGGACTTTTCATTGGATCAATCAGGCAATTTCGTCAAGTATGACGGAACGCCAATGCCATGGTAAATACTATGATCAAAAAGACATTAATTTTATGGCTCATATTACAAGGCGCGGCTTATGCTGAGACTTCAATACCTGAGCAGATTAAAGCGCCTGCCGGTTATAGTCCTGTTTTAACTGCCCATGCGAAGGGCGATCAGATTTATCAATGCGCACTCAATAAAGGCGAGTATGCATGGGAAACGCAGGCGCCCGATGCCAAGTTGTTCGATGCGCAGGGTAACATTGTCGGAAATCATACGGCAGGCCCGCTCTGGGAATATAAAGAGGGCAGCCGTGTGGTGGGAAAGGTGGTCAAGAAAATCGATATAGCGCCCGGTTCGTCTATCTCCTGGCTGCTAGTCGAGGTAGTCTCCCATAAGGGCGACGGTTTGTTTTCAAACGTCGGTTTTATTAACCGGCTTAATACGCACGGCGGCTTGCCTCCTACTTCGGGATGCGATGCCAATCATTTGGGTGGTGAAAAACGGGTTCCTTATACAGCGGATTATGTTTTTTACGGGAAATAACCGTAACTACTCAATCTATCAATACAATAGAACGCAGATGCCAAAAGTAGGCGCCTCTAGGCGACGCAGATGAATATGATAAACACAGATTAAATCTTATTTAATCATAATTATCCGCGTTATCTGCGTTCTATTTTTTAACTATTAGTTTCAATTCTCTGAGCTTCATCAAGGCATAGACCGATTCCAGGTAAGGAACTGATATGCCTAGCCTCTGAGCCGCACGTACGGCATTGCCCAGAATAGCTTCGGTTTCCATCGGCTGGCCGTTTTCATAATCCAGTAGCATGCTGGTTTTATAAGGTGGCATCGCGTAAGTATGTTCGATGTTAATGTTAATAATATTGTCGGGTAAGGGATGCCCGGAGGCCGCCGCAATGTTGAAAACGTCCTGCATAATGTTGCGTACGAAAGGCTCTTGGTTTTGCAGGATGTCCAGCGTCGGCAGGCCTCCCGATAAGACCGATAGCGGGTTAAACGGCGCGTTCCAGATGCATTTTTGCCAGCGTCCGGTGATTATGTTTTCGTTTGTGTTGCAGTCGATGCCGGAGTGGCTGAAAAGCTCGCAAAGCTGTGCAGTTTTATTGCTAATGCCGTTCGGCAGATTGCCTAATGCCAAACGCCCATAAGCCAGATGCAATATCTCGCCGGGGCCTATCCGGTTACAGCAAATAAACGCCAAACCGCTGACGACCTCATTGTTGGGAAAGGCATCCAGCATTTCCTGTTCGATTTCCACTCCATTTTGGATAAACACTATTGCGGTATTTTCAGCAACAGCAGGCTGTATCAGGGCGACTCGATCCACAGCCGGAATGACTTTCGTGCAGAGTAAAATAGTGTCAGCCGAACCTTCAAAATCCGCAGCATTCTTCAAAACTTGCGCCGGAATAAAATTCCAGCGGCCGAGAGAGCGGCTGTCAATAATAAAACCGTGCTGCTTGACCTGATCATAATCGGAGCGGCAGACTACCGACACTTCGGCGCCGGCCTTTGCCAACAGCGAGCCATAAAAAGCGCCGATAGCGCCCGCTCCAATGACAAGCACTTTAACCATGGCTGTCTTCGTCCAAAATCTGCTTTAAAAAAGGAAGGGTTAATTTACGTTTGGCGGCCAATGATGCTTTATCCAGCTTTTTCAGCAAAGCCCATAAAGAGGCCGGATCCCTGTCGTAATGCGTTAGCAGGAAACGTCCTGCTTGTGGAGCAATTTCAAAGCCCATTTGATCTGCTTTAAAAATTAATGCTTCGATGCGATCATTATCCGCTAAAGCCTGTATTTTTAAAGTCAGTCCCCAATTAAGCCGGGTTTTAAGATCGGGTAATTGAATTGCAAGGTCACCGGGGGCAGAAGATGCAGATACAATCAGTTTGTGGCCGCTATCACGATGCCGATTGAAGAAATTAAAAAAAGCCAGCTCCCAAGCCGCGTTACCGGCTATAGGCTCGATGTTGTCGAAACAAACCACATCATACTGATCAAGTCCGCTTAGCATCAAAGGTTCAGGCAGCCCAGCATTCGATAAATCGAAATAGAACGAACTGAGGTTTTGGTTTTGCGCCTGATGACAGCAAGCTTGCAGCAGATGAGTTTTACCTTGTCCGGGTTTACCCCAAAGAAAAACTTGCTGTTCACCAACGCCTGCAATGCACTGTTGTAAATGAGTAACGATTTCCTGGTTGGTACCGGGGAAAAAATCATTAAACGTTTGATTGGCCCTGAATTCAAAATGTAATGGAAGTTGCTCTGCCATTGTCAGTTTTGTTTACCTGCAAAGCGGACATAAAATGCCGAACCCAAAAAGAGCATCAAGCTCAGCATGATTTCAAGTGACGCATAGAACCGCTCATCGGCATTTACATAGGCTTCGGCAGTACCATGCAGGAAATAGATCAGGCTGACATAAGCCGCCCATGCGCAACTTCTAGGTTTGCGGTCCAGCAAGCCGCGCATCGGCAGCAATAAAGGTGTAACGGTGACCAATAAAACCAGCGCTACCGGAAAGCGGGTGGAGGGCGCAAGGATAGTATTCCAAAGCATTAATAATGCGAACAATCCGAAAAAACCAACTAAGGCGATGATGTAGTAATAAATCGGTTTTATGTTCATGCTGCTTGTTTCAATTGAAGCGCGGTTTTAGCCAAGCGTGCACCCAGCGCTTTGCACAAGATTCTTTCATGATCAGTCAATCCCACGTGATTAGCCGATACGTGGCTGGGGCCGTAAGGCGTGCCGCCCGCAGTCGTTTCACGCAACGCATGTTCAGTACTGGGTAGACCCAGTATCAGCATACCGTGGTGCAGCAGCGGTAACATCATCGATAACAAAGTGCTTTCCTGTCCGCCATGCATGCTACCGGTTGAGGTGAATACGCCGGCGGGTTTGCCGGACAGCGCGCCTGAAAACCAGATTTCGGTGGTGCTATCGATAAAGTATTTCAGCGGCGCGGCCATATTGCCGAAATGGGTCGGGCTGCCCAATGCCAAACCGTCGCAGGATTTTAAATCGTCAAGCGTAGCGTAAAGCGGGCCGTGGGCGGGAATAAGCTCTGCGGTTTTTTCGCAGATGGTTGAAACCTCGGGGACGGTTCTGAGCACCGCTTCCGCAGCGTCAACCGATTCAACACCACGAGCGATCTGATTGGCCATTTCGGCAGTGGCGCCATTGCGGGAGAAATACAAAATCAGGATTTTTGCCATAAGCTTAAGATAGATATGGATGCGATTTTTCTCACTCTCCCTCTGGGAGAGGGCTGGGGTGAGGGCTTTCTAAAAGCGTATCCTTTGGCTGTACGCAGTAGGTCATAAAATAGCACGCACATCTTCCGGCGGACGGCCAATCGCCGCTTTGCCGCCCGCGATAACAATAGGCCGCTCAATCAAAATAGGATTATTCACCATCGCTTGAAGCAGCGCTTGCCGATCCAGCGCTACGTCGTCTAAACCGTTGGCCTTATATTCGGCTTCTTTTTTACGCATTAACTCGCGCGGCTCCATATCCAATTTTTGCAGAATATCATCCAACTCCTGAACAGTGAGAGGCGTTTTAAGATACTCGATAACCTCCGGCTCGATGCCTTGCTCTTTTAACAACTGCAAGGTTTGACGCGATTTGCCGCAACGCGGATTGTGATAGATTTTTACGTTCATGGTTGACCTGCTTTTGAAATATAAAGTAACTGAAAATAGCACTTGGGCGACGACAGATTAAAAGCAACACAATGCGTCTAATCAGTGGCCCATAAAATCCGTATCTGCTGAGCCGTTACAAACAAAACCTTATGATAGCATTTTTAAAAAATTCACACTTTGCGGAGATTGGGAGCAAGGGTAAAAAATGGCAAGATACAGTAGCAAACGCCGCTCTGCTTTCTTGACTACAAATTATTTTAATTGCTATAAATAGATTTATGTAGCAACATGACTACAATATTTTTATGGCGAGGTTTTATTATGAGTATCACAACCGTTTCCAGCAGAGAATTTAATCAAGATGTCAGCAGGATAAAACGGGCTGCTGTTAATGGCCCTGTGTTTATCACTGACCGGGGTCAGCCGTCGCATGTTTTATTGACTATCGAAGACTATCAAAAAATCACCCAGCAAAAGGAAAGCATTGTCGAATTGCTTGCAATGCCCGATGCTGCCGACATTGACTTTGAACCGTCTCGCTTAAACAAAGAGCTTTATAGACCGGCGGATTTGTCATAATGGTCATGTATTTGCTTGATACAAATGTCGTTTCTGAATTGAGGAAAGCGAAATCGGATAAAGCGGATAAAAACGTAGTGTCGTGGGCTAATAGCGTTCCGGCAACAAGCCTGTTTTTATCGGTGATTAGCATTTTAGAGATCGAAACAGGCTTGCTTTTAGTCGAACGACGGGATCCGCAACAAGGCGCAGTGCTCCGTTCCTGGCTTAACGCCCATGTGTTACCGGCATTTTCCGAGCGCATTCTGGTCATCGATACCGCCGTCGCGCTCTGTTGCGCGAAGCTTCACGTTCCTGATCCTCGTTCGGATCGAGACGCCATTATTGCGGCTACCGCGTTGGTTCACGGTATGACGGTGGTTACTAGAAATACCAATGATTTTAAGCAGACGGGCGTTGAAATCTTGAATCCTTGGGAATACACGTGACAAATAAACCACAACGTAGGGCGTGCCATGCGCGCCTTTATTCGCCGAATTCGTAATTATCGTCTAAGGCAATATCTTTCCCCCAATTTTCAGCATACCACCCGTTACGCACCAGTCGGTGGAAACTCGAATACGGCCAATCCGCGACCTTGACCGCAAACCCATGCTTAACCGGGTTCCAGTGAATATAATCCATGTGCCGGTTGAAATCGTCCTCATCACGGATCAAATGATCCCAGTAGCGATGTTGCCAGAGCGTGCCTTGCTGTCTTTGGCGTAGCCGCGCGCTCTGCCATTCCGGACGATTCAAGCGTTCCCCGCAATTCTGCGTAACGGTTCGTTTAATCATGCTCCAGCGAGCGGAAAAATCCGCATCGCCCGGCGGTAAGCGCCAAATGCAATGTATATGATTGGGCAACAGCACCCAGGCAACAATGTCGAAATGCTTGCTTTGCCGGGTAAATTCAATCCCCTCTCGCAACGCCGCCCGGACATCGTCATCGGTCAGAAAGTGTTGATTGCGGAAAGTCTTCACCGTGAAAAAATATAATCCGCCCGGCACATAAACCCGTCGATAATGAGACATAACAACCTCGTAGGGCGCGCCGCGCGCGCCAAGATAGCAAAATATAGAAATATCCACATCACGAAAAGGCGCGCATGGCACGCCCTACGGAATCAACCTGCCAGCCATGAAACAGGTAGGGCGCGCCGTGCGCGCCGGAATATCGCGCAAATCCCAGTGTAGCTCAGCATAAAAGCTAGGACAAAACCTAGCGGCGAAAGTATCATGTCCGCCATTTTTATCAAAAAAGCCCGGACAACGGCTGGACAGGATGCACATGAGCACAGCTTTTTCTTTCGATATTTTCTTGAGCCACAATGTTAATGATAAACAACGAGTGCGAAGCTTGGCGGAACGCTTGCGGGCTGAGGGTTTCCGGGTTTGGTTTGATGAATGGGCGATTAAGCCGGGCGACGATATTTATCTGGCTGTCGAACATGGGCTTGAATCGGCGCGGGTGCTGGTTTTGTGTTTGTCGGAACACGCCTTGGCTTCGGATTGGGTGAGGATGGAGCGCAGCACGGTGTTGTTTCGCGACCCGTCCAACGTCGGGCGGCGGTTTATTCCGCTGCTGCTGGACGATTGCAAGTTGCCCGACAGTTTGCGGCGTTTCAAGTATGTGGATTTTCGGCAGGAGGTGGAGGGAGCATTTTTGGAGCTGGTGGAGGCTTGTCGTGTAGCCGACCAAGAAAGTCCGGCAATTACTGACATATCGCAGTCTTCAACAGTTCAGGGCCTACAAGCTGATAACAAAGACCAGCCACCGGTGGAACTTCTTGCAGTGTTAAAACGAAAGTTTAAGGCACACGCAAGCTGGATTTACAGTGTGGCAGTCAGCCCGAAGGGAGAGTGGCTGGCATCTTGCTCTAAAGATGAGACGGTGAAGTTATGGTCTATGAATGGAGGTGTATATCTGACAACGCTAAAAGGACATACGGAGGATGTAAACTGCGTAGACTTTACGACCGATGGTAACAGTATTGTTTCCTCATCAGATGATAAGACTATCCGTATTTGGGATCGGCCGACTGGGCGCATTAAGCATATTCTTAGCGGACATTCTGGTACTGTGGATCCCGTTGTTGCATTGACCGATGGTAAAAGGCTACTTTCCGGCGCAACAAATGATGATAAATCCATTAAGCTATGGAACATACAAACGGGTGCATGTCTAAAAACCATTAAAACCGAACAAACCATCTGGACCGCTGCTGCTAATGCCAGCGGTACACGCGCTGTTATCGGTGGTGATAGCGGCAAACTGACACTCTGGGATTTGGATGCCGCTGAATGTTTGGCAAGTTTGAAGGGTCATTCTGATATCGTGTATTCCGTGCAAATGACTGCCGACCAAATGTTTGCAGTTTCGGGGTCTGAAGATAAAACCGTCAAAATTTGGAGCTTGGCAACGGCTAGTTGCGTGGCGAGCTTGGAGGGGCATCAGAGTGCAGTTATGTCCGTCGCCCTCTCCCCAGATGACCGTATCATCGTCTCTACCGGATTAGAGGATAAGACGGTTCGGCTTTGGGATTTAAAGTCGGGTGATTGTTTACAGGTGATTAAATACAATAAAAATTTATTCCCCACTTCTGTCGCCTTTAGCCCCGATGGTTCACGTCTGGTGGTGGGTACATACCAAGGGCTAATTTACATTTATAGCCTCAACAAGCTAAAAGCAATTACCGTTGCCGAACCCGCTCGTCGCTACAGTAACGCCAAAGTGGTACTAATCGGCGAAAGCGGCGTAGGCAAAACCACGCTGGCGCATCGCTTGATCGCCGATGACTATGTTAAAACCGAATCCACGCACGGCATGAATGTCTGGCATTTGGATTTACCTGATGCCGAAAGTTCGGACCTGCCCAATGAAAACGAAGGCCCAGTTATTGAACGGGAGGCTTTGCTATGGGATTTGGCCGGTCAAGAAGATTACCGGCTGATACACCAGCTTTATCTGGAAGAAACCGCGCTGGCCTTGATGCTTGTTAATCCGCAAAAAGACGACCCGTTTGCCGAAGCGAGCGATTGGCTAAAAGCCTTGTCGATGTCTGTTTCTCGCAATGACCCTCAGCGCGAGGTGGCTAAACTGTTGATTGCCACGCGCTTGGATGTGGGCGGCATGAAGCTCAGTCGGCAAAAAATCGACCGTTTTTTACAAGAACACGGCTTTGCCGGTTTTTTGGAAACCAGCGCTAATCGTGGCGACAATTGTTCGGACAGTATGAACGGCGACCAGCCTTCCACATTGAAACAACTGATCGCCCAACATATTCCCTGGGATCAACTGCCGTGGACATCGACACCGCGTTTGTTGGCGGAACTTAAAAATGCGCTGGTAGCTTTGCGTGACGATGGGGATATTCGCTTGCTGCGTTTTGCCGAACTGGCTCAACGCTTGGAGCAAGCATTGCCGAATGAGGCTATCACCGAAGCGAATATGCGCACCGCCGTAACGTTGTTGGCGAATCACGGTTTGCTGCGTCCGCTAAAGTTCGGCGATTTGGTGCTGCTACGTCCTGAATTGTTGAACGGTTATGCTGCTGCGGTGATCCGGGCTGCGCGTTGCCATCGGGATGAAATCGGCTGTGTCAGCGAGGAGGCGGTTTTTAGCGACGAATTTGATTTTACCGGCGTGGAGCGTTTGCAGCATCGCCCGGATGAAGAGTTGTTGCTGCGCGCCCTGCTGCAAATGTTGCTGGACAGTTCGTTGTGTATGCGGGTATGTGAAGAAAACGGGCAATGGCTGTTGATTTTTCCGTCGCAATACCGGCGCGACCGCGACATTCCGAAGTACCCGGAAATTTTTGTTTCGTACACGTTCAGTGGCGAGTTGCAGACGATTTACACCACTCTGGTGGTGCGGCTGTGGTATAGCCGCAGTTTCGACCAAAAGGAATTGTGGCAGAATGCGGCGGAATTTACCACCAGCACCGGTAAAACTATCGGTGTGCTGTTTGAGAAATTGGGCGATGGAGCTGGAAAAATCAGCGTGTTTTTTGAAACCGGCGTACCTGATGAATTGAAGTTGATGTTTATCGAGTTTGTGCATCGTCATCTTGCCAAACGTGGTCGTGAGTTGCAGCGGCAGCGGCGTTATGTCTGCAACTGCGGTGAACCGGTGACCAATTTGGCCTTGGTGCAAGAGCGGCAAGCATTAGGCAAAAAATTTATTATCTGCCAGCGCTGTGATAAGCGGGTGCAGTTCATGGATCACATCGAAAAACGCTTGGCTTCCGATCCGGTGGCGCGAAAGGTGTTGCTTATGGAGCAAACGGAACGGCAACAGCGCGATACCCAATCGGAAGAGCAAGGCTTGATCGGGCATATGATGGCTGTTTGCGCCGATGCCAATGCGATTTTTCGTCCGGTGACAATGTTCGATTACGGCATCGATGGCGAAGTGGAATTTAAAGACCCGGAAACAGGCGCAGCCAGCGGCAGGAAGATTTATGTTCAGCTTAAAAGCGGCAACTCGTATTTGCGCAGCCGTAAACGCGACGGTAAGGAAATTTTTGACGTAACAAACGACCGGCATTTGCAATACTGGCAAAACCAGCCGGTGGATGTGTATCTAGTGATTCGCCAGCATGACGAAATGCGCGGCGAGGATGTGATTCGCTGGATGAATGTCAGCGCCTATCTTAAGCAACGGCAGGGTGCGCAAAGCAAGCAGTTGATTTTTTCAGGGGAAAAGCTGGATTTTGCGGCGGTGTGGAGGGTTAGGGACGGGTTGTTTGCGTAGGGCGTGCCGTGCGCGCCTTTCTGGCCCCTAAGGCGCGCACGGCACGCCCTACTCGTTCATAGCTATAAAAAGCTCAGTCTAAATACTGTTATAGCAGTGTTATCAATGTTCCCAAAAACTCGGCATCTGCTGAGTCGTTACCAACAAAAAGCTATAATAGCGTTTTTAACAAAACTCACGCTTTGGAATAGGCAATAACAATGATAGACGCAGCAATGGATCGAATTAAGGAATATTGGTTATTAGCACGATTCGATAAACCTATCGGCATCCTGATTTTATTGTGGCCTGCATTATGGGCGCTGTGGGTTGCCAGCGACGGCAAGCCCGATTTGCTGGTGTTGGCCGTTATTTGCCTGGGCGTGGTGTTGATGAGAGCCGCCGGTTGCGTGATTAACGATTACGCTGATCGCGACTTCGACCCGCATGTAGAGCGCACCAAACAGCGGCCTATCGCGGCCGGTAAGGTTAAGCCCAAGGAAGCATTGATCGTTTTTGTGGTGCTGTGTTTGTGCGCTTTCGGCCTGGTGTTATTGCTGAATATCTACACCATCATGCTGTCGTTCATCGCCGCATTTTTAGCAGCCAGTTATCCGTTTATGAAGCGCTACACCCAACTACCCCAAGCTTATTTGGGTATTGCTTTTGGTTGGGCCGTGCCGATGGCTTTTTCCGCTCAGATAAATAGCATCCCGCCGGTGGCATGGGTGATGTATTTGGCCGTTATATTATGGGCATTGGTTTATGACACCATGTATGCGATGGTCGATAAGGATGACGATTTAAAAATAGGCGTTAAATCGACGGCCATACTATTCGGCGCTTACGACCGCCAAATCATGGCCGGCTTACAGGTCATCATACTCGGCCTGTTGATTACGGTCGGGCAAATGGCGCAGACAAGCTGGCCTTACTATGGCGGTATTTTAGTCGCGGCAGGCTTATCGGTTTACCAGCAAAAATTGATTTTCCACCGGGAAAAAACGCTTTGTTTTAAAGCGTTTTTAAACAGCAATTGGTTCGGTTTGGCTGTATTTGCAGGGTTGGTTGTTGATTATTGGCTGAGATGAATAAATTGATCAATGAATGTCCTATTTGATTAGAGGGATTGCTGCGCCGATTTAGTATTGACACATTATATTTAAGGTAGCAGTATTGAATTTTATTCCCACTAATTTTTTAATGCCAAAGAGGCTGATAATAGATAGATATGGCGTTAGCAGAAGTGGGTGTTTCAGGCCTTATATTTATCAGGTCCATGTTGCTGCTGGTTGTAAGTCTGTGCAGTGTTGCAGATGAGAAACCGCCGTCGGTGGAATGGACCGCACCTGCCGGCGGCTGGATTTACGACGGCCTCACTAACAATTCCGATCAAGCAAGAGTAGCTTATCCGGTGCCGCCGATTGACCGCGGCGCGCAAAGCCATCGTATCGCCATCGAAGGCAAACTGAAAAACCTCAATGGCGTTCGGCAGCCGCATACACTGGTAGTTAATGGCAATCCGTTACCTTTATATACCGATGACGATGGCCTATTCGTGCGTCCTTACGCTTTCGGCTCAGGTTCCAACAGCGTTGCGCTGATGAGTTCGAGCGGTGAACGATTGCAGTCTGTGCAGTTTTATGATGCCAACGCTGAAAAAACGCCTGCGCGTATCCGCTTAATAATGGGCTGGGACGATCCTCAAGCTGAAGTCGATATACATGTTATTACCCCCGACGGGCAACATGCTTTTTTTGCAAATCCGGTGCTCAGCAATGGCGGCGGCCTTGATGTCGATGGCGTGGATGGCCCTGGTCCGGAAATATTTACTATGGCCGCGCCCGTGCACGGCACTTATCTGGTTTACGTGAATTACTGGGGAAATCTGACCGAGGATGGTTATAACTTCAATGCTCAGACTAATCGCAATGACATGATTACGACACAGATTACGCTGGTGCTGAACGAAAATACGATCAATGAAAAACGGGAAAATTTCATCGTGCCGTTGCGTACCATCGGTGAGCTACAGTTGGTGAAAACATTTCGTTACTAAAACATTTCGTTACTGATGATTCATGGAAGCAAATTTAGACATTAAAGCGGGAGATTATGCGGATGAATCCGACTGATAATAGTGACAAGAAGACAGGCCGGACATGGCTTAGTCCTCGTCTGGCGATGGTGATAAGCGTTTTGTTGGTTGCCGCCTTGGCAGCTACGATCGCCGAATGGAAATGGCAGTTAATAAGTCGGCATTTTTTCGCAACATCACAGGAAAGTCCAATTGTGCTCGAAAAGTTATCATTGGATCTTGAGCATCCCGATGCGTTGATTGAAAGCGAAGTGCTTGCTGATTTACCCAAGGATTTGCTCACCGTGCCTTTGCTGCATGATACGCTGACCGAAGACTTTGTGTTTTATTACCAGGCCAATGCCGACAGGTTAGGGCTGGCCGGAAGTTTGCGCAGGATTGTCTATGAGCACAAATTGACCGTGCAGGACTCCCTGATCGCCGATCTGTTGAGCCAGCCGGCCCAATTGGCGCTATGGCGCAGTGCTGACGGCAAGCTGACTTACAGTCTGCTGCGTATTAAAACCGGCTTGCTGGCACAAGCATCGCTGTCGATGGTGAATGTCATGCAGTCTATTGCCGAAGCGGCAGGTGAGGATAGGCAGCTGACAAAATCGGCAGACATGATGCTGAACGGGGAAAAAATACAGTTTTACAGTTTGCGCTACCTTCGCGGCAAGAACCTGCTGTTTGCGTATCACAATGGCTATTTGATAGCGCTATCGAATCCGGCCATGGCGATCGATTCTGAAAACGGCGAGGCTGAATTATCCGACTCGGCGCTTACCTTAATCGGCCATTTATTCAATGGCGATAATCTTTTTACCGATCATTTCGGCTTAACGCAAAGTTCCGTCAAACACCGGGTCAGCCTGCATGCCGATCATTTGATGATGGGTTATCAGGCATTTTTTCCGATGCTGGCAGGTTTGCGCTTTGAAATGGACAACACCGGTTGGCATAGTTTTCTGGCTGTGAATAATGGGACGACGAATAAAAACTTGAATGTCGATGCCTTGTGGCGCGCAATGCCTGCGGATGCAGGGATGTGCGTCGCATTGCCGCTGGAAACGGACAATATTGAAAATATTATCCGGAAAGTTGCATCGGATAAATCCGAGTTGGACGATATTGATTCGGTGCTGACCGGCGCTGCTGCGCTGTGCTGGTACGGTAGTTCAAGAATGCATACGCCGCTGATTGCGCTTGAGTTGGCTGCAAATGTTCAGCAGCCCGAAACGGACAATGAATTAGCCGGTTTGTTTACCGATATTATTGGCAGCTATGAAAAAAAGGTTGAGGGAGGGCGTTTTCCTGTCGATAGCCGGGATCTGGCAAGCGGAAAATTATGGCAACGTATTGTCGGCTCCAAATATGGTCTTTATAGCGCGGATCAGGCGGAGCCGCCACTGGATCTGGCATCCCAAAATTTCTTTCGTGTGAGTTTTGCTCGCCATGGCAGCACGCTGTTGTTTTCGCTGGACGATAAATTGTTGCAACACGCCCTGGATACCTTAGACAAGAATTACCCCGCATTATCCGAAAAAGTTCCTGCCGGTTCGACGATGCCGATATACCTGTCCCCTGGCAAGCTGGCGCCTTTGCTGGAACTTGAGTCGATGGACAGCCTTCCTGCGGATCAGGAAGCCATTTTCCGCAATGCCGCTGAAAAGAATCTGCTGCCCAAAATCCGTGCTTTGCAAGCTTATCCTGACTATTTGCTACTGCTGCCGCAAGGATTTCATGCGGATTCGGATTGGAAATGGCAGCCTCTTGAATGGAAGCCTTTGTGAAAAAATGGCTGATCGGTTTTTTTCTGCTGCCTCTCAGTTTTCAGGTTGCAGCGGATAATGTTGCCGATGTGCATTTGACTGCGCAACAGTCGCAGGTTTTTCGCAGTTGGTTCGTGCGTATTGTTGAGGAACAGTTGCGGCAGGGGCCTAGTCCTCGTTGGTATCAGCAGGATTGTGCGGGTTTGGTGCGTTTCGCGGCTAATGAAGCTTTAAAAATTCACGATACGAAATGGTTGCGCAGTAACGGCATCGGCCACGAGTTCCTGCCGCCGGAATTAACGTTGACCACCAACCAGCGCCAGTTGGCGCAGAAATGGAATGTCGGCAACGGTAAAACCGATGCCTATGCCGAAGCGATATTGTTGATTCAGCATAACAGCCGGTTTCTCGGCCGCGATGTCAATCAGGCCCGACCCGGAGATTTGCTTTTTTTCGATCAGGGCGATGATCAGCATTTGATGATTTGGATGGGGTATTTTATCGCCTATCACACCGGATCAAGCTCGCCGACCGATAACGGGCTTCGGGCAGTTGCTTTGAATCAGCTGATGCATTGGAAAGATACCCGGTGGATACCTGACGAACAAAATCCGAATTTTATTGGCGTTTATCGGCTGGAATTTTTAACCCGATAAACCTGAAAAACATAGTTTGTCCACGAAAAGCACGAAAAGCACGAAAAAATCATTACGTTGTATTGTTCTGTCATTTATCTTTCGTGTGATGTTTCACAACGTTGAATATTTTCGTGCTTTTCGTGGACGAATGATTTTTATAGAATAAATGTAGATAAGATCATGAATAATCCTTTGTTTTTTCGATGTGTGCTGATTTCATTGTTGCTGGTTATGGCTGCTGCCGTTTCGGCAGAGCCTAACGAATCGATTCCTGCCAGCGATTACATGTACAACCAGGCAGGCGGAAAATTTTTCCTGCTGGCGGACAGCAGCTTTGGTAGCGCCGAAGAGGCGCGGGTGCGTCTGGAAGCAACGGATCGCTCTAATCTGGAAAGCTATGGCGGTGTCGATATTCGCGTTTATCGCATCCGCAATCCGTTGGAATTTTTGAAACAACAAAAAAACCTGCATCGCATACAGCCGGAAGTTAATTACAAAGGCGAAGGTCTTGCCAACACCTTGGGATATTTATGGGATAACTGGTATCGAAAGTCGCGCCGTGCGATGCAACGGGTTTTTTCTTATCAAATGCGCAAGACCGTCACGACCGAAGCGCCGAGCTTGAAAATGGGCAAGTCTATAGGCAAGCCGACGGAATTCGAGCATCATCCTGAATTCGACCCCATTCCCGGCTTGCCGTTAGTCAGCCAATTCCGTTATCCGGTCGGTGAGGCTAAGACGATCCAGCCACCTGCCGGTGTGGCGCTTAGCGGCTCATCGAGCAATTTTATTGCGCCGTCCGAAGGTAATGTTTATATCCCGCTCGGCAAGCTGGAACCGGGCTTGTACCTGACCGAAGCCTTTGCCGGACAGTTTCGCGCCACGACGATGGTTTTTGTGTCGGACACGATTGCCGTTACCAAAATTTCCGGCAAGGAACTTTTGGTGTGGACGGCAGACAAGAATACCGGCGCAGCAGTCGCAGATACGCAAATCTACTGGACGGACGGCGTCGGCGTGCTAAATAGCGGCAAGAGTGACGATAACGGCCTTCTGCATCTGTCTCATGCCAGTTCCGAACGCAGTTATGTGCTGGGCGAGGATAACAACGGCGGCGTATTTGTGTCGGAAAATTTCTACTACGACAGCGAAATATATAACAGCAAGATGTATGCGTTCACGGATCGGCCGTTGTATCGCCCCGGCGATGCGGTTGATATTAAGATTGTCGGCAGGCATTTTAAGAGTGCTCGGGAATCGGAGTTGCCCAAAGCCGGGCCGATTGAGCTGACTATCGTCGATGCTGCCGGTGCATCCTTGCAAACGCTGAAACTGGATTTCGAACCCTTGCACGGTGCGGATACCCGCTTTTTATTGCCGCAAAACGCTGTTGCGGGAGGCTATGAAATCCGCTTCAGTTACGATAATCAACAATATTCCAGCGCTTTTCGGGTGGCCGAATATGTAAAACCTCATTTCGAGATTTCATTGAATTTGGACAAGACGGATTATCGGACCGGTGAGCCGGTGGAAGGGCAATTGCTGTTGCTTTATCCGGACGGCAAGCCGGTTAAGGGGGCGCATATCGACATCAGCCTGCGTGTGCAACAGTTGTCGATGGTCGACAGTGAGCTGCAATACCTGGGGCAGTTTCCGGTCAAGCTGCAAACGATGAACCTGGTGACTGACGATCATGGCGCGGCGCACATGACATTGCCTGCCGCCGAAAAGCCCAGCCGGTATCTGTTGACGATTTTTGCCAGCGACGGCGCGGCATTCAGGGTCAAAAACACCAGGGAAATCCTGATTGAGCGCGGTGCGATGCAATATCAGTTGAGCGCTCCGCAACGTTTTAGCGCTTTGGGTTCACCGGTTACGTTTTCTTATACCGGTCAGGCCGATGCAGCTAATAAGCCGGTGCGTTACGAGTGGGTGCGTCTTGAAGATCAAAGCCGCGGCTCCGCCGATTTGGCCGATTTAAGTGGGCAATTTACCGTGCAGTTTGACAAGCCCGGCACTTATAACCTGAACCTGAAGGATCAGGCAGGCCTGATTGTTGGCGGCACCAGTCATACCGTCAGCGGCCCTGACATGAAAGCGGCGGCAGGCAGTATTGAAATGATCATGGATAAATCGGAATATCAGGTCGGTGATACTGCGGTTGCTTTGCTGACTTTTCCCGAACCTGTGCAGGATGCGTTGCTGACTTTGGAACGCGACAATGTCCACTCCACCGCGTTGCTGTCCAAGGGCGGCGATTGGTTGAAAATCACGCGTCTTAATGACACGCAGTATCAGCTGTCTATTCCCGTGCAAGCCGATTTTTCGCCTAATATCACCGTGTCCGCGTTGTATACCTTGCACGGCGATTACAGCTTTCAAAATGCCGGTATCAAGGTGGTGATGCCGACCATAGCGGTCGAGATCAAAACCGATAAGGAGGTCTACAAACCCGGCGATACCGTCACCGTGGAGCTGCAAACCCGGTTTGCCGATCAGCCGGTATCGGCGCAACTGACGGTCAGCGTCGTCGATGAAATGATTTATGTGTTGCAGCCGGAAATTGCGCCGACTATCGATAATTTTTTCTATCATCCGCGACGGAACAATGTGCGCACCGCGGCGAGTTTGTCTTTTATCAGTTATGACGTGGCTATTCCGCATTCGGAGGCAACGGCGCAAAGCAACCGTAATGATAGAAACATTAAGCTGCTTGAGCGGCCGCGCCGGGAAGATGTCGATACGGCGGCCTGGAAACCTGATTTGACGACCGACAAGGACGGTAAGGCGCAGTTCACCTTTGTCGTGCCCGATTCCCTGACTCGCTGGCGCATTACCGCCAGGGCGATTAATGCGGAAGGCCATGTCGGTCAGCGCAAGGCTTATGTGCGTTCGGAGAAGGATCTGTACCTGAAATGGTCCGGGCCTACGCGTTTTCGTGCGGGCGATCATCCTGCACTCGGTTTGCTGGCGTTCAACCAGCAAAAGCAAAATATTACCGCAGACTGGTCCGTAGACCTTGAAGGGCAATCCCAAAGCAAGACAGTGGAGTTGCGTCCCGGCATTAATTATCTGGCCTTGCCTGACGATATTGTTTTTAAACCGGGGAAATTGGAAACCAGCCTGGAGCTGGCAGGGGAGGAACAGGATAGTCTCAGCGTTACCCTGAACACCAGTGCGGCAAACTGGCAGGATTTGCATACGCTAGTGCTGGACATCAATCAACGCAGTACCGCTCTGGCATTGCCCGATGATGCAACGGATATTGATTTGCGTATCAACGGCTCTGTCTCGGCTCTATTTTATTCGGCGTTGGACGATTTGCTGGACTACCCGTACGGTTGCGTCGAACAGACTGCCAGCCGCCTGCTGCCGTTGAGTCTTGCCTATCCGCAATTGCAGCAGGCGGCTCCGGGCATACGCGAACGTTTGCAATTAATGATGAAGAACAGCCGGTTGCGCCTAGTGCAGATGGCGGGACCTAATGCGGCGTTTACTTGGTGGGGCAACAGTTCCGGGGCCGACGCATTCCTGACCGGATACGCTTATTATGCGGACTGGTATGCCAGCCGTGCGTTGGGGTTGAATATGCCTCAGGAGCATTGGCAGCGGGTGCAGGATGTCTATGCGACTGAAGCTCAGCACACGCCGCTGCTGCAACGGGCGTTGATCATCGATTTTGCCGAGCATATGCAGTTGCCGGTAACGACATTACTGCAGGGTTTGATGGACGATCTGGCAAAAGCCGGCGACGGGGACTCATCGGTCACTATCACGGACGGCATGAGCGTTGTTATGGCCGCTCCGGAATCGCCGCTTGGGCTCGCTGCCGCTCGCGTCATTACAGCCAGACTGGCTGAAGCTAAAGGCGTTGCGCGGCCCGAGGCGTTTGCCACAGGTTTGCCGGCGGCACAGGCATTGCTGGATAGCAGCAGTCTGGTTTTTGCCGACGCAGTGAAATTGTATCGCCAGCCGTTGGATAGCGCGCGCAGCCGTGCGCTGTTTGCCCGCTTGTCGCCGGAGCAGGCGACGCTTGAGCGGGCTTTGGCGCTCACTTGGCTATATGAAACTGCTGCAAAAGCGGAATCGGATCAAGTTTATGTGCCGAAAGGCGAATGGCAACCGAGGCCGACCTCAATAGGTAACGCTCACTGGCAATGGCAGGGTGAGGCACCTCCCGCTGAATTGAACTTGACAGAAGACCCAAAACAACCGCTGCGTGCCGGTTTGAATTTTTCCAGCGCCAGCGCCCCTGTTGCGGGCAATGCGCCGGTTCAAATTATCCGCCATTTGCAACAGCTCGTGCCCGGCACTGAAAGCCTGCATTTCCAGGGGCAGGATGTAACTGACGGTAAAGTGTCCGGCGATGCGTTGTATCTGGATGAAATTGTGCTGAAGAGTTCTGCCGACAAGCCGTTGCGCTACGGTATTATCGAGGTACCGCTGCCGCCAGGAGCAGATGTCGAGCGCACCACCTGGGGCATACAGTTGACGCCTTCCGGTAGCCAACAGGCGGCTCCGTTGGAAAAGGCGCAGAATGAAACAGGACAACTGCTTTATGCCGTGCCTATCGACAGTTTGAGCGGCGAGTTGCATATTCGGCATTTGTTGCGTTTTTCGCAAAAAGGCCGGTTCAATTTACCGGCGGTGCGCTATCGGCATATGTATGATCCGGCAAAATCCGCGCTGGAGTCGCCGGTTGTTTATAGCACATTGCGGGTTGAGTAAATGGCGATGTTCGGAAAATAGAACACGGATGATACGAAACACCAGAGCTTTGCCATCTTTCTCCGTTCGTCCTGAGCCTGTCGAAGCCAGTCATGAGCTTGTCGAATGGGATGAATGGAGAAAGATGGCAAAGCCCCAGAGTGAAATCAGAGGATTCTCCGAGCAAAGTCGAGAGATTTACAAATAAAGGATAAAAAATGTTTTGGGCTTATATTCTTCGCTGTGCCGATGGTAGTTATTACACTGGACACACCGACAACCTTGAAATGCGCATCGGTCAACATCAGGCTGGGGAATGTGCTGGTTATACAGTAACATGCCGCCCACTAGAGCTTATCTGGTCACAAGATTACCCCACCCGAGAGGAAGCCTTATCAGCTGAGAGGCAAATCAAAGGCTGGTGCCGCAAAAAGAAAGAAGCCATGATGCGCGGCGACTGGGCAGAAGTGTCTCGTTTGGCCCAAAGTAAATCCGCCCATCCTTCGACAAGCTCAGGACGAACGGATTTACTTTTAAGCTCATCCCAGAAAAATCGAAGGTGAGCCTGTTGAAGAGCTTGGGTTTATATGCGCACTCTGTTTCATATAGAACTTAGGAATGCGTATTCATATAGAACCAAAAATGCGTAGTCCTAAAATGTTCTTTCATAGAAACTACCTAATCCTGTTCGCACTATTGCAGACGTTTGCAGTAGCGGCAAAGACTCCCGATGTTTTACAAGTGGCGCTACTGAACCGGGCCAGCAATGTTACGCAGTTTGCCCGGCTTACGGCAGACGGCCAAGCTGAGCGCCTGCCTTTGGAGCGCAGCTTGCAAACGCCGCTGGGCAGTACCTGGAAACTGTTCATGTATGCCTATGCCGTTGACCGAAAATTACCCGACCCCGGTTACACCTGTCAGGGGAATGACAAGGAAGAGGTCTATTGTTGCAGCCAGAAGGGCGAACGCATTGATCGAGATACGGCACTGGTGCGCTCTTGCGGGCTGTATTTTTCGCCGGCTCGCCTTGGAATAGACGCACAGACTTGGCGCCGGTATTGGCAATCGAAGACAATACCTGCCGGCCTGCTTGAACTATCGGCGGTCGCGCCTGCAACAACGGTGGATGTGCAAGCGTTGTTGCAGGCCTTGAAAGACCTGCCCGCTCAGCAACAGGCCAGAGCTGCATTGCTGGACGTATTGCTCGACTCGGATCTAATTACGAATCTCGGCGGCCGTTTGCGGGTGAAGACCTGGAGCTGGTATCGCAATGAGGATCCCAAGCAGCGTATTGGCGGCTTTGCTGGCTGGTTGAACGATGGTTCGCCGCTGTGGGCGGCCGGGCAGGGCAGCAGCGCCGATATTCTGTCCAAGTACAGCCACGCCCTTGATAGCTTCCTCCCGGTGACAACTGTTCAGCCAGGGCCGGACAACTGCGTGGAGGTCAACTTGTTTGCCCGTTATCCGATAAATGCCGTGTACGACTCGCATAAGCGGATTCCTGACTCAGGAATTCTGCATGGCGCATACACGCTTCGATTTGCCAACGGTAATACCATCGACATAAAAAGCGCTGGCGATATAATCCTGTCGCGTTTACAGGAAAAACCGCTGTTGCGGGCTAGGCTGTCGCGCGAGGAATATGTCGCCCGGGTACTGGATCGCGAAGCGGCGGCAGCGCCGTTACAGGCAGCCAGAGCCTTAGCGATTACCGCCCGGTCCTACCTGTTGCAGAATGCAGCGCACGATGGCGAATGCCTGCTGGTCGACGACAGCAGCGCTAACCAACGGGTAGCGCCGCGGCCTGCATCCGAGTCGGCCCGTGCGGTTGCGGTTTGGACCGCCGATGTTGTGATGGCCG
This sequence comes from Methylobacter sp., assembly GCF_004322395.1. GTDB lineage: Bacteria > Pseudomonadota > Gammaproteobacteria > Methylococcales > Methylomonadaceae > Methylobacter_A. Next base: position 32,068 of record NZ_SCTW01000154.1, read on the forward strand.
GAGAAGCGGTTAATTATCATCTGGATACACCCGGCCCCAACAGGCTGGTTTGGCGCGATGCCGTTGCTCAGGCAAATAGCGGCATGCGTTTTGACGCGATTCTGCGGCAGGCATTTCCGCGCAATAGCCTGGCCAGTTGGCAAAGACCTGCCTCGGCTTGCGAAGTCCTGGCTGATGCTGAAAGCTGGTTGAAAAGCCGATTGCCGCGTTGGCGTGAGCTACTGGATCGTGAGCCCGGTTATGTTGAAACTACGCTGTTTTCAGTATGCCGCTTGCAAGCCGGTCATCCTCATGTCGACAAGAATAGCCGGCGTATTTTTGTCCGGAGCGTACTTAATCAGCAGGATCGCCTCGACATCACCCACGAATACCTGCATCTGGCGTTTGAAGCTTATCCCAGTGGTCAAGACGAAAACTATATTGAACATCTTGCCCGCCGTTTGTTAATGGAGTTGTAATCATGAAACACCGAATCGTTTATCTTGCGCTATGCACCGCTTTAGCGATGCCGCCTGCCACTGCCGAATCTACGGTCAGTATTGATGTGCCCAAAGGGGGATGGCATGCAGCCAGCGATAAAAAGGCGTCTTTTACGCAGCAGGTTACTTATCCGGCGGCGTCTGTGAATACTCCTGCGAATCAAGCGGAGACGGCACTTATTCGTGGACGCATCGCGGCTCAGGCAAAACCCAGCGGCCGGCCGGCAACTCTGGTAGTCAACGGGGTGGCAATGCCGTTGCGGGTTGAGCAGGACGGCAGTTTTGAACGCCCTTATAGTTTCTCGCCCGGCAGCAACAGCGTTGAAGTTCGCGATCCCGACAGCCCCGAGGTAAACCGGGTGCAATTTTTGCATAACGGCAAGGAGCAGGCAGCAGCCGGGTTGCGCGTGGTGCTGTCATGGGACAGCGACAACACGGATCTTGATTTGCATGTGATAACGCCGGATGGCGGTCATGGCTGGTACGGCGATAGAGTATTGGGCAATGGCGGCGCTCTGGATGTGGATGTCACCACGGGTTACGGCCCGGAAATCTTTGCGATGCCTGCACCTTTAAAAGGCCGTTATCTGGTTTATATCAATTACTACGGCGGCGGTTATAGTGACGACGATCCCGCACAAATCATAACCACGGCGCATGTTACCGTCATTACCCAGGAAGGCACGGTCAATGAAAAACAGGAGAGTATTACGGTTCCGCTACGCGAGCCCGGAGAACTTACCCTCATTAGGAGTTTTAGTTATCCCTGACGCTTGGTTTGAACGCTGATGCAATCTGTTGCAGAGGGGCTTGTATGAAGAATTTATGACAACAATTCTTGCAAGAAAGATGTGCTTCCTTTATAAATATGACACCCGGATGCATCTGATCGGCATCGTCATAACAGGCTTTAACACTGACTTCAACATAAAAAATCCGCAAATTAAATTTATGTCGGTTAGCATAAAATACTTTTGTGTTTTCTTTCGCATTGTTAATAATAATATGTCTTTTTAGATATTTTGTATCGAAACATTCTGGCTAAGTATTGAGGAATAATCATGACAACCATAGCAGACCCCATAATCGGCAGTTGGTACAAGGATGTAGAAAACAATCTAAAATTTAAAGTCATCGCCATTGACGATAGCGATGATTCCATTGAAGTCCAATATCTTAACGGTGATATTGGCGAATATGATCATGACAGCTGGTATAACTCGACTTTCGATTATATCGAGGATCCTGAAGATTGGAGTGCGCCTTTTGACGATTTGGAAACCGATGATCTGGGTTATACCGATCCCGACGAGCACAGACCCAACCCTGAAGACATGGACATCGAAGACTACCTGGATTAATTAGGAAAACTATCACATGAGAATGAGTCCACAGGAATTCCTGGACTGGAAAACAAAACGAATTACCTTGTTGGCAATGTCCGGTGCCGGAAAAACCACGCTGGCCAATAAATTGCCCAAAGCCAAATGGTTCCATTATTCAGGCGACTACAGGATAGGCACAAAATATCTGGAAGAGCCTATCCTGGACAATATTAAACGTCAGGCCATGCGCGTTCCCTTTCTGCGCGAGTTGTTGCTTTCCGACTCCATTCATATCAGCAATAAGATAACCGTTGATAACTTGGCCCCCGTTTCCAGCTTTTTAGGCAAACTCGGCAATCCTGATTTAGGGGGATTGTCTTTACAGGAGTTTAAACGCCGGCAAAAACTGCATCATCAGGCCGAGATTGCTGCGATGAATGATGTGCCGGATTTTATTTATAAAGCGGTAGATATTTATGGATATAAGCATTTTGTCAATGATGCCGGCGGCAGCGTTTGCGAGCTGGACAGTCCGGAAACGTTGGAAACGCTGGCGCAGAACACGCTGATTGTTTACATCAAAATACCGCCGGTGTTGGAGCAAACCATTATTGAGCGCGCTAAATCCGATCCCAAACCGCTTTATTACCGGGAAGCGTTTCTTGATGAAAAAATTGCTGAATTCATGCAGCTTAAAAATCACTCTTCCACTGATGTTATGGAGCCTGATGACTTTGTCTCCTGGGTTTTTCCCGAGTTATTCAAATCCAGGCTACCCCGCTATCAAGCCATCGCCGATCAATACGGCTATACGGTTGACGCGAATGATGTCGCCACCGTTAAAGGCGAGGATGACTTTATCCGGCTTATCGCCGATGCCCTTGCTTCTCAGCAATGATATGGGAGGAGCCCGTTTATGCCTTTAGTTGCTCATACTGATCTGCCGACATTTCAGCGTCTTCGTGAAGAAGGGGAGGAAATATTAGATCCTAAACGCGCCAGTAATCAAGATATACGGGAAATGCATATCGGCCTGCTCAATATGATGCCCGATGCGGCATTGGAAGCGACAGAAAGACAGTTTTTCCGGTTGGTGGGGGCGTGCAACCAAATTGTTCAATTTCATGTGCATCCTTTTACCGTCGAAGGGCTAAAAAGGAGCCCGGAAGCGCAAGCTCATATTGCTAAATATTACGAGCCCTTTGAGAAAATCAAGCGGGATGGGCTGGATGCGCTGATCATCAGCGGCGCTAACGTTACCCATCCACGATTGCCCGAAGAGGATTTCTGGAAACCGTTGGCCGAGGTTTTTTTCTGGGCCAAGGAAAATGTTACCTCGATACTTTGTTCATGCCTTGCGACCCATGCGGTCATTCAATATTGTTACGGTATTGAGCGAACACGCCTGCAGGCCAAGCGCTGGGGAGTGTTTTCGCACAAGTTAACCAATCGGGCTCATCCATTGGTCGCGGAAATCAACACCCGTTTCGATGTTCCTCACTCCCGTTTTAATGAAATATTCCAAAGCGACATGGAACAGCATGGGCTTAAAGTCCTGGCCGTCAGCAAGGAAGCCGGTGTGCATCTTGCCGTCAGCCCGGACGGTTTTCGCATTGTGTTTTTTCAGGGCCATCCTGAATATGATGACATCAGCTTGTTAAAAGAATACAAGCGGGAAGTCTTGCGCTTTTATCGCGCTGAAATAGACGACTATCCGCCATTCCCCGAAAACTACTTTAATGATGCCGTTCAGCAGGTTTTGGTCGATTATGAACAGCAGGTCAGAATAGCTAGACAGAACGGGCAGAGGCTGCAAGAATTTCCGGAAAATCTAATTCTCGAACATATCGACAACACCTGGAGCGACACTGCAAAAGCGGTATTCAACAACTGGTTGGGAAAGATATATCAATTGACCCATCAGGAGCGAGGCCTGCCTTTTATGGATGGCGTAGATCCAAACAATCCATTAGGTTTGTAGATGCACAAAGATTTTTTGCAACAAGCCGTTGATTTGGCTGTAGACAATGCCAGATCAGGGCAGGGAGGTCCATACGGGGCTATTGTCGTAAAAGATAACCGGCTGATTGCGGCCAGCGGCAACAAAGTTACCACCACCATCGACCCTACCGCTCATGCGGAAGTGATGGCTATACGTCTGGCCTGTAAAGAACTGAACGATTTCCAGCTGCACGGCTGTATCCTCTATTCCAGTTGCGAACCTTGCCCGATGTGTTTAGGGGCAATCTATTGGGCGAGACTAGCAAAAGTCTATTTTGCATGTAGCCGACATGATGCGGCTGCCGCCAACTTTGACGACAGCTTTATTTACGATGAAATTTCTGTTTTACCGCATCAGCGCAGCATTGCCATGCTGCATTTAAACCTGCCGAATGCCCTGCAGCCGTTTAATATATGGGCTGAAAAGAGCGATAAAGTGCTTTATTGAAAAACAGGCAAAAGGCTAAGGGCGAAAGGCGAAAAACCTAAGCTTCTAAGCTCGTCCTTTAGTCTTTTGCCTTTCGTCTCTGTCATTTATTAGCAATCTTAATTAACCATCCATTGTTATCGGTACATCCTAATTCCGCTTTGGCGCTGACATTGATCCTGACATATTGGCCATTCAAAGCGGCAGGCAACTTTGCCTTAACCCGATGAAAACTGCTATTGCTTTCAACGGTATACTCAAGAATTTGATTTTTAGCGGTCAGTTTTATCGTGTCCGGCTTGGCCCAAGGCGAGACAAGAAAGGTAAATGTAGATTCAGGCGGAACCTCGGTTTTTTCGGGTTCTTTATAGACCGGAAGAGTGAAGTCTCTAAATTGGGGTTTTTTGCAAATCTCTTCTGTTAAGCCGGGATCATAGGCAATAGCTGTATTGGCAAATGATAACGTTACAATAAACAGTATAGGGTTAAGCATTTTTATTATATTCATATCCACTCCTCAAAAAAGACTCTGTGTTGTTATTGACAGTTTCGGTTGAACGCAACAGGAAACCGCATTAATTATTTTCAGCTTGGCGCAATATTCACACAAGCGCTACGATACTGTTCGATAGATAAATCTATACACATTCATAACCTTCAGACAAAACCGATGATGTCTTGTACAATATCGGAAGTTTAAATTTTAGCAAGAGAACACCACATTGAGCGAACAAAATCAAGAAGGCTTGAATTATAAAAGTGCAGGCGTTGATATTGAGGCCGGTAATGCATTAGTTGAACGCATCAAGCCTATTGCAACTAGAACACGTACAGCAGGCGTCATGGCCGGTTTAGGCGGTTTCGGGTCCATGTTTGAATTGCCATTGGATCGTTATCGGCAACCGGTTCTGGTTTCCGGTACCGATGGCGTAGGCACCAAGCTTAAACTAGCCAATGAATTGGATATTCATGATACCATCGGCATCGACCTGGTTGCGATGTGCGTCAACGATATTATCGTTCAGGGCGCAGAGCCTTTATTTTTCCTTGATTATTTTGCTACCGGCAAACTGGATGTCGATACTGCCGCATCGGTCGTAGAAGGCATCGGTAAAGGCTGCGAACTGGCAGGCGCGGCGTTGGTCGGTGGCGAAACTGCAGAAATGCCGGGTATGTATGCGGACGGTGAGTATGATCTGGCTGGATTTTGCGTCGGCATCGTGGAAAAAAGCAAAGTGCTTGACGGCAGTCAAGTCAAAGCCGGCGACAAGCTGATTGGCATTGCATCGTCCGGTCCGCATTCCAATGGTTATTCATTAATCCGGAAAATCATTGCCCATAGTAATTGTGCGCTTACCGATATTTTCAATGGCACAACCTTAGGTTCAGCTTTGCTAGAACCTACCAGAATCTACGTTAAATCGTTATTGGCGCTGTTGGATAAAGTGCCGGTGCATGCGTTGGCCCATATCACTGGCGGCGGTTTGACAGAGAATCTGCCAAGGGTGCTGCCTTTGGGGACCCAGGCTAATATCGACCTTACTTCTTGGGAGTTCCCAGACATTTTCAAGTGGTTGCAGGAAAAAGGCAATGTATCGCTGCCGGATATGCTGACTACCTTTAATTGCGGCATCGGCATGATAGTTTGTGTCGCTTCCGAAGATGAGCGGGCTACGCTTCAAACGCTTAGCCAACTGGGCGAGACAGCTTTTGCTATCGGTGAATTGGTTGAGTCTGAAGGCAAGCCGGAAGTTAAATATTTGTAAACTGGCTTTAACTGTTTCCACTTAAAGCATATCACCGCGAAGGTCACGAAGAAAAAACCAAAATAAAAATTCCATGTTCTTCGTGTCTTGGCAACTGCTCCATGCAGTCGTTCGTGATAAATATTTCTTAGCTATTACGTAAAACAAATTGTCATCATTGAAAGGACATTAATTATGCAGGAAATTTTAATTGGTGGTCAAAATGGTACCCAAGTCATTATGGATGCCGCAATGGGGAATCGCCATGGAATGATTTCAGGGGCGACCGGTACGGGTAAAACGATTACCCTGCAAATTCTGGCAGAGGGATTTTCAAAAATAGGTGTTCCTGTTTTTCTAGCCGATATCAAAGGCGACCTGTCCGGTATTACTGTTCCGGGTCAACCGCATGAGAAAATTTCCGAGCGTGTTCAACAGATTGGTATCGCTAATTATCAGCATCACGGTAATCCGGCTGTTTTCTGGGATATTTTTGCCAAAATGGGACATCCGGTGCGCACCACTATTTCAGATATGGGGCCATTGTTACTCAGCAATCTGTTGGAGTTGAATGACACGCAAACAGGGGTTCTTTACAGCTGTTTTAAAATCGCCGATGACAATGGCCTGCTATTGCTGGATTTAAAAGATTTGCGTTCCATGTTGCGTTGGATGGGCGATGAGTCTAAAGAATTGCAAACAGAGTACGGCAATATTTCCGATGCAAGTCTTGGCGCGATACAAAGACAATTATTGGTGCTGGAAGAACAGGGTGCCGAGATGTTTTTTGGCGAACCTGCTATACAACTGGGGGATTTCTGTAAGACGGATTTTTCAGGCAATGGTGTTATCAGCATTCTTGATGCGACCGAGCTGAATAGAAAATCACCGCGTTTATATGCCGCTTTTCTACTCTGGCTGCTGTCCGATTTATTCGAAACTTTACCGGAAGTCGGTGATTCGGATCGTCCCAAGCTAGTGTTGTTTTTTGATGAAGCGCATTTGCTTTTTGATCAAGCCCCCAAGGTATTAGTGGATAAAATCGAACAAATTGTCAGATTGATTCGTTCCAAGGGCGTGGGCGTGTATTTTATCAGCCAGAGTCCGCTGGATATTCCCGAAGATATTTTGGGCCAGCTGGGCCTTAAAATTCAACATGCCTTAAGGGCTTATACGCCGAAAGATCAACAAGTCATCAAAAGCGTCGCCGGCACTTTCCGTAGTAATCCAAAGTTAGATACAGAAACCGTGATTCAGGAATTGAAGACAGGTGAAGCGTTGGTCTCAGTACTGAATAAAGATGGCAGTCCAGCACCGGTTGAACGGATTTTTATTCGTCCGCCTGAGTCTCAACTAGGCTCGATATCCCCGCAGCAACGCGATGAAATAATGCGTCGATCACCCTTTAGCGGCCGGTATGAACAGGAAATCGATCGGGAGTCGGCCTATGAATTGCTCAAGAAAAAAGCCGAACGGCAGGCTGACAAAGCGGTTGAGGAGTTGCAAATCAAACAGCCGGAAAAAACAACATCCAGCCAGTCAAGAGGCCGGCAAAGCGTCGGTGAAGCGCTGCTAAAAAGTGCGGCACGCAGCATAGGCAGTACGGTAGGCAGACAGATTATTCGAGGCATTATGGGCTCGTTATTGGGTGGACGGCGGTAATATCGAGGTTAATGCGATACCGACATCGCAACCTGACCGGAGAGTGTTGCCAAACGCCTGTTTTCGCTTTCGCTTGAACAGGCCGCTTCGACAAGCTCAGGACAGGCCGCTTCGACATGCTCAGGACAGGCTTATTCCGTCCTACTGCTAATTAAAGCTCTGCTCTCGTAACAGCACAGCAAACTCTTCCGCCGGTACAGGTGGGCTTTTGATATATCCTTGATATAAATCGCAATTTTTTCTTCGTAAAAATGCCAGTTGTTCCGGCGTTTCAACACCTTCGGCCAGGACTTTAAAGCCCAGAATATGCCCCATCGCAATAATAGTGGCGGCAATTTCCGTATCGTCTTGCAAGTGAGGAATGTCATCGATAAAACTTTTGTCGATTTTCAGCACATCCAGCGGAAAATGCTTGAGATAAGCCAGCGACGAAAAACCGGTACCAAAATCGTCAATGGCAAGATGAATACCCTGCGAACGTAGCTTGTTCAAAAGAGCCATAACATTCTCCTGATTTTCCATCAGTCCGCTTTCAGTCATTTCCAGCTCAAGATACTCGGCCGGAAATCCAGTTTCGCTTAAGCATGTAGCAACCAAAGCGCTAATATCGCCGCGGCGGAACTGTTGCGAGGAAACGTTGACCGCCAAGGTTAGCGGAGGCAAACCTGCATCCAGCCAAAGACGGCCTTGTCTACAGGTTTCCCGTAATACCCATTCTCCGATTTCCAAAATCAGCCCCGTTTCTTCGGCGATAGGGATAAAACGCAATGGCGGAATTAAGCCTTCTACCGGGTCCTGCCAACGCACCAAGGCCTCTGCGCCGACTATATGTCCACTGGCAATATCCACCTGAGGCTGGTAGTAAACGCACAATTCCTGCTGTTCAACTGCACGACGCAGCCGCGTCTCCAATGCAATGCGCTCGCGGGCTGCAAGCGTCTGGTCTTCGGAAAAATAAGCATAGCAGCCGCGTCCGGCATCTTTGGCTTGATATAGCGCCGCATCGGCGTGATCCATCAGTATTTCATAGCTGGCGCCATGTTCCGGATACAGGCTGATACCGATACTGGCGCCAATCTGTACATCGTTACTTTGGGTTAACTGAAAAGCCTTGCTTAAAACCAGGATGATTTCCGAGGCCACCCGGGCGGCATCTTCCGGATGAGCAATGTCCTCGAGTAGTACGACAAATTCATCGCCGCCCAAACGTGCTACCATGTCCACGTCGCGCAATCTTGCCGAGATACGGACAGCGACTTGTTGCAGCAGTTCGTCGCCTGCCAGATGCCCCAAACTGTCGTTGACCGCTTTAAAACGATCCAGGTCAAGCATCAGTAATGCCAGTTGCTTGCCCTCACGACGTTCTACTTCGATGCTATGTTTCAATCGCTCCTGCAACAGCCGGCGATTAGGAAGTTGGGTAAGCGGATCGTAAAAAGCCAGCTGTTTGATTTCTTCCTCGGCGGCCTTGCGTGAAGTAATGTCGGAAAAGGAGCCGACATAATGATTGACTTGTTTACTCCGGTCTTCGGATTCTTTCACCGCCGTGATAATAAGCCATTGAGGGTACACCTCGCCATTTTTACGGCGATTCCATATTTCACCTTGCCATGCATCGGTACGATTGATGTTTTCCCACATTGCAGCATAAAAAGCCTTGTCATGCAGTCCTGAACTGAGCAAGTTGGGGTTCCTGCCGATGGCTTCCTGGGCGCTGTAGCCGGTGATTCGGGTAAATGCCTGATTGACTTTGAGGATGATATTATTTGCATCGGTGACCAGCATCGCATCCTGCAATTCAAAAGCAGTGGCGGCAATGCGAAGGTCTACTTCATCCTGCTTTTGCTTGGTGATATCGGTAATAAAGCCGTGCCAAAGCACGGAACCATCCGTCTGTAGCTGCGGTAGGGCATTGCCGAACAACCAGCAGACAGATTCGTCGTTAAACTTCAAGCGGTATTCCTGACGCCATGGCGTTAGATTCTGTGCCGAAATCCTAAAGGAAGTCTTGAAGTTTTCCAAATCATCAGGATGTAAAGCAGCAAGTACCTTGCTCGCATCTTCGCTGACTTCTTCCGGGCTAACCCGGTAGATAGCGTGAATGGCCTCATTGGCGTACGGAATGCAGGAACGGCCATCGGGAAATAACTGAAATTGGAATACCAGCCCAGGTACCTGGCTGGCTATTTTCTGGAGGCGATCCAGCGCATCCAGGCTTGCCTGTTCTGCTTTTTCCCGTTCAACCACTTCCTTTGCCAGCTGCATGGTGCGTGAAGAGAGCGCGTCGTACATGGAAAGCATGGTTTCGATCAGCACTTTCATTGCCCCGCTCATTTCTTGGTCGGCTTGCTTTTTAGCTTGATTTAGCGGTTTGCCTGATTGCACCGCCAACACCACCTTCGCCATACGCATGTCGGTATCCAGAATATGAAAAGCCAGCCATTGGGTCAGAAATGTCAGAATTTCCTCAATCACCTGATCCAGTGGTCTGATGGTTTTGCTGCCCATTATTCTGTTTACGGTAGCCAGAAATCTCCTGTGATCGTCTTTATGCTTTGTTTCCCAGGCGTCTTCAGGAAAGAATGTGTGCCATATACGTTCTTCTGCCTGAAAATGGTAAATAGCGTATTCCGCCAAGTCATTGAATACATTATTCAGTGTGGGCATGTCCGATTGATAGGCCAAGTGACCGGCCAGCACATTCAATAAATCGACCAACTTTTGATGTTGTTCATCAATCAGCGGTACTCCAACTTCGAAATTTTTATTCCATGGAAAAACTTCAACTGAATACATAATGCTCTCGTCCAACCTAAAAATTTGGTTGGGTTTTTATGGTGAAAATCAAAAATATTGTAGGCTTATAAGTAAGCTTCAACCGATTATATGTAAGCTTTAACCGATATAAACTTTGTTAGTCTAGCACGCTAAATGCCTTCGTATGAATTGCTCAGTATAGCTTTGTTTTCCGACGTGATTGAGATTAGTGATAAAATGAAACATTAACAATATGATGCACAGTTATTTTATTAACCTAAGGCTAGTTCGGTTTTTGATAGATCGTACGGTTAAAAGCATACAATCCGTCAATCACGAAGATGGGCTTCGTACCGCATCATGCTGAAAACTCTAATAATCACAATAGTGGAAACTCAGGATCATGAATACCCATACAGTCGATGCAACACCTTCTACCGACATCTTTTCTTCGACTTTTTTAATAGGCAATGTTGGCGCGCCGTTTGTTATCGGGCTGGCGGTCGGTTACTTCGCTAAAAAAATGTTGCGCACGGCGTTGTTTTTGGGAGGTGCTGCCATCGTACTGCTCTTTGCGGCAGAATATTATGGCGTTATCGATATAACCGATGAAAAACTGCAACATGCCGCTACTGCCGCTACGGAAGCTGCAAAAAGCTCCGGTGGGTTCCTGGTGGATCGTCTGACCAGCATTACCAGCAAAGGTATCAGCGGGGTTGGCGGATTTTTTGTCGGATTCAAGCTGGGCTAGTTCTCCTGGCTCATGAATCGCTATAAATATGATAACGCCAACGACTCTATTTAAATGCCTGTCAGATGAGACCCGCTTGCGCTGCGTGGTTCTGCTGCATGAAGAAGGCCGGCTCTGCGTTTGCGAGTTAACCCATGCGCTGGATTTATTGCAGCCTAAAATCTCGCGCCACCTCGCGCAATTGCGGCAGAGCAACCTGTTGCTGGACAGCCGCGAGGGACAGTGGGTGTATTATCAAATTAATCCTGAGTTACCGGCTTGGGTATTTGAGATTTTAGATGTCACCGTCAAGCAGTTCGCTACCAATGCCAAACAGCAAAAAGATAGCGGCCGCTTGCGGGCAATGGGCGATCGTCCCGAGATAACGAAATATTGCGGCTGATTTTTTTTATCTTATAATATTCGTTTATCCGAATATATAAATGTAAGGAACAAGCCATGTTAAAAGTTTTGATATTGTGTACCGGGAATTCTTGCCGAAGTGTGTTGGGCGAGGCGCTAATTAATCATTTGGGCGGCGACCGGTTTCAGGCTTTTTCAGCCGGCAGTCATCCGACCGGTAAGGTAAATGCCAACGCACTGGCGACATTGGAACGTCACAGCATCTCAACCGAGGGGTTTTCCAGCCAATCCTGGGATGAATTCGGCGATAAAGGCATCGATATTGCGATTACCGTTTGCGACAGTGCAGCCGGAGAAGCGTGTCCTGTCTATCTTAATAGTGTGGTCCGGGCTCATTGGGGCTTGCCCGATCCGGCTCATGTCACTGGTAGTCCTGAGGTAGTTGAAGCGGCTTTTGAAGCGACTTATGCGGCTCTGGAAAAACGGATACACCATCTGTTGGCGTTGCCGGTTGAGACAATGTCCAAGCCTGAATTGACCGAGGCGCTAAACAAGATTGGCGCGGAAACTCTTTGATAATTCAGGAAGCAATATCATGAATGCACAATTTGATCTAATCCCGAAACGTTTGGGATTCGTAGAGCGGTTTCTGACGCTATGGATATTTATCAGCATGGCGGGAGGGATTTCGCTGGGCTATTTCATTCCCGGTTTCACAGAGTGGCTGAGCCGCTTTCAAGTGGGAACCACCTCCATGCCTATCGCTATCGGCCTGATACTAATGATGTACCCGCCGCTGGCCAAGGTGCGTTACGAGGAATTACCCAAGGTTTTTAAGAACACCAAGATTTTGCTGCTGTCCCTGATCCAAAACTGGGTAATCGGCCCGGTGCTGATGTTTACGCTGGCCGTTATCTTTCTTAGGGATTACCCGGAGTATATGGTGGGGCTGATTATCATCGGCTTGGCCCGTTGCATTGCGATGGTGTTGGTCTGGAACGAGCTGGCTGAGGGCGACACCGAATATTGCGCTGGTTTAGTGGCGTTCAACTCCATCTTCCAGATGTTATTCTTTTCCGTTTATGCGTATGTTTTCGTCACTGTCTTGCCGGATTGGTTGGGGATCGCTTCCGGTCTTGAAGTTCAGGTTACCATGATCCAAGTCGCTAAAAGCGTGCTGATTTACTTAGGCATTCCTTTTTTCGGCGGCATGTTCACGCGTTTTTTTCTAGTGCGGCGCAAGGGTTTACAGTGGTATGAGGAAACGTTCATGCCGAAAATCAGCCCGGTTACCCTGATTGCGCTGCTGTTCACCATTCTGGTCATGTTCTCTCTCAAAGGCGAATATATTGTGCAGTTGCCTATGGATGTGGCGCGCATTGCCATACCGCTGATCATCTACTTTCTGATCATGTTTCTGGTCACGTTTTATATGTCGGCCAACTCAGGGGCAGGGTATCGCATTAGCGCCACGCTGTCGTTTACCGCTGCCGGTAATAATTTCGAGTTAGCCATCGCGGTGGCTATCGCGGTTTTCGGGCTGCAATCAGGAGAAGCGTTTGCCGCAGTGATTGGCCCTTTGGTAGAAGTTCCGGTATTGATCGGGTTGGTTAAAGCTGCGCTTTATTTTAGACAGCACTTCCATCTTTCGCCTGCATTCAAGTAGCTTATACAGGTAATCTCCGTTCCCAGCAAAATCTGCATTAGCAATTGCCGAGGTGAAATACCTGTTGCCTGTAGGCAAAAAAAATGCGGCTGATTAGGCCGCATAAAGAAGGATATAAAACTCTGAATCCCGAGGAGGGAATTTGCATCTCAAGAGTTGTATATATATTAGTAAAAATACTTAGGTGATGGAATGTGGCAAATTGCCGCGTGTCAGAATGTCGCAGATTTATGTCAAAAATATCTAAGTACTAGTTCGTAATAGATGAATATTTCAGGTTTTTACCTGACTTTTAAGCTCTTTTTTTAGGGTTTTACCCGATTCTTAATCGCCTTCCCAAGTTGTATTGTTGGGTCATCTCATAAATGCATTGTTAACAATGCAAAAGCTGAGAGCCACTCAACACTGCTTGAACAAATCCGGGAGGGAAATTATGAAATCACACCCCAACGTTCAGACCAAAACCCAATTCCAAAGCGCATCGCTTGCTAAGCTGTGTTTATTAATATTGGCGCTAGCGGCAACCGGTCTAGCTCAGGCTGCTCAGAATTGTATAACCGCTGATGTGGTTGCGTTAGATCAAACTTTCTATTACAACCGGCTTGGCGCAATGAATCCTTCGGGGATGATTTATGCATTGAAGCGCGATGTGGTTGCAATAGATGGAGCGTCGCAACCATCTCCTGGAAACGCAATGTTGCGAGCCGGCAAGCGGCCAAGACCATTAGTGCTGCGTGTTAATGAAGGCGGTTGTTTAACTGTCAACTTCACCAACTGGCTAAGTATGCCGAATACCGGCACCGGTACTGTTCCTGACCCTACCGCTCCCGATATACATGATCCCAACGTGATAGAGGCTGAAACTGTCACTGGCCCGGCCACGCGCACCGCATCATTTCATGTGATCGGCATGCAGTTGGAAGGCATAGAGTCGGACGGCTCGAATGTAGGTAATAACAGCAATAGCTTGGCGAACCCAGGCGAAACCAAAACCTACACCTTTTACGCGCAGAAAGAAGGCACCTATTTCGCTTACAGTACGGCAGCGACGACAGGAGGCGAAGGCAATGGCGGCTCACTGGCTCATGGCTTGTTCGGTGCGGTCCATGTAGAAAACAAGGGCGCACAATGGTACCGCAGCCAGGTTACGGAACAGGATTTGGCGTTAGCCGCAACAGGCTCTACCAAATCGGAAGCGGATGGGAAATATTACCCGGTTATCGATTACGAAGCCGTTTATCCCGCTGTTGAAACCCGAAAATCGGCCGAGCAACTTAGTTTAACTGCCAATCCGGATGGCACCACCACTAAGGCAGTCATGACCAAACTGACCAGCAATATCGGTTTTATTAGCGAGGATAAAGGTAGAGTCTTGATCTGGGAGAATGGCAAGGCGAATATTAAAGATGTTCTTGCCGACGGCTCGGCCACAATAGATGGAGCCTTTAACAGCGAGATATTGCCATATACCTGGAAGATCGAAGGCACTGAGCCCCATCCTTTCGCAGGCACACCGATACTGAATATGCTGGATGGCACCAAAATCGTTCATTCCGATCTTAACGCGATCATTACCGGAAGCAACCTAGGTCCCTTCGAAACAAAACAGGAACCCAACAATGCAGTCTATCCGGGACGCACCGACCCGTTCCGGGAATTTACCGTTATTTTTCACGACGAGATCAAGGCTGTGCAGGCATTTCCGGCTTGGTATAACGATCCGGCTTTCATCCACACTTTGCACAGCGTCAGGGACGGTTTTGCGATGAATTACGGTTCAGGCGGTATCGGCTCGGAAATTATCGCCAACCGGTTAAAACTCGGTCCGATGAAAGACTGTGTCGAGTGCAAATATGAAGAATTCTTTTTAACTTCCTGGGTGCTGGGCGATCCGGCAATGGTGGTCGATGTGCCGGCGACCGTTAATGCCAATGGAATGGGCGTGGTTGAGAATCCCCAGTTCGCGACCAAAGCTTACTTCCCGGACGATCCGTCCAACGTTCACCACAGTTACCTCAATGACCGGGTGAAGTTCAGGAATCTGCACGCAGGCCCCAAGGAGCATCACATTTTCCACCTGCACGCCCACCAATGGCTGCATAGCCCCGATAGCGACAACTCCGCCTATCTGGACAGCCAGAGCATCGGGCCGGGCAGCGGTTATACCTATGAAATTGCCCATCACGGCAGTGGCAACCGTAACCGGACAGTCGGAGATTCGATATTTCATTGCCATTTTTACCCTCACTTTGCCCAGGGTATGTGGGAGTTATGGCGAGTACATGACGTACTGGAGACCGGCACCGTATTAGCCACGGACGGCAGGCCGGCTCAAGGTTCCAGGGCGCTGCCGGATTATGAAATCAAGGCGGGAACCCCGATACCGGCTTTGGTGCCTATGCCGACGATGGCAATGGCGCCGCTACCAGGCGCCAAGGCAGAGATTGAATACAGTGCGGGTCAGCCGACCGGCCAAATTAAGTTACCTGAAGTGGCAACGGGTAATCCTGGGTATCCGTTTTTTATTCCCGGTATTGCCGGACACCGTCCGCCGCACCCACCGATGGATACTATTGTTGATGGCGGTCTGCCCCGTCATATCGTCACCGGCGGTACGGCAACCAGCTATCAGGAACGGGATAATTTCAACAAAATTCTTAATACCTTAGCCGCAAAGAAGCTGCCTGAATCGGGAACACCGTGGGAGAGACAGGCCATGCTATTTCATGGCGGCGACGGCGTTACAGCGGGGCCGAAGCATCACACCACGCCGAAACCGAATGGCGGAACCGGGTCATTCAAAGTCAACGGCTTGCCAGCGGTTGCCGGCGCACCCTATGCCGACCCGTGCATTAACGATGCCCAGCAGCCTGCTACCGGTAAGAATCGTTTTTATCATGCTGCGGCTATTCAGCTGGATGTCAAAATGAACAAGACGGCCTGGCATTTTCCGCAACAGCGCATTCTGACTTTATGGGACGATGTGGCAGCTACGATTGATGGAATCAGGCCTCCCGAACCGATGTTTTTTAGAGCCAACAGCGGCGAGTGCATCATTTTTGAACACACCAACCTGGTTCCAAATGTTTATAAAAAGGACGCTTTCCAAGTCGAGACGCCGACCGATATTATCGGCCAGCATATTCATTTGGTTAAATTCGATGCAACATCGTCCGACGGTTCCGGCAACGGTTGGAATTATGAAGACGGCACTTTCAGTCCCGAAGAAATTCATGAGCGTCAGGTTGCGCTTAATGAACCCTCAGGCCAATGGTTGGACCCTGAAAATGTAAATGCCGCTAAACCTGGTATATGCAAATTGACAGGATTTGAAAAAGGTAAGGGAACTTGTATACAAACCACAATACAACGATGGTACGCCGATGATGTGACGAACAACGTGGGTGAAGACCGGACGTTGCGCACGGTCTTCACCCATGACCATTTCGGCCCGTCAACGCATCAACATCCCGGACTTTATGCCGGTCTGGTTGTTGAGCCGGTGGGTTCGATATGGAAGCATAATGAAACCGGAGCGATTCTGGGCAACAGAAAAGACGGCGGCCCGACCACTTGGCAAGCCATCATCGAACCCGGTAATGGCGAAAAACCTTACCGCGAGTTTATGTTGGAAATGGGCGATTTTTCGCTTGCCAGCCGGCCCGACGGCACGCCGGTTAATCCGCCCGGAAAAAAGGAAGACGGGCTGCATAATTTGCTCGCTCTAGCGCCGACCTGTCCGGGTGGTGGCGCAAGACCCTGCCCGGAAGCCATTTCCGCCGAAGAACCCGGCACTATGACGGTAAACTATCGAAACGAGCCGATAGCCCAGCGGATACATAACGGAATCAACGGGCAGACGGCCGGCACGGCGGGCGATCTTTCATTCGCATTCGAGTCGCGGACAGACCGCGCTATTACCGCACTGAACAGTCAACCCACTTTTTTTGCTTCGCCGTTGACTAAGGATGTATTGCCCGGAGACCCGTTTACTCCGTTATTGAAAGCCTATAGCGGCGATAAAGTCCAAATCAGGATTTTAATGGGCGCTCATGAAGAAGGGCATAACTTCAGCGCACACGGCATCAAATGGCTGTTCGAACCGTCTTTGAAAGACTCCGGCTACAAAAATTCACAGATGCTGGGAATTTCCGAGCACTTTGAGTTTGAGATACCCGCAGTAGACGCGGTCAAATCAGGAACGCCGTGGGCCGATCTCGCCTATTTCCCTGGCACAGCGACAGACGATGTTTGGAACGGCCTGTGGGGAATCATGCGGGCTTATAACGGTAAAGGAAACTTCTCCAATCAATATCCGGCGCCGACGCTGGCGAAGTTACCAAGCAATCCGAATGGGATAGCGCTATCGCCAAAGGCCTGTGCCGTAGTAGGTAACAAGGCCGAGCCGAATTGCTCGGGCATGAACGGGGTTTGCCCGACCAATGCACGGAAAGTTGATTTTAAGGTTCATGCTTTTCTTGCCCAGGATGTGCTGGGTGGCCCGCTGGTCTATAACTACACTGCCGGGCTTGAAGATCCAGGTGCTATTTTGTATGTTCGCGATCAGGACTTCAACACTAAAACAAACCGGCTGAAACCGGGTGTTCCGATAGAGCCCTTGATTCTTCGCGCCAATGCAGGGGACTGTATTAAGCTGGATTTGGTCAATCACCTTCCGGCTAACTTAAGCGTTACTCAAGCTGACGGCTATAGCACGCTGCCGATGATCATCGAAGGCTTTAACAACAACGACATACAACCTTCCAGCTATGTAGGGCTAACGCCGCAATTGCTGGAGTTTGATGCGTTAACCGGCGGCGGCCTGAGCGTAGGATCGAATTGGACCTTATGGAAGGGCGATTCAATCATCGCAGCCCCCGGTAAGTCGGTCAGCTATAAATGGTATGCGGGCAGAATGACAGTTAAAACCGATCCTAGCTCCGCTTCTAAAACAGAGCGGCTTTTTGCCGAACCTGTTGAATACGGCGCAATCAACCTGATGCCGTCGGACCGGATCAAGCAAACCAGCAAAGGCGCCATCGCCGCGATGGTCATCGAGCCATTGGGCTCTACCTGGGTCGAAGACATTGATTCACGCGCTTCGGCTACGGTTACGCTACCTGATAAATCAACATTCAGAGAGCATGTGCTGATCTTTCAGGATGACCTGAATTTACAGCACAATGGCGCCGCCGTACCGAATACCGCCCAATCTGATGATCCCGAAGATACCGGACAAAAAGCCTTTAACTATAAGACCGAACCGCTGTGGACACGGATGGGATTCGCTCCGGGAACGCCGCTGGAGTTAACCCGCAACGAAGACTTCAGCAACGTACTGCAAGGCCCGGCAGAAACTCCGGTATTCAAATCCAAAGCCGGCGATACCGTTCGTCTGCGTGTTTTGCAGTCGGGTGGCCATGCGCGCAACCATGTATTTCAGTTGCACGGACACGGTTGGCAGGAAGAGCCCTATACCAATGGATCAACGGTGATGGCTGAAAATAACTGGTCCGAATGGAAGGGTTCCCAGGAGGGTATCGGCCCCGGCAGCCATCTTAACCTGTTGCTGACCAATGGAGCGGGCGGTTTTTACGGTACGCCGGGCGATTACCTGTATCGGGATCAGGCATCGTTCCAGTTTGACAATGGTTTGTGGGGGATATTCCGGGTAGAAAAATAGAAGCCGGCGCGTTACCCGTAAAAAACCGGGTCATTATTCCTGTTCGCTGTAGATTAGGCTAACGCCGGCATGTCGATGAATATGCCGGCGTGCGGCGAATACGGAACTATACAGGACATTCTCGTTAGCAATCCGAGCGAGGTTTTTTGATAATTGGACGAGGTGCCGGCATGGATGCCGGTAAGTCGGATTGGTTATTTATTTTCAAGGAGTTAAATTTAACAATATGACATAAATTGCTTAACTTAACGGCATTGAGGACTCATCATGTCAAAGAAAATACATCAATTCAATAATGAAGGCATTCATAACGATGCTTTTCCTGTGCCGGCTCTGTTGTCGCCGCGCACCAAGGCCGTAGCCGGTCTGATATTTGTATTGCCATGGATCGGGAGTCCTGCTTGGGCAGCTTTGCCGGGCGGTACTTTGGATCCGGCGACCATACCTAAATATGTCTCGCCCTTGTTCATTCCTCCGGAGATGCCTAAGGCACTTAATGAAAATGCTCCCGGTGTCGATTATTACAAGATCGCTACGCGCCAGATTTCACAACAAATTCTTCCTAAACCGCTGCCCAAAACGAAAGTGTGGGCATACGGTTCCAGCGATAATCAGAATACCTTCCACTCTCCTTCCTATACCATTGAGGCGTCGGTCAACCGTCCGGTACGGGTGACATGGATCAACGACCTCAAGGACAGTAAAGGACATTTTCTCCCTCATATGCTGCCGGTCGACCAGACCGTACATTGGGCTAATCCGCCCGGCGGCCCAGGAGGACAGGACAGCATGGGCACGGATCCGAAACCGTATACCGGGCCTGTACCGCTGGTCACCCACCTTCATGGCGCTAATGTCGTTCCGGGTAGCGACGGTTACCCGGAATCCTGGACTTTGCCTGCGGCATCGAACATACCGGCCGGTTATGCGACCCGAGGAACGCATTGGGCGCAAATTGAAGGAGAGAACGATGAAGCCGGAGAGGGGACCTATCAATATTCCAACGACCAGCGCGCCACTCAGATGTGGTTCCATGACCATACTTTAGGCATGACCCGAAGCAACGTCTATGCCGGTTTGGCGGGCAATTATATGCTGCGTGGCGGCATGTCGGACCTTCCTAGTTTGTTATTGCCGCAAGGGGCTTATGAGATCCCCCTGCTGATTCAGGATCGGGCTTTCAACAGCGACGGCAGCCTGTTCTATCCGGGTGA
The DNA here is from genome assembly GCF_004322395.1 of Methylobacter sp. GTDB lineage: Bacteria > Pseudomonadota > Gammaproteobacteria > Methylococcales > Methylomonadaceae > Methylobacter_A. The sequence goes on from NZ_SCTW01000154.1 coordinate 52,120, forward strand.
GAGGGCGTTTTTCGAAGGGCTGGCTAAGAAGGACCTTCGGATACCTTTTATTCCGCATAAAACTGCGGGCGGGAGCGACAGTGATGTCTCGCCGATCTGGAATCCGGAATATTTCTCTAACGTGATGCTGGTTAATGGGCACAGCTGGCCGAAGCTTGACGTCGAGAAACGCCGTTATCGTTTCCGCATTCTAAATGCGTCTGACTCACGCTTCATGATACTGAAGATTGCCGGTGACCCGACAACTCGGCCTGCCACCGAGGCGGTGCCGTTCTGGGTAGTCGGAGGCGACGGCGGCTTTCAAACCCGGCCGGCAAAGTTAAATTCGCTGCTGATTGGGCCTGCCGAAAGGATCGATGTGGTGGTGGATTTTACCAACGTTCCGGCCGGTACTCCTCTCTACCTGATTAATGAAGCGCCTGACGAGCCCTATGGCGGCGGCGAAGCCGGAGTGGATTATGATTTCGCCGATCCGGAGACAACCGGTCAAGTGATGAAGTTTACGGTCATACCCAGAACTGCAAAGGATAAATCGGTTCCCCCTCAGCAAATACAGGCCTTGTTGCCGCCCCAGAATCTGGGCAACCCCACAAATATACGCAAGGTTTCCGTTAACGAAATGGAGTCCGGAACCGTTTTTGCGGACTACAACATCGATTCCAATGGAAGCTTGGTGAGTATTATTGAGAATCTCGCCGGCGTCCCATTCGGCCCGACTATTTCCATGCTCGGCACACTGGATAGCACTGGCGCTCCTGCGCCCTTTGCGTGGATGGACCCGGTTACCGAAAATCCCGGTAACGGCACTACAGAAACCTGGGAAATCTACAATTTCACCGAGGATGCCCATCCTATCCATATGCACTTGGTAGAGTTCCAAATTGAAAGCCGTGAGCCGCTGCAAACCGATTCTTACGGTATGCCTTTGCTTCCTGCAACGCCACTAAGCGCTGCGCGTGGCCCGGAAGCGTGGGAACGCGGCTCAAAAGACACGGTGATCGCATATCCGGGTGAAGTGACGCGGGTAAAAGCCAGATTCGACCGTCCTGGCTTGTATGTTTGGCATTGCCACATTTTGTCTCATGAGGACAACGACATGATGAGGCCCATATGCGTGGGCAATCAGGCTGACTGTCCGGTTCCGCTGGCAAACAGTCCCAAAACCAATGTAGATGCATCTTTCTACAAGCCTTGGAGCAAGACCGGCATACGGCATAGAACCCGTAGGGGAACCTCCTGACGGTTGGCAGGAGTCGTATCAATGAATCAACGGTCACGGATAACAACAAGCGGTCTGAAGGGAAGGGTTCCCAACCTGGACCAAGCAGTCGTCTTAATCAGGTGCTATCCTAAAAACCGCAGCTGGGATGTATGGAAGCCAGTGTGCTGAGCGCCATTCGACAAGCTCATGACAGGCTTCGGCAAGCTCAGGAGAGCTCTGTCGAAGCATGTGCGGCTTCCACATGTCCGCCTAATTAATGCTCAACTGAGATCGCTATCCTGAGAAATTTGTCCTTTGTCGGCGCGGATTTATTCGCACCGTGCGGATAAATCAGTACCTATAGCGCTATGCCCCTACCTGCCGATAAAAACGGCAGGTTCAGTAAAAACGGATTGCAATATAGCAGTCTGCTTTGCATCGAAAACGGACGGGTGGCGCTAAAGTAACTTTGAAATGTCTTGTGGTGGAAAAATATCGACGTTCAACCCCCCTTATGCAATCAAATCGTAAACCCATCCCGGTCGCGTATTGGTCCCATCATACCCAAGCGCCGAAAAAATACAGCATCAGGTTGCGCCCACACTGGATTGACCGGATTACCACGCCTGCAGGGATGAGCCGACACCTGTTTGGCTGGCGCCCGATAACAATGTGGCTACATTATGAGCGTTAAATTTCTTCATTAACGTGGCGCGATGAGTTTCTACAGTCTTTACGCTGATGCAAAGACTATCGGCGATTTCTTTATTCTTGTAGCCTGCGGCGATCAGTTTCAGCAACTGTGACTCTCTGCTGGTCAGTTTCCAGTTTAAATGATTATCAACAGGCGTTTTTTCTACCGAAAGATAGCTTTGGATAATCTTTGGCAGAATGTCGGAACAGACATAATACCGGCCTGCCAGAATATTTCTCATGGCATCAATCAATTGAGGCCGTGTCGTGCCTTTTAATATATAACCATCGGCTCCGGCGCGAAATGCATCGCAAATATTTTCTTCCTCATCTTTAACGGTAAAAATCAGTACTTTGGTAGTTTTCCATCGTTTTTTTATTTCTTTTATGACTTCTACACCGTATTTTTTCGGCATCATCATGTCCAATAAAATCAAGTCAGGCGGGGTAAGCCAAGCCTGCCGAAAAAGCGCTACAGGGACGGCAGCATGATAAATGACAGTAAATCCCGGCTCCTTAGATAACAGTACGCGCAACCCTTCTCTAATAAAGGGTTCGCTTTCAATTATCACAATCTTATGCATATTTATCCTCTACATAGAACTCAATGGTTTATAAAAAGGCTCCCCTTGTGCTTTTTTGCGACACAAATTATGGCTGGTCAAAATTGCATAAAGCGGATGAACCAAATTCAAAATTAAGGGTTATTTAAGGTAATGCAGGCTAAAATATAACCAAATCATAAATATATAAACTGAGCCCGGTTCAGGCTGCAAAAATTTGTGACTGCACTTACCTTTCTGTTTAGATGTTATCTTCAAGTGCTTGAAAAATAAATTAGTATAACTACTAATCTTCGCCGAAATTTGTCGAGTCAGCCTAATCCGATACTGTTGTGTCTTGCTTCTTACGTTCCGGGCTAGGAATGATAATATGACCAACTTGCTGGATTGCCTTACAGGACAACAAATTGTCCAGGCAAAAAAAGACCGGCCCGGAAAACGCTTCCGAACCAGTCCAATGGGCTTATAAAGTTGTCGATATATCTGCTGCCTTAAGTGTTTGCACCTGTTTCAATTGAAGAAGGTTTATCAATGCATTGGGCTTTCCATATATTTGATCAGAGCTTCTACATCGGCATCGGTAAGCCTAAGGTTCGGCATCGGCAGTTTTTTGTATCGGTTAAAAAGATCTGTGGCGATAGGGTCTTTTTCCGTCAGCATTCGATCCGGCATCTTCAGCCAGCGAGTTAGCCATGCCCGCTCTCGCCGTTTAGCCACTCCTTGAAGTCCCGGTCCCAGACCGTCCTCCGTACCCAGACTGTGACAGGAGTCGCATCGGGAACGAAACAGATCTTCGCCAAGACTGATCTTTGGCAGTTGCTTTGCTGCCGCATAACTCACCTGTTGTTCTGAGGTAGCGACCTTGAAGTTGTGCAACTTGCGGCCCAGCAGCCAGGCCAAAACTTTCGGTTCGTCAAACGGCGAGCGTTTCATCCATTGCCCGGTGGCTTCATTACCGATCATGAAGCTCACATTGTGCTCACCGAGTTTTTTCGCCTCGGCTTCCTCCCGGTACAAACCCAGTTTTTTGCGCAGCAACGTGGTATCGGCCTTCGTTCCGGTCAAGAACGTCCAACCCGGGCCAACATTAAACTTGGCGGCATACTCTTTAAGTGCTTTGGGCGTGTCATGCTTAGGATCGATGCTGATCGAATAGAAAAAAACATCCTTGCCAACCCGGTCGCCCAGCAGCTTTTGCACTTGGCGCAAGCTAGCCGTCTCCAGAGGACAGGTATCGCCGCAATGGGTGTAAATAAAATTGATTGCGATCACTTTGTCTTTAATGAGATCGTCATAGAAACGAACCGTTTTTCCATCCTGCGTCACCAGCGGAATGTTGGGAAAATAATCCGCTCCCCACGGAGAACCCGGAGGAGCAGCCCAAGCCGGGCCGCTTCCGAGCGTCAATATCACGCCTATGAATACGTTGCAGAGAAACAATTTGCTGAAACAACTAGTTTTCATCATTGCTTTATTGTTTAGGTAAAACAAACGATTTCTTTGCCTCAAGATCACCTGTTTTATAGGTCGGCAAAGTAATGCTGGAGTCGTAGTCGACGCCTGACCATTCCGGCATCGGTGCCGGTATGGCTAAAGTTTGTCCGGGATTCATTACATCCCACCGCAACAGCATGGCTTTATCCTCATGCTGAGTATTGTGACAATGTTCCACATAAGTGCCGGCAAACTCCCTGAAGCGGACCGCCACGTCAACACTGGCCGTGCTGTCTGCCAGAGAACCGATACGATAAACATCCTTACGGGCGTATTTTTCCCAAGGCGGCGGCGTTTTGCCGCCACGATAAAGAATTTGTCCTTCTTCAAAGTGAATATGTACCGGATGACTCGAACTTTGATTATTGAGCTTGATATGCCAGATCTCGGTTTTACCCATCTCAGGAGCCGCTGAAACCCGATGCGGATCTGCCGATAATCCGTCGCCGCGATCGGCCTTGATAGTCCAAGGCATTAGATCCGTTCCACTGGACCTGCCGAACTCGAAAGTTCTTTGCACAGCGGCTTGCAGTTCCTGGGTTGTCGGTTTGTTCAACGGGATCATCTGTTTCTTGCCTTCCACGTAATCGGCAGGGTTCATGCTCAAATCGGTGCCGCTGTATCCCTGCACCCGGAACTCAAGGAACTTGCCAACGCCCGGATCTCCGTTATTGCCATCCGCTCTGTATTTCCCACTGAGCACATCCGGCAATGCAATCACTTTGTTCGGACCTCTGCCATCTACATGCTCCAGCAAATTAACCAAGTACAATTTTTTGCCTGCCATACCCTTAAAATCGACAATCATGTCGTAGCGTTCGGCAATGGCTTGCTCAGGCCAAGCTCCTTGGGCAGACTGGGCATTGGGGAACGGTATCGCATGTTGCATAATATTGCCGTCGTTAGCGATCATGTAGGAGGGTACTATCTTACCGGCTTCATCGACGATAGCGATTTTGTACCAACGCGAGACACTGCCGTTCAAAATACGCAAACGATAGCGCCGGGCGCGAACGTCAACATAGGGTTTGTAAACCCAGTTGACGGTAACGCGGTCGCCCAGATAGCCATCGGTATTAAAGATATTGAATTTTAGCTGTCCGTTTGTATCCCAAGCCTTGTCGGCAACCAGCAGATTCATATCGTAATCGCGGTTTCCCCAATCGAGTCCCGAACCGCTAGGCAAGCATAAATTCGCATTATTGGGATTGGCGTAGTGGCAGGCATAGCCCTCATCTGAAGTTCCGCCATTAGCCTCATTCTGGTCTTTAGGTTCCCGTCCGCGATCTACAGCACTGTAATAGTTCATCATCGCGGCATTGCCTTTGTAGACGTTCTGCGCGGTGTAATCCAGCATATGGTCGTGAAACCAATGGGTACTCATAGTTTCCCGCCAGTCGCCCGGAACGTAGGAAATACCGCCGTGGCCGTCAGGGGCGCCGGTCTTCATATCGGTAGCGCCTTTATTAATGCTGTCATGCCCGGCCAGAATCATCGGCCAGTGATAATCGTAAAACTGGCCGGGATAAAAGTAGGCGTGCATATAGCCATCGCTTTCGGCCGGATTATGACCGTTATGTTCGTGGGTGCTGATAGTATGCGTACCGAAACCGTTGTTTGCCGCAATATCGATCGGCAGCGCGTTGTAATGGCGGAACAAAATGGATTCTCCATAACGCGCCATCAGCAGTTTAGGCGGCAGGGTGCCATCAAACGTCCATACTGAATTGGGACTTTGCGTGGGTAGATTAGGGTGCATCTTTATTTCCGCTCCTTTGCTACCCGGTTCTCCATCGCCATCGGCATCCAAATAGTAAAGTCCGCCGGGGGCGAATTCTCCCACTTTGTACTCATGCAGCTGGTGCTTGTCGCGAAGACCGCCATTGACGCGCGATCCTGCCATCGCAGATTGAAAATAGGCTTGCGCCGGAAACTCATCCCAGCGTTGATGGGCAAACCATTCACCGCTTGGACGGCCATCGGCAGTGGTTGACGTTTGAGCCGATAGCCCGACGCAAGCTCTGATTTTAGCATCCCAAGGATTAAGTGACGTTTCATCCGATTTTCGACTGGGAACCGAATTAAGGTCTTCCTTAAGAAAGCTATCCAATGCCTGACCGACCGGTGCATTACGGCAAACGGCGGTAGGATCGGCAGGATCTTCAGCAGGCTGAGGAAACGCTGACGTTGATGAAGATGAACTGGACATTTTCTTAAGCCCGAATTCTTCAAACATCAACATTTTGGCGGTAAAGGCTGTCGCACACGAACCATTAATACACAGCGGGCTGGGCTCTGGGGTGAAGAGCCCGGTTACTGGATCTACCGTCGCTGTTGGGATGTTGAATGCCGCATGAGCCACGTTCATCCCGCCGAAAAGGCAGGATAGAGCTGCGGCCGCAAGAACCGAATTATTAAAGAAATGATTTCGCTGATCAATGCCGGCACTCAGGCTGGTTTTGAATAAACAGCGCCGTTGCTGAATAGTGTTAGTTTTACGTATACAGCGGGTTACAGCCATTTCTTGCCGGCTGCAACTTGTTTTCTTAAACATGGTGCATCTCCGTTTTGTGTTTAGATGAGTATTGGTTTATATAAGCACCGGTCCCTTGCTGAACCGGTGCTTTGTTTTTAACGCGTTTCTTTCGTTTATTTGATGGTAACGGCGATATTCGCTCTCGTGGCGCTGGTCGTTAATGACCGCAAGCTGATCGGTGTTTTGCAGGCCGGACCAGGTTTTGCCCTGTATTCCCACGTACCAACGGGTGCGCCGGCGACTACGGGAACTGCTGCGCCCAGCTTATTGCTATTCAGGTCGGCCGGCACGGAAGCTGTCTGGTACAACTGGATATTGTTGTTAGTTTGCACAGTGGTGGTTCCAGCGACTCGCCATTCGCCAGAAGTGGCACTCATGATTTTGCACTGCGCTCCGGTTATTTGGATAACTTCAGGATTAACGACTGTCACCGTGGCATGCGTAGGCTGCGAAACCTGACCGTTGTCATTGGCTACGGTGTAATCGAAGCCGAAAGTACCTGCTGTTGCGCCTGCCGTGTAAGTCACCTGGCCGTTTGCTCCGGCCGTCGCCGTGCCGCCGGTGATGTTAGATAACGTTACCGAAGCCGGATTCAGCGTACCGCCATTGCCGGAGTCGTTGGTTAGCACGTTGATCGCTACCGACTGGTTAACAGGCACGTTGACCGGTCCATCAGGGTTAACAATCGGCGCAGGCCCTGCTGCGGACGGCGCGACAGTGACGATCACCGTCGCCACATTAGACTGGCCGACGCTGTTCGATGCCGTATATCGGAAAGTCACATCACCATTCACAGGCCCTGGTGTGTAGGTGATGGCCGTTCCATTAATGGATGCTGAGCCGGAACCGGCCGGGATCGCCTGTCCGACCAATTGCACAGACGTGATAAGAGCTGCCGGGTTCGCGACATCGTTAGCGGTAACCGGAATATCAACGGCCGGACCTCCCGCTGTTGCCGCTGCTCCGTCATCCAGGGCAAGCGGCACGCCAGCCACGGACGCACCGGCTCCTGTTGCCCGATTGCGCACTACGGGGAACGTCCCGCTGCCGCCGGCAGTTGATTTAACGGTAACGGTATCCGGCGGTGTGGCGATACCGGCCACTGTCAGAGTTACTTCGGCTGGATCGTTCGCGTTACCGGATGACACGGCTGTTTCGCCGAAGCCCTCCAGCGTCAGCGTAGGCGGTAGTTGGTCCGTTCCGAAGCCTTTATCGCTGCTGGTCGCAACTACGGTCAGCGTCTGGTTGGCGTAATTCGCTGAAGCCGCCGTCACGACATCGACCACATGCTTCGTGAAAATACTAGGCGGCGTGTCGGCGCTGTTGATGACCGATACGGGACCGGGCAAATCGCCGTTGGGATTCACCATGCCCTGGCTATAGTACTGCCCGAGCGAGGTGGGGCCGAACGGGATCATCTTGACAGGCGCTATGTTTGCCGCCGCCGCCGTCAACGAAGGATTAGGCTGAGAAGGCAATACCTTTAAGTCGCGGGCATAAACATCAACCTGTGTACCGTCGGTATCGCGTTTGTAGAACCCGTTGTAGATCTCCAGAGGACTGGGAATCGGGTTTGCCACAAAATTGTGCAGGCGGCCCATCAGGCTGAACTGCTCGGAGCGAATGCATGTATGGTTGGCCCCTTGGTCTCCCAGTACAATGGGAGTGATGCCGTCGGGCTGGACGCCGCAAATCTCGAAATAGTTGGTGCCGAAGGGACTGCCGGTGATAAATTCCGGGTTGAGCCCGTCCGACAGGAAGTCAGCGCCATTAAGGGTAACCGGTGCGAGTGGCGTTCCGCCGCTGCTCGCGGACCGTTGCAGGAAAGGTCCGACACGGCTATGAAGGGCGCCGTCAAACACGCCGCGCGCCACGCCGATGTCTTCGCTGAAAACAATGTCGCGATTGCCGCTATCAGAAACCGCATCAACCGGGAATGTATCGACGCCGTAAGGATGCGTCACGGTGTAAGTGCCGGGCTCCGGTACGCCCGCAAATACGCGGATGCGCGTGAATACTATTTGATCGCCCACAGCCACAGCGCCGGCAGAGAAGGCCGCTTCCAGCGCCAAAACCAGGGTGGCGCGCTTGCCGCCCGGCATATCTATCAAGGACGAAGCGTTAAAATAAAAGGCCTCATCGGGGAAGTTGTTTGGGAAGCTGTAAGGCGGGTCGGGCAACCCGGGGCCGACAAGCAAACAGGCATTCTGTTGCGCAGCGCCGAAATCGTTGGCGTCAGGCAAGCATAGATCGAGAACGGTTCCGTTCAAATCCTGGTACCAGTTTGGGAAACCGTGTCCCGTTGGGGAAGGTAAGTTAGTCGGGCCGACCCGTGCCAAGTCGGCATGTACGGATAAGCTCAACGTAGTAAGCGCTATCGCAGCCATTGTATGTTTGGTTTTCATTTGAAATACCTCATCATCCTTTTTGTAAAAAAACCTATGTATTCAGATGTTGAAATCGACAACAACATTCATACACACCTATATGCGTGTCCATTCCCCGACTGGAAAGATGTCTTTATTTTTGAGATGAACACCGCCGATTCGGTATCCCTTATTGGGACGAGTCGAGCAGCACCGGCGGTCAGTCTGAGGGTTCGCTCCGTTGTGACTAAAGGTATCGGAAAGATAAAACAAATGAACTCAGGTGAAACCCTGATTCTGGCTCGGGTTAATACCTGATTTTAAGGGTTTTAGTAACTAAGATGGGCGGCATAAGGATTGCGGCGTTCCGGCTGACGATAGACAGTCGAAATATTTAGACAAACTCATCCGTAACGATATCGGAACCTCTCAAACTAAAAAACGCAGTTAGTCCACGAAAAGCACTAAAAAATTCAAATAGATACCCAATTACAGGTAGTCACCTAAAGGGTGAATGACTAAATCAATGGAACATGTTGATTTCTTTCGTGCTTTTCGTGGACTAACTGCGTTTTTTAGAATAATACCACCGCTCCGGGTAGTGTAGTCGATTACCCGGAACGGTAGTTTATCCATCCACTATGATCCTAAAGCTGCTCCTTTACTTAGGGGTGACACTGACATTGAGTAGTTGACCGCCGCCTGACGAGACGATGCTGATAGAATTGTTCGCTCCTGGCGAGACGCTACTATTGCGGTCATTGAAGCTCCAATTTCCGCCCCGGTTCGCCGTCACAGTGGCAACAATAGCTCCGTTCAAGTTGGGGCCGACACGGATAGTGACGATGTTGTTTCCTCCCGCCGTGCCGTTGAGTGTCCAGCGGCTGTCCCTCGCCTTGAATTCCGCTTTTTTCACTGTTATCTGGTCGATTACCGCAGCGGGATTGACCGTCACCGTCACCGTAGCCGTAGCCGTCAGGTTGTTGCCGTCAATAATGGTATAGCTGAACGTATTAGTGCCGCTGAAACCTGCGTTCGGTGTATATGTGACAGTCTGACCGTTATTGATGACGACCGATCCATTGGCCGGGGCGGTGACTGACGTTATGCTCAGGATGTCGCCGTCCACGTCACTATCGTTGCCGCGCACGGAGATAATAACCGGAGTACCGGCATTCGTCGTTGCCGTATCGTTTACCGCGACCGGCGCATCGTTTACAGCGGTAACGGTTACAGTGACCGTAGCTGTGTCCGAGCCGCCTTTGCCGTCGGAAACGGTGTAGGTAAAACTGTCCGTGCCGTTGTAGTTGGCATTCGGCGTATAGTTGACCGTATTTCCATTTATAGCCGCCGTGCCGTTAACGGGCTGAGTTAATGAGGCCACTGTCAATGCATCGCCGTCCGAATCGGTATCGCCTGCGAGCACAGCTATATTCACTGCCGTATCCTCAGCTGTCGTCGCACTATCGTCAACCGCCACTGGAGCGTTATTCGCCGCACTGACATTGAGGGTCACGGTTGCAAGGGCGGATGACTTGCCGCTGCCGTCCAGTGCCGTATATGTAAAGCCGTCTTGTCCGGTAAAATTAGTGTTGGGCGTATAGATGAACGAACCGTTCGGGTTGAGCACAAGAGTACCGCTATTGACAGGGGCACCCAAAACAGCGGTCAGCGATGAGCCGTCGGGATCCGAATCATTGCCCAGCACACCGGGAGCGGCAATATCAAGCGCGGTATTTTGCAAGATGCCATAGGTATCGTTGACGGCCTGTGGCGGTTGACCCTCCACAACGGCTACATGCTCGATATCCGACCCGCCGGCGCTTGAAGTGACTCTGACTTTGTCGGGCACCACAGTCATGTTGGGAACCGTCAGCTTGCCGTTACTCAGATTGCCGATACCGAAAGTCGTGAGCGTCGGCGGGTTGAGCAGGTCGCTGGAGACGGCCTCAATGATCATATCCTTTGATTCCAGGTTGTATTCAGCACGGGTAATGTTTACGGCGTCGGTCAACAGGCTCAGCAACTTGGTGGGACCCTTGCCTGGACTATTGGCCGTCACACTGACTACTTTGGGCAAGATGCCGGCATTTGCCAGTGGCAAGCTGGTGTAGTACAAGCCGTTCCCACCATCGACCAGACTATTTTCGCCGGCCGGCAGATTCGAGCCGCCGCTGACCGTCACATTAGACTGTAGATCCGAAGTGACAAAGATGTCTACCTGACCGGTACTATCGGCTTGGCGAGCATAGATGGACCGATTGACCACTAGCGCGGTCGGTTCAAGCTGCGTATAGATCTTTCCGGAGACGTTGAATAAGCTGGTCTGCACACTGCTGGTGCCACCGATACCATCGATATCGTTTGGGTCGATATTGAGCGCCGTCACGCCATCCAAGGCGACCGCCTGGATGCGGAAGAAATTCGTTTCGCAAGGGCTGCCGATGACAGTATGGGGCACGGCCGGGTCGCCGATGTATCCCGCAGGAGGGCTAGGCAAGACTTCCGGATTCCACTGCAGAACTGGTCCTATGCGGCCTTGATGCACTGAGTTGGCGGCGAAGGAGATATCGAAACTTTCGTTGATGGCGCGATTGCCTGGCGATGTAACGGTATAAATCTCTTGTCCCCAAGGATGGGTTACCGTGTAAATGCCGGGATTTCTGACATCAATGCGAATGCGCAGCCGCGTGAACGGAAACTGATCGCCGTCCTTGGGCGTTGCGGTCAAGAAAGCGGCCTCGACGCCGGTTACCAAGAGCGCATCGAGTACGGGATTATTATTGGGGCCAGTGATAATCGCGGTGTCGGCGGACGCCCAGAAGCCTTCGGCGCCAAAGCCGATTTGCTCCGAGAATAGATTTCCTTGAATAGGCGGGCTCGAGATACACAGGGCCGGGTCCAGGCACAATTCCATGGTCAGCCCGCTGGAGTCCTGAACAGTTAAAGGAAACTTGTTTTGCGGATTGACCGGGCCGATGTTCATCGGCGTCGCACCTTCGATTGGGCAGCCGCCGGGAAGAGCTTGCGCGGATTCACTGCAAGCAAACACTACGAGAGCGGCAGCCATAATTTTATTAAGCCTTAGATTCATAAGATTTTCCCCGATTTTCGTTGATCGTTACAAGAATGGGCATACACAGGTACTGCCGCAATTTAAGGGACGATGGTTACGTCTTCGCTGTCGCTTCCCCCTTTTGCCGAGGTCACGGTGACCCTTGAAGGTGGGACAAGCACATTATTGAAAGTCCGGCTACCATTGTTCAGAGTGTCGAACCCGAAGACTGTGAGGATTGGATTCGTTGCCTGATCGCTGGAGTTCGCCTCAATGGTCAGGGTGTTAGCCGAGACCGAATATTCGGCGCGGGTAATATTTATTAAATCGGTAAGCAGGCTGATGTGCGTGGCATCAGCGTTGCCGGTGTTTCTTGCGGTCACTTCCACCGAGTTCGGCAGCACGCTGGCATTCACGGGGATGTTTTTGAAAAACAAACCCTGTCCATCGCCGTCCAGCGGGACGTCGTTCGGAGGCAGATTAGGCTCACCTTTCAAGGTGACCACGGCCAATGGCGCGGAGATGGCAAACGCGTTGACTTGTCCGACGTCATCAATCGCTCGCGTGTAATTAGTGCGGTTGACTACTAACGGCGCCGGCGCATTGCCGCTGAAGATCTTGCCGGAAACGTTGAACAGGTTGGTTTGCACACTGCTGGTGCCGCCGATACCGTCGCTATTGCCGGGATCGATATTGAGCGGTGTCACCCCATCCAAGGCGACCGCTTCGATTCGGAAGAAATTGCTGCCGCAAGGGCTGCCGGTGACGGTATGTGGCGTGGCTGGATCTCCTATGTATTGCCCCCCTTGCGCGTCAGTGATAGGTAGCCCGGAATCCCAGTGCAGAATCGGCCCGATTCGGCCCTGATGCACGGCATCGGCGGCAAAGGCAATATCGAAGCTATCATTGACGGCCTTCACACCCGGCGTTGCGACCGAGTAAACCTCCTTACCCCAAGGATGGGTCACGGTATAAATACCGGGCAAGGGGATATCGATGCGAATGCGCAGCCGAGTGAACGGAAACTGGTCGCCGTCTTTGGGCGTTGTGGTCAAGAAAGCGGCCTCGACGCCAGATACCAGACGCGCATCTATGCCCGCGCCGGTAGTAATAGCAGCATCCGCAGACGCCCAAAAGCCTTCGGCGCCAAAGCCGATTTGCTCCGAGAATAGATTTCCTTGAATAGGCGGGGTCGAGATACACAGGGCCGGGTCCAGGCACATTTCCATGGTCAGTCCGGTGGAGTCCTGGACATAAACCGGAAAACCGCTTGCAGGGGAAGTGTTGAGAGGACCGATGTTCATCGGCGTCGCCCCTTCGATTGGGCAGCCGCCGGTAATTGCCTGGGCCGATTGAAAGAAACTGCACGGCAGCAGGACGAGCGGAATAAAAATATTACGTTTTAATTTCATGATTTTTCTCCATACTTTCGAAAAGAATGATTGGTTCATTTGATTTCTACTTTCGCTAGATAGATGATCATGGTCTTATGCAGGATTACTCTATCTTTCCTTATTCGCCTCACTCGCCCGGCATTAGGGTTGGCTAAAGTTTTCCGTTTGCACAACGCGGGTCTTGTTGCTTGCGTCGACATCCTCGATTTGCCGAGGATGTCGTTGCCGTGCGCTGCTCGAATTCCGGCTTCGATGCTCAGCCGAGCCGTGCAACGCTATTGCACCGGCGCATCATCGACATCGCCGCCGGGTGATCGGACGCAGATCGTAACGGGCGTAGCGGTGAGTTTTTTCACTGCCACCTTGTAGGTAAAGTTTCCCCCCTGTTTGATATCTGCGGTAGCAAAGCTGGTACCGGTACAGCTGCCATTGCTTTCCGTGCCGTTGAACAGAGTGACAATGGTGTTATTCCTGAAAGGAACAACATTTCCTCTAACCTCCAGTCCCGATTTACCCAAAGTGGCGCTGACGATGGTGACCGTGTCACTTGGTCCTGGCGGAGGAGGTGGGGGTGGTGGATCATTGGGGGCAGGCGGATCTTCCGTATTGGTTATGTTCGGTGCCGTGTAAGCTGCGGCAACCGCCTCATTGCCGGTTTTGAAGGTGGGTAATGTAAAGGTGTCTTCGTAGGTGACCCCGCTCCATTCCGGCATTGGTGTCTGAACAGCGACTGTTTGACCTGGATTCTGAGAGTCCCAACGCAGCAGCATGGCCTTGTCTTCATGCTGGGTGTTGTGGCAGTGCTCTACATAGGTCCCCATGAACTCCCTGGTGCGGAAGGCGACTTCCACACTATTGCCGCTGTCGGGCAAGGGGCCGATGCGATAGATGTCCTTGCGCGCCCATTTTTCCCACAAAGGAGGTTCTTTTTCGTCACGTCTAAGAATCCGTCCTTCCTCAAAGTGGATGTGGACCGGATGGCTCCAACCGTTGCCACCCCTAATAATATGCCAGACCTCAAGTGTGTCTTTGTCCGGAGCCGCGGAAAGGCGGTGCGGATCCATGTTAAAACCTTGGCCGCCGTCGGTCTCGATGGTCCAGGGTTGGGTGTCGGTCCCGTTGCTACGCCCGAATGTGAATGTCCGGTGTTTCGCATTCGCAAGTTCCGCCGGATCAATGTTCGGCAGCGGGATCATTTGCTTTTTACCTTCCACATAATCCGCCGGATTCATGCTGAGATCCGTGCCGGTATACGTCTGCACACGGAACTCAAGGAACTTGCCGACGGCCGGATCGCCGTCTTTTCCGTTAGGCTGGTATTTCCCGCTCAGGACGTCAGCGAGCGGTATAGCCCGATTCGGGCCTTTGCCGTCCACGTGCTCCATCAGGTTGACTAAGTAGAGCTTTTGGCCCGCGAGACCGGCGAAGTCGACGATGATGTCGTAACGTTCGGCGATACCCTGTTCAGGCAAATCGGAAGATTGTGCATTGGGGAACGGGACCGCGTGTTCCATGATATTGCCGTCGTTGGCAATCATGTGGAACGGCAGCCTGGTTCCGTCTTGCTTGACCACAGCGATCTTGAGGTGTCGGGAGACGCTGCCGTCGAGAATGCGGAAGCGGTAGCGGCGTGCGCGCACATCGAGATAGGGTTTGTACAGAAAATTGACTGTCATCCGGTCGCCGACGAAGCCGTCGGTATTGAAAATGTTGAAGTAGAGCTGGCCATTGCTGTCCCAAGCCTTGTCGGCGACCACAAGATTGACGTCGTAGTCGCGGTTTCCCCAATCCAGGGCGGTGCCGCTGGGAAAGCGCAGGTTTATTCCGTCGTTGATTACTTCATTGCCGCGGTCAACTGCGCTGTAATAGTTCATCATCGCGGCGTTGCCCTTGTAGACATTCTGCGCCGTGTAGTCCAGCATGTGGTCGTGGAACCAGTGGGTGCTCATAGTTTCCCGCCAGTCGCCACGGATCTTGGTAATGCCTCCGCTGCCGTTGGGATAGCCGGCCCTGGGATTGCTTGCATCCGTATTGATGCTGTCATGCCCCGCCAAAATCATCGGCCAGCGATAGTCGAAGTACTGTCCGGGGTAAGAGAAGGCATGGGTGAAGCCGTCGCTCTCGGCGGGGTTGTGGCCATTATGCTCGTGGGTGGTGATGGTATGTATTCCAAAGCCGTTATTTGCAGCCGGGTCTATCGGCAATGCGTTGTGGTGGCGGAATAAAAGGGGTTCTCCATAGCGCGCCATCAGCAGTTTTGGAGGGAGGGTGCCGTCGAAAGTCCAAAGCGACTTGGGGTCCTGGATGGGCATATTGGGATGAAATCTGATTTCGATTCCTTTGGTAGTGCCATCGAAGCCCGCTAATCCTACCGTGTTGTGGTAAAGCCCACCCGGAGCGAACTCGCCCATTTGATAACGATGCATCTGGTATTGGTCGCGAAGTCCTCCGTTAACACGGGCGCCGGTCATGGCAGTTTGGAAGAAAACTTTCGGTTTGAATTCATTCCAGCGCTGATGGCCAAACCATTCGCCCGGAGGCCGTCCGTCCATATAGGTCTTGCTTACGCCCGTAGTGCAGCCTTTAATCAGCGTGTCCCAAGGGTTGGCGAGAGTTGTGTCGGCGTACTCGCCGGGAAGCGGATAGAGGGACTTGCTAAGGAAAGCATCAAGCTCGCCGCCAGCCGGCGTGTTGTCGCAGCCGGACGGCGCCGGCAGAATGGGATTCGCAGAATCCGCGCTGCCCGGTATCTGCTGAGTGCCGAACTCTTCGAATAACAACATTCTTTGGCTGAATTCAGTGGCGCCGAATAGCGGGCTGGCCGGTGCGCCGGTCGGAATGTCAAACCTGGCATGAGCCGGCCCCGCAGACACTAAACAGCCGGACAATACGGCTATGGCTACAGCTAAACTTGAAGTGGGTTTGCTGACGGTCATGGCAAATGCACTTCGGTTAGCTGAATCAGTCTGGTTAAACCCAGTTTTTTGGATTTTGCCAGCCCTATCCCTACATCGTTTTCCAGCGTTTTTCCTGCCGTTGAAATAAATAGTCTTATTCATGGTAAATTCCTCATTTCAATTTTTAAAACCCTGCACGAGGGAGGCTGATTTGAGTGCAAATATTCTTTATTCGTTTTCCAGCGCCAGAGCCAGAGTGGCGCTTGTTGCTCGGCATATCTGCCAAGGACGTGGCATTAAAGTAAAAGGCCTCATCGGGGAAGTTGTTTGGGAAGCTATAAGGCCGATTGAGCAAGCCGGGGCCCGGCGAGCAAACAGGCATTCTGTTGCAGAGCGCCGGGATCGCCAGCATTAGGCAAGCATAAATCGAGGACGGTTCCGTTCAGATCCTGGTGCCAGTTTGGAAAACCGTGTCCTGCCGGGGAAGGTAAGTTAATCGTGCCGACCCGTATTAAGTCGGCATATGCGGATAAGCTCAACGTAGTAAGCGCTATCGGAGCCATTGTATGTTTGGTTTTCATTTGAATTACCTAATCATCTTTTTTGTAAAAAACAAAAAACCTATGTATTCAGATGTTGAAATCGACAACAACATTCATACACACCAAGCCTATATGCGCGTCCATTCCTTGACTGGAAAGATGTCTTTATTTTTGAGATGAACACCGCCGATTCGGTATCCCTTAGTGGGATATTCGAGCAGCACCGACGGTCAGTCTTAGGATTTACTCCGTTGTGGCTAAAGATATTATCGGAAAGATGAAACAAATGAACTCAGGTGAAACCCTGATTTTGGCTCGGGTTAATGCCTGATTTTTAAGGGAATTTAGTAGCTAAGATGAGCGGCATTGAGGGTTGTGGTGTTCCCGCTAACGGTAGACAGTCGAAATGTTTAGATGAATCCAGGGCGATAAACAGCGACGGGATATCCAATTTAAGCAAGTGCGGGTTTTAGGCTGGTTTGCCTAAACGTTATTTTGTAGGCAAAAAAATGCGGCCGATTAAGCCGCATTAGAGAAGGATATAAAACTCTGAATTCCGAGGAGGGAATTTGCATCTCAAGAGTTGTATATATATTAGTAAAAATACTTAGCGGATGGAATGTGACATATTGTCGCAGTGTTTTAGTAGGTTATTATGACGTAATTTAGCATTCCGGGATTAAAGTTAAACGCACGGTTTAATTACAGTTATATCCCCAACTCCTGGATTTTCCGGGTTAAGGTGTTCCTGCCGTAGCCCAATAAAATAGCGGCTTCGTGGCGTTTGCCGTGGGTAAAGTTTAGCGCGGCCTTAATTAAAATCGTTTCAACCGCAGGAATGATGTGTTTAGCGATTTCGCTTTCGTTCCCACGTAGAAGTTGCTGGTCTACCAAATTCCTTAGCAATGCTTCCCAGCCGGTATCGGCAGTATTTTTTTCCGGCGTTATATTGAGCAACTCGGGCGGCAGGTCGTGTAAATGAATTTCCCGGCCCGAAGCCATTACGGTTAACCAGCGGCAGCTGTTTTCCAGTTGCCTCACATTGCCCGGCCAGTCCAGCGTGCTTAAAAAAGCCTCCGCTTCGGGCTTTAAGATTTTAACTTCTGCATTGAGTTCGACAGCCGCCTGATTTAAAAAGTGGCGCATCAGCAAGGGTATGTCCTGTTTGCGCTCGCGCAACGGCGGGATGTGGATACGGATGACGTTTAAGCGATGAAATAAATCTTCCCGAAAGCGGCCTTGTTCTACTAGCGTTTCAAGGTTCTGGTGGGTGGCGGCGATAATGCGCACATCGACTTTAACAGACGCGTATGAGCCGACCGGATAGAACTCGCCATCGGCCAGTACACGTAATAAACGGGTTTGCAGTTCGGCGGGCATGTCGCCGATTTCATCGAGAAACAAGGTGCCGCCGTCGGCCTGTTCAAAGCGTCCGGCGCGGCGCGATTGTGCGCCGGTAAAGGCGCCTTTTTCATGGCCGAACAGTTCCGATTCCATCAAGTCTTTAGGGATGGCGGCCATATTCAGGGCGATGAAAGGCTTGCCGGCTCTGGGGCTGTGACGATGCAAGGCTTTGGCGACCAATTCCTTGCCGGTTCCCGATTCGCCGTTGATCAGTACGGTGATGTGCGACCTCGCCAGCCGTCCTATCGCGCGAAATACCTCCTGCATCGATGGCGCTTCGCCGATAATTTCCGGCGTGGTTTCTTCCGTATACGGAGAAGTATCTGAAATTTGCTGTTGCCGGCTGTGAATGCAGGCTCTATGAGCCAGATCAACGACTTCTTTAATATCGAAGGGCTTGGGCAGATATTCAAATGCGCCACCGTGGAAAGCCGAGACCGCGCTTTCCAAATCGGAATGCGCGGTCATTACGATAACCGGCAGGCCTGGATGACTCAGTTGAACTTTGTCCAAAAGCTCCAGCCCGTCCATACCGGGCATACGAATATCGGTAATCAGCGCATCCGGCAGATCATTTTGCAATGCGCTCAGCAAGTCGGTCGAGCAGGAAAAACTGCGGGTGTCGATGGCTGCTTTTTGCAGGGCTTTTTCCACGACCCAGCGTATGGATTTGTCGTCGTCGATAATCCAGACGGTTTCGGACTTAGTCATTGTTGGCCTCTCCCGGTGTGATAATGGGTAAGAAGATTGAAAACACTGTGTTCCCGGGTTCGCTGCTGCATTCAATCAAGCCGTTATGCTGATTGATCAGGGCCTGGGCTATGGACAAACCCAGCCCCGTGCCGTCTGCGCGCCCGGTAATCATCGGATAAAATATCTGGTTCATCATGTCGGCGTCGATGCCCGGTCCGTTATCGATAATGTCGCATTTTACCGCCAATTTATAGCGCTTGCGGCCAATGGTCACTTGCCGGTGAATCCGGGTTTTGATAGTAATCTCGCCTTCGCCGTTCAGCGCCTGAACGGCGTTTTTGGCGATATTTAAAATAGCCTGAATCAGCTGGTCTTTATCGGCCAGTATGTCGGGAATGCTGGGATCGTAGTCCGATTTAATGGTGAGACTGGATTCGGCTTGAACCAGCTGTCTGACCCGTTCCAGCACTTCGTGAATATTGATGGCTTTTTTATTGGGCAGTTTGTTGGGGCCCAGCATTTTATCCATCAGGCCTTGCAGACGGTCGGATTCGGCGATGATGATCCGGGTGTACTCCTTGAGTTCCGGGTCGTGCAATTCCAGATCCAATAATTGTGCTGCGCCGCGCAAGCCGCCTAAAGGATTCTTGATTTCATGCGCCAAGCCTCTGACCAGCAGTCTGGCGGTATTTTGCTGGGTTAATAAACGTTCTTCCTTGGATATGCGAAGGTGAGTGTCTACTTGTTGCAATTCGACCAGAATCTCGTTGACCTGTTCATTCTTTAATAGCGGCGTTGCGCTGAAGTTGATGGTGAGACTGTGAGTCATGCGATCCAGGATAAGTTCCCGGTCTACCAGAGGTTCCGCCATGGTTAAGCACTGCTGTAAATTCATTAGTAGTGCAGGATCGGAGGTTTTGAACAACTCATGAGCACTAAGGCCTACCAAGTGACGGGAGCTGTCGGCAAGCAAAATTTCACCGGCAGAATTAAGGTAAGTGAGAATCAGGTCGCGATCAAATAACAAGATGGCGCCGGTAAGATGGTCAAGTATACGTTTATGCATGATTTGCTTTAAAGGTTGTTTAAAGTAAGAGCGTTATAGTTTGCTTAGCAATTTGTAGGCCGATAATGAGAATAGGTCTGTAACGTAGGGCGCGCCGTGCGCGCCAGAGGCGGAGTTAAGGTTCAAGCGCCGATTGAATCCCAAGCGGAGAGAAGGCGCGCACGGCGCGCCCTACTCGGAGAGGATTCTTCACTGTGCTATCGCACCATTATTGCGCAATTAATAGATCCAATAGACTATAGGTGCACCATTTTAGCGCATAAAGAAATTAGATGTAGTTGTAATAATGCCGCTCAAGTGTAAAGCTAGGCGTTGTTTCCAGCTTATTCGGATAATATCTTGCCGAAAACATCGATTCTTTTTGATGCTCAAACAGGCTTATTCCTATCAACAAGATTAAAGTCGGCATACTGTTTGCTATTGAATTGCAAACAGCCTGACTTAATGGCATTCAATCATAAGGAACAGCCCGATGAAACAACGCTTGGTCGTCATAGGCAACGGCATGGCGGGTATGCGTACCGTAGAAGAACTGCTGACCGCCGCACCGGATAAATATGAAATCACCGTGTTCGGCGCCGAACCTTACGGCAACTACAATCGCATTATGCTGTCGTCGGTGCTGTGCGGCGAGAAAACCATTGAAGATATTGTCATCAATAACCGCCAGTGGTATCTCGACAATGGCATAATGCTGCACGCTGGCGAAGATAAAGCCGTAGCGCGGATAGATCGCAAACACAGAAAAATCTATGCCCAGGACGGGACCGTGGCCGGTTATGACCGATTGTTAATTGCTACGGGTTCCAAAGCCGTAATACCGAAAGTTCCCGGCAATGAGCTGGATGGTGTAATCAGCTTTCGGGACATTGTCGATGTTAACAAAATGTTGGCTTACAGCCGCAGCCACAAAAAAGCGGTGATATTGGGCGGCGGCTTGTTAGGTCTGGAAGCCGCCAACGGTCTGGTTTTAAGAGGTATGGATGTCACCGTAATTCATAACCATGAAATATTGCTGAACAGGCAAATGGACAAGCTGGCAGCAAAAATGCTTCAAACCGAGCTGGAACAACGCGGCCTGAAATTTAAAATGGCTGCCAAACTTAAACAATTGTCGGGCGATGAACAAGGGCACATCAAGGCAATAAGTTTCGAAGACGGCAGCCGGCTGGAATGCGATCTGTTTGTTACCGCAATCGGCGTGCGTCCCAATATGACGCTGGCTCAGGAAGCGGGAATCTATTGCGAGCGCGGCATCGTCGTCAACGATACTTTGCAAAGCTACGACCCCAGCATTTATGCGGTAGGCGAATGCATCCAGCATCGCGGCGCTACCTTCGGCCTGGTTGCTCCGCTGTTTGAGCAGGCCAAAGTCTGCGCCAATCATCTTAGTGCGCATGGCGCGGCGGAATATGTCACGCTGCCGACCGCGACCAAGCTTAAGGTGACCGGTATCAACCTGTTTTCGGTCGGCGATTTTCAAGGCGATAAAGACAGTGAGATCATTCGTTTTATCGATCCCGCTTTAGGCATTTATAAAAAGCTGGTCATCAAAGCCAACAAGCTGATTGGCGCGGTGCTTTATGGTGAAACCGCCGATGGCAATTGGTACCAGCAGATGCTGGAGAAGGAAGACAATATTTCCGACATAAGAGACGTGCTGATTTTTGGTAAAGCTTATGCCGGTGTTGTTACGTAGCAGCCAAGAATAGAACGCGGATGACGCTGATCAATATGATAAACGCGGATATTTCAGAGAAACCTTAATCTATATAATCATCCGAGTCATTTGTGTTCCGTTGCTCTCGTTACCACGCGGCGCGCTCATCGTTATACACAAGTCTGTCCAAGAGTGTCATTTCGGCATGGGTGCTGGAATGGCGGACTCGGATGTAGGCCGGAATAAGGCCATCCAAGGCTCTCCTGTTCAGAACGTTGCCAGTTAGACCTTCCAGTTTTTAAAAACCTGGAAGGTCTGCATATCGGCATGTTTCTGAGCACGGCCCGTGGGAACGGAGGGGTAAAGATACGTTGCGGCTCAGTAAAACAGAGCGCAGATAACGCTGATTAATATGATGAATACGGACATTTCAGAGAAATCTTGTTTAATCATATTAATCAGCGTCATCTGCGTTCTATCTATCTAACTATCAAGTATTGATTAGATTTTTAATGAATAAACCTATACAAACCACTTGCCCATATTGTGGCGTAGGCTGCGGAATCAGCGCTAAAGTCGATGAGGCTCATCATCGCCTAAAAATCAGCGGCGACATCTCGCATCCGGCTAATTTCGGACGGCTTTGCTCCAAAGGTTCGGCGCTTGGCGACACGATTGAACTCAAAGGCCGGCTGTTGCAGCCGAAAGTCTACGGCCGTGAAACCAGCTGGGCCGAAGCGCTGGATTTGGTTGCTGATTCCTTTATCGGCACTATCAAAAAATACGGTCCCGATGCTGTGGCGATTTACGGCTCAGGGCAATTGCTGACCGAAGATTATTACGTCGCCAACAAGCTGATGAAAGGCTTTATCGGCAGCGGCAATATGGATACCAACAGCCGCTTGTGCATGTCGTCTTCGGTAGCAGGGCATAAGCGCGCATTCGGTTCCGATACCGTGCCGGGTTGTTACGAAGATTTCGAACAAGCCGAAATGATCGTACTGATCGGCTCGAACGCCGCATGGTGCCATCCGGTCAGTTTCCAGAGGATACGCGCGGCCAAGGAAGCCAACCCGGCAATAAAAATCGTGGTAATCGACCCGCGCCGCACCGCCAGTTGCGACATCGCCGATTTGCATTTACCGCTGGCAAGCGGCAGTGACGCTGTCTTGTTTAACGGTTTACTGCAATTTTTAAGTAAGCAAAACACGCTGGATTCGGCTTATATCG
Source organism: Methylobacter sp. (assembly GCF_004322395.1). GTDB lineage: Bacteria > Pseudomonadota > Gammaproteobacteria > Methylococcales > Methylomonadaceae > Methylobacter_A. Next base: position 74,914 of record NZ_SCTW01000154.1, read on the forward strand.
AAGCCCATACCGAAGGTTTTATTGAAGCCCTGAATACTGCCGGTATCGATATTGAACAGGTTGCAGCGCTTTGCAGATTGGATAAAGACGACTTGTACCGTTTCTATGACTGGTTTGCCGGCCGTGAAAAAGTCATCAGTTTATACAGCCAAGGCATCAATCAATCGTCATCAGGAACCGACAAAGTCAATGCGATTATCAACTGTCATCTGGCAACCGGCAGAATCGGCAAGCCGGGGATGGGGCCGTTCTCGCTAACCGGACAGCCGAATGCGATGGGTGGGCGTGAAGTCGGCGGTTTATCGCATCAGCTGGCCGCGCATATGGATTTTTCCGATGCCGATGATATAGAACGTGTCTCACGATTTTGGAATACTCAAAATATTGCCCGAAAGCCGGGTTATCCCGCCGTGGAATTATTCGACGCCATTTACGACGGCAAAGTCAAAGCCGTGTGGATTATGGGCACCAACCCCGTAGTTAGCTTGCCGAATGCCGATAAAGTCAAACAAGCATTGCAAGGCTGCGATTTTGTGGCGATGTCCGATTGCATCGCCGATACCGACACCACTGCTTTCGCGCATGTGCTGCTGCCCGCGCAAGGCTGGAGCGAAAAAGACGGTACGGTGACTAATTCCGAGCGGCGAATTTCCCGGCAACGGGCGCTATTAAAAGCGGCGGGCAGCGCCAAACCCGACTGGTGGATTATCACCCAAGTAGCGCGGCGCATGGGGTTCGAGCAGGCGTTTCATTACCAAAGTCCTGTGGAGATTTTTCGCGAACACGCCGCGTTGTCCGGCTTCGAAAATAATGGGCAGCGCGATTTCGATATATCGGCGTTTGCGGATATATCCCAGCATGACTACGATCAATTGCAGCCGATTCAATGGCCGGTTAATCAGGACTATCCGCAAGGCAGGGCAAGGCTTTTCGAGGACGGACGGTTTTTTACCGAATCGGGCAAAGCCAAATTTATTGCCGTTACGCCACGTCCGCCGGTCAATCTGCCGAATCAGGATTACCCGCTGATTTTAAATACCGGCCGTTTGCGCGACCAGTGGCACACAATGACGCGCACGGCCATTGCGGCGAAGCTAAATCAGCACAAGCCTGAGCCTTTTGTCGAGGTGCATCCGGTTGACGCCCAGCGCTATGGATTAGCCGCAAATAGTTTGGCAATCATAGAAAGCCCTTGGGGATCGATGGTTGCGCGGGTGCAGATTACCGATAGCCAAGTTCCAGGCAGCCTTTTTGTGCCGATGCATTGGACCGAACAATATACCGGTCGAGGGCGCATGGGCGCGTTAGTCAATGCCGTGATTGACCCTATTTCCAATCAACCGGAAAGCAAACATACACCGGCGCGTATCAAGGCTTATCAACCCGTTTGGCAAGGTTTTATTCTGTCTCGCCGCGAGTTAAACATGAGCGCATCGGACTATTGGGTAAAAATCAAAGGCGAACAATATTACCGTTACGAACTGGCAGGACTGGCGATGCCTGAAAACTGGCAGGAATGGGCGAAAACTAAGCTCTGCGATAATGAAGGCGGAATGCCGCAATGGCAGGAATATGAAGATCCCGGCCTAGGCAATTACCGAGCCGCGCGGATAGTGAATAATCGGTTGGAAAGCGTGGTTTTTATTGCCGCCGGGTCTGCATTGCCCGAGCGCAATTGGCTAACCGGTCTGTTTGCAAAAACGGAATTGGAAAAAGCGGAACGCATGGCGTTATTAACCGGCAGGCCGCCTTTGGGCGTCGAGGATGTCGGCACTATCGTTTGCGCCTGCTTTAATGTCGGAGAAAAAACCATTCAAGCCGCGATCAGGGAAAAAGAGCTTAAAACCCATCAGGAAGTCGGTCGCTGCCTTAAAGCCGGAACCAACTGCGGTTCTTGCGTGCCGGAGATTAAGGCGTTGTTGTGAGTCGGTGAAGCTGGAGCTTTCTCCACTGCGTTTGCAAGTTGGAGTCGTCATACTAGAAATAGCTATCCAGCGCCATGCCTGTCCTGAGCGCAGCCGAAGGGGGCGTGTAACTTATTTAAATAAGCCGGGCTAGGCAGGCATGTTGTTTCCGTTCGAAACGTTTCGCCTGTTGAGAGCGTTGCGAGTTAGACCTTCCAGGTTTTAAAAACCTGGAAGGTCTGAATATCGCCTAACGCTAGGTAAGGGAGTGCCGGAAGGATGGTGTCCGTAGATACTTGTGTATAACGATGAGATCTGGAGCTTGGAAGCGAGCGGATGCCTTCTCACCCTGCCTATTGCGGCTTACTAGTTGATTCAGAGAGTGACTTATACAGCTCCAATGCCTTATTCAACTCATCTGTCGCACCTTTTACGTCACCGTTGTTTACTTTGATTTGCGCCTGAATGATGCTTGCGTTAGCTTTTTTGGTGATTTTCGGATTTCCCGTTACTTTCTCGGAAGCCGCACGCGCCTCTTTTAAATGTTGGCTAGGCGGAAAGAAATCTCTATGGCTGATTTCGACTTTAGCCTTTTCAATATGCATAATGGTTTCATTTGGGCTGACTGAACTTTTGGCGGCTTCTTCAGCATAAGCGATAATGCTGGTTGAGCCTAAAGAGAAGACCAGTAATAAAATGAACGCTGTGTTTCTGATCATATTCATAAAATAAACCTTTTTGTTGTGATTATCGGATGGCGTAAGCAAAAATGATTTAAGAAACAAAATCTTTTGTCGACCATAATCGCGGTTCAATCGTTAATGACTTTGAAGTATTTAGTTTAAACTTTCAGTTAAATTACCATTTCGCAAACCGAATACACAACACGTATAAACACCTAATAATTATTAGTTTTTCCCATCCACCAACAGATACATCAAAATCAGGTTTGTAAACAGCAGTATTATTGACAGGCCTTTCCAGAATAATAATGGGTTGCGCTCTATTAAAGGTATGGCTTCTTCAGCGCTCAAAAACCTGGGGTTGGGCGTGGACAGGTCGTACAGAAATTCCGATAAGTCGTCATAACGAAACTGCGGAGTTATCGAGGTGGCTTTTTTTAATGCGCCGTCAATCCAGATTGGCACCATCGTATTGTGATGAAAACTGCGCACATAATGGAGCTTCGCCAGATTCATTTTGTTGGGTTTTTCCGGCATATTTTGGCCGAAGGGCAGGGCGCTGTTAAGCATCTCATAAGCGATCACGCCCAGTGAAAACAGGTCGGATTGTACCGTGCCGCGCTGCCCCAGATGATATTCAGGCGCGGTGTAATTCAACGTGCCGAGTATATTGTCCGTCCTATGTTCCAGCGGGGTAATTTCTGCGATACCGGCGATTTTAACCGAGCCGAAATCGATGATTTTAACGACGCCGTTTTTATCGATCATGATGTTTTCAGGTTTTAAATCCTGATGCAGCATTTCCATGCGATGAAAAGCACGCAGTCCTTTGGCAATCTGTTCAACTATTTTTCTGGCTTGTTTAATTTCAGGTTGGGGATTATCGGTCATCCATTGCCGGAGCGTCGGGCCTTCGAGAAATTCGGTGACGTAATAAATACAGCTTTTTTCCCGATTGGGGTTGAGAATTTTCAGCACATTTTCGTGGTGAATTCGTTTTCCGGCCCATTCTTCATGCAGAAAATGTTCTATGTAATAAGTATCGTCGTCATAAAGCACGGACGGCGTTTTCAATATAACCTGGGTATCGGTTCTGGTATCGAATGCCCGATAAATTTGGGTGCGTTTGCTGGCATGCAATTCCGCTTCAATCCGGTAGCCGTCAATCACCATGCCGGGCTCCAACGGCGGCGGAAAGGGCAGGTTGGTGTAGCGGCGAATAACCTCGTCTTCATCGGCTTCGGGTAAGTCATCGACTCTGACCAGTTGACAAGTTAAATTGTCATCGCTGTGGTTGTCTTTAGCCTGTTGAGCGATTGTTTCCGCAATCAGGGTTAGGTTTGCACCATTTTGGACAAGCTTTTTCAGGGCTTTTTCATCAATAAAATCATGCACTCCGTCAGTCGTCATTAAAAACAGATCCCCCTTTTCTAAAGGAAGCGACTGGTAATCGACTTCCAGATGCTGTTCTATGCCCATTGCCCGGTTAAGATAATTTTTTTCTTTAATCCAGACGCGGTGGTCGCGGGTTATTTGTTCAAAATTACCTTGCCGTAAACGATAAATGCGTGAATCGCCGACATGGAAAATATGCGCGGTAGTCGATTTCAGGATAATAATGCTGAGCGTGCTGACCATGCCCTTGGTCGATTCATAGCGGCTTTGTCCCTGACTGAATAACCAGGAATTGGTGGCGGAAAGGATTTTTTGTCCGGCATGTTTGACGGACCACGAGTCGGGAGTGCTGTAATAATCGCTTAAAAAGCCGACGACGCAGCAGTGGCTGGCCTGCTTTCCAGAGTCACTGCCGCTCATGCCGTCGGCAATCGCAACGGCTATGCCTTTGTGGGCCAGTTGCGAACCTTCCGGTATTAACGAACCGAAAAAATCTTCATTATCCGGTTTTATCCCTTTGTCGCTGGCATAGCCGATGCTGATTTTGAGTGTTGGTTTTGGCATGGTTTTATTAAGGCTAAAGGCTAAGGGCTAAAGGCTAAAGGACGCTACGATTAAAAAACTCGTGCTCAGTTTTAATAGGGCTTTTTTCGCCCTTCGCCTTTTGCCTTTCGTCTGTTTTAATTCAACTCAATCATTTCCACGGTTCCATCTTCCTGAACTTCGGCCATATGTCCTTTAGGCTCATCGATAAACTGCACCGCAATCAACACCGATAACGCCACCGCCGCAATGATCACAAAAAACACAGCCGGTGTAACAAACGATAATATGGTCAAAAACAATACGCCGCCGACATTGCCGTAAGCGCCGACCATGCCTGCGATCTGTCCGGTCATGCGCCGCTTGATCAACGGAACGATTGCATAAACAGCGCCGCAGCCGCCCGATACAAAGCAAGAGCAAGCCATGGTTATCAATACCGCCAACGCAATAGGCCATTCCGAATTAATCAGCGACATGCAGAAATAACCCAACGACAAGCCCAAAACGAAAATACTTAAAGACAATTTACGCCCGAATTTGTCACTAATCCAGCCGCCTGCGGGCCTTGCAACCAAGTTAATAAAAGCAAAGCTACCGCCGAGTAAACCCGCTTCGACCATCGTAACGCCATGCGATTCATGAAACGTATCGAAGAAAAACAGCGGCAGCATCGAAACCACGGCTAACTCCGAGCCGAAGGTAATGAAATACGCCAGATCCAGAATCGCAACCTGTTTGAATTTGTATTTATGTATTTCATCGATCGGGTGTTGCAGATGCTCTTCATTAACGTGGATGATTTTATACACGTTGTAAATAAATAAAGCCCAAATGCCGGTATAGATACAGATGGCGGCGGCGTTCGACAACAGATTGGCGCCGGTCGGCGATAATTTCCAGGTTAACAGGCTCAAGGTCGCGTACAACGGAACGCTCATCAGAATATAGAAAAACAAATCCCAAATACTGGTGACTTCCATCGCCCCGGCTTTTTTAGGCTTAAAGTAAGTCGAGCCCTTGGGCGTGTCGGAAACACTGAAGAAATAGATGATCGAATAAATCAGAGAAATAGCGCCGGTCGTTGCAATCGCATAACGCCAGCCTTCATCGCCGCCAAAGATCAAAGCCAGAGCAGGCAAAGCCCCGGCTGCCGCAGCTGAACCGAAGTTTCCCCAGCCGCCGTAAATACCTTCGGCAATGCCCACTTGCTTGGCCGGAAACCATTCGCCGACCATCCGTATGCCGATCACAAAACCGGCGCCAATAAAGCCCAATAAGAAGCGGGCCAGGGCCAATTGTTCAAAACTGGTCGCAAAAGCGAACATAAAACAGGGAATGCTGCCTGCCGCCAACAGTGTTGAATAAGTGCGTTTAGGGCCGAATTTATCGACCAAAATACCGATCACGATTCGGGCCGGGATGGTCAAAGCGACGTTCAAGATCAAGATGGTTTTTATCTCCGAGTTGTCCATGCCCAATGTTTTAGCAATCACCATCATTAATGGTGCATGGTTAAACCACACCACAAAGCTGATGAAAAAAGCCATCCAGGTCATGTGGAGAATTTTGGTTTTTCCCGAGAAGGAGAGCAGATTAAGGCGTTGAGCTGACATGATTGATTTCCTGTTACTAAGGTTAGTAAGCTAGGAAAAAGCATGTTATGTGCCAGACTTGTGACGGCGGCTGTAATACTGAGCTATTGTGGTGCGGGGAGGTACGGGATTGGAATGGGAAGGTAAATTTCAGCTGATATGCGCACCATAATAATGCTTGATGCGTTGTTATGGTGCGGCGTTGCGGCCGGATAGTTAAATCAGAATACGAGCTATAGTGTTTTACGCATATTATAGAGGATTGGGATTTTAAGCATTAGTTCAGGATTGATCTGGCAAGTAAAATTGGATTGAACTACTATTTACGACTCGTTGCTGTCGATCGCTCAATCTAATTGAATGGCTGCAATTTGATCTTTACTGGCCACTGTTACTTCGTGTCGTTGATATACGGATAGGAAAAAATAAATGCAGATCAATATGTTAGTTCATAGAAGTGAATTTAACGGTAGATATATGGTTAACAATCTAATTCCTTGTTATGCGCTTTCAGAGTTTAAAAACCATCTATGATTTTAAGTAAGAGAGCACTGGAAAAATTAAGGGATTTGATAAACGAAGAAACGGAATATCGTTCAGGCCCAAAGCTTGTTCAATTCTTTAACAAGTTAGGATTTACTGATTCTTATGGGCAGGGATTTCCCTCTCGTTGGTTATACACAGATTCAAGACTAGAACAAATTAATGGAACACCAAATTTAGATAAGTGCATCACGGAAGTATTTGCTCCGATAAACTTCGTTGGGCGCATTCACGGACTCGATCAGTGTATTCAAGATTTCAATCAATTTTTAGCATTTGATAAATGGAAGCTTGTTAGAAAAGAAGCAGATATTTTGTTTCAACGTCTGGAAAAAGTAGAAATAGCTACTGAAATTGAAAAAGATACAGACACAGAAAATGAGTTTCTTATGCGTGAATTCAGTAACGTAAATGTTCAAAGTCTTGGCTTAGAGGGTGCAGTAACAGATGTGCTTCAGTTTAGGATAAAAGAAATTGAAAAGTGTTTTTCGTCTGAATCACCGTTGGCAGTAATTCTGCTAGCAGGTAGCACTTTGGAAGGCATACTTTTAGGGTTGGCAACAAAGCATCCAAAAACATTTAACACAGCCAAATCATCACCAAAAGATGGAGCCGGGAAAGTTAAGCCTTTTCACGAATGGAATTTAGCGGGATTCATTGACGTAGCTAAGGACTTAGGTCTTATTCAACATGATACGCATAAATTTAGCCACTCACTTAGAGACTTTAGAAATTATATTCACCCTTTTGAACAACTGAGTTCGGGGTTTAGCCCAAGAGTGCACACGGCTAAAATCTGCTTACAAGTGCTTAAAGCGGCAATCTATGAAATTAATGAAAATATTGTGAAATATCAGGCATAACATTGCGCTCAACCGGAGCGCGGTTACAATGCGGTTTTATTTTTCAGCTTCCCGTGCCGCGCCCGGTTAGCTTTACGTTAGGCATCCTCTTCCATTTGCCGTTTGGAGCAAAATATGAAGTTTAAGCAAACTCAAATAGCTGCCAAGACCATTAGCTTGGTAGCAGCATTTCTTGTTATTCCGTCTTTTAGCTCAGCATCAGATAAGGTTGTTAAGTGTGCGGTTGAAAGCAATAATCTACCAGCATTTCATGGGGATTGTTTTTTCATTAGAGAAAGGCGGATCGTTTTCGCTTCGTAACGCAGATAAATCAAAGACAATACTCGAAGGCATAACTGATGTTAGTGTTTATATTATCGAGAAGGATATTGCGGATGTCCGGGGGGTAACGACCGACGGCATAAATTCAAGATGGGGAGAAGCGAAACGCTCGACTAAGGACAAAGCTTGCTGGATTGGTAGTGACTTCAAGATTTGTGCTTGGTAACGCGGCAAGATATGCTGACTTACCATAGTCGGATACAGGCCGCGACTTAGGTGATTCTATAACGAAAAAATGAGCCTAGCATGGCGATGCAGCGGAAAACACCTTATGTGCTTCTTTTTTCTGTTTCGGCGGTGATTTAAACGCGATAAGGTGCAATTCATAGGGCGCAATAGGCGCTAGCCGTATTGCGCCGCATGTTGGCCTTTAACCATTCGGCGCATTACGCTGACGCTAATGCGCCCTATGTGCTGGAGCATAGGAACGATAAGCGATAAAAATTCGATGGCTGGTATAGGCAACTCTACTAATTGTATAAATCATTAGCCGCCCCTATCCTGTAATTGCTTTATATATACCAATAAATTATTGGGTTGAACGGGTTTGGTATGCAGTTAGCAACAGCTTAAGCTTCCATGCTTTTGCCGTCTGGTTTCTTTTTATAAAGATCATCACCTACACTTTAAGGAAAATAAAATCATGAGAAAATCAATATTTGCATTTTCCGGTTTATTGCTATTAATAGGTACATTTCTAAGTACAGCAGTTTTCGCCGAAGAGCATGCTGACGCGGCAATCGAGCACACCAGTGCCGCCATAGCGCAAGGCAAGGCAGGCAAAGCGCCTGCATTGGTAGTACATGCAGAAAAAGCGCTGGAACACGCAAAAATGGCCGAAAATGTAGCAAAGGGGCATTTAAAATCTGAAATGAAATCCGCCGTGGATGAGCTGGAAAAAGCCATTAGTGCGGGCAATGCAGATGATGCCAAATTAGCTGTTATTTCCCTCGACAAGGCTTTGGGCTTTCTTCAGGCCGGAAACAAATAGCATCAATATCTTGGGAAAGGTTTTGCCAACATTTCTGCAGGCGAAGCTTTGGACAAGTCTGTACATGCAAAGTTGGGTTAGGCAGAGCAACCGAAGCCCAACACGTTAGCCATTCAGTTGCAGAAATTTCCCATTGTTGGGCTTCATTGCATTGAGTCCAAACTACATGTCATCAAAAATATATTACGATGGCAAACTTGCCGTCCGCTCTGGGCGGTTAGCGGCAATTCGAAAAGCCGCAATCATAGGGCGTCAATAGCGTAGCGTGTTGCGCCGCATGATTAGCTGCCCATCCGAGTGTTCAGGTAAGGGCGCATTTGCATGCGCCCATTGAACTTGCTTCTTTTTTCTCTTTGCAAGTCACCGGTCTTAGAAAGTTATATTTCCCTGTAACCAAATTTTTTGGGTATCTGTGTTAACAAAGGTATCAGCCGCATTGTAATCGTCGGCAGCGTAATAAGCGTATTTCGCTAATATCGAATAATGCTTGCCGAATTTTTTAAGTGCCGAAAGATCCCACTCATCGCCATACTTAATTTGCCCGGTATCATCGGTAAAATTATGGTAAGTGCCGGTTAAGATCACGTCACCGCGGTCAAAAGTGCCGATCATCGTCGCGAATACATCGCGAATACCGTTTTTAGGCGTTACCAGGAATAAGTCCGCCCAGCCTTGGAACGCATGGTTGGTGCCCAACGGCGTATCGAAGGTCTTATTGGTGCCTTTACCGTCAAGCTGCTCTACAGCGCCTTGAAAGGTCAGGTTATAGGCCGTTAAACCGCCCATCAGGTTAAGACGATCTACTGAATACTTGGTCGGACCGTGGCCGTAATCTTCCTGATGGCTCCACTCGGCGGTATAAACCACGCCGTAATTATCGCTTAGCTTGTAAGTGTCTCCCGGCTTTTGAAAATTGGTCATACGCAAACCGTAGGTTTGGCTCGATTTTTCGTAATTTTCCCTTTCGGTATAATCCAACCAGTAGCCGTAACCGACTACATTGCCGTAATCGCCGACTTTGTAATTGACGTTCAGAATCGGAGCTTCGATATGCTCATTCGTGGCGGTAAATGTTTGTACGTTACCGATATAGCCGGCATTGACGGTCAGGCCGAAAAGCTGCTGGTTGTTGTGGGTGATCAGTACCGAATCGAAAGTGGTTTCCATCTGCCGCCAGCCGACGTTGCCGATAAAACGGTCGTCATCCAGTTTGATGCGTTGCCGACCGCCTTTAATAGTCGTATCGGGGATACCGGTATAGCTGATCCATAACTGGTTGAGTTCGCTTTTTTCTGGATCGGCAACTGTTGAGTAACCGGCATTGCCGTTGCGCAGACTGTTGTACTCATCCACCATCGCAAGGTTGCCTTCGTATTCGGCGTAACCTTGAATGCCATGAAAAGTCGGCGATAGTAAACCCGCACGTAAACGACTGGTGAAGGCATTGGCAGTATGCGGAAATTGACCCCTGAA
>NZ_SCTW01000015.1 GCF_004322395.1 Methylobacter sp.
GGCTAGGGATTGGATACCGCCTATGTTTTAAGGTTCGTTAAGCAGCAATCCGCTTATTATTACTCAAGTTCGCTAAGGTTGATTTCCTTGGTCGGCCTCTTTTCTCAGCTTCTGCTTGTTCTATTTTTTTAGTTAATATTTCACATTTTCCAAATGATCGCCCATTTTGGGGCACGATTGCATTAGCGTAGTAGTCAGTCTTCGTCAGATAGCTCGCTACCCTCTGAAGGTTTTCGATTTTTTCAAGCTGATGGTGACTAATCATACCAATCCCCAGAAACTTATAGTCCGCTTTTTTGGCATTACAGTTGAAATAAAGACCTTTCCCATCGGTAATATCATTCACCCAAAATTCCCCAAGCATTTCGATTCGGTCAATATCCTGTTTATCCATAGAGCCGTCAAAAAAGAGCAGCATATGATAGTGAAACCCAGTCAAATGAGTATATTCCAGTTTCCAAACATAGCCGACCATCCCTTCAAACAAATCATTCCTTGACCAATTATGAAAAAAATCTTTGCGATCTTTTTTTACCTGAACATACATTTCTAATATATCGTCCTTGGTTAGCATGGCCCCGCCCATGATGTCTTTTTTATACCTACAGTCAAGGCGACCCACTAAAAGCCTCGGATGTAAAAAGAAAAGATAAGCGATATAATTAATCAGGCTTTTGGTGTTTTTATTTACAAGGCGTTTATGTTTATAAATGGCGTTTTTAAACTCCTTACCATTCACCTCATTTCTGATTTTATCTACAAACACATTGAGTATGTTTGCTAACTCTTCCAGATCATATGATTCAGAAAACCAGCATAGATTATTCCCAATCTTACCCATATTCAAAGGTCCCACTTTCTCCCTTAGTTCATTCTCGAGTTTAATGTACAGACCTGTGTAAGGATTCAGAGTATGAATAGGAAAGGTTTCTGTTATCAAATCAGTACAGCCAGAATTAATGTAATACATTAACAGTGTCAGAATGCTGTTATTTTTGCATTCAATATAAGGTCCATTACCACGGCACACTTTTGCATCAAAAAGCTCACCTGTTGAATTGCTTATGATTTTAACCAGTTTTTCAAGTTTGATAATATCTCCCGCTCTATCATATTCATCAGTGCGCAGGAAATAGTCACCATAATACCCATAAGTATTTTCTTTGAAAGCATCAATAATCTTTTCTTCATCAATCATGGTAATACAGCCTCAATATGTGAACCCAGGGGGCTCTTAATACAGGAGTCAGTCAATATGCAGAGACTTGACTGAGTTAATTTGTTTTTCATTGGCATCAACATCTATTCACTATTAATTATTAATTATTAATAACATAAAAGCCAAAATAAGCATCCACTTAATATGCCGGATATGTAACAAATATTTGTCTGGGCTACTCTTAAAATCAGCAATATTTTTAATTAACTTCATAATATAGTTAGTGACTTAAATCCAAATCTTTGACGCGATAAAAAGCGTGATATTCACAGTCACGCTTAGGTTAATTCAAACAGTATTGGCGACACACAGAGTGCTATGCAGTAAGCCAGTCGATGAATAGATTCATCGCGTAAAAGTTAGGTCTTGATGCAAATAGTTAGGTTTTTTGTATTATATTTCAGTTGCTTGTTTGTATATTCGATTTCTCCACTGTAAAATCTGTTGATCTCGGTTCTTTACACAGTTTCGCCGTTGGGTTTGCTTATACTAAGCTAAAACCGTGCTGGGCATTTATATGGATTTTTCTTATGCGGAATATTCTCTTGATCTGTTTAACGACAATTTCCTATATAGGCTTCCTTAAAATGTTATGAATATTTAATTTACATTTAATCTATATATAACTTTCCTTCAGTTTAATAATTTGCCTTCAACTATTAATAGTTATTTTTAATAATCCCCTATGATTATGACTGAGTATTTGGTTAAAGGAGTTAACCCAAAAATTATGAAATTAATGATACATCCACATCCGATCTATTCGTCGAGTTGAAGTCTTGTATTAAAATATCGTGAAATTGCGTTTTATATTTATTAATATTTTTTTCATGCAATACTTATTAAATTAGGCTTTTATTGCATTTATTATTAAAATATATTTATAAACTGTACATCGACACACTCCGCCAATACATGGGTAACGACTAAAAATTGCTTGTCGACTTTTCTTAATAGCTAGCGAAAGTACTATGTTAATCAAGGTATGCGCACGAAAAGCCAAATGATGAATTTTTGATTGATTAAGTAGAGCATTTAGTTTGTACTTTCATGCAGCCTCGCTCATGGAAGTAATTAGATTACGAATGTCCTCAATACGCCAGGCGGTTGTACGCGGCCCTAGCTTGACGGGCTTAGGGAATCGACCATCTTTAACACCCTGCCACCAAGTTGATTTACTCACAGGGATAAGCGCAGGTATAGGCGGTTGTGCATTGGGATTGCCGATTATTGTTGACAGGCGTATATAGCCCGTTTGAGGTAGTTGGTGCATTTTGTATTACTCCCGGTGGTTAATGTCTAATGTCCGGGACAGTTTATTACTATCCGAAATACCTAGAAATACGAGTCCGGCGGTGACCGTTCATCGTCAGACCGCACAATGTACAGTCTCCGAACGGAGACTGTGTAATGGGTCAGGAATGTGATTTTCTTGTATCCTATTGGTTATGACCTATTACAAAGAAATGACATGCACAGCTTATGGCTGTAATCCCATTATGAAGGCCGTCCCCAGTGCAGCGCATACACAGCGTTACCTTTGTAAATATCCGGATTGTGAACCTAAAACTTTCATGTTGGCTTACCGCTTGTGAATACGGCATTAAAGAGTAAGTTTTCGACATCTCAAGAAAAATACCGTAATTAGCACTTTCTTTGTATGCAGAGGGGATTTTGGGGGAGAGATTGGAATTGGCTTGTAAAGAAGCTGAAATGGATATGCAATGGTCCTTTGTCGGCAACCAGTCCAATCAACGTTGGCTCTGGTATGCCGTTGATCATGCCACGAACACGGTATTGGCTTATGTGTTTGGCAAACGCAAGGATGAGGTATTCAAAAAGCTGAAAGCATTGCTCGAACTCTTTGGCATTAGCCGTCATGACATCGATGAGTGGGGCGTTTATGAGCGCCATTTTGAAAGCGATATGCACGAGGTCTGTAAACGTAATACCCAAAAGATGAACGCAAGAGTCTGAATCTCAGGACTTGGATTAAGCGGCTTATACAAAAAGCAATGGATTTTTTCGAACTTGGAGATTATGCATATACGGCCATCGGGTTGCTGATCAACAAATTCGAATTTGGTTTGGATATTCAGCCAAATTGCACATTTAACCCACTACCGGAGTCTGCTTACCGAAATCGAATTCCTTTTTCATTTGCGGCTTTTCTAATCCATCCTGAAACTGTTCGAGGTTCATACTCCATACTTTTTTGTTTCAGCCAATCAGAAAAATGAAGTCCAGCTTTTTCCGCGCTGGGGTGTTTATTAGTATCTTTGAGCCATTCATTAATTACTAAGGCTTTTGCTTCATGATCTTTCTTGTGGCGTTGCCGATTTAATTCGGCCGACCGCTCTTTTTTCCTCTTACGATCTTCTTCTTCCTGTTTGATTTTCTCGTTCTGATATTCATCATGTGTTTTAGTAAGTTCAAGTCTATGAACTAAAATAATTCGTTCAACCTCGTGTAAATGTTCAGCATAGCAAGCCGCATCCATCGCTTTCAAAGCTTCGCATCCGGCCATAGAAAGGTTAATATTTGATCCGATAGTCTTGAAGCCCATCTCTCGAATCATTTCGTCCAGATTAGCAAATACTTGTGAAACATCTTCATTTATAGAATCAGGATTTATAAGGTTGATTGCGTCTGATAATAGCCATAGAGCTAGCACAGCAAAAAGCTCAAACGGTTTGCAATCGTCTGTGACCACTTCTGTTGCTTCACTAAGCTCGTCCAAAAAGCTGACACACTCTTTTAATGTATCTATTTCACTGGTGTTTCCTGCTGTGGGAATATCCAAATCAACTTCTCGATCTGGGTTAAAAACCCATTTACAACCGTCACCATTATCAACAGAGTCAAAGAAATACAGTGCATATTGATATTCGTCCTCTTCATCTCGACTTTTACATTTCCCTAGTTCAGACTGAGTTAATATGGCAAATAATCGATTGATTTCATTTTCTTTCACAGATTGAAAATATATATTAAATAGTCCATCAATGTATTCAGCAATCGATATGCATTGTTCTACAGTCCGATTTTTCAGTAATGTTCGTGCACGCCATGCAATATCGGGTAAATGAGAAATCGGATAAATTGGAACATCGCCAGATAAAGGATTGAATTTTTCAAATTGATTCCAGAATTCCATTTTGCGACCTCTTGTGCTTGCCCTTGATATATTTTCACGCCAGCCGGACAAGGATTTCCAGTTTTCGGGGGATCAGCCTAGACACGACAAAATTAATCAATCGTCACATTGACGACTAAATTGTTTGATACTTCTTAAAATTCTCCGCCTGCTCAAAAATTTCCTTATAAACCTCATCCCGGTCTACCGGCGGATAACGCACCATTCGCCAAAATAAAACCCGCCACACCATTTTCCGAAAGTTTGGAAACCATGTGCAGAATCCAGCCATAGTTAGCGTTGCTGGTGGGTGGCGTTTCGTAGCCATTCCAGCGGGGATCATCGGTCAATTCATTGGATGCTCGCCAGTCTTTTTGATTAAACGGTGGATTAGCCATAATAAAATCGGCTTTTAAATCGGGGTGCTGGTCTTTAGCAAAGGTATCACGCGAGGCCGCACCCATATTGGCGGCAATGCCACGAATGGCGAGGTTCATTTTCGCCAGCTTGTAGGTGGTGGTTTGCTCCTGCCCATAAATGGAAATGTCTTTGCGGTTGCCTTTATGACTATCGACAAATTTCATCGATTGCACAAACATACCACCAGAGCCGCAACAAGGGTCATAGATTTTGCCTTTGTAGGGTTCAATCATTTCCGCAATCAGATTGACGATACTTTTGGGCGTATAGAATTCGCCCTTGCCTTTGCCTTCCGCCAATGCAAATTTACCCAGAAAGTATTCATATACTCGCCCCACCACATCTTCATGCTGGCTGCTGATGGTCTGAATGTTGTTGATTTCATCCAGCAGGGCAGCCAGTTTGCTGACTTCCAAATCCAGCCGTGAAAAATAGTTGTCCGGCAACGCTCCAGCCAGCACTTTATTTTTCTTTTCGATGTCATGCAGGGCGGTATCAATTTTTACCGCTATATCATCCTGCTTGGCGTTTTTCTTGATGTAACTCCAGCGCGATTCTTCGGGCAGATAAAACGCGTTTTTCATGGTGTAAAAATCGACCATATCCACATACTGATCGCCATGCTCGGCAATGATTTCCTGTTTTCGCGCTTCAAAGGTATCACTGACGAATTTCAGGAAAATAAGACTTAAAACAACGTGTTTGTATTCTGATGGTTCAACACTTCCGCGCAACTTATTGGCCGAGTCCCAGAGTGATTCTTCAAAACTTTTTTGTTTCGTTGCGGCTGATTTTTTTGCCATGTCATTCCTTGAATGAATTTTAGATAAAGATTCTAAGTTGGTCGTTGTTAAGCAGTTTGCTTAAAAGGTAGCACATCCGCACCTTTTTTCAGGTTATCAAGATAATCGGCCCAGGATTGCATCATGCGCCGTCTTTCATCCAGATATTGCGCCCGATTATAGGCAGCTCTGACTTGATCTCGTGGCGTATGTGCTAATTGCCTTTCTATCGCATCCGGACTCCATCCTTGCTCATTGAGCAGGGTGGATGCGGTGGTTCTGAATCCGTGAGCTGTCATAACGTCCGAATCGTATCCTAGCGATTTAAGCGCCGTGCGAATGGTGCCGTCCGACATGGGTCGCCCATCACCACGGATTGACGGAAACACATATTGCCCTTCGCCGGTAAGGGGTTGGATTGATTCCAGGATTGCTACAGCTTGAGTGCTTAACGGTACAATGTGATGAAAATCGGTTTTAGAAATATAAGGTCGCCATTCCCGTGCTGTCAAATCAACATCATCCCAAAGCATTTGCCGGATTTCGCCCGGTCTTTGAAATAGTAACGGCGATAACCTAAAAGCCGATTGCACAACAAAAGTGCCTTGATAATTCGATATATCCCGCAAGAGTAGGGCGACTTGCTTGGGGTCAATAATCGCGGCCCGGTGCTTCACCTTTTGCGCCGGTATCTGCTTAGCTACGGGTTGCGCCGGATCGTAGTCGGTGTAATTGTGAACAATCGCATAGGCAAATGCCGAACTGATTTCCGCGTGCAATCGGTGCGCCGTTTCAAGTTGCTGTTTATCGATCATCGGCTTTAAGACTGCCAGCACATCGGCGGATTTAATTTCCTTGATAGGTTTATCACCTAATAACGGAAAAGCTAATCGTTCAATTCGACTTGTTTTCTTTTGATGTGTTGTTGCGCTTGTCAGGTGGGCGATTGAATCCAGCCATTTTCGGGTTACATCAGCGAAACTGTCCAGAATTGGCAAGCCTTCGTTTATTCGATCTTCATTTAATTTGGAAATCCGTTTGACTGCCTTAACTTGCTTTCTGAGTTGGCCGGGATCAATGCCATTTGCAATTTGTGCGCGGGCTTCTTCGGCTTTGCGCCTTGCATTTTCTAAACTGGTATCAGGATAGGCCCCAAAAGCGATTTTCTTACGCTTCCCTTCAAACTGATAGACGAACCGCCACAATTTAGAACCACCAGCTCCGACGAAAAGAAACAGGCCACCGCCATCATTGATGGTGTAATCCTTTTCTTTGGGTTTTGCTGCTTTGTAAACCACGTCTTTATTGAGATTAACCGCCATTTGCCACCTCTCATTTGTTACCTTTTTAATGAGCATTATAGGCAAGGTAACAAAAAAGGTAACACTTTTTATCGGATACCCCTGTGTTTCACTGGATTTCTTCGGACAATAAAAAACCCGCCAAGCCTTACGGCTTGCGGGTTTATGTACGTCTTTGCACGGCTCTGTACTTATGTTTGGTACCGAGGGCCGGAATCGAACCGGCACGATGTCACCATCACCGGATTTTGAATCCGGCGCGTCTACCAGTTCCGCCACCCCGGCAAAGAGCATGTATTATAGGTAACGTTTATCAAAAAGGCTAGTTTTTTTAAAGTGTATTTGAAAGCTTAACCTGATAACATCGTCCGCTATGAAAAAAAGTGATTTTAACTACCCGTTACCCGAAGAATTAATCGCGCAAAAACCCTTGGCCGAGCGCAATGCAAGCCGTCTATTATATGTGGATCGAAATACCGGACGGATAACCGACCGGCAGTTTACCGATTTTATCGATTTAATCGATCAGCGCGATTTACTTGTTTTTAACGATACCAAAGTGATTCCTGCACGGCTATTTGGCAAAAAACAAAGCGGCGGCAAGGTCGAAATTCTCATCGAGCGCATTCTGGACGATCATCACGCTATTGCTCATGTCAGATCGAGCAAATCATCGAAACCCGGCACTTTGATTGAATTGGAATGCGGCTATTGCTGCGAAGTGTCGGGTAGGATGGATGACCTGTTTCGATTGGAGTTTAAAGGCGATAAAAGTTTGCTCGCACTATTGGAGCAAATCGGCCATATTCCATTGCCGCCTTATATTACTCGTGAAGACGATGAGTCCGACCTGACTCGCTACCAGACTGTCTTTGCCAGAGAAGCAGGCGCCGTTGCGGCGCCCACCGCAGGCCTGCATTTTGATCAAGCGCTGATGGAAAAGCTTAAAGTCAAAGGCGTGCAAACCGCTTTTGTGACTTTGCACGTCGGCAGCGGCACTTTTCAGCCGGTCAGAGTGGAAGATTTATCCGAACATTTAATGCATAAAGAATACTTTGCTGTGCTGCCGGAAACCGTAACCGCTGTTCAACAAGCCAGAGCAATTGGAGGGCGGGTTATTGCGATAGGCACGACGGCGGTCAGGGCGTTGGAATCAGCATCCCAAAGCGGCCGGCTAGAGACCGGTTTTGGTGATACGGATTTATTCATTACCCCCGGCTATCAATTCAAGTCGGTTGATGCGATGCTGACCAACTTTCACCTGCCCGAGTCTACTTTATTGATGTTGGTTTCAGCGTTTGCCGGTTACGAACACATTATGAACGCATACAGCCATGCAATCGATCATTCTTACCGATTTTTCAGCTATGGTGATGCGATGTTTTTGGGGTAGATATTCGATGGAAACTGTAGGATGGTTTCACTTTAATATACACAGTTTCAAGTTGTTTCGATATGGCTATTCCGATTCACTATCGTTTGACTAGTGCGCCTAAATTTACCCCTGAATTTTTGATTAAACTCCCCTACTCCACAAGGCGAACCATCGGCTTGTGCAGAACTCAAAACACCTTTAATCGCTGAAACACTCTATATACAGTTTCTATTTGTGCCCTCTCAATAAGAAAGGCCAAAGCTACTCTGTTTGTTTCGATTATTCGGTAGACACTAATATTCCGGTAGTGTTGCTTTTGCATAATTCCAGAGCACCTAGTGCTTCAAGAAAGCAAGCCGCGCCATCACCCTTAATCTTTCCGACGCTATTTTCGTGCTATCTGTTCGTCGACCGCCAATACCTCGGGAAAAAGGAACCTCTTGCTTATCGTAAATGTGGCATAGAAAAGCCAGATCACGTCCCATGCGGTCACGTATATGGCTTGAAGAAAAACTGCCAAAGGCCCAACCTGAACTGTGTCGCTATGGAACACCTGTAACGAAACGACACAGTTTGACAATCCCGAATTCATCAAAAAAACACAAAAATCTCTTGCCTTATCAAATGGTCAATTCTGTCATAGTGAGGCTTATAGCGGCGAAGAGGCATTATTTAAGCATTTGGCACAGATCATGCTTTATACTTTGACAATCAGCTTTGAGGCAATGGCAGCACTGTAGACATGACGGCTTAAATTTGAGGGTTGGATTATTGCTCTGCATGTAAGCCAGATGTCGGGGTTTAATTCTTGGGACTTATCTAAAGCAGCGTCTCTGATATAGGTATAACTACTATGTTTCACCTAATCGAGTTTGAGCGTAAGATGATGAAAAAGAAAAAACGCCATTGTAAGTAATTGTTAAACCTGCCCAAAAAGGTAAACAGGTGCAGCAAAAATTACGCTATCTGATCAAAATTAAAAATTAGGAAGCAGCATGTTGACCAAATCGACCGACACTACTTTACGTAAAGCGCGTCATCTACTGGTTGAACGAGGGGAGTTACCGCCCTCCGAATTAGTAGGAGCCACGGTTTTGCAATCTTGGAGCCGCTGTCTTAATGCGGGTCTTGTGCCCATTGGCGGCCCGTCGGATGCGCCTTGTCTTGAAGGCTTCGAGTTTGCCCGCGCCGCCGACCGGCAGCACCTACTGATCGCACATGCTCGGCCAGTTATGGAGTACTTGTACTCACAGATACATGATTCCGGTAGCATGGTTATTCTTGCCGATGATTGTGGGGTACTGCTCGAGACCCTGGGCAACTCCGATTTTTTGGATCGTGCCGAACGGGTCGCCCTAAGGCAAGGTGCTTCGTGGCTCGAACAACATCGGGGCACCAATGGCATCGGTACGGCTCTGATGGAGAACAGCCCGGTGGTCGTTCATGGTTTCGAGCACTTTCTCGAACGGCACAGCTTTCTTTCTTGCGCCGCCGTGCCCGTAGCGTCACCGAGTGGACGCGTTCTGGGTGTGCTTAACATATCCGGCGATAACCGAACCCGCCATCCTCATCCCCATACCTTCGGGTTTGTGCGAGCGGCAGCGCAGATGATCGAGAACCGCTTGTTCTACGCACTTCATGGCGACGCGTTACGGTTACGCTTTCATCCGCTTGCCGAAGGTATCGGCACTATTGCCGAGGGTAAGGTCGCCCTGTCGGATGACGGCTGGATAGTTGGCGCCAACCAGTCCGCATTAGCCCTGCTGGGGCTGTGTCCTTCCGACCTTGGGACAACGCCGGTTGCCCATGTGCTGCAGGTATACCTAAAGGATCTGGTCCATTGGGGACTGCGACGCGGCAGAGAACCGATGCGAGTCATGCGGCACACCGGCGAATGCTTGTTTGTCCGTGTCGAATTGGGTCATAAGACTTTCCAAACCTTCATTCCTCGTGAACCCGAAGCCAAGGAAGATGCGCTGTCGGCGCTCGATACCGGCGACATGCAGATGAAAACCGCCATCCATAAGGCGCGCCGGCTAGTCGGAAAGTCCATAGCGCTGCTGCTGCGGGGAGAGTCGGGGGTCGGCAAGGAGCTTTTCGCTAATGCTTTCCACAATGCCGGGCTGCGGCGGGGGAAACCTTTCGTTGCCGTTAATTGCGCAACGCTGCCGGAAAGCCTGATCGAGACGGAGTTGTTCGGCTACGATCCAGGTACTTTCACTGGCGCTCGTAAGGAAGGCTCTCCCGGCCGCATACGTTCGGCGGACGGCGGCACTCTGTTCCTCGACGAGATTGGCGATATGCCGCTGGCTCAACAAGCGCGGCTGCTACGGGTGTTACAGGAGCGCGAGGTGGTGCCGGTGGGAGGCATCAAGCCTATGCCAGTCGACTTCGACTTGGTCTGCGCCACGCACCGCGACTTAAGGGCCGAAATGGAAGCCGGCCGCTTCCGTGACGATCTCTACTACCGCATCAATGGCTTCAATCTTAAATTACCGGCCTTGCGCGAGCGTAGCGATTTCGATGTGTTGGCAGCGCGCATGTTGCAGGAAATGGCCCCGGACCGGAACGTGATGCTCGATGACAGTATCGCAGCGGCCTTCGCCGCTTACGCCTGGCCCGGTAACCTGCGCCAATTGGTTAATGTCCTGCGAACCGCTACCGCCCTGCTCGACGAAGGAGAGAAAATCATCGGCTGGCAGCATCTGCCCGACGACCTCGCCGAAGAACTGCTGCTGGACCGGCATACGGCTGCATCTCCTGATGAGGCAATTGCAGCAGAAAACCTGAAAGAATTGTCGGAAGCCGCTGTAGCGCGTGTGATCGCCGCAAGCCGCGGCAACATGTCCGAAGCCGCGCGGCGCTTAGGCATTAGTAGAAACGCTCTATATCGCAGAGTGAAATAGGGCCAACACAATCGCCAACTGCAAAAAGATGCAGGTTGGCTTATGAGATTCATCATACACAACGTGGATAAATATATTTTATGAGTACAGATACAAAAACCGAACTAGATGAAATCGCTATTTATGTTCAAAAAGCGCGTAGTGCCCAAAAAGAAATTGCGGATTACACTCAAGATCAAGTTGATGAGCTGGTAACAGCAGTATGCTGGGCTATCGTCCGTCAGGATCGCGCAGAAGAATTAGCGAAACTGGCTGTTGATGAAGGCGGTTTCGGCAATTACAACGATAAAGTGAGTAAGATCCGTAACCGATGCATGGGAACCCTGCGCGATATGCAGACAGTGAAAACGGTCGGAGTTGTGGAAGAAATCCCCGAAAAAGGCTTAGTTAAAATCGCCAAACCGGTCGGCGTGATTGCTGCGCTTATTCCTACGACAGGCCCTGACGCGACACCGCCTTTAAAAACGCTGCTGGCCTTGAAAGGCCGAAATGCCATCATAGTAGCCGCTCATCCCCGGACGCAAAAAACCACCGAACTCACCGTAAAGTATATGCGCGAAGCCTGCGAACAGGTAGGAGCTCCGGCGGATTTGGTTCAGGTTATTGAAAAACCCTCACTTCCGAAAACCCAAAAATTGATGCAGCAAGCGGACTTGATTGTAGCAACCGGCGGCGCCGCAATGGTAAAAGCGGCATACAGTTCCGGAACGCCCGCTTATGGCGTTGGAGTTGGTAATTCAGTTCATGTGATCGATGAAACGGCCGATCTGGATGATGCCGCCAATACCATTGTGACGGCCAAGAAATTCGATTATGCGACCAGTTGTCTGGCTGATAATTCGGTTGTAGCTCATGAGTCGATTTATGACGACTTAAGCGGACGTCTGAAAGAACTGGGCGCTTATCTTTGTAGTGCGGATGAAAAAGACAAATTACGACGACTGATGTGGCCGACGCCTGAAAACCATATTCCTGACGTTAGCGTAATCGCAAAATCGCCGGCCTTTATCGCAAAGTTGGCCGGCTTCAATGTGCCGGAAGATTGCAGTTGTTTAGTCGTGGAAGAAAACGGCGTGGGCCCTGAGCATCCTTTTTCAGGGGAAAAACTGTCGCCGGTACTAGCGCTATACCAATACGTTGGCGACATTAACAATGCGATAAACCAGGTTAACGCTATTACGGACTATCAGGGGCATGGCCACACCTGCGGCATCCATACGGTCAACGACGACCATGCGCTGGCCTTGGCAATGCAAACCAAGACTGGCAGGGTGATGGTCAACCAGAGTTTGAATGAAGGCGCGGGCAGCCCGCGAAACGGTCTGCCTTATACGCTCAGCCTAAGTTGCGGTACCTGGGGTGGGAATATAACGACGGAAAATGTCAATGCCCGGCACATGATTAATCTCACCTGGGTTTCCAGGCCGATTCAGCCAAGACCGATTGATGAAAAGAGTCTTTTTGAAATGCATTGGCAAAAGCACAGTCGTTAAGTTGTTAAAAACTTGTTTTAAGTTACAGCGTTTTCAAATTCAGTTAGTTACTAAAGGCGTGACGGGAGTGCAAGCTTTGCTTGCCAGCGCAGGCGAAGCCTGCACTCCAGCGACAGTGACGACGACATAGCCATTTAACTGTGTAATTAATTTAAATTGAAATCACTATAAGTGACTTGTAATAGAAATATCTAAATAGAGGTCTTGAGCAAATGCCGGTTTATCTAATCAGATGCGATAAATGCGATCATCAATTTAAAAGCTTGGTTTTGGCTAATACTCAAGAGCCCAAAGAATGGGTGTGTTCCCAATGCGGCAGCCATGAAGCAAAACCGACTCATGTCTATGACGATCCGCATCCACTGGAAAACGACCATGGCGCAGGCTGTCCGTGTTGCAGCGGGATAAGCGGAATATTTAAAACACAAGTCAATTAATTATAAGGAGGTGTTCTTGATAACTTTGATTCATGGGTTGATTAAATCAACTGATCATTATTAAAAAACCGAAAACAAAAAACTATAAATTAGGAGGTGCAGCATGAATAAGGTACTGATTCCAACAAGTATGGTAGGCAATTATCCCAATCCAAGATGGTGGGATGCAAAATTTGCAAGACATTTCAAGGGTGACCGGCAGCCGCCGGATGCTATGTGGCGGGAAGCGCTGGAAGACGCTATGGCGGCCATCGTGACCGATCAAGTCAATGCCGGCCTGGATATTATCGCGGACGGACGGTTACACGGCGATAACTATGCCGACGCTGCACTTTATTATTATTTTAATCGCTTAGGTTATGACCTTTCCGGTAGCCATCTCGGTTTTCCGATCTACAGCCGATTGCATTCCGCCACGGTTACGCAGGAAATCAAACGCCGCGGACAAATCATGGTCGAACAAGCCCGCGCTCTCAAACGGGCGACTGATAAACCGGTCAAAGTTCAATACACCGGTATTCAGGTGCTGGCGCAATGCACCAATGACCTACATTATTCTAACAGCCGCGATCGCGCGATGGCCCTTGCCGCTGCTATTAATGAAGATATTTTGGCGGTTGACGAATTGGGTGTTGAGTATATCCAGCTTGACGAATTTACCTGGCCTTATTTTTACGAAGATTGGGCAATCGAAGCGTTCAACCGCGCCGTTGCAGGCGTTAAAAACGCCAAGATCGTTTGCCATATCTGTTGGGGAAATTGGGGCGGCACGCCGGCTTATTATCCCGATGATAGCGTAGGCGCCGGTGAGGTTTTCGATTTAACAAAACGCGCCCAAGACGCTAAAAGCCCGAATCCGACAGCATCGGTGGTGCCTAAGTCTTATGAGGCAAAAATCGATGTCTTTAACATTGAAGGCATCGGCCGCATGTCGTTTGACGAATCGGGACTTGAACTGCTCAAGACTCATCCAATACCCAAAAATATGATGTTCTGGGCGGGCGTTATCGATGTCAAAAGCACAGTCACCGAAACGGCAGAGCAAGTTGCGGACAAAATCCGCAGTTTATTAACTGTGGTTCCCGCCGATCAGCTCGGTGTCACTACGGATTGCGGATTGATACTGTTACAGCGTTATATCGCCCAGGATAAGCTTCACGCCATGGTTGAAGGCGCAAAAATCGTCCGTAAAGAATTAGGTCAATAAATTAACTAAAGGTGTGTTATGTCGGGAAAATTACAAAATAAAACGGCTGTTATTACTGGAGCAGCCAAAGGGATCGGTTTTGAGACTGCGCGATTATTCGGAAAAGAAGGCGCGAAAGTCACCATTATGGATATTGACGAACAAAGCGCGATTGAAGCCGCAAAAAAACTATGCGATGAAGGCATTGAAGCCTATGCCTTTCAATTGGATGTGACGAACGCGGAAAGCGTAGAAAAAACCTTCCAAAAAGCGATAGCGAATTATTCAGGCGTGTTGAACATTTTGGTCAATAACGCAGGCATCGCGGATTTCGGTACTGTAGAAAATACCTCTTTGGATGTTTGGAACCGCATTATGGCGGTCAATTTAAACGGTACGTTTTTTTGTTCCAAGGCTGCGATACCGAGCATGAAAGAGCATGGCGGCTCGATTGTCAATTTCGGTTCGGTTGCCGGAGTGGTCGGCATTCCGGGGATGGCGGCCTATTGTGCAGCAAAAGCCGCGGTTGTCGGCCTGACTAAACAAATGGCAGCGGATTATTCTGCGCAAGGTATCCGAACCAACTGCGTCTGTCCCGGCACTATAGCCAGTACTGCGCTCGGGCAACAACTGCTCGGTAGCGATACCTCTGAAGAAACCCAGAAAAAACGTTTAGCGAAATATCCTATAGGGCGTTTCGGTGAGCCGGTCGAGATTGCAGAAGCCGTATTGTTTTTAGCCTCCGACCAAGCCAGTTTTGTCAGCGGCGCGGCTTTCAACGTCGATGGCGGCATGACGGCGATTTAAAGGTCAATCCAAATAGCAATAACACTAAATGGCAACTGCAATGGATATTTGGGGAGACTACTTTACTATCGCAAAGTGGCAAGACTTTGTGGCCGGGGCGCTGGAATCCGGCAGTAGTTATCCTGTTTTCAACATAAACCCAAACGACGCCCGCGAATTTGACGCTATTTATCTGGGCGGCGGAGCCGCCGGACGCTTTGGTGCGGCTTATTTGCGGGCGCTTGGCGGGCGCGTGCTGATTATCGATCGCTGGCCATTCCTGGGCGGCTCCTGCCCTCATCAAGCCTGCGTGCCTCACCATCTGTTTTCGGATTGCGCGGCGCAACTGATGCTGGAGCGCACTTTTTCCGGCAAGCTCTGGTTTCAAGATCTCAACGACAAAATGGTTTCTATCAAGGCCATCGTTGAACTGTTTCGCAGCGGCAGGACAGGCCCCCATGCGATGATGAACTATCAAAGCAAAGAACAGCTCGGCCTGGAATTTGTATTGAATGCAGAAGCCAAGATCATCGATGCCCACACGATACAAGTCAATGACAGCCAATTCCATGCCAAAAACCTGGTGCTGGCACTGGGAGCGAAACCGGTAGTGCCGGATGTTCCGGGCATTCAGTTAAAAGGCGTATTCAATTCCCAGAGTCTGGTTGAAAAATTGGACTATGAGCCGGGCAACACCGCTGTAGTTATCGGTGGCGGGAAAACGGCAATCGAATACGGCTGCTTTTTTAATGCCACGGGGCGACGCACTATTGTTGTTGCCAGACATCAAGCGATGCCGATGCTTAAAGATGCCGAATCCCGCGCTTACGCGATCAAAATGATGGAAGAACAGGGTATGGAGTTTCTGGAAAACGCGGAATTATCGGTTATTCACGGGGATGCGCAAGGCAAGGTGAAGACGGTCTCTATAAAAACTTCCGATGGCATCATCGATATCGATACCGATTTTATTTTTATCGCGATTGGCGAGCAGGCCAATTCGGAGCAGGCCGCCCAAACATTGGGGCTGGAATTGGACGATAAAAGCGCCATCAAAGTAAATCGACGTATGCAAACCTCACTAGCCAATGTTTATGCAGTCGGCGATGTGACCGGGCCGCCGATGGAAATGTTTAAAGCCAGGAAGGAAGGCGTATGCGCCGCTAAAAATATCATGGGCCAAGTGAGCGAATATAAAGCGGCCGATTACCCTGATTTTATGCATACGCATTACGAGATCTGTTGGCTGGGGCTAAGCGAAGCACAAGCGCGTGAGCGCTATGCCAATGTAAAAATCATGAAATTACCGCCCGATAATCCCAACGGTCTCGATGTCGGCTTGCCGGCAGGCGACCGGATGATGCTGTACTTGATGGCGAAGCCGCGGATGTCGGGCTTTCAAAAGCTGATTATCGATGGCGACACACGAAAAATAGTCGGCGCTATCCATATCGGTTATGGCGCTAAGGACGGTTTTCAATACCTCAACTATCTGGTTAAAAATGGGGTAACGATAGATGACTTAGCCGATATGGACGAATTGTTTATCAGTCCCAGTTATTTCATTCAATTGTGCCGCTTACGTGCCGGCGATATTCATTTTAATGACATGTAGAGCCCCAATAATGATGAATCGATTTCAAGGAAAACAGGCCGTTATAACCGGCGGCGCTACCGGCATGGGTTATGACATAGCCAGACGTCTTGGCATGGAAGGGGCTTCGCTTGCGATATTGGACATTAACGAGGCCGCATTATCGGATGCAACCCAAGCTCTTCGTGCCAATGGCATCGTTGTCAAAGCTTATCAAGTTGACGTCTCCGACCCTCGCGAAGTGGCTGAAACCTTCTCTGGACTGATTGCAGACTGTTCCGGCACGCTCGATATTTTGATTAACAATGCCGGTATTGTCGATTTCGGTACCGTTGAAACCACTGAATTCGATTCTTGGAATAAGGTCATGGCAGTCAATTTGAACGGCACGTATCTGTGTTCGAAGTTCGCATTGCCGGCAATGAAACAACAAGGCGGAACCATCGTTAACTTCGCCTCGGTGACGGGGATGGTAGGTATTCCCAATATGGCCGCTTATTGCACGTCCAAAGCCGCGGTCATAGGTTTGACCAAACAAATGGCGGTTGACTATTCAAAGCTGGGCATACGTGTCAACTGCATTTGCCCAGGCATGATTGCCGATACCCCCATGGGACGGCGAATTCTCGGAACTGACGAATCCGAGCAGTTGATGAAGTTACGACTCAGTAAATATCCGATCGGGCGATTCGGTAAATCCGAAGAAATCGTCGCGGCGGTGTTGTTTTTGGCTTCCGACGAAGCCAGTTTTGTCTGCGGCTCCGCATTTACTGTAGACGGCGCGATGACAGCTATTTAAGGTTAAAACTTATGTATACACAAAACGATAAACGATGTTCATTAACTGAACTCGTTGCACACATACAAAACGGCGATTGTTTGGCTATTGGCGGTGGCTTATCCTGGCGCGAACCGATGGCGGCTTTGCGGGAACTGATCCGGCAAAACATTAAAGACCTTAAACTGGTCGGTTCGGCACACGGCATCGATGTCGATTTGTTGTGCGGTGCCGGAAGCGTTGCCGTCAGTGCCGAATCCTATGTCGGCTTTGAGCAAGATTTCGGCATGGCGCTGAACTACCGTCGAGCCTGCGAAACGGGTGCCGTGAAAGTGGAAGATAACTGCTGTTACTCCTTAGTTCAGCAACTTCGGGCAGCGATTCAAGGCTTGCCTTTTATGCCGATCCGCTCGGTGCAAGGGACGGATTTTCTTAAGCTGCACCCTGAATTTAAAACGATGACCTGTCCTTTTACCGGCGAACAACTGGTTTTAGTGCCTGCGCTCAAACCCGATGTCGCGCTTATTCATGCCCACTATGCCGACGAGCATGGCAATTTGCATATTGAAGGGCCGCCGGTGGCCGACGTTCTTTTTGCCAAGGCATCCAAAAAAGTCATCGCTACGGTTGAAGCTTTAATCCCTCATGATGAATTGGCAAAAAAAGGCGTAACGATTCCGTATTTTTATGTCACCGCCATTTGCGAAGTTCCCTACGGCGCTCACCCGACTTCCTGCTACCCGAATTATGCTTATGACCGGGAACATACGGCCTCTTATTACCAAGCCGCCAAACACGGCGCGGACAGTTTTAATCAAAACTACCTGACGCCTTTTGTTCACGACTGCAAAGATCATGACGCTTATCTCTTAGCCGTCGGCGGCAAAGCCAGACTGGCTTGTTTGGAGCAGTGGGATCAGAGCATGGAAAAATGGATGCAACTTTATGAATAATCAAAATAAGATTCAAACGTGTACACTCGGCGAATTGATGATTTACCAGATCGCACTGTCGATAGAAGACGGGATTTTAGCGTTTCACGGTTTCGGGTCGCCTCTGGTGCAGTTAGCGTTGCATCTGGCAAAACGCAATCATGCGCCCAATTTGGTGTTGGTCGCAGGTGCGACGTATGGCATCAATCCGACCCCGGCATTTTTAACGCCAACGACCAACGACTTCGCGATGAACCGCGATGCCGAGTGTCATTTAACGATTGAAGAACTTTTTGACCTTGCTGCGAGCGGACGATTAGGCCGGATGTTTTTGTCGGGTTTGCAAATTGACCGTTGGGGCAATATGAATGTCACCCGCTTGGGAAACGATGAGCGGATATCGTTAAAACTGCCCGGCGGAGGCGGGGGCTGTAATTTATCCGCCGATGCCGATCATGTAACTATCTGGACGGCGGCGCATCGCACCCATGCCGACGAACATGGCCGCCGCCGTTATCGCTTGGCTAATCGTTGCGATTTTATCACCAGTGTAGGACATCGCACCGCGGAAGGCTTGCCGCGTGCCGGTATGCCTTATCGCGGAAGCGGGCCGGATTGCATAGTGACTGATTTAGGGGTATTCGGTTTTAATCAGGAAGGTCATGTGCAATTACGCGCCCTTTACCCGGATACCAGTGTCGAAATGATTGCTGAAAGCACGGAATTCGATTTGCCTGTTGCCGCTGATCTGTCGACAGCCGCTTTGCCCGAGCCCGAAATGATCGAGTTTATCCGCCGTCTGGACCCGCTAAAAATCCATCAGCGGGAACTCAGTTCAGCCGATCGTGGACGCTTTTTTCAATTGAAAGAGGCATGACCGATGAATGGCGAAATTCTACAGGTCGGGACTTTAAAGCAGCAGATTAACTTCGTACCTTTGCCGTACCGTTGCGTGAGCTTCCAACCTTATGAAGGCGAAATGGATGCCGCCGTGATAACGCAGTATCTGCTGGACCGGGAAGTCTATCGGCGCACCGACATTATCATTTTGCATAATTCCCGTCAGGAATATGCCGTTGCCGCCGTGCAACGCACAAGCTCCGAAACCTTATTTTGTCCTTTAGAAAAGGTAGAAGTGCTGGCGTTGCCGGATGATTGCGTTTTTATTGAAAATCCCGATACAGACCCGGCCAATCGCTCTGCACTGGCTAAACTAGCGGTTGATCGAGGCGTTACCTCCGAACAAACCGCAATTGTGCAGGGTAGCTTTGACCACATCAATATTATCCATCGGCCTAAGCCTTTTGTTTTGCGTGTTGTTGAGGTCGTGCCGCCGTCTCCGCCCAAACTGTTTCATTTAGTGGAACACGTACTCAGTTACGCTGATTTACCGCCGGTAATTGTAGAACTGGTCGCTATTGATTTACGCGATCTTGCTAAGGAAGCAACGCCGGAGGCTTTTCTGGTGCCCTGCCGGTCAGGTGGGCTGGATAAGCTGTCCGCACCGGTTTATTTCCTGGATGAAAGGCCGAAACAACGCGAGAACTGGACCCTGATCGGTTGTGAACGCAGCCTTCAATTTCATCAGCATTACTATGGCGACGTTCCACCGCGCATAGAAATGTGTCCCCGCCAACTCGTTAAAGATGACGGAAAGACAACCCTTTTAAAATGCTGTCTTCTTGAATTCGATATAGAGCAAAACGGTCATTTAATGACGGTGCCTTGGGGTTCCGACTTGGCAATGATAGAAAAGGCATTACAGCAATTATTAAGGGATAAAACTTATGAGTGAATTGGCATGGGAAAATATTATCACCGGCATTCGCAATTCCAGGGAAGTCAAACCGCGTAAAACCGGAACCACGATGGTTATGGATGTCGGCAAAGGCATCAGTGAAACGCTGAGTATTTTGCAAACGACCTCAAACTATATCGATTTGTGGAAATTTGGTTTCGGCACCTCGGTTTTTCTGGAAAAAACCTTATTACAGGAAAAACTGAAATTACTGGAAAGCTACGATGTGCTGACTTTTCCGGGAGGAACCTTATTAGAGGTGGCTTTATTGCAGCATCATTGCCGCGTTTTTATGACGCATGCGAAATCCTTAGGCTTCACTGCGGTGGAAATTTCCGACGGCACCATACCTCTGCCCGCATTCAGACGAAAAAAAGTCATTGAGTGCGCTTTGAATGCAGGGCTGATTCCGATTACCGAAGTGGGTAAAAAAGACCCGAAACGGCAGCCTACCACCGAACAAATTGCCGAAGAAGCACTGCAGGACCTGGAGTGGGGAGCGGCATGGGTCATCATTGAAGGCAGGGAAAGCGGACAGGGAGTCGGTATTTTCGACGAAGCCGGAAAAGTCGAAGAATCTTATATCGACCGTATTGTTGAAATTATGGGCTCCCAAGTCAATGCGTTGATTTGGGAAGCGCCGCTAAAAAATCAACAAGCCTACCTGATAGAAAAGTTCGGAGGAAACGCCGGATTAGGCAATATTTGCCCGGATCAGGTATTGGCCGTGGAAGCTTTGCGGAATGGATTGCGCTTCGATACCTTGGACCGAGTCAGTTCGCAGTTGATGCGCAGAGGGGATTGGGACCCCAACCAAACTGAGCAGGACTGTAACGCGGCCGTCCAATTAACAGGGAAAAGCTAATGTCGGAAGAAGTCGCGGGAGCAATTCAGAAACAAGTGTTGGAAATAGGCACTCGATTAACATCGTCTCCTTCGGAGTGTTTGATCGAATCCGCTTTCGCCTGGGAGCTGAGTCATCAACAACACTTGTTTGAAGCTGTTGGCTTAGTGGATCTGGCTCACACCATCAGTACGATGGAACTGGGAACCATTCCCCGGCAACAAGGCATTGAATTACTGCGTTTCTTACTGGCTCTGCAAGATAAACCCGATTCTTTCAAGGCAATACCCGCAGGCGGCGATATCTATACCAATCGTGAAGCCTGGCTGGCGGAAAGAACCGGTGCCGTAAAATGGCTAGGTGCCGGACGCGCCCGGCGTGAAGCTATTACCTCGGCCTTCGTTTTAGATGTCAGGCAAAGGCTACTGACGCTGTCGGAAACCCTGATAATGCTGGCTGAAACGTTCATTAACCGGGCGGAGAACGATAAAAATACGCTGATGCCGGATTATACCTATCTGCAAGCCGCGCAGCCGACGACATTCGGGCACTACTTATTGGGCTTTACCTATCCTTTACTAAGAGATTTGGCACGGCTTGATTGCCTGCTGGAAAAAGTGAATCGCAGTCCAATGGGCTGCGGCAGCACAAACGGTTCGCGTTTGCCGCAAGGGCGCGAGCAATTAGCTGAATTATTAGGCTTTGCCGATATTATTCCGCATGCGCGGGATGCGATGTGGCAAGCCGACTTAAGCATAGAAAATAGCGCCCTATTGACGGCTTGTATCGTTAACCTCAGCCGTTTAGCGGAAGACCTGCAAATTTTCAGCACCCAGGAGTTTGCGTTGGTTGAATTGGACGATCAACATGCTCGGGCCAGCAAAATCATGCCGCAGAAAAAAAATCCGTTTGCTTTAACCCACATACGAGCCATCGCCAATAAGATGATCGGCCTGACGGCTTCGGTTTGCGCGTCGGCTAGAACGCCCTCCGGCCAACCGGATAACCGTTTGATGATTTACGGGGAATTGCCGGAGGGTATGCAACTGGTTGAGCAGGCGGCGGCGCTGATGTCCGAAACGCTGCAACGGCTTAGTTTCAAGTCGGATAGAGCGTATGCCCTGATTGGCTCAGGATGGGCTTTAGCGACGGATTTGGCCGAGGCGCTGGTGCAGTATTGCGACCTTGATTTTCGCAGTGCGCATCAGTTAGTGGCGAGTCTGGTCAGGGAATATCCGGCCCATAGTGATTTGAAAATGGATGCCGACGCGGTCATGCGCATGAGCGAAAAAGTGCTGGGTAAAACGATTAGCCTGACCGATGCACAACTTAAGTCGGCATTAACGCCCGAGGAAGCGATTCAGCAGCGAAAAGAAGCCGGAGGCACGGCAAGCGCCAGCCTGGATGCCATGTTGGCCGATTGCCGTCAGCAACTGAATATGTTTCGGGAAAAAAACCAAGCCAATAAAACTTTTTTTGAAAATAAACGCCACAGTTTATTGCAGCGCTCAGAGAGCTACATAAGAACATGAGTGATTCAGTCCATATCAGTGATTCTGAAATTTACGGCGTATCCTGGACAACACCGGAGCTTCGCGGTCTTTTCTCAGAGCAAAACCGGATTAAAGGCTGGCTGGAAGTCATGACCGTGCTTGCCGGCGTACAGGCCGATTTCGGTTTAATTCCAAAACAGGCCGCCCTCGAAATTGAAACCTTTTATAACCATCTTTCAATCGATGAGACTTTTTTAAAAGATATTGGCGAAGATTTTATCAAGACCAATCACTCTCTGTTGGGGCTCATCAATGCCGTAAAACAAAGGTGCGGCCCGCTGGGCGGAGAATGGCTTTGTTATGGCGCAACCGTACAAGACATAACGGATACGCATATTGTCCGTGTGCTGATGTCAGTCAGGCAATTATTTGCCGAGCAACTTACCGAATTGGAAAAAGTCCTTAAAACGCTGGCTATTGAGCACCGTTTGACGCCCATGTGCGGCCGCACGCACGGACAGCCCGGATTGCCTATTACCTTTGGATTTAAAGCGGCCGGTTGGCTGGATGAATTCGATCGGCACCGGTTGAGACTGAATGAATTAAAAACTCGCCTGGGAGTCGGGCAATTATGCGGAGGAGTCGGTAGCTTATCGTCGCTAGGTTCTAATCCCCTGGAATTACAGGCGGCGTTCATGCAACGGCTGGGGCTGGAAGCGCCGGCGATTTCCTGGACCAGTAGCCGGGACCGCTTGGCCGAATGGTTAAATGTTCTGGCAATGATAACCGCAACGGGTGATCGCATAGGGCAGGAAGTATTCAATTTGCAGCGTCCTGAAATAGCCGAGTTAAGTGAGGGTTTTATCCCCGGAGCCGTCGGCAGTATTACCATGCCGCATAAACGAAACCCTGAAATATCGGAACATCTAGGCACTTTGTCCAGAGTCGTCAGGCATCATGCCGCCCATATGGCTGAAAGTTTGGTGCATAGCCATGAACGCGACGGCCGAGCCTGGAAAAGCGAGTGGGCCATTATCCCCGATGCAACCTTAGCCGCTGGAAAGTCGCTGATGCTGCTTAAATCACTGATCGAAGGATTACAAATTAATGCTGAGCGAATGCTGCAAAATATTGAGGCAATGAAAGGCTTTATTCATGCTGAAAAAGTGATGTTGGCTTTGGCAGAGAAAATCGGCAAGCAAAGTGCCCATAAGCTGGTTTATGACATTGCCATGCAGAGTCAAGAACAGAATATGCCACTGAAGCAGGCCTTGATGCAGAACAGCCAAATTGCTTCGCTACTGAGCGAAGATGAAATTAACAGCTTATTCGATCTGGATAAAAGCGTCGGATGCTGTGCGGAAATGATTGATCAAGTAATTGCCCGGATTAATTTGCCATGAACAACAAATCACTAGAGCTTCAACGAAAAAATACCATTGAGACAATAAGCGCTCAAATACCCAGGCACAGTCTTGCTCAATATCCGACTCCGCTAAGACCCGCCAAACAGCTTTCCGAATATTTGTCCGGACCGGAACTTTGGTTTAAACGGGACGATTTAATCAGTTTTGGTTTTGGAGGCAATAAAATCAGGGGCCTGGAAGTCATGCTGGCGGATGCGTTGGCACAGGGGGCCGATACACTGATTACCGGCGCCGGAGTGCAATCCAATCATGTCCGGGCCACGGCCGCCACGGCAGCTTATGCCGGACTGCGTTGCATTGCGGTCTATTGGGGCAATCAACCCGCTCAAGTGGACGGCAATTACAGGCTGACCAAATTATTAAATGCGGAATTCCGTTTTACACAAAGCGATGACAGAGACTCTGTTGATGCGATGATCAATGCTGTCGCGGAAGTACAGCGATGGAATGATGTCAAACCTTACGCAATACCGCGTGGCGGAGCTTGTGCTATGGGGGTTTTGGGTCATGTCTTGGCTGTTTTCGAGCTTTATCAACAATGCCTGAGTCAAGGTGTAGAACCCGATGCGATCGTACTGGCAGTAGGTTCCGGCGGAACCTATGCGGGTTGGCTGCTGGGCATCAGGCTGTTGAATCTGCCCTGGAAAATGCTCTGCTACACCGTCAGCCGGGAGCCGGAACAGGTCAGTCAGCAAGTTGCCGATTTGGCTACCCAAGCCGCAGCCTTATTGAAACTGGATTGGACTTTTTGCGCCGAAGATACGCCCGTCTTTGGCGGCTTTATCGGACAAGGTTATGGCATCCCAAGCCCGGAAGCAGCCGAAGCGATCAAGCAAATCGGCCGTAGCGAAGGCATTTTGCTTGATCCTGTCTATACCGGTAAAGCAATGGCCGGATTCCTGCACGGGCTGCGAAACAAACAGTTTGAACAACACAAAAAAATAATTTTTGTGCATACCGGCGGCGAACCGGCATTTTTTGCCGGAAACGGCGATTGGTTGAATTCCAGTCCAACCGCTGAACAATAACGAATTAGGGGAATATATGAGAATCATCGTCATAGGCGGTGTCGCAGCGGGCACAAAAGCAGCGGCAAAAGCGCATCGGGTTGATCCGAATAATGAAATCATCCTTTACCAGGATGAATCCGAAGTGTCCTACTCCGC
Organism: Methylobacter sp.; assembly: GCF_004322395.1. Taxonomy (GTDB): domain Bacteria; phylum Pseudomonadota; class Gammaproteobacteria; order Methylococcales; family Methylomonadaceae; genus Methylobacter_A. The sequence continues at coordinate 25,074 of NZ_SCTW01000015.1, forward strand.
TTGCGGATTGCCTTATGTTATTAGCGGTGTAATCGCCGATGAACGAAAAGTCATCATCAGGCAGCCTGAAGATTTTGCCAAGGACGGTATCCAGGTTTTTATACGGCACCGCGTGCTTGGCATCGATACTGGCAAACAGCAACTCACCGTAAGGAATCTGCAAAACAATACGGATTTTATCGTTAGCTATGATCGATTGATTATTGCAACCGGCGCTCGTCCAATAGTGCCGAATATTGAAGGAATAACATTGGAAGGCGTTTTGACCTTGCGCAATATCGCTGATCTGGCACGATTCAAAACATTGTTAAGCACAGTGCAGCCGCAAAAGGCCGTCATTATAGGCGCCGGGTATATCGGCTTGGAACTGGCCGAGACTTTCCATGAGCTAAATATAACAACCACCATCATCGAAAAGGCCCCCCGTATTTTGCCGAAATCCGATCCGGAAATGGCTCAACTCGTACATGACCATTTGCTGGAAAACCAGGTTGAAATAATACTTGGCGACGGTTTAGCCAAACTTGACGGCAACAATGGCCGAGTGACTTCCGTGGAGACGGAATGCGGAAAAATAATACCTGCCGATCTCGTTGTGATCGCCATTGGTGCAAAACCTAATGTGGAACTGGCAAAAGAGGCCGACATTGAACTCGGGATCACCGGAGCCATTGCTGTTGATTCAAGAATGGAAACCAACATACCGGGCATTTACGCCGCCGGTGATTGTTGTGAAACAGTCAACCGGATAACAGGTGCAACAACATGGATGCCTTTGGGCGATATCGCCAATTTACAAGGCCGTGTTGCAGGGGAAAACGTTGCGGGGGGCGACGCCCATTTCCCCGGCGTTTTTGGAACGGCAATATTCAAGACCTTTAAATTGACAGTCGCAATGACCGGTTTATCTGAGCAATCCGCGCTGGAATCGGGGCTTGATCCCATTTCGATTAAAACGGAAGGAAGCGACCGAGCTCGGTATTATCCCGGTAAACAAGATTTTTCCTTAAAACTCATCGCCGATCGGAAAGATGGCAGACTATTGGGCGCTCAAGCGATTGGTCTTGGGAGTGTCGATAAAATGATCGATATCGCAGCTACCGCATTACTGGGTAAGCTGACTTGCTCTGATCTTGAAAACGCAGACCTCGCTTACTCGCCACCCTTCAGTCCGGTGCTATCGCCAATCATCGTAGCGGCCGGTGTCTTACACAGTAAATTGAGCAAATTAAGTTTAACCGGCTAAGCATTTAATTAATTTTCGAGTGTTAATCACTATACAAAACCTACCAGATAACTACAGAAATCAACATTGAAAACTTCCCATGCACCAGGAATGCTACCTATGAAATCAATATCTTACAGCATATTAAGTTGGTAAAGTCAGTGTTGATAACTGGAAAATATTGGGCGCTGATTGACTTATTTTCAGCCTTTAACAGCATAAAGATTGATTTAGAATGATATTTTAAAATTGAAAAACCGAGTAAAGTCGTTTGTTGCCGGTAACTGCGGCGCGGCTGGTGTGACTCTTGAAGACCGTGAGGACTTGTTGGGTCATCATGCTGGACACATCACTACGCATTACAGCAAGGTGGAAATCACCCGACTGATTGAATGAATTGCTTTGCGATGGTAAACATCGACCAGAATTGTGACGCTGATTAAATATGCTTAATCGTCAAAAAATCGGAAATAGAAATGACAGGCATAAAAAAAGTTGCCTTTGAAGACTAACAGATTGATTAGTAATAACTTTGTGGTGGGCCGTGCGCGATTCGAACGCGCGACCATCGCATTAAAAGTTCGATTCTAATCTATATCAAACAACTGCATACTACTTATAAATCCATATAATTAGAAGCTTATCAGCAATTAGACATCATGTAAAGTCGTTAAAAGTAGCAAGAAGTAGTACAAACCACTGTAGTTTTGTAAACTGTATTTAATGTGTCGATAACTATCCCAAGATGAAATGAATGACATTAGCTTTGAGAATATTAAAATACGGCCTGACATTTTTCCGTCAAAATGGCATTACAAAAACCTTAATCCAGAAGATGTTGAATGGATAACAGGAGGAATTAATCGAGCCAGCCAACTCACGACAAATTCTAGGCTTAATAGCTCTTACTGGAAGAAAATCTCCTTAGACAAGTTGGTTGAATCATATGGCGATGCGTGGAATTATAATGACCAGATGATTATTTGCGTTTGGGACGCTCATCAAAAAGAAAGTGAACCGCCTATCGGTTTCATTTCGTTTGATGTTTCTTGGCACGAAACCACAACTAAAAAAATAAATGACCTCTTTCTTACCATTAACCTTATTTGGGTTCGTCCTAATAAACGTGGATTAGGAGGAATAAGCGCAAGGCATATTACATCTCACCTGATCTTATATTTTGAAAGCTGCAAACTTTATCACCCGTTTGTTGCATTGAAAGGCTTAACCGTTTTTTATTATGCGGATTTTGACTCATTAGGTGGAGAAAAAATTTCCTATATCATCCAGAAAAATCTGGAAAACATGAAATACAACAATACTTGGAAAATCAGAGAACTAAACTTTGATGTCGGCTTTTAACGACTATGCCACACTGCTTAATTTTGTGGTGAAGTAGCAAACTTCACAATATCCTCATTACAATTTATATCAGCCATAACAATCCCTTCTTTTTCAATTTGCTCTTTAATGTCATTGAACGCATCGAATAGATTGCTTTGGCTGTCATCAGGCGCATCGTAGGCAAATAAAATCTCATCTGGACGGATAAAACGATACTTTTCCAATTGCTGAACTTTTGCAAGCCAAGAAAGACCGTGGTCAATCAACTGACTAGGCTTATCTTGCTTAAAGTGAATCGGTTTGATAACTGATTGCTTAGTATTTTTGCAAACGAAGGGAAATTTAACCTCATACTTATCCGCCTCACCAATCGCGCCTTCCTTGTATTTTTCGCCAAGATTGCAATGGTTAAGCAAGTCTCGCACCTGCTTTCTCATTTTCTCTTCATGCCCAGGCTCATAGATAAAACTACGATGAATATAATGTTCAAACAGCTTATCGACAGTAGCAACTGGATTTGTGCAGAATAAAGCCCGGCTATTGCTGAAACGAACAATATCTTCACGACAACGGTGTTAATCGGCGTGCAAATTTTGCCAGTTCCTTTTAAAAAACAGCATCCTTATTTACCAGCTAAAATTTTTATCTTGTTGTTTTTATGATTTTCCGGGGAGTCGCTATTTTTGCGAAAGCTTTTATGGGCATCCCTGCCCAACAAGCGGCAAAAACTACGCGACCGCTAATGCCTGCGGCGGCCCCAGCCGTCCTGCTTCTTTCGTTGGATACCCAACAAGGGGTATCCAACATCATTCTCGCAATGACTCGACGCGATGTCGGGAAAGCCTGCATTTTCACTACGCAAAAAGACGCTTCGTGAAAACACATGCGCTATCGCTTCTGGGGACTACTCGACTCCTGTCTCGCAGCGATCGCCGGGAGCAAGGAATTAAAAGCGCAACCGTTGTCAGAGAGCTTGCAGTAGTGAGGCGCCTTCTGACATTGGCTTCCAGGGTTTGGCGTGATCTGGATAATCAACCGTGGTTAATGGTGGCGCCATTACTACGGATGCCAAACTGGAAAGATGCGGCGCAGCCCTATCCGCTTTCAATTGATGAGCAAAGGCGATTTTTTAAAGAATTGCCCGTGCATTTGGCAGAAATGGCGCTTTTTGCGATCTATACCAGCGCTCGTGAGAATGTGGTGGCTGAATAGCGCTGGGCTTGGGAAATCAAGGTGTCTGAAATCGGGTCATCGGTATTTCTAGTACCTGGCGAGTTCACCAAAAACGAAACCACGTGCCTGATTGTGCTAAATAGTGTGGCTCAAAAGATTGTCGAATGTCGACGAGGAATACAGGAAACTCACGTATTTGGCTATCGAGGTAAACCTGTTGATCGGATGCATAATTCAGCGTGGAAAAAAGCCTGGTTAAGAGCAGAGCTGCCAGTAGGTGCTAACACGTATTGTCGGGGCCACACAACTTGCGACACACCTTTGCAAGGCGTCTACGATTAGCTGGGGTGCCTTTAGAAACAAGAAAAGCCTTGATGCACCACATAGACGGTGACATTACGGTTCACTATTCGCCAGCAGAGGTTGGAGAACTACTGAGCGCGGTCGAGAAATTGACCCAGGTAGAAGGGGTGACCATGCTGCGATTAGCCTCATGATTTACCCAGTGGGTAATTTTAAAAACAGCAGGCATAAAAAACCAGCTGATAACGACATCTAACTGGTTGATTTTCTTGTACTTTGGTGGTGGATCGTGCGCGATTCGAACGCGCGACCATCGCATTAAAAGTGCACCCATCAGAACAATATCAATTATAAATCAATGACATAGGATACGGTCATTGCGTGACTTTGCACGACAGTGCATAACGAATCACAACCGAAACACGCAAAATTCACGCAATATCAGGTAACGGTTTTGACAATATTCGGCTACGAAGTACTCTAATTGTCGTTAGAAATTTCGGTCATAATCCATGCGCTCATGAAGTATACGAGATACCAAGATCGCATTAGGGACTATTCGATAGATAATGATGTGTTTCCCAGCTGGAAAGCAGCGATGCTCCGAAGAAATCTTTTTCTTCCGATGACCAATCTCAGGGTTCTGCTGAATGGTCCTCAAAGCTTTGTCTAAGACGGTCCGATAAATATAAACTTGATTCTCACCCCAGGATTCCAAGGTGTATTGCAGGATGTCAGCAAAGTCATCTTCGGCCTGAGGCGATAGGATTAACGATAATTCACCCCCTGACATCTGAACTGATTTTTTTGCCGTTACGAGAATTCTCAAATGCTTTTTCAGTGATGTCTTCCAGCCGTTTGACAGAATAAGGGAGACCTTCACCACGGGTTAACTGATCATCGCCGATCTTCACAGCAGCCCTGAGTTTTTCTAATTTTTCGTCTTCTTCCCACATGCGACGGATGGCATCCCGTACAACTTCCGAAGCATTGCTATAAAAACCAGTCCCGACTTTGGCTTGTAGATATTGTTCGATTTCAGGGGATAAATTGATATGCATGGTCTACCTCGATTAAGTATACATAATACTTACATATAACATACATAAATAAACTTTTTTCCGCAATGTATGTTAATCAACTTATAAAAATCGCCAGTTTTTTAGCGTTCTTATCAACGTAGTAAATGAACAGACCGAAGGATAAAGATTGAAATTATTTTCTTTGGATATCGTAATACTCTTGGGAAGCTAAACCTTATCAATGGGTTGGTCAGATTCAAATCGAAAATCTGTTGGTGAATATACCAATGAAGAAATCGAGGGTTTACTTCGTTTCAATCAGCGCTTATCTGTTAATCAGCGCCCAATTTTTTCCAGTTTCAGCATCGGTTATGCTCGTCATTAAAATCATAAAACCACAAGATAAAACTTTTAGCTGGTAAATAAGGATGCTGCTTTTAAAAGAAACTGGCAAAATTTGCACGCCGATTAACAGACCATAGTAATTATTTCCCCACGCCACAACTATACCGTCATGTTTCAATGCCGGAGTGGTAGTCTCCTGCTGCTATAGCCTTAACGTTATTTAATTGAGGAGGAATAGTAGCCTCACCGTTCCTGTTATATCCCCAGCCCGCTACCGTACCATCGGCTTTAAGTGCAAGAGAATGAGAGCATCCTTGCTCTCAATTATCTAAGTAGAGGTTACTGCCAGCATTGATCTAAACTACAGACAAAACCAATCGGATGATGGGTAAAGTGCATTACTGACATACGTTCACCGCCATGCGCATAAGCACGCTCTTTAGTTATCCATTCCCCGCGTAGTCTAAGGGCCGTTCCCGTTTGAATGCTTGGGACGGGTCTGGCTAGCCCAAGCCGGTCACCAAAGCGGATCGATAGAAAAACCTGCTCCTGATCGGCAATCACTCGCTGAAGATCGGCATTGACATCTTGGTCACCTTCAATTGACTCGGTTACTGTGAGGATGACATGTTGATGGCGATCCCCCCCATTATTTTCGATACCAAGATATTCCGCGACTATGGTCTCGATTTCGACGACATCCCGTTGGCGCCGCTCACGCATTTTCTTGCGGCGCGCTTCTAGTCCCAACGGGGCCTCTTCCGGTTGTACTTCAATTGTTTGGGACTGTGTATAAGCCGTAAGAAACGACTCGAAACTGTCAAATTGCCCAAATCCCTTTGTACGAATACTCGATCTGCGCGGATGTTGAATATCCATCAAGCTTCTTAAAGGACGGTCTGTTGTGTCCCCTTGCATAACATCAGCTGCTAAAACATTCGCGCCGAATGCGATGCCGGTGAGTTGCTCGAGGCGGGCAATGGAGACTTGAAAATTATTGAAAGTACCGACCGGTAGGCGTTCGAAAGTGATATTCCGAGCGTATTGTTTTTGACTGACCACATAGGCACTGGAGTAAAGCTTGCCTGTAGCGTCGATAACCACAACCACTTTCCAGAAAGCCTGCGGAATCTTCACGCCACGGTGGAGCTCGTCGTCGCCCCGAAACAGAGGGCCCGTAAAAACCGTGGCCCGCAGGTCATCCTGGTCCGTATTCGTCAAGATAAAGTTTTCGAGCCCTTGCCAGAGCGATTCCCCCTGATTGAATTCCCAGTATTGGGGAGAACAGTTGGTCCAATGGAAAGTATCTTCGTTTGCGCGGGCTAAAGTTGCGGCATCACCCCAAACCGGGTCAAGCCGGCGCACCAGATGTCCCCGGTCAAAATAATTGCCATTGGGCTCGTTGCCGTAAAGTTCATCACCGACTTGGAGTTCTTCAGGCAGGCGAGGGTCGTAGAACCAGGCATCATTTCCCCGGTCGAGGCTGACCGACTGAGTGCCATCGATATTTACAGCCGTAAAAAATGCAAGTCGACGATCGGTGTTGAAAACGATGGAGAAATGCTCATAGCGCAATTCCCCGTCAGCATTACCCTGAATCGAGGCTACTTGGCCGAAGCGTAGTGCCCGGTCGGTCAGCGTGGGGAGCGGCACTTCCTGGCCAAGAAAATTCGCATCATAGCCGACCCGGCCGGCATAGTAATTTATAGGATGGGTCCGACGACGAACTCGGCGTTCAGCTTCCGCGACTTCAGGCGAAGCCGGTGCTGGTAAGGCAGGGCTTACAATGCTGATTTTCTCGTTACGACCTGCGAGCGGGCGAATGCCATCAATGTCGTCGAGTAAGGCTTTCACCAGGAGCGGAGGATTTGGCGCATTTTTCTGTTGCGCACGGATATTGCTGAGGATCGAACTGACGCGGATGCCCTCATTCGCTTCCCAACGCAAGAGATCTTCAGGCAAATGGCTGGCCACTTCTTCTGAGACCCACTCGCCCGTAGTCCGTTGGTACTGGATAGCCCCGTTCTTTGTTCGGGCCACTGGTACGCCGCTATGATGGACGGCTACGACCTGCCAATTGTCGTTGAAGGTGGGAGAGCCGGATGAGCCAGGTGCTGTGTCCGAGGCATACCAAAGAAAGTCCTGCCGAAATTCAGCATGGCCATCACCGATCTGGATCACTTTATTTTCCCGAATGGCGATAAACTTTTCGTCCCCATTGGGGTGTTGAATCACGGTCACAAATTCGCCTTCCTGAACTTTATGGATCCCTGGCTCCAGGCGTAGAAAGCCGAATTCATCAAGGGTCGCCATGCCGTCGACCGAGCGCTCCATCACGGCCACCACCGTAAAATCGAGGCTGTCCCTGGGGACGGTAATGAAGGTACTGTCGGGGTCAAGACGAAAGCGTCGGCTGGTCTTGAATTGACCGTTCGCATCGCGTTCGTATCCAAATTCGATGATGGCCCGTCGCGCCTCGTCAATGGAGCCGATGACATGGTTATTGGTGATCATCAATCTCGGTGTAATCAGGAATCCGGTTCCCCAACTGCCGCTTCCCCCAAAGTCTTCGGGGACATCGACGCGTCCAACGGCAGCAGAAGCCAATTGACCTCGGGCGAGATAGTTAACGGGTAAAAGATCATTGCGGCCAATAAATCGCTCAAAGTCTCGGCCTGTAAAGCCCCCGCCACTGCGGGCCAAATGGGTGAGGCGAGCTCCCAAAACCGCATCACTGGGTTTTGGTGCTGGGCGTTTCTTCAATGTTCGTATCAGACCGATAAATTCTGGCGAGTATTCTTTTTTAATATCAAAGTAGGCCATGACTGATTCCTGTTGTGACTAAAAAATTTTTAGGTGTTAAGGATTATTGAACAAGGGTGCCATAGTTTCATGAAGACGTTGCGCCGCACGAGCGAAGGCACTGTTGATTGGATGGAGTTCGTTGGCCCAGTCGGCATAGGGATCGAGGATGGGACGAAGATCGACATAATGAAAATTTGGATAGTGGGTATCCAAACTGGTAAGCATGTCGTTATATAAGTCAATGATCTTAAAGACGATATTTTGCTGTTCGATTTCGTCGAGAATCGCTTTCTGCGCCAGTGCGGGACGGAGCCAAGGACCAGCAAATGTAAAGAATACGAAATTGACGCCTTTTCCAGTCGGAATGGTATGGCCATAACCGTGCGTTACGATATGCGTATCAGGTGAGCGTTGAGCAACAGCGGTAATCAGATCTTCGAAATAGCGCCGAAAAACGTTGTTGATCATCTGTGAGGCGAACTCAAAGCGGAAAGAGTCCAGCCCGCTGAGTTTATGATTCAAGTAAGACTCAAATTCATCGCCGGCAACATCATTACCGCCGCCTGAAAAAAGAAAGACTTTCGGCTTGATTTGTTCTATGCGTCGCAAAATCGTATGAATCTGGGGAATTTCACGCTGGAATTGACGATTGATATCCGTGCCATAGATCATGTTTTCCAGCGTATCACCGGCTTTCGCAAATTTCTCGATATCGTAGTCAAAGAGATTTCTCAGGCAGTCAATCAGATCAGAACCCGGCAGATAATCGAACCAGGAATCGCCTTCGGCGATAATTCTGCTACGGCGCTTTGCTGACGCGGCTTCAAAAACAAACGGCTGAGCATGCTGACTCTCTACCGCTTTGAGTCGAGAAGCTTCTTTAAAATTAGCCAGTTCCTCAGGCGTGAATTTATCTAAATAGCTAAAATCTTCACTCATCACGGTTCTCCTATTAGAGCTAGTTTATAAAATAAGTTGTCTTCAGGGGCAGACAAGCTACGTCAGCCTTCATGGGGGGCTTCTACCCCTTAAAAAATATATGACCCCAATTAGACCCAATCTCAAACTCAAGTTGATAGTTGTTAATATAGGGTGTCCACCCGCTGATTAGGTCGATCCAACGTCCGTTGTCCGAGAAATTGACGGTCACTCCCTGTGTAGTTAGCGAAATTGAGAACCACCATGAACTGATGGAACTCCCTATTGGGCGAATGGTCGTATCTCTTAAAAATCATAAGACTGCGATGAGAATCGATGCCAAAGCCAGCAGGATTAAATTGAGTCTGCCATTCTTCCCAATAATCCGGGTAGAAGTTCCCGGTCCGTAGGACTTCGTAAGTTTTGCGAACTTCGCAAAGCTTGGAATACAGATTAAACAGAGAGAGGCCAATCTTATCCTCTACATATGGCCAGTGTAACGGTCGTGGTTGTACTCTTCGGCCGCTCCCGTGGTCGTCTTCGGGAATCCAATGATCTTCGCCGAACTCTTGCCCATTTTGGATCATGGGTGTTCCGCTAGAGGTCATCATCGCTATCATGTAGGGCTGAGTGCGATAAGCCTGCAATGCACCCTCATTAGAGTGTGCCCCTGCCTGCCAATTGACGTGAGAATGGTCATGATTACTTAAATAGACGGTTGGCCTCTTCATAGCATCTTCGAGGTACCGACTGGTGTTGAGCGCATTGAGCAGCTTGGACGGAATCGTATTATTCCATAGGCCGTCAAATGTACCTGCGTAAAGTGCATTGTCCCAATAACTGGTGGCTTTAGTGTGATTAGTAACATTTGCCGCATTCAATTGAAGATGTTCAAGAGTGAGGGAAAAGTGTTGTTCTCCGAGATCTTTAAGATGGGAGTCTATATCATGAAGAAGTTGGGGTAGCCCATTCAGGGTTTCATCATTGTAGAAATTGACCGTATTATCAAACCGAATGCCATCAATCTTAAAGGTATCAATCCAGTAGAAGCAGACGTCTCGAATAAACTGGCGAGTGCATTCTTGATTAAAATCCAGATCTTGCAGCCCTTCAAAGTCTCCATAAAATTTACCCGTATACGGGCAGTCGGTATCATAAGTCTGATAAAAACTCTTATAAGGAAAACCTGGATAAACATGGTTAAAGACTCCATCCATGATCACGTGAATGCCTTCCTGATGGCATAAGTCAATCAGTTTCTTGAGCCAGGAAAGCTTTTCTTCCGGCTGAAACAGATTATTAGCATAGCGATAGCCGACCGAAAAATACAGGGAAGGCGTATAGCCCCAATTAAATTTTGAGTCATTCCATGCCGTCCAGGGCATGAAAAGAATGGCGTTAATGCCGAGCTTTTTGAAGTGCCCGACCATGTTTTCGGGTTTGATTTTATCTCGGACCGCATCAAGAGGCGCGCGAGCTCCCCGATATTCGTCCGTAAAATCATCAATCATCATCTCATAGATGATCAGATCCCGAAGGGGAAGCCTACCGCCCGCGATGGGAGAAATCACATTATCATCAGGCTGGCTTCCCCCAATCACGAAGCCAGCATTCATGTTTTCACGCCCCCCGTATCGAGTGCACGGGTCACTCACCCAGCGGGGTGGTTCGGACGCGTCGTTGAATGTGACGTAGTATTTGTATTCATAGAATCCAGCCTTTAGATCGACAGGCGTTTCATAACTCCATATTTCACCCTCAGGATGGGGGGCTTTAGTTAAAGCCGGTGCATTCATAAAGTCCCACGCAGTTTGTCCTAACTGAGCTTGAAAATCGCCGGTAACCTGAATTAATTTGATATTGTGTCGAATCTCGCCGTTAACACTAGGAAAGAACACCTTAAACCTGACTTTGTCAGCGGATTGACTGTTTCCGACTTGCCATGAGCCGAGTTTCTCTTTCATATAGTCCATAACTCTTTCTCCTGATGATGTAAATATCCAATGAATTCATCATTACAACGATCTGAATGAGCAAAGCTGGAAGTACAAAGAAATCCCAACTTTTTGTTATATCATTAAAAAATCGGTATGTGGATCGCGCAAAAAGTAAGTGAACAAAATTTCAAAGGGGAATCGCTGTTTTGACGCTTATTCCGGTAGAAACCAAGATTGGTTTCATTTAGCGGCTTAAATAAGCGGCCCATGCTAAATAAGGTGAATTAATCGCTAAAGGCAATCCATGGAACTTTGTTGGCCATGATGCGCGTGGATTTCTCCTTTAATCTTTGAATTCTATAAATATTAAAAACAGCTAACCTATTAACTAGATGATGCGCTTTGGATTTTTCGCTGTCAAATTTTAGTTAATGACTACTATCTGAATAAAGGGTTTATACAGATCAAAAAGAAGACTCAATCTTCATGTTGATAGGCATTTTAGTCACTGTATTAAAGTTATTGGATGATTGCATCCCTGTATAGATTCGATTTCACGATCAAGATCATGTTAAAATATTTATTTTTAAATATCTATTATCCTAGCCCCATGCAACTCACTGCCTCACAACTTCAGTCAAAGCATAAAGCACTCATCGACGCTCTGAAACGTGGAGAAACGGTCGAGATTACTTATCACGGTCAAACGCTCGGTATAGTCCATCCAGCAGCACCAACTGTTAATTCAAAACAGCAAGAAGCCGCCATGAATGACTTTTTCGGCATGCACCGAGATTTAGGGGTTACCAGCGTGGAAGACGAATTACGCACGATCCGCAAGGGACGCCGGAGTACATTGAGTGATCTTTGATACCAACATTTTGATTTACGCTGACAGAGGCGTGGCATCGGCCAAAGAATTAATCTTAAGCACACAGAATCGATCAATTTCTGCCGTCACCTATATGGAATACGTGCCGTTTTGCCGAAATAAAAAAGAACTGGCAACATTCGAGAAAATGCTCAATGTGCTTCAATTCACTATTCATGAAATTGACCACGCTATTTCCTATCATGCTCGACAATTAGTGAAACAGTTTGCTCTCGGCCATAACATGGAAATGGGTGATGCCTTAATTGCTGCTACCGCTATGGCCCATAACGAACTACTATGCACGGGCAACATCAAGCACTTTGCTCAAGTTAACGGCTTGATGCTTGACCATTATCAGCCAAATGAGAACTGATTTGATATGTCAGAAAATTCTGTATTTGTCTAAATTAGTCTAAAAATTGTCCAGCCTTAGCGAACTTAATGTCTTTATACCGGTTATCTCATGTGGCTGATTTATTCAGTGATGTTTTAAGAACATATGCCAAAAATGTGTATTCGTTCAACTCTGACTGGCAGATACTTCTAAAGAAGTAATAATTGTCCACGATTAGGTTTAAACCACTACCGCAAAAATAGGACGGATCCATTTTTAGCTGTCGCGAAAAAATTTTGGCGCCTTATACCTCAGGACATCGTCGAATTAGTATTCAGCAAATCCTCCAATCATGACACCGACGTAATCCATTCCCCCCATCCCTTCAACTGTAACAATTTCACCATTCTGAGGATGACGCCAATGGTTAACGACTAATCCGGCTATCCTTTCAGTTTTTATAACTTCAGATTCATCAAGGAGGATTGCCAGATCATTTTCTGCCATTGGATTGATAATTACACTCATTAAAGTACCTTTACATTAATTAACAAATAAAAAGCGTTCAATGTTATCAGCAAATCAGTGTATAAAAAACAAACTGTTATTAATCGGCGTTAAGTTTTTTCCAGTGATCAGCAGAGTGATAATTTTAAAAAATCATTTTAGAACAATTATTTGATCTATTAACTGAAAAAATTAGACGCCCATTATGTTCAAAAACTTGCAAATTTTCGAAGCCGGTTAACACTCTGAAGCTTTTGAACTTAAAAAAATTTTTTCGAAGGTTGCCTGTTAATTCGCATCCAATATTTTCCCCCATATATAACTGGAAATTATCTATTCATAATTGTTTTTAACCACTGTAGTTTTTAATGTAGTTTTTGGGTACACGCTGCCCTGCCCTAAACCAAATTATATTAGGGTTTCGTGACTCGAATGGCTGTTGCTGACATCATTAAAATTCTTTAAAACCCGAAAAAATGCATTTCAAAATATCCATTTAGCTCGGGAGTTGTTGCTGTGTGAACTGACGCCACCCGCTTTCAAGTTTTAGCTCTCCATTTTAGGCGCCAATAGCTCGACCCAATGTACCACTGGCACACTTGCCTTTTCCTGCAAGTGCATCCAACAGCCAATGTTGGCGGTAGCAATTACATCGGGTTGTTCAGCCTGAAGCGCCTGGATTTTAGCCTTTTGTAAACGCCCGGCTAGTTCGGGTTGCAGGATGGAATACGTGCCTGCCGATCCGCAGCACAAATGCGAATCGGCGACAGCCGTTAAAGTAAATCCTAATTCAGTGAGTAGGTTTTCCACCACACCGTTCAGTCGTTGTCCGTGTTGTAATGTACAGGGCGAATGGAACGCAACCTTACGTGACAACGGTTGCAGGCTCAATATGTCCTCGACTTGCAATATCTCACTGATGTCTTTGGTCAGTGCGGCAATTCGTGCGGCTCTGTCAGCATAGAGCGGATCATCCTTTAATAACATGCCATAATCCTTGGTAGTGACGCCGCAACCACTGGCCGTCGTGATAATGGCTTCAATCCCATTTTCCACATGCGGCCAGCAGGCATCAATGACCCGGCGCATCATGTCGAAACTGGAGGTTTGATCGTTCAGATGATAACTCAGCGCGCCGCAGCAATGATCAATAGGCACTACATCGATACCGAGGCGATCAAGCACTCTTGCCGCGGCTGCGTTGATACGCGGCGCCAATGTCGGCTGCACGCAACCTTGCAGAATCAACATTCGCCGATCATGGCGTGCGGCAGGCCAGCTATCAGCGGTTTGCTTAGACGGTAATTTGGCCTTCAGGCGCTTCGGCAACACTGGCCGTAACCAAGCGCCAATCCCGGCCAGCATCTTAAAACGGCGCGGATACGGCAAACTCCACAACAGCAATCGCCGCAACAATCGTTGTGGCCATGGCCGGGAAACACGCTCTTCTATAATCTCACGACCAATATCCAGCAGGCGGTTGTACTTGACTCCAGACGGACAAGTGGTTTCGCAAGACCGGCAGGTTAAACAGCGATCCAGATGTTGTTGTGTCTCCTCTGTCGCGGCTTCACCTTCCAACAAGTGCTTAATCAGGTAAATACGGCCGCGCGGTCCATCAAGTTCGTCGCCGAGCAGTTGATAAGTCGGACAAGTCGCGTTACAAAATCCGCAATGCACACAGCTGCGTAGTATAGCTTCGGCTTCTCTGCCCGTATCGGTGTTGTTAATGAAATCGGCGAGTTGGGTTTGCATAGAGATCGATAAGGTTTCAGCGGTGCAAGCGACCGGGGTTGAATAGTTTTAAAGGATCGAAAGCTGCGCGAATTTTCTGCTGTAAAGCCATCAACGCCGGATCAAGTCTGATCCAATCGGTCTTGTTGTTGCCGCGAAAGCAAACGGCATAGCCGCCAACTTTGGCAGTAGCAGCATGAATGGCCTCCGCCGGCTCTTCGGTTTTCAACCACCGCAGCGCTCCGCCCCAATCCAGAAACCAATCGCCGGATAATGACAGGGATGCCGAGGCAGGCGCCACGCTGATCCGCCATAAATTGCCGGGCTGCTGAAAATACGTGAGTCGCTGCTCTCGCAAATCCTGCCAGAAACACTCACCTTGAACATCGGTGTCACCGCCAAGTTGACGGGCAGCGGCCTGCACGGCCGCTTGCGCGCCGGATAATCGCACTCTCAACTGCTCGCCATCGTAGGCCGACGCCGATAGTGGCCAGGGTCTAACCGATAATGCGTTCATCTTGGTCACTGCTTCACCGGCAGAAAGCGTATAAGCCAAGGTCAATTCCGACTTGGGAATTGGGAGCACTCTGAGCGAAACTTCCAACAGCACACCCAGACTTCCCAGTGCACCAACCATCAAGCGAGACACATCGAATCCAGCCACGTTTTTCATCACCCGACCGCCAAAGTTCAGCACTTCGCCACCACCGTTGATGATCTTACAACCCAGCATAAAATCGCGAGCACTGCCGACAAAAGGCCGCCGTGACCCGGAAAATCCGCAAGCCAAGGTGCCACCCAACGTTGCATATTCACCAAAACCGGGCGGCTCGAAAGCCAGCATTTGCCTGTGTTGTGCCAATAGGCTTGTAATGTTGTTGAGCGAGGTGCCGGACCTGGCGGTAATCACCAGTTCACTGGGTTCGTAGTCGATAATACCGCGATGGCCAGCCATTGGTAATGGTGTTGTCGCTTGACAGGCTCCGCCGTAGAACGCTTTGCTGTCACTGCCAACGATGCGCAGTGCGGTGCCGGTTGCAGCGGCTTGTTGAACTTGTTTCTGGAGGTCTTCGCTTAGATCCTGTTCACGCATTAAAACCGCTCCAATTCTGGATGAGGCAATTGGCCGTGATGAACATGCATATGCCCAAGTTCCGCACAGCGGTGCAAAGTTGGAATGGCTTTGCCGGGGTTAAGCAGACCGCGCGGATCGAAAGCGTGTTTTAGCCTGTGGAATTGTTGCAGTTCGGCAGCCTGAAACTGTACGCACATCTGGCCGATTTTTTCGGTGCCGACACCGTGTTCGCCTGTAATCGTGCCGCCCATGGCAACACAAAGTTCTAAAATTTTGCCACCCATGGTTTCGGCCTTGGCAAAATCATCCGGCCGGTTGGCGTCGTACAAAATGAGTGGATGCAGATTGCCGTCGCCCGCATGAAACACATTGACCACGCCAAGTTGATATTGATCGGCCAACTCGGTGATTTGCTTTAACACGGCGGCCAGGTGTTTGCGCGGGATGGTGCCGTCCATGCAATAGTAGTCGCTGGCGATACGCCCCACCGCCGGGAAGGCCGCCTTGCGTCCGGCCCAAAAGCGTTTACGCTGATTGTCATCACTGGCTTTGCGAATTTCGATGGCGCCGTTGCCTTGTAAAATGGACTCCGCGCGAGCACTGTCGGCAGTAACCTGTTCGGGCATTCCATCCAGTTCGCATAGCAGAATTGCGGCAGCATTGATTGGATAACCCGCGTTAACAAACGCCTCGGTCGCACGGATAGCGGCGTTATCCATCAATTCCAGGCCCGCCGGCAAGAGGCCGTCGGCAATAATGGCCGCTACCGCGGCACCGGCCTGTTCGACACTGGCGAATGCAGCGAGTAATACCTGGGTCTGAGGTTGTAATGGCAACAGGCGCACGGTGACTTCCACTACTATGCCAAGCAAACCCTCCGAACCAATTGCCAACGCCAGCAAGTCATAACCCGGCATATCGAGGCCACTACCACCCAAGGTCAATAACTCGCCATCGATCGTCACGAGCTTAACTTGATGTACGTTATGCACGGTCAATCCGTACTTTAAACAATGAACGCCACCGGCGTTTTCGGCGATGTTGCCCCCGATGCTACAGGCAATTTGTGAGGATGGATCAGGCGCGTAGTAAAGGCCATGCGCTTTAGCTGCTTCGGAAATGGCCAGATTGCGCACACCGGGCTGTAATGTCGCGGTACGATTGACTGGGTCAATCGCCAAAATCCGGTTCATTTTGCTCAGCCCCAACACAATACCGCGTTCGACCGGTAAAGCCCCACCAGCCAACCCTGTGCCGGCCCCTCTCGCCACAACTGGAATCTGATGTGTCGAGCATAGTCTCAACACAGCCTGCACCTGCTCCACCGTTTCCGGCAAAACCACCAGTGCCGGCAAATGACGATACGCAGACAAGGCGTCACATTCATACACCCGCAAGCGCGCCTGATCAGCAATCACACTGTTAACGCCAACCAAAGCTTGGCACTGTTGGATAAAGTGGTCAGACAAGATCACAATGAATTCAAATAACTGTCGATGAAAGTAAACATTAGTTCAGACCTTAGTTTACCCATTAAAACTGGCTAGCCGTAAAAATTTGGATTGATCTATGGATACAAAGGCCGTGAAGCCGCTCAACTGATTCGGATTTAGAGATTGTCCGGTCGATCACATCATTTGAAAACGGCGTCTAAATTTTGCCAATTTTACAGCACAAGAGCGTTTAAATTGGCCAATAGCTATCCACTATCATGTTGATAGTATTACACATGCAAATTTTTTATGTGGAAAATTCAACGCTGATTACTGGCAAATATTGGAAGCCGTTTTCCAGTACAGTATCTAATTAAATTGTGGAAGTTATGTAAGCGGTCTGTTTAAATTATGACAGTCCGTTAATCAGTTATCGTTCATCCAATCATCCGTAGCTGGCTTTCTAGTAACTCCCTTCTATTGTGCTATAGTTCAATGGCTTTAACAGCGAATCATTTATTTGCTGCGGTTTTGTTGACAAATAATCAGGTTAATCATTCATGATCGAACCCGTTGCATTACAAGATTTTTTTATCACTTTTTTCTCATCTGCTTTAATCATATTGGCAGGTGCAAGTTATGCATTACTGTTCGCCTGGTCTAAAGTTAATCCAAATTTCCGCATATGTTTCTTATTTCGCGTTGATTCTCTCCGTAGCTGAATTAACGCGGGCCGCTCACTTTCAAGGCTACTGGCTGATTATTTCCTTTGTGATGGTAATCGGCTATTTTTTTGCACCGATAGGCATTTGGCATTTGTGCGTTAAAACACATGCTAAGCCTGTCCCCTGATCTAATAACAATAACAACAGAGGATAAGCTATGAACGAAACACCCTTGTGGGCTTCGGAATCATTCTGGAAGAAAACGGCAATCTGGGTAACGGCGGGATCATTTTTGATTTTAGTTGTGTTGACCATGGATTCATTATGATGTGTCAACACTTTTCCGGACACACGGTTAAGCAGCTTTGTGTTGCAATTCATAGTCTACAGGCGATAAATAGCCATTTGCGGAATGGAGGCGTTCGCGGTTGTAAAAGACTTCAATATACTCAAACACAGCCTGTCTAGCGTCGGCACGGGTTTGATAGGTTTGATGATGTATCAGCTCGGTTTTCAGGGTATGGAAGAAGCTTTCTGAAACCGCGTTGACGCTCCTATGTCAAGGACAACTCGCTTCTTTTAAGTCGGCCAATATGAGCGGATAAAGTTCACGGACAAGGTAACGTTTTAAGCACCGCTGAATTTCTTTGGTTGATTTTCCTTCTGCTGTCCTGCGGGCAACGTAGGCTCGCGTACGCGGATCACTGCGCATCCTGACTAATACAATGGTCCATAATGCATTATTTGCGGATCGGCTGCCTCCCCGGTTAAGTCGGTGACGCACGGTTTTCCCCGATGAGGCCGGTAGCGGGTTCGTGCCGCATAAAGCCGCTAGGGCTGCTTCGTTCCGTAAGCGCTCTGGGTTATCGCCAGCAATGGTTATTAGTGTAGCGGCTGTTTGCGGGCCGACGCCAAATTGATCACGTAGCCGTTTAGCCCCCTGTTTAGTAAGCGAATCTAACGTCGCATCGAGCTTCTTAAGTTCCTCTGTTAAATATAACCATCGCTCTGCCAATAGGCGAAGCGAGATCGTTAGTGTTTTAAGTAATACGGTATCGCCTAATGCTTCAAGTTGCTCACAGCCTTTTACACATTGATCGGGTTTTGATTTCCAGAGCCGGTTGCGAATGTCATCCGGGGCGCTGACCAGTAATGCACGAAGTTGGTTTATGGTTTGCGTCCTGGCTTTGACGGCACTTCGTCTTGCGACGGAGATCATTCGCATAGCTTCAGCAACCCCACTTTGGAGCTTAGGTATAGCTTGAGCTTTGCCGGATAAAACCATTCGCGCAGCATTCTCGGCGTCAGTGGGGTCTGATTTCCCTTGAAAACGGCGCTGTGACCGGTCAGGCCGATTAATTTCAAAAATTTCAACCGTCTTGGTTCGCAAAAATTGCGTTAGGCCGGCACCATAAGTTCCGGTACCTTCAATCCCGGCACTGCGCAATTGGCCAAAAGACTGAGCCCACCGCCACAATTCCTGGTATCCCGTTAAATTTGCGGGAATCGATAACTCACCAAACCATTTTCCTCGAGCATCGATGACCACGCCAACGTGGGTATCCAAATGCGTATCCACACCCAAAATTACTTCATAGGGTAAAAATGCTTCGGTCATGGCCTAAAGTCTCCTGAAGATGCTAATAAAATCACCTCACTAACACCCGGACAAGACACTCAAGTTGCAAGACAAAGCTCCTATTAGGTCACAAGTAATAGTTCCGGTGAATATCGGAGAACGCCGGTACCCAACCGACAGGTCAACACAAAGACAATGAGGTCAATCCCAGCACGGGTCAGATTGGGCCGAACGTTCAAGAGCATTTTATTCTGAGTATCCCAACAGTTGCCTTTACGGCTCATGCTCTGCCGGATGCCGTGCTGTTTTAATAGCGCCCGATGACTTTCCGAAGCATATTGACTGCTTCGGTCACTGTGCCACAACAAGTCTTCCCCAGGTTTTCGTTTCCAAATGGCCATTAATAGTGCGTCGTTCACCAGTTTAGTCCGCATATGCTCGGCCATTGACCAGCCTACGACTTGGCGGGAATACAGATCAATCACGACTGCTAAATACAACCAGC
Source organism: Methylobacter sp. (assembly GCF_004322395.1). Lineage (GTDB taxonomy): Bacteria > Pseudomonadota > Gammaproteobacteria > Methylococcales > Methylomonadaceae > Methylobacter_A. Next base: position 44,852 of record NZ_SCTW01000015.1, read on the forward strand.
CTTCTTGAGTAGGGATAGTGGTGATGTCGCCGGCATAAGCCTGATTGGGCTGGTTCACTGTGAATTGACGATCCAGATGATTAGGTGCAATCGGCTGGTCATGCTTGGAATTCGTTGTAGCCTTGAATTTACGTTTCGTTTTACAAACCAAATCGGCTTCCCGCATCAACCGCCCTATGCGTCGACGACTGACTGCCCGATCTCGGTTTAATAACGATTTTTGGAGTCGCCGAGTTCCATAGGTAGCGCGGCTCTTCTTGAACAATCCTTGGATAATAGCCGTCAATTCAATATCATCCGTTTCAATCGTGGTTTGGGCGCGATGCAGCCACACATAGTAGGCACTTCGGGAAACCTGCATCAATCGACACATCGAATCAATTGGAAACTTGGTATCATGCTGTTTGATCCAGGCGTACTTCTCGGCAACTGCTCCTGCGTCGCCTAAAGCGCCTACTGTTGGTGCTCTACCTCCTGCATCCATGCAGTCGACCGTTGCTCCTTGGCAAAGTACGCTGCTGCCTTTTTTTACAGATCGCGCTCCTCTGTCAGTCGGGCATTTTCTTTCTTTAGACGCTTTAATTCTTCATAAAGATGATCGTCAGTCCGAGCCGTTTTATCGCTCTCTTTCGGGCGGCTATATTTTGCTATCCAGGTATGCAGGGTATTCACATTAATACCGAGATCTTTGGCGACCTGGATAATGGGCTTATCGGATTCATTCGCCAGCTTAACCGCTGAGGCTCTAAATTCGGCTGTATAGGTTTTTAGTTTTTCTCGGTTCATTTCGGATCACACTCTTTTCGGGATATTTTAAATTGTGTGTCCGGTTTAGTGTAGCCACATCAAAAAGCGTGGGTAAGAGCAGGGTTGCCAGTCGGCTCCAATGTATTGTCGGGGCCACACAATCTGCGACATACCTTTGCTAGGCGTCTGCGGTCGGCTGGGGTACCTTTAGAAACCCGTAAGGCATTGATGCACCATATCGATGGTGACATAACTGTCCACTATTCGCCAGCAGAAATTGAGGAACTGTTGATTGCGGTCGAGAAATTAAAAACGGTAGAAGGAGTGACTATGTTGCGATTAGCATCATGATTTACCCACTGGGTAATTTGAGAAATAGCAGGCATAAAAAAACCAGCTGATGATAACATCTAACTGGTTGATTTACTTGTACTTTGGTGGTGGGTCGTGCGCGATTCGAACGCGCGACCATCGCATTAAAAGTGCGGTGCTCTACCGGCTGAGCTAACGACCCAACAAAGACCGCCTATTATACTGATAAATCTAATTTTGGCAACATCTTTTTAATTTTTGTACCTTGTTGGATCTTGTATTCCTGCTTCAGCAAATCCAATTTTTCTTAGCCGACAGGCATCACAAACTTGACAAGCACGACCTTGCTCATCGGCGGAATAACAGGAAACGGTGCTTTGATAATCCACACCTAACTCAACACCCTGCTTAATAATTTCCGCCTTACTGAGCGCAATCAGCGGGGTATGTATGGTGAAATGTTCACCTTCTACGCCCGCCTTAGTGGCAAGGTTCGCTAATTGCTGAAATGCTGCGATAAATTCAGGCCTGCAATCAGGATAGCCGGAATAATCTACGGCATTAACACCAATAAAAATATCAGTAAGATTTAAAACTTCCGCCCAACCCAAGGCAAATGACAGGAATATGGTATTCCTTGCCGGCACATAGGTTACCGGTATACCTTCTTGTGCAGTGTGAGGCACGGCAATATGCTCATCGGTCAGTGCTGAGCCGCCGATCGAGCTTAAGCCCAGTTTAATGATTTTATGATCTTCGACTTGATAATCTGCGGCTATCCGCGTAGCGGCAGCTAGCTCGGCATTATGTCGCTGGCCGTAATCAAAGCTTAAGGCGTAACATTTGAATCCCTGCTTTTTTGCAAGAGCAAGAACGGTAATTGAATCTAATCCTCCCGACAGAAGGATAATGGCTTTTTTTTGCATACTTGTACTGAGCGTAGTAGATGTATCGGGGCTTACTTACCTTGGGCATCATCCCAGAGTAATTTATGGAGTTGAAGTTGAAAACGGACAGGTAATCTGTCTTTTAGAATTTTTTCGGCAAGTTCGGTTGGATTTTGCTGCCCCATCACCGGTGAAAATAATATCTCACAGCGATTAGGCAAATCATATTCAATTAAAACGGATTTTGACCAATCATAGTCCTTATCATTACCGATAACAAACTTAACTTGGTCTTTTGCAGTTAGATATTCGATATTTTGATAAAAGTTTCTGCTTAATTCACCTGAGCTGGGTGTTTTAAGGTCCATAACTTTAACAATACGCGGATCGACTTTCGACACATCAAGCGCACCGCTGGTTTCAAGCGAGACAACATAACCTTTGTCGGCCAACTTGGTCATTAACTCAAGACAACCCGGCTGTGCCAAAGGCTCGCCGCCCGTTACTGTAATATAGCGGGCTCCGTATTGTTCAACTTCCGCAATAACCGCATCTATTTCTATTTTTTTACCGCCTGTAAAAGCGTAGGCTGTATCGCAATAGACGCATCTTAATGGACAACCGGTGAGTCGAACAAATACGGTGGGTAGGCCTACCGTATTCGACTCGCCCTGTATCGAATAAAAAATTTCAGTGATTCGTAACAAACTCACAACTACTGTTTAACATCTTCAAGCAGAAGTAATTTCTTGGTCGCCAGACGCGCCGCTGTCGAGCCGGGAAAATCCGTAGTGACTCGCGTTAAATATTCACGAGCCTTAACCGGATTTTTTTGCTCAACCTCGATAGTGCCTAATTTTAACAAAGCATCAGGCACTTTAGAGCTGCCCGGATAATTTTCAATTACGCTATTGAAGGCTTTGCGCGCCGAATCAATATCCTGATTGACTCTATAGGCTTCACCTAGCCAATATTGGGCATTATTTGCATACTCGCCTTTCGGATTTTTACCCAGCAATGCATTGAATTCAGCAATTGCCTGAGCGTTATGTCCGTTTCTAAGCGCTTCATAGGCTTGTTGATATTGCTGCTTATCGTCGCCTACAGGAGGTAGGCGAGGGGCGTTAGCAGGAGCGGAAGCTTCACCTGAAACTTGCACAGTATCCGTTTTTTGTACTGGAGTCTGCTTAACCTCCGGCACTGCAGGAGCCGCAACTGGAGTTTCAGCCGCCTTTGCTTCAGATGCAACCGCCTCCCCCTGCGTTTGGGGACTTTCAACGGTCGCCGGTTTAACACCTTCAGCTTTTTTCTCAAGACCTTGCATCCGCTCATCAAAATCAGAATACATCGTGCTTTGAGATTTTTTCATCTCGGCAATAAGATTTGCCTGCTCTTCTACTTTGCCTGTGAGTTGCTGCATTTCAGCTTGCAGTTGCTCCAGTCGCCCCATCATTTCATACAGCGCATTGGTTGATGAAGGCTTTACAGTATTGGCCTCACTCGCTGGGTACATGGAATTATCAACGACTGGCGGTAAAGGATCCGCATTAACAGCGCTACAAACACACAGCAGCATGATAAGACGAGCTTTCATTTTTATTTACCTTGGTAAACTATCTCAACGCGACGATTAAGCTCCCAGGATGCTTCGTCGTGTCCTAATGATGCGGGCTTTTCTTCGCCGTAACTAACGGTATCTAGTTGGCTTTGCGAAACACCTTGAACTTTCATCATACTGACTATGGATTTTGCGCGTTGCTCACCTAATGCAATGTTGTACTCGCGCGAACCTCGTTCATCACCATGACCTTCCATAACAACGCGTTGGTCAGGATGTGCCATCAAATATTGTGCATGCGCTGCAATTACCGGAACAAAATCATCCTGAACCTGGCTGCTATCCAACATAAAATAAATAGTGCTTTTTGACAACGGGTTGTTCGGATCGCTAAATTCAGGGCCTATGCCTGCATTAGGATACATTCCCGAAGCATTCATTTCTGACCCGGACAATCCTGATCCATTATTTAAGCCTCTGGTTGACGCATCGTTAATACCACTCGCAGCATTTTGACTGCCGTCGGTAAGACTCGCATCTTTTTCATCTTCACTGCAACCGGATAGAATTACCGCGCTTATAGCCAATGCCAATACTGTTTTATTCAATTTCATTTTTAATTCCAAAAAATAGTTATTAATTTTATAAAAAATCTGTCGCACTCAATCGAACTAGGGTGACCATGCCGGTTCACGAATTTCATTGCTATCAAATACCAGCTTCTGTTGCATTTTACCATCCAATGATACAGCCGATAAGTAGCCAGCATTACCTTTTCGGGAAGCGTATAAAATCATACTGCCGTTCGGGGCAAAACTTGGTGATTCATCTGATCGGCCATCAGTGATTACATTAACTGACTTAGTTGCCATATCCATAACGGCAATACGAAAATCACTGCCATTCCCGTGTACCATGGCTATGTTTCTGCCATCCGGTGAAAAACTGGCCCTTGCATTATAAGCACCTGAAAAAGTCAGCCTTTTTTCATCTCCACCTTGGCTTGACATAATATATAACTGTGGTTTCCCGCCCCGGTCCGAGGTAAAAACAATACTACTGCCATCAGGAGACCAAGTTGGCTCGGTATCAATCGCAAAACTTTTAGTTAATTTAGTTAAAGTACGCGTTACCAGATTTAAGACAAAAATATCGGGATTGCCATCTTTAGATAAAGTCAGAGCCAATTTCCCCCCATCGGGCGACCATGAAGGTGCGCCATTGATGCCCGGAAATTCGGCAACTCTGACTCTTTCGCCGGTAGCCAAGGTCTGAATATAAATTGCGGCTGATTTTTTCTCAAACGACACGTAGGCTATTTTTCTGCCATCAGGCGACCACGCAGGAGACATCAACGGTTCCACGGATGAAGCTATAGTTTGCGCGTTAAATCCGTCTGCATCTGAAACTTGAAGCTTATGGGTACTTTGTCTGCCTTGTCTGCTGCTGGTAATGTACGCAATCCGGCCACTGAAAACACCTTTTTTACCGGTTAATTTCTCAAAGATCAGGTCGCTGATATGATGAGCCGTTCTACGCAAATCGCCCGCCGATGATGTCATTCGGTAACCCATCAGTTGTTCGCCCTTATAGACATCAAATAACTGAAACTGGACATTGTACTGACCATGGTCTTCTATCACTTGACCGATAACCAGGTAATTCTGACCTATAGCCTGCCAGTCTTTGAATTGAATAGCTTCCGCAGTGCCGGGTTTAGCCGGCATACTTTGCTTGTCCAGCGTTTTAAAATAACCACTACGCCCTAAGTCTGCATCAACAACAAAACTAACATCAACCGGAACGCCCGATGCCCCTTGCATGGCAAAAGGAACCACTGAAATAGGCAATGCACTCTCAATGCCCTCGGTAATTTCAATCGTCATCTCTGCATAGCTACTTGGCACATAGAAACTAATCAGACCAATCAACAAAACTTTTCTAAAAAAACTCACTTGTTCACCTCAGTAACTTAACTGAAAAAAGGCCATTAAATGATTGATATCATCTTTATTGATAATCATACCGTGTTTCGGATTATCTGGAACGGTCCGGATCAAACAAAAACTTAAATGACTTAAATTCTCTAGCAGATAGTTCTTTATCTTTAGGTACCGGAAGTGGCGATGCTTTGTGTACAGCATTTTCCGCTGACCGATCAAAAACTTCATCACCGCTAGAAGTAACAACAACGGCATCAATCACTGTACCATCTGACATCAATCTGACCTGAATTGTACACTTTAAACCTTCTGAAGCGGAAACCGGTCGAATCCAGCTTCGGGCTACTTTTTGTCGAATGGCAGCAGCTGCTGTTTTTATCGCCAACTGATCTTGTTCGGCATCCATTCTCGCTTGCTCTGCCTCCATTCTTGCAGCTTCGGCTTGTTCCGCCTCGGCTTTGGCTCTGGCGGCTTCAGCTCGCTCCGCTTCAATTTTGGCTTGTGCAGCCGCTTCAGCTTTTGCTTTTTCTGCTGCCGCTTTCGCTTTGGCGGCCTCCGCCCGCTCCGCTTCGGCCTTGGCCTGTGCAGCAGCCTCTGCTTTTGCTTTTTCTGCTGCCGCTTTCGCTTTAGCGGCTTCCGCCCGCTCCGCTTCGGCCTTGGCCTTTGCAGCGGCCTCTGCTTTTGCTTTTTCTGCCGCCACTTTCGCTTTAGCAGCCTCAGCTTTGGCTTGTTCGGCGGCTTCTGCCTTCGTTTTTGCAACTTCGGCTTGTTTTGCTTCGGCCTTAGCTTGCTCAGCGGCTTCGGCTTTCGCTTTGGCTATTTCGGCCTGCTTTGCTTCAGACTTGGCTTTCTCGGCGGCCTCTGCCTTCGCTTTTGCGGCCTCGGCTTGCTTTGCTTCTGCTTTGGCCTGTGCGGCGGCGTCGGCTTTTGCTTTGGCTATTTCGGCCTGCTTTGCTTCAGCCTTGGCTTTCTCGGCGGCCTCTGCCTTCGCTTTTGCAGCCTCGGCTTGCTTTGCTTCTGCCTTGGCCTGTGCAGCAGCTTCGGCTTTCGCCTTAGCTATTTCGGCTTGTTTTGCTTCGGTTTTGGCTTTTTCTTCTTCAGCTTGCTGTACTGCCTGTTCGGCTTCCTGATTAGTTTCTGTTTCCGGTTTTAGTTTCTCTTCAACCGGAGTTTCATTCTGCTTTTTTGGTTCTGCTGTGATATCAGCCGGATTCTTAACTTTAGTTTCATCGACAATTTCAGCATGAATAATTTCAGGCGCGGACTCCGATTCCGTTTTATCGGGTTTCAATAGAGCACTTAAGGCAAACAGGCCTAATATCGTAAGATGCAAAGCCAAAGCCAGAATGATTGGCCAGGAAAATTTCTTTTTACTATCCATCGAAATTTATTATTCGCTCGACTTGGTCATTAAACCCACACTGGACACACCGGCATTTTTTAATCCCGCCATCAACGTAACGACAACACCGTAATCAATACCTTTGTAAGCTCCGATTAGAACCTGCGTTTTCGGTTTGTTGGCTAATACTGCCATTACCCGGCCTTCTACCTCTTCTGGCTGTACCTGCTCCGGTTCTTTATCATCAATTGTAATAAAATATTGACTCTGTTCATTAATCGACACAATAACAGGTAAATTATCGCCTTCCGATTCTACCGTTGCAGATTCAGCTTGAGGAAGCTCGACCTGCACACCTGTCTGCAACATCGGCGTGGTGATCATGAAAATAATCAGTAACACCAAAGTCACGTCAATGTAAGGAACTACATTGATTTCCGCCATGGGCTTTCTGCGCCCATTTTTTCTGCTTATTTCCGGTCCGCTCATTTTTGATGCGCCTGCCTTTGTAACAACACGACGAACTCTTCAACAAACAGTTCATAACGGCCGGTCAATCTGTCCAGTCGAGTGGAAAAGCGGTTATAGGAAATAACCGCGGGGATCGCGGCAAACAGGCCGATAGCTGTTGCAATCAACGCTTCGGCAATCCCCGGTGCGACTTGCGCCAAAGTTGCCTGCTTGACATTACCTAGCGACATGAATGAATTCATGATGCCCCACACCGTGCCGAACAAACCGATGTAAGGACTGATCGATCCGACCGTAGCAAGAAATGCCAAATGCTCATCAAGCCGTTCCAATTCTCTCGACAATTCGATGCGCATGACTCGTTGCGCACTTTCCACCTGTACTCCGGGCTCTACATTACCGGCTTGCCTCATTCGGGAAAATTCTTTATATCCCGCCAGGAATATTTTCTCTATACCTTCCGGCTCAAAATCCTTGGCTGCCAATTTTCTATAAAGGTCGGCCAATACCACGCCTGACCAAAACTGCTCTTCAAATTCATCGGTGATTTCAACCGCTCGATTAAGCTCTTTGCGTTTAGTAAAAATGAATGTCCATGATGACATTGATGCAGTTAGCAATATCAGCATGACGAATTGAACAACAAAACTGGCTTCTTTAACTAAATGGAAAATCGATAAATCAGTATTCATTTACTATTTGCTCTAAAATTACTATAAATAAGGTTTCAGGAATCGCTTTAGGACGCATGGTTTGTGCATCCAAACAGGCAATTCGAACACTGCCCTTGCATAAAACATCGTCGTCTCGTGTAATGATTTGCTCGAATGTAAGGCTGGCTTTTTTAGCTAAAATCACCCTCGCGCTAACTTGCAGTTGTTCATTAAATCGTGCGGGACTCAAATAATCGACCTGAACCGAACGCACCACAAAAATAATGCCTTCATTAGCGATCAGTTTATCCTGCTCATAACCCATCGCCCTGAGCATCTCGGTTCTGGCCCGTTCGAAAAATTTCAGGTAGTTGGCATAAAACACCACTCCTCCTGCATCGGTGTCTTCGTAATAAACCCGTACCGGCCAGAAAAAATTTTTCATATGGTTTAATTATTCAAACAAATCCTCTGACAGGCCCAAATGCTTTGGAGGCGTCAAGCCAAAGTGCAAATAAGCATTTTGGGTAACCACTCGACCTCGAGGCGTACGCATAATAAAACCCTGTTGCAATAAATACGGTTCCACAACATCTTCAATCGTGCCCCGTTCTTCGCTGATCGCGGCGGCCAACGTATCCAATCCTACCGGCCCGCCGGCAAAACCCTCAATCATAGCCATAAGCAGCTTGCGATCTAATGAGTCAAATCCGTTACTATCTACTTTCAACATTTCTAGAGCCTGAAAGGACAGTTCCCCGGTAATCGTGCCATTGCCTTTGACTTCCGCATAGTCGCGTACCCGCCGCAACAATCTATTGGCAATCCGGGGCGTACCGCGAGAACGGCGGGCTATTTCGTAAGCGCCTTGCTGTTCCATTGCAATGCCCAGCACATGGGCTGAACGCGTCACAATATTCGCCAGCTCATCAACTGTGTAGAACTCCAACCGCTGAACAATACCAAACCGATCACGCAACGGGGACGTCAGCAAACCGGCGCGGGTAGTTGCGCCTATTAGGGTAAAGGGCGGCAAATCCAGCTTGATGGAACGTGCGGCAGGGCCTTCGCCTATCATAAGGTCAAGCTGATAATCTTCCATAGCCGGATATAAGATCTCTTCAACAGCCGGACTTAAGCGATGTATCTCATCTATAAACAACACATCGTGAGCTTCAAGATTAGTCAGCAACGCCGCAAGGTCGCCTGCTTTATCAAGTACAGGCCCTGATGTTTGACGAATTTTAACACACATTTCGGCGGCTATGATATTTGCCAATGTGGTTTTACCTAAACCGGGAGGGCCGAAAATTAACACATGATCCAGCGCTTCTTGCCGCGCCGTGGCCGCTTGGATAAAAATCTCCATTTGCTCGCGCAATTCTTTCTGACCGATATAATCGGCCAGACGCTTGGGCCGAATAGCTCGATCCTGGCGCTCTTCATCCGAATGACTGTGGGCGGTTACCATTCGATCACTATCAATCATCTTACTGTACCTTGAAGCGCCAGCCTGATAATGTCTTCACAACTTTTATCTTCAACACTGATATTTTGCACCATTTTACTGGCATCCAACGGCTTGTAACCCAGAGAACACAAGGCGCTAATGGCTTCCTGCTTTGGGTTACCGGCTAGTTGAGCATTACCGACACTCGCCACTGATAAACCGACTGAATCACCCAAGTCGGGCAATCTGTCTCTCATTTCAATAACCAGGCGCTCAGCCGTCTTTTTGCCAACTCCAGGCAAGCGCACCAATGCCTGAGTGTCATTATTGTAAATACAGCGATGGAATTCTTCGGCGCTTTGTCCTGACAAGATCGTCAAAGCCAACTTCGGTCCGACGCCATTGACCTTGATCAAGGTTCTGAACATCGAACGATCCGCTTCGGTTGAAAACCCGAATAGAATATGCGCATCTTCCCGAACGACCAGATGGGTATGCAATATTATCTCTGAACCGATGGCAGGCAGATTATAGAAAGTCGTCATCGGCGCTTCGACTTCATAACCTACTCCGCCCACATCCAGCATCAACAGAGGCGGCGCCTTAAGCACCAGTTTGCCGCGCAGAAAACCAATCATCGCAACAGCCCCCGCTGCAAACGTTGCGCAGTCTGCTGATAATGGGCATGACAAATGCTGATACCCAACGCATCGCCGGCATCGACTTGTAAATCACCTTGAATATTTAACAGAATTTTCACCATGTGCTGAACCTGAGTTTTTTCGGCACTGCCCTTGCCCACCACAGCTTGTTTGACTTGCCGGGCCGCATATTCAAACACCGGCAAACCGGCGGTTTGAACCGCGCAAATCGCCGCTCCTCTGGCTTGACCGAGTTTAAGCGCAGAGTCGGCATTTTTATGCATAAAAACCTGCTCTATGGCCATTTGTTCTGGTTGATAGCGCTCGACAACTTCCAGCATACCATCAAATATCTGTTTGAGCCGATCGGGAAAGTAATCGGCATTAATCCGAATACTGCCGCTGGCTATGTACTTATAACCGTGCAATGAGCTTTCTATAATTCCGTAGCCGGTTATTCTTGAGCCGGGATCTATCCCTAAAATTCTCATCAGCTACAGTAAACTATCAATCCAACCCTTCCATAATTTCATCGCTAATATCCGCATTGGAATAAACATTCTGTACGTCGTCCAAATCTTCCAACCTGTCTATCAAACGCATCATTTTTTCCGCGCACTCGGCATCCAGCTCGGCCATTGTTGCCGCCTGCATCGTGATCTCGGCATTATCCGGTTCAAAACCTGAGGCAACTAAAGCCTCCTTTACTTCCAGATAATTTTCCGGCGTAGTCATCACATCAACGGAACCGTCATCATGGGTAATAACATCTTCCACTCCGGCTTCCAGTGCCGCTTCCATCAGAGAATCTTCATCAACAGAAGGCGCATAACTGAGTATTCCTACTTTACTGAACATATAGGCCACAGAACCATCTGTACCCAAGTTGCCGCCTGCTTTAGAAAAAGCATGACGGACTTCACCGACAGTACGATTGCGATTGTCGGTCAGGCAGTCGACCATAACTGCGGTACCGCCGGGTCCGTAGCCTTCATATCGAACAACTTCGTAATTAACGCCTTCTAAGGCGCCGGATGCTTTTTTAATCGCGGTATCAATAGTATCCCGGCGCATATTCGCACCTAAAGCTTTATCTACCGCAGTGCGCAAGGCAGGATTACTTGCTGCGTCCGGTCCGCTGGTTTTTACCGCTACCATTATTTCACGCAGTATCTTAGTAAAAATTTTTCCGCGCTTAGCATCCTGTCCCGCCTTACGGTGCTTGATATTAGCCCATTTACTATGCCCTGCCATTGTCTCTCTCTTAAAGTACAGTTAAATATGTGCTCGTAATTACTCAGCAGTTAGGAAAAATAGAACGCTGATGACGCTGATTATTATGATCAGATAAGATTTTTCAATATTTGCAACTATCTGTGCATATCATATTTATCTGCGTCATCTGCGTTCCATTGTATTTTTATGGGACTGAGTAGCTACAAAGCTTATAAAATATGCGCCAATATAGAAACCAAGCTTGATTCAGCGCTGTAAAGATCGGCCTGATCACGAACAATCTGTCTGTCAACCACACCGCCAAAGCCGATCACAACCGCTCCGGCCTGTTTGGCTTCCATGTCGGTCTTGCCATCACCTATCATGACCAGCGAACCTTGCGTCTTAAGTAGCCGTCTGCAAATCTCGGCTTTTCCGCCCGATCTGGCCAGTGGCGAATTTTGGTCATAATTAAGATAACTACCGTCTTCATTGAAGTAAATATCGACAGCATGAACCTGAGTTTCAGATAGGCCTAAATACCTTGCAAGCGGCAAAATAGCCTGCCGAATTCCGCCACTGATAATATGCAACTCCTTGTCCGGTGAGGTTAAAGCATCAAACACTTCTTTAACGCCATCGACTATCTGCTCAATATACAAATCCGCAAGCCAGCCGATACTGTCCCGGTCCGGCCTGATCAACGACAAACGCCGCTCATAAACCGCTTCCAGCGGCACCTCGCCATTCATCGCCGCATCGGTCAATCTGGACATTTCCGCGCCTAGACCGACACGTTCGGCAAGTTCGTCTATACCTTCTATTTTGCTTAACGTGCTGTCGCAATCGAAACAGATGACATCAAAACTCATAGGTTAATCTGGATAGCCTTGTGTACGGCAGGTATATGACATAATTGCTGCAACAAATCGCCTGTTAAAGGCTCGGTAACGCTGATAACTGCCATCGCCCGCTGCTGCACATCCGCCGTTCCAACCTGCATTCTGGTGATATTGATATCCGCATTGCCCAGCACGCTGCTGATTGCCGATATAACGCCCGGTTTGTCATCGTGCTGGGTTACTAATAAAGTTCCTTCGGGCACCACTTCAATGTCAAACTGGTCTATACAAACCAGACGGGGATGACTGCCGCCCAGCAAGGTCCCAGCCAGCGTAATGGCTCGATCTGAACAATGTCCGGTAACCCGGATCAACGACAAATAATCTTGAGTTTCTTCGGTTTTCGATTCAACCAGAGCAATGCCCTGGCGTTTGGCGATGTTTTCGGCATTAACCCGATTGACCGGTGTAGAAAATTGTCCGCTTAACACGCCGATCAATGCAGCAACTGAAACCGGACGCGCCTCGACTTCTGCCGCTCGACCCATCAATGCAACTTCTATCTTTTCTATCGGCTTGGTCGCCAGACCAACTAGCACCTTGCCGAGAATATTGGCCAACGTCATAAATTCGTGCGATTTTTTCAACTCTTCCGCAGAAACCCGGGGCAAGTTTAAAGCATTAACCGCTTCCCCGGTTTTTAAAAACGTGACCGCTTGCCGGGCAATCTCGACGCTCACAGCCACTTGCGCTTCACTGGTCGATGCGCCCAAATGCGGGGTAAAAACGATATTATCCAACTCCAACAGCGGCGAATTGGCAGGCGGTTCATTTTCGTATACATCAAGCGCCGCACCGGCTATTCGACCGTTTTTCAACGCGTCATACAGTGCAACTTCATCAATCAAGCCACCTCTGGCGCAGTTGATAATCATCGCTTCTTTTTTCATGACCGCCAGTTGAGCACTGCCGATAACGTTGCGGGTTTTTTCGATCAAAGGGCAGTGTAAAGTTAAATAGTCCGCCCGGGTCACCAATTCATCCAGACCCACCGATTCAACGCCCAGGTCTTCGAATATTTCAGGCGCAACAAACGGGTCATAAGCAATCACCTGCATTTTCAAGCCCAAACCGCGCTGCGAGACAATCCGCCCGATGGTGCCGAAACCGAGTATTGCCAGCGTTTTATGAGCAATCTCCGATCCCATCAATTTAGAGCGCTCCCATTTTCCGGCGCGAACCGAGCGGTCTGCGGTCGGCAAATGCCGGCTCAGCGACATCATGTGTGCAATCGCCAATTCGGCAGTCGTGGTCGCATTGGCGTCCGGGGTATTCATGACAATAATCCCCAGCTCTGTCGCTACAGGTATATCGACATTATCGACACCGATGCCGGCGCGACCTATCAGCTTAAGGTTTTTTGCCACCTGCAACACTTTGTTGGTCACCTGAGTGTCGCTACGAATCAGTAGCGCATCGTAATCCCCAATGATGTTACAAAGCTGGTCTTCATTAAGCCCGGTCTCAATATGTATTTGTATGCCGGACTGGTCATTTAAATAATTAATGCCAGCTTCTGCTAATTTGTCGGAAATAAGTATTTTTTTCAAAGGAATACACCGGAAAAGGACTATGCGTCAAAAAATATAGTTTAACAGATTTATTCGCAGGGCTGTTGACCCTGCATTTATAAAGGATTTTACAATCTCTGTCTTAGTTACCGTGATAATAACCATCCGGAGAAGGCTTGCGCACCGGCTTTAACGCTGATGGACTTGCTGGTGCCGGAGCTTGCGCCGGCATAGACTCTGCCACTTCTTCCAAAGGAGGTAAGCGTTCATAAATTGCCACTGGATCTCCGCTTTGTTCCTTAAGCGCTTTATTTAAAGCCGCTTGATCAAAATCAGGCAGTTCCTGATTATTATTGGCCTTTTGAATCAACCTTAGCGCTACGGCAAAACGTTGATCCAGCGTTGTTTCTTCACCTTCCAGATCAGGATGCGCTTCTACATAAAGAACATTGTCCAACCACCCAATTTTGATCGGCTGTTTAACAATATATACCGGCGTTCCGACCGAAACCATATCATATAATTCCTCAACATCTTCGGGATACATCCGAACGCAACCATGCGTTATCTGCATGCCTATGCCATTAATTTTATCAATATCGGTACCATGTATACGATATTCTCCCGGCAGGGCCAGATGCAGAGCTCGTGAACCTAGCGGATTATGTGGCCCTGGAGGAACTATAGCCGGCAAAGGATCGCCATTCGCGGCGTGCTCTCGTCTTATAGACTCTGGCGGATGCCATGCAGGATTCATGATTTTTCGCGCAATTTTGGTTTTACCCAACGGCGTCTTCCAATCTTGCCTGCCAACACCGTGTGCGTAAGACATAACCTGCCGAGGTGTCTCACCTTTCTTAGCCGGCGGGTAATAATACATGCGGTATTCGGAAATATTTAAAGTAATCCCGTTATGAGGCGAATCCGGCAAAATACGTCTATTGGATAAACGAACAATCTCACCTTTTCTAACCAGCCAGCGATCGACATCCTGATTCAATCTGACTATTTCAGTTTGCCCCAAAAGAAAGCGGCGCGCTACGTCCAGTAAAGTTTCATCCTGTTCCGCGCGAGTTATAGGCATATGATCAGGATATTGAGTAATAACGCTATCATTACTGTTTTCCGGCATTGTGTAGGTCGTAGCATTAGCCCGACTGCCAATGGCTAGCAGTAAGATAGTAAAAGCAAGTAGTGCGCGAATATTCATTGCAATAAATTTCTCAGAAAATACAATATAAAATAATAAATTTTCTTCAACAACCAGCGTTACTAGTTGTAGTGTGGATAAATCCGCACTGACAGACAATCCCTAGTCAATCATTCAAGATATGCCAATCTAAATAAACTGCTTATATTATCATGCGAGGCTAATTCGAGCATAATTTTGCTGATTTGATGGACTTGTTTTGGAGATTATCGCTATTCACCCTATAATTCAGCCAATTCAACATATTACATCTAATAAGAGACCGTCAAATGTCCATGCAAATTTTTCGCAGTAAACATGTTATTTCAGATGATGACGCGGGTACCGGCCTCAGGCGTTGCCTGTCAAAATGGGATTTGGCCTTTCTCGGCATCGGCGCGATCATTGGCACCGGTATATTTGTACTAACCGGAGTCGCCGCCGCCACCCAATCCGGACCTGCCGTGATGCTATCATTTGTCATAGCCGGACTCGCCTGCGCTTTTGCAGCTTTGTCTTATGCAGAGTTAGCCGCTTCGGTCGGCGGCTGCGGCAGTGCTTACGGCTACAGCTATGTTGCATTCGGGGAAATATTCGCTTTTATAATCGGCTGGGACTTGCTGCTGGAATACAGCCTTGCCGTTGCGACCGTCGCCAATGGCTGGTCGGGCTATTTTAACAACGCACTGACCGCCATCGGCATACCGTTGCCGGAGATGTTGACTAAATCACCTAAACTCGGAGGCTTAATCAACCTGCCTGCAACCGCCATCATTTTGATATTGATGCTACTGCTGATCATGGGCGTAAAACACAGCGCCAAAGTCAACAATGCAATGGTGTTCGTCAAGCTGCTCACTATTACCGTTTTTATTGCTGTTGCCGTATTCAACATCCATCCGGAGAATTGGCAGCCATTTATGCCGTTCGGTTGGTTTCAAACCCTGCCTGACGGCAAAACTACCGGCGTCCTGGCCGGCGCATCGCTGGTGTTTTTCGCCTACGTCGGCTTCGATGCGGTATCCACTGCCGCCGAGGAAGCCAGTAACCCACAACGCGACCTGCCTTTTGGCATCGTCATGTCTCTAGGCTTTTGCACCGTTATCTACATCCTGGTATCAGGCCTGCTGACTGGCGTCGTTAACTATACCGAACTCAACGTATCGTCACCTGTCGCTCACGCGCTGAACCTGCTTGGTTACAATTGGGCATCGGCGCTAATCTCAACTGGGGTTATTGCCGGTCTTACTACCGTGATGCTGGTTTTGTATTACGGCCTGACTCGCATCATTTTCGCAATGTCACGCGACGGCCTGCTCTCGCCATTCTTTAGCGAAGTGAACCCCAAAACCCAAACGCCGGTACGTGTCATCGTATTATGCGGCATCATCATGGCAATAGCCGCTGGCTTCATACCTCTCGGCGATCTGGCCGAACTGGTCAACATCGGCACCTTGGCTGCATTCGTACTAGTGTGTTTAGGAGTATTGGTATTGCGCATCAGCAAGCCGAATATGAATCGTCCGTTCCGCTCACCGTTTAGCCCGCTGTTTCCGGTGCTAGGCATATTATCTTGCTCTGCGCTAATGGCATTTTTACCCGCCCTCACCTGGCTGCGCTTTGTGATCTGGCTGGTTATTGGATTAATAGTGTATTTTTCTTATTCAGTGCAGCATAGCAAGTTAATCAAAACTTAGGTTCAACTCATCAGTGCAATCGCCACCGACTGGAAAAGAAAAGTTTAGCTGATATAGTTTCGCGATTTTTTATTCGACCAAAGACGAAAAAGCGTATGAGAAACTATAAAAGCTAAACCAAGCACAAAGATACCAAATTGAGATGCAGAAAAAACCGGAAAGAGACCGCCAAACTACTATGCTTATCAGCGTCAACTCTGTGCCGAGAGCTGAAACGCAATCTAGGCAAAAGATGCTGGCGCAGATAAAAGCGGATAAGCGCAGTCAAATCAGGAAACGAATGAGTATCGACGAACATCCTGAGGTCGTTGCGCAAAAGAGACCCGCATCGGCTCTCGGGAAATCGATACAATAGGCAAGAACGATCAACACACTTTTGTAACGATAAGATCGAGTTCCAAGTTCACCCTAATAGACGAACTAACAGCAATCCTCCACTACCGCCTCTAAACCGGGCGCAAGCCCCAGCACCTAATCCTGTTGACTTAACCAAAGCCACCGCGTTGGCTGAGCGTAGCCGAAGCCAACGTCGGCTACGCTCAACCAACTGCTTAAGTCAACGGTATTGGACCCAGCACCGCCCAAAATCACTTCTTCTCGCCTGCGCGATTTTTGCGAAAAAATTTCAGTGAGATAAATTTTGAATCTGAGATTGGTGCTTAAGCAGCGGAATGACTAAGCGTCAGGCTATTAAAAGCGAGAATTTGAAATGGCGAATTTTGAACTGATTCGACGATTTATGCGAGGGAGACAATAGAACATACCTTGAAAGCTCCGTTATTAAAGGCATTTTAAAAATCATTAAAACAGCTACCCCCACACGATCAACCCTACCCCGGCTTTCGACACAATAAAGCCAGTGTCGCCCGGCCTTGATTGTTACGTTATCACATTGGCTTTAAGTCGGTTCATGGGGTTGTTTTGAGAATCTTTATTTGTGCACACCAACCGTGAACCATACGCGGCGATAAGAGCGCGGTTATCTGCTCATTGAGCTAATAGGTTTTGCCATTAACTGATTCTTTTGCGGTCAGCATAGCCACTTAAGCCGCTGTACTGCTGGTTCGATGCGGTCATTATCCGTTTCTTTTGATGCTGCGCGCTTATTGTTATTTAAACGGTGATTTAAGTAATTACACGTATTTATCCGAGCTCGAAAATAAGAGACACTCACCGCGAGCCCTAGAACTCAGCTTATGAATTCTTATGCTTTTTACCAGATTCGCTTTCACTAAATTAAGTGATCAACGAGAGGTTCGTTTGCACTTATAGCGCAATTCAAGTTATTAATTTATTAAGCAACAAGAACAAATGAACTTCATGCGACCCATTTAAGCTTACTTTTACTGAGAAGAGTGTCATGAAAAAATTACATGAAAATATTGCTGTAGCAGTTTTTTGTCCAAAATGTGGTGAAAAACATCCAACCGAATTAATTGATCAACCCAATATCTCGGTGATATGTCACAACCACAACAGTGATTACATTTATTTCCCTTTCGGTAGATCAATAGATGAAACGGAACCACAAACCTTATGCGCTGATAAGTGTCCAGAAACCGCCTAGGCTAAAATTTTAATTACGCGGCCATAAATGTTTGCGTGTGCTGATGGTCTGGGAATGATAAGCGTGGAAGAATTACACCCCTATCCTCCTCCGATACCGGGGCAAGTGCCAAAAGATAACGACTTTTCCTTACCCCCAAACCGATATTTAAAACGCCACCACTTACCCCGGCCATCCGCTTGAGGCTTCAGCAAAAGATACAATCCCTTTTCATCGGTCAGCTTGAAAGGCGTTTTTTCGTGTTTGTGGACGTTCTTACAAGCTGCATCAGATAGCATTGGGGGGTAACTCCATTATAGGATAGCTGTGTTGCCCCCACGATCCCCTGAATGCCAACGAACCCTAATTGCACTTCGCTGGACAAAAAAATACCCGCCAAGCCAGATAACTTGCGGGTTTTTGCACTTCTTGGCATCTCACTGGATGCGTAAATGGCGGAGAGAGAGGGGTTCGAACCCTCGATACGTTGCCGTATACACACTTTCCAGGCGTGCGCCTTCGACCACTCGGCCATCTCTCCTATTATTTTGCCTCCTGTGATCACAGGAAGCCGACTAGAATAATCGATATTGCATTTTGACGCAATGCCCTAACCGCCACTTGCCTCAGTCAGCGCTTCTAACTCATCCCATCGCAGGTAAACTTGCTCCAGTTTTTCATCGATCTGTTTTAGTTCATCCAGGGTCTTAGCAACGGCTGTTGAATCTTGTTTATAGAACTCAGGCTCACTGATTTGCCGGTTTAATTCCGCTTGCTTGGTTTCCAGTTCATCAATCAGCTCCGGCAATTTAGCCAGTTCCTGTTGCTCTTTAAAGCTCAGCTTTTTCTTCATAGTGGGACGCACGGGAGCCGGTGCCGCTGGCTTTTCCTGCTTAGTTATCTTGACAGCTTCGGCCTGTTTCGCCTGCTTAACATGATTCATCCAATCGGTATAGCCGCCGACAAACTCATCGACTTCGCCTGATCTATCGAGAACAAAAACGCTGGTTACCACGTTATCCAGAAAAGCCCGGTCATGACTGACCAGCAGCAACGTGCCGTCAAAGTCGACCAGCTTTTCTTCCAGAAGCTCCAAAGTTTCCAAATCCAGATCATTGGTCGGCTCGTCCATGACGATCAAATTGGCGGGCTTGGTAAATAACCGCGCCAGCAACAAACGGTTTTTCTCGCCACCGGACAAGCTTTTGACTGGCGAACGCGCTCTGGCCGGTGCAAACAGGAAATCCCCCAGATAAGACATCACATGCCGCTGGTTACCTGAAATTTCAACAAAGTCATTGCCATCGGCGACGGTGTCGGCAACGGTCATTTCCGGGTCAAGCTGATCGCGCAACTGGTCGAAGTAGGCAATTTCCAATCGAGTGCCCTGCTCTACCGTGCCGCTGTCGGGTTCCAGCTGTTTTAGCAGCAACTTCAATAAGGTGGATTTGCCTGCGCCGTTCGCGCCGATCAGGCCGATTTTGTCGCCGCGTTGAATCAGCGTGGAAAAATGCTTGATAATCTGCCGGTCCCCATAAGCAAAGCTGATATCGTTGACTTCAATAACTTTTTTACCGGAGGCATCGCCCCTGTCCAGGGATATTTTGCTGGTACCTTGAGTATTGCGACGCTGAGCGCGTTCGGCACGCAACCTCTCCAGCGCCCTGACCCGGCCTTCATTACGGGTACGCCGGGCTTTTATGCCCTGCCTGATCCAGACTTCTTCATCGGCCAGTTTCTTGTCAAACTCAGCATTCTGGTTGGCTTCGTCTTCCAGCGCGGCAGCTTTGCGGGTTAAAAAATCGTCATAACTGCCCTGCCAGGATACCAGATTGCCGCGATCCAGATCGATAATCCGGGTTGCCAGTTTTTGCAAAAACGACCGGTCGTGAGTCACGAACAATACCGCACCCTGGAAATTCAGCAGTTGTTCTTCCAGCCAGGTAATGCTTTCAAAATCCAGATGGTTGGTCGGCTCATCGAGTAATAATACTTCAGGCTCTATGACCAAAGCGCGAGCTAAAGCGACGCGCCGTTTCCAGCCGCCAGACAAGCCGTTGATTTTCAATTCGCCGGGCAGATCCAGTTTGCTTAAGGTAGTTTCAACACGCTGCTGAAAGTGCCAACCGTTATGCGCTTCGAGTTTGTGCTGCAAATCGCCCAGCTCATTCAAAGCCTTGTCGTCATCATAATCCATGGTTAACGACATCGCGTGGTAACGGGTAATCCACTCGCCCAACTCGCCCAAGCCACCGGCAACCGCATCGTAAATGGTTGCATCATCCGGCAATTCCGGCGTTTGCTCCAACCATGCCAGTCTTAATCCCGGTTGCTGCCATATGTCGCCGTGATCGGGCTGGACATTACCGGCAATAATCTTCATTAAGGTTGATTTACCCTCGCCGTTACGGCCTAACAATCCTACCCGCTCTCCAGCATCCAGCTGAAAATCGGCATTGTTTAATAGAGCATGAGTTCCATAGGCAATGGAAACGTTGGACAATCGTAATAAGGGCATTTTAAAGTTCTTTATGTTGTAAATAGCGTCGTAATAAATCCAGTGCCAGTAACGCCGATTGATTTTGCTTGCGTTTGATAGGGCCTGCCACTGAATGAGTAGTTCGATGAAATCCATCTCCAGTTAGCAGTACATTATATAGAATAATGGCTTGGTCTTTATCGTGAAATGTTTGACTGTCTCCGGCGTAGAGCTGAACCAGCACAAAATCGGCATCGCCGGTCTGTTTTATTTCGCTGGCGATAGCTTGCGCAGTCGCCCATAAATCATCGGCATTTATCGTAATTCCCAGTTTTTGTCCCAGCCTTTCCAAAGATTGCTCGTAGCGGGTTTCCAGCAGCCATTTCAAACCTACGCACTTCGCCGCCAATAGGCCCTGGCTGGCCGTTTCCACTAAAGCCAGTGTATATTTTTCGCTAGTCATCAACTGGTCGACCGTAAACACCAGATCGCCGCTTGCCGGCCCGAAGCCGTCAATTGCAAAAACATTATCGCCGAGCGCTGCTGCAATTTTGGACGCCAACGAGTTCATAGCCGTTTCTGGATAATCATGCGGAAACAGCAATTTGGTTTGCACATCGTCAGGGCTTGCACGGAAACCCAACTGTACTTGAGCCGGGATTTCAATTGCGCTGATAATCTCCTGAATCGCCGACTCGCCTATACCCAAGGTTTTAATAGTGACTAACTTTTCCGGTCGCAATAAAAACCGGCTTGCCAGCGTTGGCCGAATGGTTTCCAAAAACAAATGCTGCATTTCCTTAGGCACGCCGGGTACAAAAGAAAACCAACAACGCCCGACTTGCAAAGAAAAACCCGGCGCAGTGCCCCAGGCATTATCAATACGCTCAGCCCCCTTCGGAAACATTGCCTGCTTGCGGTTCGACTCGGGCATGATCCGGTTTCTGAGCGTAAAGAACCGCTTGATCTGCTCAAAGGCAACGGCATCGAATTCCAGCGGCAAATCGAACGCTTCGGCGACAGCCTCGGATGTCAAATCATCAACGGTCGGCCCTAAACCGCCCGTGCAAACGCAGCAGTCTGCGCGCACTGAAATCTCCCTCAGCAAGGTTACCAAATCATCAAGCTTGTCGCCTACAGCAGTATGCCGGGTTACGGTAAATCCCATAGTTACGGCTTGTTCCGACAACCAGGCCGCATTGGTATCGACGATTTGCCCGGTAACGACTTCTTCACCTTGGGAGAATATTTCTAATGTTGGATTCATGCTGGAAATCAGGGTTATTGAGTTTGTATGCCGACCATAGTCGGCTAAAGCGTTTTGAAATACAAATTGGCCTTAACACTGAAAATGGAAGTTGATTTATCCCCAAAAAAATCATTTTGTCCACGAAAACCAAAAGTAGACGCCTCTAGACGACACAAAAAGCACGAAAAGCCAACGTACTGCTTTTATTTCGTGTCTTTCGTGGTTTTCGTGGATCAATTGCGGTTTTTAAGCTTACAGGAGTTCCGGCTATTTTTTGATTGATTCAACAATGCCGTGATCAATCCAGCGTCTCTGAAACTCATCGGCCGGCAATGGAGGCGAAAGATAATATCCTTGAATCTCGTGACAACCGTAAGACTGTAACAGTGTCAACTGGGGTTCGGTTTCGACGCCTTCGGCGATTACCTTCATGTTTAAAACCTGTCCCAAAGACACGATGGTCTTAATAAACGCCGCCTCGTTCGAAGCGGGGTCGTCGTTATAGGCCAAAATGAACGAGCGGTCGATTTTAAGAGTCTGGATGGGTAATTTTTGCAAATAGGATAAAGACGAATAACCGGTGCCGAAGTCGTCCATAGCGAGATGAATACCGCGTTCCCGGATTTGCTGTAAACGTTCGGTCGCTTTTTCGATATCGTGCATGACCAAACTTTCGGTCACTTCTAACTCAATCCAGCCAGGATTCGTACCAGTTTCGTCCAAAATGCTGTCGAGAATAGCAATAAAATTATCGGCCAAAAGTTGTAGAGGCGATAAGTTGATTGCTATCCGAAAGCTTTCCTGTCTGTTGGCCCACTCATTGGCTTGCAAACAGGCTGTCTTCAGTATCCATTTGCCTAACGGAATAATTAAAGCCGCTTCCTCGGCGATAGCGATAAAGCGTTCCGGCGGCACAATACCGAAACCGGGACGCTTCCAGCGAATCAGCGCTTCAGCCCCGGTTATGCGGCTTAAAGAGCTGTCGGCTTTAGGCTGGTAATAAAGCTGGAATTCTTCCTGTTCTATAGCCGAACGCAATGCGTTTTCCAATGAAAGCCTCTGATGCGCTGCCTCGTTCATGCCCGCTTCGAAGTATTGAAACATACCTCGGCCTTTTGCTTTTGCCGCATACATAGCGGTATCCGCATGCTTGGTAAGAGTATCGAAGTCATCGCCATCATCGGGAAAAATGGCGATGCCGATGCTGACGCCGACGAAAACCGTGTGGTCGTTAATTTGCACCGGCCTGGTCATCGCATCGACCAATTTTCGAGCAAGCTCCGTTGCATCGGTGATGCCGACTAAACCGGGTAGGATAATGGTAAACTCGTCTCCGCCCATACGGGCAACCGTATCGGTTTTGCGTAAGCACTCTTGAATACGCGTTGCGATAATCTTTAATAAACTATCGCCGGCCCAATGGCCGAGCGTATCGTTGACGTTCTTAAAATGATCCAGATCAAGAAAAAACAATGCGAGACGAGCATTATTGCGTTCTGCCGAACAGATTTCGTGCTCAAACCGATCCTTGAACAGAAACCGGTTAGGAAGATTGGTCAGCACATCGTAGTACGCCAGCTGTTTAAGCTCCTGTTCCGTTTGTTTCTGATGGCTGATGTCCGTGGAGATCGCCACATAATGCGTTAGCCGACCCAGTTTATCAGTAACTGCGTTGATGCTGAGCAGCATGGGGCAAAATTCGCCATTTTTTCGGCGATCCCATATTTCTCCTTTCCATTCCCCCTCATTCAATAGCGAGTGCCATAAATCTTTGTAAAACGGCCTGTCATGCAGATTCGATTTCAACATACGGGGATTCCGACCCAGCACTTCGGAACGCCGATAGCCGGTGATTTCGCAGAATGCCTCATTGACTTCCATGATAGTACCCTGAGGATCGGTAATGAAAATCGCCTCGCTACTATTGTCGAAGACCTTGGCACTCAGTCGTAGGCGGGTTTCCCGATCTTTTAACTCGGTGATGTTCAAAGCGGTTACGACTGCTCCTTCCAGTTTTCCCTGCTCCGAATGCAGCAAACTGCTATTCAGCCAATAGATGGATTTAGAGCCATCCTGATTTTTTCTTAAAAGCTCATGCTCACCTGTGTAGTCGCCTTTAAGCCTGACGGTTTCCAAAAATACGGAACGGACAGCCCAAGGCAAAACCGGCAAATCTCCGGCAAGATGCTGTTGTTCAACAGGAGATAACAAATCGTCGATACCGGTTCCCAATAATTCAGCTTCGGTGAATCCGAGCTCCCGCTCCACCCCTGTATTCAGCCGCCGAATTCGGCCTTCGGTATCAATGACGAACAGAAGGTCTTCGATAGTATCCATGACGCGCTCGACAAAGCGATTAAGGTCTTGCTGCTGATTCGCTCTATGTTGGAGCTTTGCCTTTTGCTGTTCCGATTCGCTGAGCATGGCATCCATGCTTTGGGTGATAACAAGGATTTGCCTTTGCTGTTTCAGATTGGCTAAGCGTAATTCCTCTATTTCTTCCTGCAGCCTAAGCACTGTTTCGGAATCTCCGCTGCCGGAGATATTTTCAACTGTTTCTAACTGGCTGGTTTGGTTTAAGGACACCAGAAATTGACCTTCGTGTTCTTGGACACTGAACTCGGCAATTTTCAAATCGATGCATCGGCCGTGCGCCGGACAAACAAGGCTGTTTCCGTTGGACAGCGGACAATGCGTCAGATCGTAACCTTCATGAGAACAAAGAGCGGGGACAGCCTTAAATTCGCCCTGAATATTGAAAATCAGAATATCGATAGGGCGGTGCTCGCCCGGTAATTGCAACCGGCCTTTCCAGCGCGGCGGATCGACCGAGTCGAGGAATGTTACCGATTCAACGATGACATCGCGAAAACGTGGACGTTGACGGCTCATTCCGGTAAAAGATCTTGTATTAATCGGACAGCTTTGGGTACGGCCTGTTCGGTTTTATCGGACAAGCCGGAAAAAAACGGGGTGACGGCAGCGATTTCGACACCCACGATCAGAATATCCGGCAACGGTTCCCTGATGACTTTAAGAGCTTCCAGTAAATACGGAATTCCCAAACCGTGGCCGGTGAGCTGCTGAGGTCTGTCGGCCAAATCCTCCGGTTTCAACGCAAAAATCTCGCCGGTATTCCCGAAATTGGCCAAGGCATCGACCAGAATCGCCTGACTGCAATTTTCAAAAAACCGAAGCGCATTGAGTCCGGCGATGCCCGCATTGAATATCTCGACATTTTTCGGCCATGTTAACTGCCGAAGCTGTGCGTAGATGCGGACACCGAAACCGTCATCTCCATGCAGTTCATTACCGAAACAAACAATGTGGCGCATACTTAGCTTAGGGCCATAAGGTCATGCGTTTGCCCGTATCGAGCACATGCACGGTACAGACCAGACAGGGATCATGGGAGCGGATAATATGGCCGATTTCCACCGGATCGTCGGGATCGTCGACAGTCAGGCCAATCAAACTGCTCTCCCAATGCCCGTGCCGGCCTTCGCTATCTTTGGGCGATGCGTTCCAGGCGGTTGGCGTTATAACTTGATAGCAGCTAATCACGCCGTCGGTGACTTGCAACCAATGACCCAGTGCACCGCGCGCTGCCGTTACCAGCCCACAGCCCTCCCCGTCAGGGATTTCCAGCTTGTCGGGAGGAATCATATGCGGGTCGTTAGGATGCGCGGCCAGCTCATTCAGAGTTTCGCGCATTTTATGCAGCAGCCGAGCGGTACGGCGTAAGCGGGCGAACTGACGAAGCCAGGCATTGCCGCCCTCCGCCTGATATAACGAGCTGATCAACGGCTCGCCGTCGATCA
This sequence comes from Methylobacter sp., assembly GCF_004322395.1. Classification (GTDB taxonomy): domain Bacteria; phylum Pseudomonadota; class Gammaproteobacteria; order Methylococcales; family Methylomonadaceae; genus Methylobacter_A. The sequence continues at coordinate 70,465 of NZ_SCTW01000015.1, forward strand.
GCGCATCGGCCAGAGGGCCGGTTTGCACGACTTTATCTTGATAGCGCGGAGCTTTGCACCAGGTATAGCGATCGGAGTGGGGTTGATAATCCGGAATGGTCTGCCCCTGAAACGGATGGCGACCGCCCGTGTACGGCTGAAACCAGGAATAGCGCACATGCTCGGTGATTTCGGCTTGCTCGAAAGGCTCGACATTACCGGTATCGCCATTGAGGAAACCGGCCCGGAACAAATGCTTGCGCTGCGGAGGAAAAGTCCCGGCATCGGCCGGGTCGTCGTAAGAACCGTAACTGAGCATATGCGGCGTACCGAAACCTACATGATGCAGGCCGATGCCGCGACTCATCATTGTGAATAGCCCGATGGCGCCGTCGGCGTGGGCCTCCTTCGCTGTCAGCCAAGTAAAAAACTCATCGGCGGATTCCAGGGCCAGCCAGGAATCCAGGTCGGTGCCGATAATGTTCTGTTCGAACCAACGGGTCACTTTGTTGAGGATCGACAGACTGTCGATAATGTGGCGGCTACTCGCAGGCGTAGTTACACCGCCCGGCAACATATAAGACGAATGCGGCCACTGACCGCCAAACAGCGCAATAATTTCGACGAGATGACGCGAATGTTCAAGCGCACCACGATGAACCCAGCCTTTGAACGGCAGGAAAGCAGTGCGCGCTTTTTGATAAAACGACCGATCGTCATATTTGGGATGACAAAAATCCGCAGTAAAAAATAAAAAAGACTGTCGCAGATCGCTTTGCACCGTCTCGGCCATCAAACATAGGTTGCGGATGCGAATAGCTGCGGGCGGCACAGCAATGCCGGCTAGATTTTCCAACGCCAGCACCGCAGCGGTTAATTGCGCGGTGCCGCAAATGCCGCAGATACGCGGCGTAATCACCAAAGAATCTTTGGGCTTGCGGCTTATCAGGATTTGTTCGAACCCTCTATACATCGAGCCGATACAGCGGGCGTCGACGACTTTGTTGTCTTCCAGTTCCAACTGAAAATCGAGATCGCCCTCGACCCGGTTAAGGTCTATTTGAATAGTTCTTTTGGACATGGGTTAAGGATCCATGGTCTTGTTCAGCACCCGCTCAGGGGCTGCTTCATGAGCTAAGCTCTTGTAAGCCATGTAATTGGCCCGCTCTACGCCCAGCGGTAGATGTACCGGAATGGTACCGATTTTTTCGGTGCGAAATAGATCCTGATCCTGGGGAAAATCCGGGGACGTGCAGCCAAAACATGGCACTCCTGCACGGGTCTTGCTGCTGCGGCCGTTCCAGAGTTCGGTGTTGCAAATAGCCACCGTGACCGGTCCTTGGCAGCCCAGATTAAAGAACATGCACGCTTTACCGCCGAACACGGTTTCTTCCACGTTATACTCGTGATATTCGTTGCGTGTGCAGCCTTGATGCACAGTAGTATTGAAAAAGGCTTTGGGGCGGTTAATATGGTCGAGTTCTACCGGAAGCCCGGATGCCAGCATGGCCAGTATTTTGGTCATCGCATTGGGATGTGCCGGGCAGCCTGAGAGATTGATGACCGGCAAACCTTTTCGCGAACGCCATTCAATCGGCAACAAGCCGCCGGGAGACTGCTTGTCGAACTGCAAGCCGAGACAATCAGTCGGATTAGGCGGTGCGGCATGGACGCCGCCATATGATGCGCAAGTACCCAGGGCTACTACGTATCCCGCCTTTTCGGCCAGCTGGCTGATCAGGCTCATTTTGGAACGTCCCCGATATGGATCGTACATGCCTGAGCCATTCGGGCCGGTGATAATGCTGCCCTCAACGCACAAAATATCGAGGGCTTGTTGATCCGCGAGGATCGCCTCGATCAAAGTGTCCAGTCGGCTGGTCGGCTCTATCGACAGGGAAGGTTGCCACAGCATCTCAATGTTGTATTCATCCACGAGTTCTTCCAGAGACGGGCTGTCCGCACACAAAATCGACATGGTGTCGCCACCGCAGGAGCCGGTTTGTAGCCAAAGTAATGATGTCATAAAACCTCTGTGATACTTCAACATTGAATAAATACGTACCCAAGAAAAACCCGATATTACAGCTCTCATTGGAGCGTAACGATGCGGGAACGTGTTTTACGCTATCTCGCTTATTGTCGTCAAACTTGCTTGATGGACTTAGGCTCTAAATGTTTTGTCATTGTAAGCCTTGTTTATCGCGAGGTCATCCGAATTATCAAAGCCTATAGCATACGTTGGATGCATGCCTGAGCTCATGATAATTTTATAGAGATTGCTGTTGATTTTAGTTATTTAGCCACGGATTTACGCAGATAAACACTGATAAATATTGTGTGACACGAGGAATAGATGTAACCCGTTGTTCATCTGTGAAAATCCGTGTTCATCCGTGGCTGAACTGCTTTTTCTAGGTTGATCCGGGCTTTCGTTTCTATAACACGCTATGCCAGAACGGCAATGCAATCAGGCTGATCGCTGTGGTCACCGTTACCGCCATCGCATACAACGAACTATCCAGCCGATAACGATCACAAAAAACGATACCCAGCAACATGCTTGGCATGCACAAATCAAGCACAGCCGCAGCACGATATTCGCCGACAATAGGCAAATAGCCGACTAAAACCATGGCAAACAACGGCATCAGCGCCATTTTAATCAACATGACGGGGATGACGTAGGGGATGTTACGGACGGTTACTGCTTTCCAGCTTAAAGCCAGACCTAAAGAAAATAGCATCAGCGGTACAACTCCGGCAGATAATTTTTGCAGTACACCGGTAAGCCATACCGGGGCAACCAAGCCGTTCAGATTCAACATAACCGCGACAGCCGCAGCCCAGAACGGCGGTGCGTTAAAAAACAGCCATAACGATCTAGGCTTTGCTGCGCTATCTTCGCCGTAATGCCGCGCCACGATAACACCAGCGGTAAACAATAAAGGCGTAGCTGCAAACAAATCCATCTGTATGACCACCGATCTGGACCAACTGCCAAACGTTTGTTCCAAAACCGGCAAGCCCAGATAGGTCACATTCGGGAATGCCGCCGCCAATATCATCGCGCCCATGCGCCGGTCTTCAAACTTGAACAGTGCACCAACAATCCAAAGGCAAAACATCGCAAAAACAATACTGCCCACACCCAGCAAGGTATACTGAAAAGAATGCAAGCCTATATCTGCCGACCATAGAACCTCCAATACCATGGCCGGCAGCAATAAATAATAGACCACCGTGGTCAAAACCTGCCGCGTTTGCTCGGCTGACAAGCCCGCAGGTTTTGCAAAACGCCAACCTGCGCCGCATGCCATTATCAGGGTCATTTGTATCAATGTTGAATTCATAATCGTGGACTATTGTGGCAATAGTGAATTTTAACATTCACCGTTAAAACAAGTTCCGGTAATATATGTCGACTTATTATTCGGGAGCGTTTAAGTGCGTTTACTTTCAAGATATTGCCGAATCGGTGTTTTTTTATTGATGGCCAGTCCTTTTGCCGTTGCTGAAACCGATGTCATCTCGCCTAAAGAAGCCGCAACAATGCGCGTCAGAAACAAGGCGGTTATTGTAGATGTACGTGAAAATGACGACTGGAATGAACACCATATTCACGGCGCTATTCATATTCCGCTATCCCAATTAAATGAACGGCTACAGGAACTTGAATCTTATAAAAACCGCACGGTTATCACACAATGCCAAGCCGGCCTACGTTCCGCACAGGCCCAGCTGATGTTAAAGGCGGCGGGATTTTCCAAGGTTTACTTAATGAACGGCGGAATTCAGGCTTGGCATGAACAAGGCCTAGTGACCGAATAGACCTGAACCTTTTACCTTGAACCTTTTACCTTAACCATATGTCTCAATCATTTATATCAACCAAATCCATCCCCGTCCGTGAACGCTTAATCATGGCGCTGGATGTCCCCAGCATTCCGGAAGCACAAGCTTTAGTGGAAGAACTCGGCGATTCGGTGATCTTTTACAAGGTCGGCATGGAACTGTTCATGTCGGGCGATTATTTCGGTTTTATTGAATGGTTAAAACAGCAAAATAAAAAAATCTTTGTCGACCTGAAGTTTTTTGACGTTCCCGCCACCGTAGGCAGGGCCATTAAAGCCTTAAGCAGCAAAGGCGTCGACCTGGCCACCATTCACGGCAACGATGCGATTATGGAAGCCGCCGCCAAGGAAAAAGGCGATCTTAAAGTACTGGCCGTAACCGCGTTAACCAGCTTGGATCGCGGCGATCTTGACGACTTGGGATTTGCCTGCGATGTGCGCGAGCTGGTTTTATCCCGTGCTAAACGCGCCTTGCAAATCGGCTGCGACGGCATTGTTTCGTCCGGTCTTGAAGTCGCGATGCTCAGAGAAGAGCTGGATCATAAGCTACTTGTCATCACACCGGGCATCAGGCCTGTCGATAATCGTGAAGAAGACGACCAAAAACGCGTGGTTAGTGTAGAAATGGCTTTCCAAAACGGCGCTGATTATATCGTTGTCGGGAGACCTATCCGCGACGCTGAAAATCGCAAAGCAATGGCTGAGAAGATTCAGTCGCAAATTCTTTCTCAGTTTCAATAATTCTCAATCAAAAAAGGCGACCGGCGGCCGCCCTCACCTATTTTTATAATAATGCCTTGCGACTATGGAATTTGATTTAGCATTTACTACCTCCACTCTGGTCGCGTTTACCATGGGTTTATTCAGCAGCATGCACTGTATCGGCATGTGCGGCTCCATTATAGGCACATTAACCTTAAGCCTAAGTCCGGAAATACGAAATCAAAAAAAGCGGCTGCTCCCTTTTGTGTTTAATTACAACATCGGCCGCATTACCAGCTACACACTAGCCGGGGCATTAGCTGGCGTTATTGAAACATTGGTCACTATGCCGATGGGTGAAATCAGCGGGCACAGACTGTTGCAAATACTATCGGCCGCGATCATGACCGGAGCGGGACTTTATATAGCCGGATGGTTTCCCCGCTTTGCCTATATTGAAAAAATCGGCCTGCGTTTCTGGAAAAAAATCGAGCCTTTCGGCCGTAAGCTGATCCCGGTAAAAAACCCTAGCCAAGCTTATCTTTTCGGCATGGTGTGGGGATGGTTGCCGTGCGGCTTGGTCTATTCGGCTTTGGCGCTCGCCGCAACCGCTGGCGACATCAGGCAAAGCGCTCTAACAATGCTGTTTTTCGGACTGGGAACTTTACCGGCAGTCATGGGAGTCGGTATAATGACCGGAATATTAACAAGGTTGTCCAGAATGCAGCGCTTCAAACAGGCTATAGGCCTGTTCATGATCGTGCTGGCTCTATTGGCTGCCCTGCCCTGGCTTAATCCCATGGCGATTACAACGCATATGGCACTACATAATTAAGAGGTATCTATGGATCATTTTAACGCGATCATCGGTCAATCTCCTGCATTGGATTCCTTAATCCGTAGCGCCAGAATCGTTGCAGCTACCGATGTCACAGTGTTGCTCAAAGGAGAAACAGGCACCGGCAAAGAAGTACTCGCCACTGCCATTCAACAGGCCGGCGCTCGTGCCAATAAAGCTTTTATTACCTTAAATTGTGCAGCATTGCCTGAAAGCCTGATCGAGTCGGAACTGTTCGGCCATAAAAAAGGTTCGTTTACAGGGGCCACATCCGACAAACAAGGCCTTTTCCAAGCAGCTGATGGCGGCACTCTGTTCCTTGATGAAATCAATTCATTGCCGTTGTCGATTCAGGCAAAATTATTACGTTTTCTTGAATCCGGCGAATGTCTTGCGGTCGGGGAAGTTAAACCTTATAAAGTCGATGTCCGCGTTATTTCTGCAACGAACACAGACCTAAACAAGCAAATCGAAGCTGGCGAATTCAGATCGGATTTGTACTTTCGTTTGAATGTCGTGCCTTTAGAGTTACCGCCACTAGCACAACGCACTGAAGATATTGAGCCGCTGATCAAGCACTTTCTGGACATCTTCCAGAACACGCATGCACTAACTGCTCCTAAATTCAGCAAGCAGGCTTTAAAAACACTAAAAACCTACTCATGGCCGGGCAATATTCGTGAATTACGCAATGTGTGCGAAAGGCTCAGTATTTTATTAGCCGGTAAAGTTATCGAGCCGGAAAACCTTCCGTTTGAATTCACAACCCAAAAAGCCGGTAATACGCCAGCAACAACCGACTTTACTCTGCCTGAGGCCGGTTTAAAGCTAGATACATTAGAAGCCGACTTAATACATCAAGCCTTGAACCGCACTAACGGCAATCGCAGCAAGTCCGCGAGATTGCTAGGCATCTCCCGCGACACCCTGCTTTACCGCATGCAAAAACACGGTTTTGCAATATAAGACTGTACAGCCTCTAAAAATCTTTTAGAGGCTTCTATTTTTCAAGTATTTTAAAAATCAATCGCGCTGTTGCACAAATCCGCCGGGAGCGGATTTGCATTTACCCTAAGGGTGCCGGGCAGGACAGCCCTGCATGAATCTTGCATTGCGCATGACTTGCTTTAAATCCCTGACAGTCTTGGCCAATCCCGAAAACACGGCCTGTGCAATAATCGAATGGCCAATATTAAGCTCGACTATTTGCGGTAGCGCGCATATCGCTTCAACATTATAAAAATTCAGACCATGTCCCGCGTTAACTTGCAATCCGGCACTATGCGCATAAACAGCCGCTTTCCTGATACGCTCCAGTTCTTCGGCTTGCTGTTGCGGGGTAGTTGCATCAGCATAACATCCGGTATGCAATTCAACTACCGGCGCTCCGGCTTTGACCGCAGCATCAATCTGCATTTCATCGGGATCGATAAACAGCGACACTTCAACACCTGCGTTTGCTAATTCATCACAGGCCCACTGTAGACGATGTAGATTACCGGCGACATCCAGTCCACCTTCAGTAGTCAACTCCTCCCGTTTTTCGGGTACCAGACAGCAAGCATAGGGCTGTACTTTCACAGCGATGCCGACCATTTCATCGGTGACCGCCATTTCCATATTCAGCCGAGTATGCAGCATGTCCTTTAATAAATAGATGTCCCTGTCCTGAATATGCCGCCGGTCTTCCCGCAAATGCGCGGTAATGCCGTCGGCGCCAGCCTGCTCTGCAACGAGTGCTGCCTGGACCGGTTCAGGATAACGCGTACCTCTGGCCTGTCTCAAGGTGGCTACGTGATCGATATTCACGCCTAATAGGATCTGTGATTTATTCATTTTAGTGTGTTTGTGATTTTATAATGGAACGCGGATAACGCAGATCATTATGATCTGTAATATTTTTCTACTTATCGACCAAAGGCGAAAGACGAAGGGCAAAAAACAAGCTTCACCATGGTCGGTCTTAGCCTTTAGCCTTTAGCCTTTCGTCTACCTGTTGAGCGGTAGCGAAGACTTTACTAATAACGGCCCGGCTTTTAAGCTCCCTACCCTGTAAATAAACATCAATAACCATCCTCATCAATATTTTTGCTTCGTTTAAAACTTGCGGTTCGGTTAGCTCCCTGGCGCTTAACGCCAGCAAGGTTTTGCCTGAAAACCGCCCATTAACAACCTCAATCGGCCCTTGGCCTACGTTGAAACCGTATTTTTTTAATGAATCAATCGGCTTTTCATTGTTGTCGTATTCCAACTGCAAACCATAGCCAGCACATTCGAGCAGATTAAGCTCAAACAGCCTCAATACCGATTCGATATTGGATGCAACCGCCAGAGAAGATAAACACTCACTGTAATAGTCGAATACTTCCGGATGGGGGTCGTATTTATGCAAAAAATGGCCGACCAGTTCATTGATATAAAAACCGCAATACAGCGCAAGCCCCTTGATCTCGCTAAACGGCTGAATTATATCGGAGTGTATGCCACCGGCTGGTCGGAAACCGGCGCGGCGTTCGACATCGGTCAAGGTTTTCAACTCGGCCTTGCCGATATAGGAAATAGACAGCGGAATAAAAGGTTGCAGTATTCCTGCTGTTTTGGACTTAGATTTTCTTACGCCTTTTGCCAGCAAGGAAATGCGGCCGAAATCCTTGGTTAACGCATCAATAATCAAGCTGGTTTCCCGGTATTTGCGCTGCTGCAATATAAAAGCAGGCTGCAAATAAACTGCGGATTCAGTCATTAAAACCTAAACTTTGCAAGGCTCGTTCGCTATCCGACCAGCCTTTTTTAACTTTAACCCAAAGCTGTAAATAAACCTTCTGCCCGATCAGCTTTTCTATATCCTGCCGGGCATCGGTGCCGACTTTTTTCAGCATCTCGCCATCCTTGCCGATTACGATGTTCTTTTGGGTCAAGCGTTCCACCCAAATAATCGCGTATATTTTGGTGATGTAGGGTTTTTCTTCGTAGCGCTCAATCTCTACCGTAAGCGCATAAGGCAGCTCAGCGCCTAAACGTCTGGTCAGTTTTTCCCTGACAATTTCAGCGGCTAAAAAACGCTCGGACCGGTCGGTCACCTGATCTTCGGGATAGATCAAATCCCGTTCCGGCAACAGTTCCATAATCAAGCTTTCCAACTGATCGAGATTGGTTCGTTTTAACGCGGAAATCGGTATCAAATGTTTGAACGGAAACCGATGTTGAGCTTCATTAAAGAACGTCAAAATGGCTTCTTTGTCTGCGACCTTATCGACTTTGTTAACAGCAAGAATCACCGGCAACCCCGCCTGCTCCAGCTTTTTAAAGATGGCCTCATCATATTCATGCCAGGACAAACCGTCGATCAGCCAGACAATTACATCGACGCCCAGCAAGGTTGTTTCAGCGGTCCGGTTTAAATAACGGTTCAGCGCCCGCTTTTCACTGTTATGCATGCCCGGCGTATCCATATAAATGGCCTGCCCGGCGTCGGTGGTGTTTATGCCGAGAATTCGGTGCCGTGTAGTTTGCGGTTTGCGCGAAGTGATGCTGATTTTCTGCTTCAACAAATGATTCATCAATGTTGATTTGCCGACATTGGGCCGCCCAATCAAGGCGACGAAACCACAATTCATTTATTGTCCTTACTTAATAATTCGAGCATAAGCTCCGCCGCCGACTGCTCGGCTTTTTTTCTGGAGTTTCCTGTGCCAATGCAAAACTCCGTTGTTAACGATATTGTACATTTAACTTTGAAAGTCTGTTCATGTGCAAGCCCGGACATGGACATTAACGTATAATCCGGCAAATCCAGTTTTTTGGATTGCATCAGTTCCTGCAATTGAGTTTTAGGATCTTTCTGCCAATTATCCAAAGACAAACTTTTCAGTTTTTCCGCAAACAATTGCAATATCCATTGCTGGCAAGCATCCATGCCTTGATCGCTGTATAAGGCGCCTATAATAGCTTCCAGTGCATCGGACAAAATGGAATCTCGGCGAAACCCGCCACTCTTCAACTCGCCCGAACCCAGCAGCAAATAGTCGCCAAGTTGTTGCTTTCTGGCTAGCTCCGCCAACGAACTCTGATTGACAAGACTCGCTCTTAACCGGCTTAAGACGCCTTCACTGGCGACGGGAAATAACTCATATAACTTTTGGGCTATAACAAAACCCAAAATTGAATCGCCCAAAAACTCCAACCGTTCATTATTATTCGACCCGGCACTTCGATGTGTTAAAGCCGTGGTAAAAAGCTGCGGATTATTAAACGTGAGACCCAGCTTTTTACACAGATCTTCGGGCTTTTTTATCACTCCTGACCGGCCTCGACAGTATCGTGAAATTCGGCTAAAGCACTCAGGTTACCGACCAAGTTCACAACAGTCTCGTACTCGATGTCCACTTTTACATAATTACCATGCTTGATAACTTTAATATTATCTTGTTTGACATCATAGACATAATTGATGGCAAAGCGCTTATTCAAGCTGTCCCTGATTTCAAACTCACCTTTTGATGCAAGATCAGGAGTTGCTTTTAAAGCCTCCAAGGCACTCGTTACCTTGCCGTGATCCAGGTAAATCGGAACTATTTTAAGTGTTAATAAGACAAAAAAACCGATGAGCCCCAGAATAAATAAAATCGATATCAAGGTCAGCCCTTGCTGGCGGTTAGGCGATAAATTCATTTTTTTCTCCAGATGTTTTATTAAAAGAAATAAGTAAAGCTTCCGCTCCTGCTAACGCTCCTTACTTACATCCATGTAAGTATAGTGCAGTTTAATTCAACACTGTGCCGATACGATCAAACCCTATACCTTTATGTTGCCAGTCCCAACTCATCCAGATAAAAAAGGCCTGTCCAACCAGGTTTTCTTCAGGAACCGTACCCCAATAACGGCTATCATTGCTGTTATCGCGGTTATCGCCCATCACAAAATAACTCCCTTGCGGCACCACATAAACGCCTTCGGCAGAAGCCGCCCCATTTCTAATTAAAATACTATGCTCAACGCCGGTTAAGTCTTCTAATAAGTGCTCATTCCCGGTCATATCCTCACCTTGGCCTACGCCCTGATAGCGTCCCAACGAAACCTGCTTGATAGGTAGGCCGTTGATATGCAACTTCTTATCATAATAAGCGATTTTATCGCCCGGCAAGCCAATTACACGCTTTATATAATCGACAGTTGGGTCTTTAGGATAACGAAAAACGACAATATCTCCGCGCTTAGGCTCATTCCGTTCAATGATCTTTTTATTTACAACTGGTAAACGTATTCCATAGGCGAATTTATTCACCAGAATAAAATCGCCTATCAATAAACTCGGCATCATTGATGCTGAAGGTATGCGAAAAGGCTCGGCTATGAATGAACGCAGCAATAACACAATCAGCACAACCGGAAAAAAAGAGCGCGCATACTCTACCAGTATGGGTTCATTTTCTTCATCGAAAACCTCCCCTCTTAATTTAAGTACCAATAAATATCCACCCCAAATTACACCGGTAACCAGCGTGGCGACGACAAGAAAAAAGGAAAAATCGTAGTCCATGTTCATATCTTAATAATGTAGGGGCAATCCCTTGTGGTTGCCTTGGTGCATAAAGGTTTAAAAACAGAGTTATTCTTTGTTAAGCTGCAAAACCGCCAAGAATGCCTCTTGAGGAATCTCAATATTACCTACCTGTTTCATTCGTTTCTTCCCGGCTTTTTGTTTTTCGAGCAATTTTTTCTTACGGCTAATATCGCCGCCGTAACATTTCGCGATCACATTTTTTCTCATCGCTTTTACGGTTGATCGAGCAATAATCTTAGAGCCAATAGCTGCCTGTATTGCAACTTCATACATTTGCCGCGGTATCAGGTCTTTCATTTTTTCGACCAGGTCCCGTCCACGGTTATGGCTTAGATCGCGATGTACGATAATAGATAGAGCATCCACTTTTTCGGAATTAATCAACACGTCCAACTTGACCAGCTCGGCTGTTTGAAAACGTAAAAACTCGTAGTCAAACGATGCAAAGCCACGGCTCACCGACTTTAATCGATCAAAGAAATCCAGCACCACTTCGCTCAGCGGCATTTCATAATGCAATGACACTTGCCTACCGACGTATTGCATATCTTTCTGCACGCCACGCTTTTCAATACACAGCGTAATTACGCCGCCCAGATAGGTTTGCGGCACCAGGATATTGGCCCGGATAATAGGTTCCCTGATTTCCCTGACTGTCCCCATATCCGGCAGCTTGGCCGGATTGTCAATCATCAGGACCTGATCATTTTGAGTAATGACTTCATAGATAACGGTAGGCGCTGTCGTAATCAGATCGACGTCGTATTCTCTTTCCAATCGTTCCTGCACAATCTCCATATGTAACATACCGAGAAAGCCGCAGCGGAAACCGAAACCCAAAGCCTGGGACGTTTCGGGTTCAAAGTGCAAGGACGCATCATTGAGGTTTAACTTGTTAAGCGCCTCGCGCAAATCTTCGTAATGATCCGAACTGACCGGATACAATCCGGCAAAAACGCGCGGTTGAACTCTTTGAAATCCGGTAAGTTGCTCGGCAGCCGGTTTATCCGTCCAAGTAATGGTATCGCCGACCGGCGCACCGAAAATATCTTTAATGCCAGCCACGACAAAACCGACTTCGCCGGTGTTTAACACTTCTTTTTCCAGACGTTTTGGTGTGAAAACACCGACTTTCTCGGCGATAAACGACTTGCCGGTAGACATGATGGTGATCTTTTGTTTTCTGCGGATACTGCCATGCACAATCCTGACCAGCGACACCACGCCTAAATAACTATCGAACCAGGAATCGATAATCAAAGCCTGTAACGGACCGTCTATATCGCCTTGCGGTGGAGGAATCTTAAGCACCAGTTGTTCCAGCACATCTTCAACACCCAAGCCGGTTTTAGCGCTGATCATCAGCGCCTCGTCGGCCGGAATACCTATCACCTCTTCAATTTCAGCTTGCACCCGCTCAGGCTCGGCAGAAGGCAAATCGATTTTGTTTAACACAGGCACCACTTCCAGCCCCTGCTCTATCGCCGTATAGCAGTTGGCAACGCTTTGCGCCTCAACACCCTGCGCAGCATCAACGACTAACAACGCGCCTTCGCAAGCCGCTAAAGACCTAGAAACCTCATAAGAAAAATCGACGTGCCCTGGGGTATCGATGAAATTAAGCTGATAGGTTTCACCGTCTTTCGCCTTGAAATCCAGCGTAACACTCTGCGCTTTAATCGTGATGCCTCGCTCTTTTTCAATATCCATCGAATCAAGCACTTGTGCGGACATTTCTCTAGCACTTAAGCCACCGCAGATTTGGATAAAACGGTCCGCAAGCGTCGATTTACCATGATCGATATGCGCGATAATGGAAAAATTTCTTATATGTTTTAAATCCACTTATATTTCTACTTGTTGTAATAGTATTAATGCATCGTGCCAAACATTGCCAATTAAGTAGAGCCACTGCCTTACACCACTTGCCATGATTGTATTTGCACACTTTAAATTTTAGCTGGGCATTGTAACAGATTTAGCGCCACTCAAAGTCTACTTTCACCATCAATCTCGGAGAGCCGTCTTCGTGTTCGGCTATATCTTGCATTGGTTGCTCCAGGCGGATTCATCGCCATCAATCATTGAGCGGTTGAAGTCGCGCTCATGATTACTCCCAGCCAGCTGTATATCCGCTTTACAAGCAAGCCTTCATCATGAAGATAAGTATGGCCTTCATCGTTAATTTTAATCTGCCGGTAAACCTCATTTTCTTTTGCCGCTAAGCGCCGGTCTCTGGCGCTTTCTGTAACGTCTGGCACGTCTAATGCACCATAAATATCCAGCATTGGAATCTTGACTTTCTTGATAAACTCGAGCGTCTGAGCAGTTTTATTTTCGGTTGCAGGGACCGGCAGACTAATGGTCACCAGTGCTTTAATATCCGCCGTCCGCTCACTCAAGGCATAAGCAGCCATCAGCCCGCCTAAACCATACCCAACCAAAACAATATTTTCTGCGCCACTGTTTCTTGCATAATTAATTCCGGCCTGAATTCGAGCCGCCGCCTCTGGAAATAACGCATAATATTCTTCTTTTTCAACGCCTATTTCCCTAAGCGGCATTTGCAGTGAAAGCGTTGCCCAGTTATGTTCGGGTAAAAAAACCCTCAAACCGTAAATCAGGTGTTGCTGATCGGGATGTCCCCCCATATCATGGAGAATGATAACAGTGTCTTTACTAGTGTTTTTTTCTGTTTCCGTATACAGGCCGAGAAATTTTTTTCCTTCGGACTCAAGCCAGATCGTCTTGCCCATTGCCAGCGTCTTATTAATGCTTTCAGCAAATTCGATTTCCCGCTTTTCATCGCTAGCCCGGCACACGTCTGCTGAAAAGTGAGCCACGCAAAGAACAAAAACAAAAAAGCTGAGCTTCATTGTCGGCCGTAAAAATCGCTGTACCGATATAAATCATGCACATGCCGCAACAGCACCATAATGACCGAAGCGACAGGCAATGCCAGCAAAATGCCCAGAAAGCCGAATAGCTGACCACCGGCCAATACCGCAAACATGACGGCAACAGGATGCAAACCGATTTTGTCGCCGACCAGCATCGGTGTTAATACCATGCCTTCTAAGGATTGCCCGATGATAAAAACAATCGCGACCGGTACCAGCTGTATTAGCTCATGATATTGCACCAAAGTCGCTACACAAGCCATAACAATACCAACGATTGAGCCCAGATACGGAACGAAACTGACCAGTCCGGCCAGCATGCCTATCAACAAAGCCAAATCAAGGCCGGTTATCCACAGCCCAATACTGTAAATACAGCCTAAGGCCAACATGACATAGAACTGCCCTCGGACAAAAGCCGCCAATACTGTATCAACTTCTCCAGCGAGTTTAGAGGCGGTAGGCGCTACACGCCGGGGCAATAAGTCATGAACTTTGGCAACCAGGCCATCCCAATCACGTAATAAATAAAAAGTCACTACGGGAATTAACAGCAAGTTCATCAGCCATTCGGCTATCACTCCGCCGGAATGAGAAACCGAGCTCATTATCGTCGCAGCAATGCCGCCCGCTTGCTCCCAGTGACCTTTAATAAGGTTAACAATCTGATTGAGGTTAATCGGCCTGATGCCTAGATGAAATCGCCTTTGCGTCCAAGGAATGACTGTTTCATTCAGCCATGTGACATAAGCGGGTAAGCTGCTCACAAAATGCTCGACCTGATATTCCAAAAGAGGGACAAGCAGCAACAAGACCAAAACAAAGACCAGCGTCATCACCGAGAAAACCACCAACACAGCTTTGGTTCTGGATAATTGATAGGTTTCCAGCTTATCGGTCAGTGGATCGCCGAGGTAAGCCAGCATTGCCGCAAATGCAAACGGCATCAACACCGGCGCCAACAGGTAAACCAGCCAGGCAGCACCTGCGATAAAAGCAAAGACCAGCCATTTTTGCGAATCAGTCATTACAACCCCTAATATAATATATGCCTATGTAAACTAGCACCGTTCAGTCACCCCCACCGCAGCCGCCCCCGCAACCACTGCTGCAACCGGACGAATCCCCAGAATCGGACACATCACCCGAACTGTCGGAAGAACCGCCGCAACCTGAAGAACAACCGATATGGCTGGCGCAATAACCGCCCGCTGGATTCTTTTTACAGTCTAGCTGATAAACAAAGCCATTATTTATATTTAACAAACCATCCATTGCAAAAATAAGCGGCAATCGAGCCGGTTTTTTAGGATTAATCTGCTCCAATGCACACGCCAACCGCCAAGATCGTTTAATGCCGTCCTTCGCAATATTCTGCGTAGACATGGCCTCGGCAGGCGTATGATGTAAAAAATGCCCCATCGCCTTAGTACAGAACTTTTCGTAAATACGGGTAAAAAGAATAAACTCATGCCAAGCGTCGTCAATGACTTGAGACGGCATCGATACCATGCGATTTTTAGCTTGGCGACAAATACGGAAATAGTCTCTCAAGCCTTGAAAAACCATATCAAGCTGCTGCTCGGTTAACTGGGGGTGCTTCTGTGACAATTTATGTCGTATACCTTTATGAAACTGATATCGCTCGATAAATTTAAGTTGCTTGACTTTATTAGCCCTAATTACAAAATAAAAAATAAGGCTCAGTACGACGGCGCTAATCAAAGGAAAAGATAAACTCATGCTGTACTCAATCGTTTATAAGCAAGCCAAGAATTAAGTGCATCAACAGTAGGCGCTCGCTCAAAGCGCCTACTGCTGGTAAGCGACGCATTGGCCGTAGAAAAACATCTCGTTCTTTTGCAATAATTAAGTCGAGTAAACAACCGCTGCAGCCGCAGCGGCGATAAGCAGTATACCCAACGCTATTAACAGAATGCGTTTATTGGTATGAAAAAGGCCTGCCGCTTTGTCTTCCAAAATTTCCACGCCTTCAATATGTGCATTAACCGCTTTGAATTTGCCCCGATTATCTCTTGCGCTCTGATAATAAATAACATCGCCCGTCACTGGGCGACGGCTTGTTCCCTTGAGCGCAGAAATGTGTATAAAAATATCCTTCCCGCCTCCATCAGGGCTGATAAAGCCAAACCCCCGATCTTCTTTCCATGTTTTTAAAACTCCTTTAATCAATATCTTTGTCATAAAAATTTCTTTTTGTTGTTTTAGCCTTACCTACCTGAATGTAGATTAAGGGGCGTTAGCCTTGTGCGTCTGCGTTTTACCGTTGTTTTGTCAGAGTGTCGACCCTAATCTATAGCCTAATTAATCAACCTAATAGCTTGTAAAACAGATGACTCTGATTGAATCCATTGCACAAGATCGATTGATCCAATCAGAATTTCATATGATCTAGATTTTTTTCTTGATAATGACTTTATCGTCAATAATTAACTCTGAGATCCCGCCCAAAGATCCGTGCAATGTGCACGATGCGTTTTTGAAGCCACCTTTATTAGCGTTTTCACCTACCCATTTCAAAGTAACATATGTTTCTTTGTCACTTTCGATTTCAGAAGGGAAAAATACTTGTTCCCCTGTTTCCTGCTTGATTTTCGGCGGGCATTTTTCATTTGCCATTGTTTGCATAGCGACATTGTTTCTAATCTTTGCAGCAGCTTCTACTTGTTCAACAGGCT
>NZ_SCTW01000016.1 GCF_004322395.1 Methylobacter sp.
CCAACCATGTAGTCATTCTGTCAGGAGACCATATTTACCGGATGGATTATGCCGCAATGCTTCAGTTTCACCTAGATCAGGAAGCGGAATTGACGATTGCCTGTATGCCAGTGCCACTGGCTAGCGCCAGCTCTTTTGGCGTTATGTCCGTGGATGATGTTCATCAAATTCGTGCGTTTGACGAAAAGCCGGAACATCCCAAGCATCTGCCAAACGATCCAGACCATGCGTTGGCATCAATGGGTATCTATATTTTCAATATGGAGTTGCTCAGTTGCGAATTGCAATCCGACTACGGCCTTACCGCATCGAACTATGATTTCGGCAAAGACATCATCCCGCGTCTCATCGGGACCCGTGGCGTATATGCTTACCGGTTCGGCGAAGAAACTGGACGTGTCATGCAGGATAAGTACTGGCGCGATGTCGGCACTATTGATTCATATTATATGGCGAACATGGATTTGCTTGAGCCGATTCCGTCTATGAATTTGTACCAGCCCGACTGGGTTATTCGTACCTACCATAGCCAAAACCCGCCAGCCCGAATGGCGCCCGGATCTCTCGGACAGGAAGGGCATGTTATCAATTCTATGCTGAGCACCGGCACTGTTGTTTCTGGCGGTATTATCAGGCACTCGATATTGTTCGCTCAAGTTCAGGTAGATGAAAATGCCGTTGTTGAAGATTCGATCTTATTTGAAGGGGTACAAGTTGGCGCCGGTGCGCATTTAAGACGCTGTATCGTCGATAAAAACGTACAAATTCCTCCAGGCGAGCGAATAGGATTTAACCACACTGCCGATGCAGCCCGCTTTGTAATCTCGGAATCCGGCATTACTGTCATTCCTAAGGATTACCGTTTTCTTACTAATGCACTGGAGTGAAAAGCTGCTCGATCGACGCTTATCGGAAATTAACCTCATCCCCCGGAAATTCTTATACCCTTTTCAATTGTTTTCAAAAAATCCGAAACTATGCCGGGTGAAGTATAATATCTACTATTCGATAGCTTATGAGGCACTGTTATGCACGTTACTTTGGTTCATGTTCATGTAAAACCCGCTTATATTGACGATTTTATTGCCGCCACACGGCTCAACCATGAAGCTTCGATCCATGAGCCCGGTAACTGTCGCTTTGACGTGCTGCAATCACCCGAAAATCCCGATCATTTTATTCTTTATGAAGCGTATGCATCGGCTGAAGCTGCGGCGACTCATAAGCAAACGGCCCACTATTTAGCCTGGCGCGATAGCGTATCGGAGTGGATGGCGGAACCCCGCCAGGGCATTCGTTACGAAGGTCTTTTTCCTCAAGGATAAAATCGTATGCAATTCGCTCCTTTCTCTATCTCGCGTTTACCGCGCATTAACTACGGCAACGGCCGTATTAATGAAGTTCCCGCTCTGGCAGCGGCATATGGACATAAAGCTTTGCTGGTGACTGGCAAGCAATCTTTCTGCGCTACATCACGTTGGCAGTCTTTCACCCAATCTTTGGAAACTAAAGGGATGACCTGGCTGCATTTTACCGTCTCGGGCGAACCGTCTCCGGAGTTGGTGGATCAGGCGGTGAGCCGGTTTCGCGGTGAAGCGGTTGACGTGGTTATCGCCATTGGCGGCGGCAGCGTACTTGATGCCGCCAAAGCGATAGCCGGACTATTGCCCTACGGTAATTCGGTGATGGATCATCTCGAAGGGGTCGGCAAGAACATCCCTTATCACGGACCAAGCACGCCTTTTATCGCAGTTCCCACCACGGCAGGTACCGGTAGCGAAGCGACTAAAAACTCGGTGCTTAGCATTCAAGGCCGTGACGGCTTCAAGAAGTCCTTTCGTGATGAGTGTTTAATCCCCGAATACGCAGTGATTGATCCTGATTTGTTAGAGAGCTGTCCACGCGAACTGTTGGCAGCCGATGGCATGGACGCATTTACTCAACTGTTGGAATCTTACGTATCGCTCAAGGCCAACCCATTCACCGATGCACTGGCTTGGAGCGGCATGTCCGCCGTAAAAGAAGGTTTTTTTGCCGCATGGGAAGGAAACGAGCCCTCTGCCGGCCATGGTCGTGGTGCTATGGCTTACGCAGCTTTGCTTTCCGGCATCACCTTGGCTCAAGTGGGTTTAGGATCGGTGCATGGATTAGCCTCGCCGTTGGGCGCCTACTTTCCTATTCCCCATGGCGTAGTCTGCGGCACTTTGGTCTCTGCCGCCACCGAAGTCAACATTAAGGCGATGCAAGAACGCGAACCTAACAATCCGGCCTTGGTCAAATATGCGCAAGTAGGGCGGCTACTGACCGGTCGGACCGATATCGATGATGCTACGGCTCGCCTGTCGTTAACTACCCTGTTGGCCGAGTGGAGCGAGCAACTGCAATTGGCGCGCCTCAATAGTTATGGTATTACTTTAGAAGATTTTCCGTTGATCGTCGCTAATAGTCGAGGTAGCAGTATGCTGACCAATCCGATTGTGCTGACAGATAGCGAGATCAGTACCATTTTGATGCAACGTCTTTAATCCCGAGTTATTGACAAATGAGTGAACCGGCTACACTAAACCGGAAAGTTTTATTTGTTGCTAACACGGATTTGATCGGAAACGATCTCTAGTTCATCCGTGTGCTATAGCCGTTGCCGAAGCTTTGCCTAGCCTATCATTGACCGCCCGCCATGCTTCCGTTTGCGGCGGCTGTTCAATCAGAATTAAATCCAATTGCATGCTGTCCAGCTGTCGTAGCGCGGCATAAAGGCTTTGCGCATAGTTAGCGGCTTGTTCGGGTAAACGCAAGACGCGGACTTGACTGGTTTCCGCTATGTCCAGCCGATAGCTCAATAGGCCAATTCTTTTTCCATCGGCGATCAATTGCTTGATCTTATCCGGCAGCCGTTCTGCCGGGCAGAGAATAGCTGGTGTTGTCGGCGCATAATGTACCGCCATCATGCCTGGCGCACGGATTTCCTCAGCTATCTCTGGAGCCGGTTCGGCACTTGATGCTGATGGAGTCATCAGCTCGGTCTGTAAAACGGCTTCAATTTCCTGGCGGGTAATATGTCCCGGCCTGAGTAATCTCGGCTTGCTGCCGCTTAAATCGATAATTGTCGATTCCACGCCGACTTGGCAGGCGCCTCCGTCAAGAATCATATCGACCGCATCGCCCAGCTCTTCGCTGACATGCTTGGCTTGGGTGGGGCTGATCCGGCAAAAGCGGTTAGCCGATGGCGCAGCAATGCCGCCGCCGAAGGTTTTTAACAAGGCCAGCGCGACAGGATGGTCGGGCATACGCAAGCCGACTGTTTGCTGACCGCCGGTAACCGCCAGAGGCACTTCGGGTTTTTTGTTCAATATCATCGCCAACGGGCCCGGCCAGAAGCGATTCGCAAGCTTTAGCGCAGCTTCAGGCACAATGCTGGCCCAATCGTAAAGACTGTCAATATCGGCGATATGCACGATTAACGGATGGTCTGCAGGCCGTCCTTTGGCTTTAAATATCCCTGCTACCGCATCAGGATTACTGGCGTCCGCGCCAAGGCCGTAAACCGTCTCGGTCGGGAACGCAACCAGTCGGCCTTGACGTAATAAATCAGCCGCGCGGTTAATGGCTTCGGTATCTGCAACAATCGGTTTCATATGATTAATCACGCCTGAATCGAACAGTCGCGTTCGTAAAGATGATGAGGGTCAGCCAAAAGGTAACCGGCCAGAGCTTTGCTACCGATACAATAAGGCGCATCGGTTTTTTTGACATGCAACGCAAAACGGTCTGCGTCCGAATAAATAGCGACTGAGCGTATGCCTATTTCTGCACAGGCCGCGATCTCGCCTAGATTGGCTATTGCGATTTTACGTAACATGAGTATTTCTCCCTAAAAGTTTGCCGCTAACGAGCCGAATGTAAGCTGGAAAATACCAACGATTCCAGAAACAAAACAATCTCCGCCTCGTCTTTGCTTTTACCGAAATCGGTCAGCGACGGCAGATGATTCATAAAAAAATTCTGGAAATGCGCCATTTCAATAATCGTGCTCGATAACGATTTCGGGTATTTATAGCTGGGATTGCACTCCAGGATAATGTCGCCGATTTTTGCGCAAAGATCTTTGTAAGGTTTAAACAGGTGATCTTTGTTATCTTCAGATACTTTTTTGGTTAAATAGGCTTTGGAGCCTTCGGTAATGATGATTTGGTGAAGAATGCTTTCATCGACGTGACTGGTTGCAACATCGTCCTCTACGGCGGTCGCTAATAATTTAATTATTTTTTTAAGCTTAACGACAGGGTCTTTAATATTATGGGTATGAAAAGTAACCCGATATTCAAGCCAGCTCCAATACCAGGCCGTAATGTACATCAGCAAGCGGTGCTTATTTTCAAAATACCGGTAAATACCGGCCTCGGTAGTACCAACTGCATCCGCCAGTTTTTTAAATGTGAATGCCTCAAACCCGCTTTTATAGATCAATTGTATGCTGTGCAGAATGATTTTTTTGCCCAGCTCGGATTGTTCCGGGTTCCTGATAAACAATTTCTCATTCATCTTTATCTGTAACTGTAATTCCATACGATTTTTAAGCTTCGGAAAAAAAGGGTTGATACATCTTTGAAATCATCAGCTTGATAATTGAGCAATAAATTCGCCGACAGAATATGATCCACTAAATCCGGCCCGACGGCTTTTAGCGGTGATACTTCCCCAAGTTTGGAAATCTTCAGTAGTTTGCGCCTTAACCGGCCCAGTCAAGATCAGCCCAAGCATAACCAAGGAGAATGAATATATTTTTATATTTATCGCTGGTATATACATGGGTTTAATTGCCTTAAGTGGCTAGTTTTAAAAGTGCTGACGAATTTCTAATTAATAGTTTTACAACCTAAAATGATAGCTATGCTATTATTTTAAAGCGATTTTAGCATTTTAATTCTAAAAGCACTTAACACCTATCAGTTTAACAAAAATATCCAATACGTCATTCCGGCATGGATTCACCGGGCTATCCTGCCCGGAGCCCTTCGGGTCAATGCAAATCCGTTCCAGACGGATTTGTGCCGGAATCCACGACTGCAAGGATGCAGGAGGTAGAGCACCAACAGTAGGCGCTTTAGGCGACGTAGGAGCAGTTGCCGAGAAGCCAGGGACGGCAAGGCTCAGATCACTCCATGTGGCCTCGGCAATTGCTCCTGCATTGCTCTACCTCCTGCATCCTTGCAGTCGTGGATACCGGCAATCCATGCTGGAATGACGTGCTATTTAAGCAAAGTGATAGGTGATAAGATGCTAAAGCAAGCTTTCGCAAAAATAGCGGTTTCCCGGAGAAATTTCTAAGCAAACCAAACAGGAATATACCAATGAAAAACACCTTATTACTACTGCTGGTACTATGGTCATCAACTGCCATGGCCAAAGTCATTAATTTTGAAATCAAGTTCACGCCGTTTATCGGCGACCCAGCGACGGCCGATCATGTACAAACCGTGTCTGGGAAAGCGCGGGTGTTTCTTAACAATGTTCCCATTGCAGAGCAGGATGTGAGCGCACATGAAGAGCCCGTGCTTTTTGATGAGCGCGAAGTGGGTGCGGCAGTTTGGGTTCCGGCGGCTTCTGTTGGCACTTCAGTGCGTAAAGGCAAAAACACGCTGAGAATCGAGTTTGAACCTGCTGATAGCAAAACCGCTTTTCGTGCACAACTAAGCTGGGCGGAAGTCAATGACCAGAGCTCTGAACAATCCGACCAGGGAACCTTTAAATCCACCAATCAATCAGGTGAAGGCAAAGAGATCAAAGAAACCCAAGGTAAAGTGGTCATGGAAAAAGATTTCGTTGCCGATTTTGCCGTTGATGAGCCTTGGCATCATTTCCCACCGGTAACCACCTTAAGCGATGCCGATAAACAACAGTTACTTAAGCTGGTTAATGACCGTGCAGCGTTGTTCCAACCGAAATTCGAGGGCGTTTATAAGTTTCTGGAGATACCGCGACCAGGCATAGAAATTGATCTGGCCCAAATACGCAAGGCAGGCTGTCTAAATAAGGCTTATGCGGCCGGCGTACGCGTCGCCGCTCGTAGTGCTGCCGATGTAGACTTTATCTTGCCAGGCAATCAAGAAGTCGTTATTAAAGGTCAAACAGGTAATCTTTACCCGTTCAATGAGCAAGATTTCGCCAAGATTAAGGGCGATGAAGTGCAAATGTGCGCGGGTATGGCGATGTCTTTAGTTTATCCGCCGCAACTGGTGGTCGTGAAGAACGCAGCCGGAATTTGGGAAGTGGTTTATTGATTAGCATTAAAGCCCCCGGATATTCGACAGGCTCACATTCGCCACGAATGACGGGGGTAGGTTTTTGGTGGAAATGGGCGTTTGGCTGGAAATTTCCGTTACTTTTCGACAGGAGCGAATATTCCCGACGATGCTACTGGTTGGCAGCTTAAGCACTGATTTCACGATTCAAAGCCTCAATAGCCCATTGGTTAAGGCTTTTGCCAACGGACTGGGCCTTAACCAAAGCCGCAGCATGAAGTTCCGGCGGAACTCTGAGCAACAACTTGCCGCTGGCTGGTTTTTCAGGTGCTTTACCGATTTTCTCACAGGCTTCAAGATAGTCGTCTACTGCTTCTTCAAATGCCTCATGTAAATCGGTAACGTTATCGGCATGAAAGCAAATAATGTCTTGAATGCCAAGCAACCTACCAACCAACGTGTTGTCGCGGTCGTCAAAATCAATGCGGGCTGTGTAGCCCTTATAAATTAAGGTGTTCATGGCTTAATTCCAATAGAGGTCAAAAAATCCCGCGCTTGCTCGACTTGATAAGGTTTGGCCTCTTTAGCCGGGTGCGGGCGATGGAACACCGTAATTCTGCCATTGAACTCGAAACGGACGCGGGAGCCACGACCTTCGATAACGCGGCAACCCAAAGCAACTAACAACGTTTCGATACGCATCCATTCGAGCGTGGTTGCAGTAGGTTTTGCAAAGATGGTTTGCAAAGTTTTAATGTGCTTGGCGTTCATGGTTTAATGCTATCAAAAAATGATAGCAATTGAAAGCCATTTGTATTTCCTTGGATGAATGGTTACGTCGCCGAATTCGCATGTGCTACCTGAAATAATGGCGTAGACCAAGAACACGGATACGAAGCCTGATCAAGCTGGGTGTCGGCAAGCGATCAGCTTAGGACTCAGTTCTAAGGGCCATTACCGTTTGGCTAAGACCTATGCGGTACAAGTCGGACTTAACGACCAATGGCTGAAGAACCAAGGTCTTGTCTCGATCAGGGAGCAGTGGATCAAGTTTCATTACAACTGATGAACCGCCCGGTGCGGACCTGCATGCCGGGTGGTGTGGGGGACTGGGGGCTAGATATCCCCGGTTACCCGATTGGGCGACACTCTCACTGACGCTCCCATGACTCAATATCGCCAGCACGCACGCTAAACATGGGGTGTGCCTCTGGCACCTCGGTGACCCGCCACTTCCGATACAGCGCTGGGTTACGCACCTTCAGCTTAGCCAGGAGATGCTCCCACTCGTACTGCATCTGACCGGTAGTGACGGTGAGGGCCACTACTTCCTGGGCCGGTTTGATTTTGCTTTTGTCAAAGGCATAACCTCGCGCCACCGTCTCCGCATGAATGCCTTTCAGGTACAGCGAGATGGCTACAAGTGGTGCCGTATGATTCTTAAATCTGTCCAGCTGCGGATGGTTGCGATAGCCGCGCGTTTCCCCGTGCAGGACGGCCTGCGCCAGGAGAGCCTCCCGCCACAACGCGACCAAGCCTTGGGCATCAAGATATTTGGGATGTAAAGACCAGAGGCGCATGTTTTACGGTGTCCAACGTGGAGGCAAGGGGCGCGTCCCTTTGACCGCTGTGTTAGGCTATTTTTTGCAGGTGATGGAAATCTTGAATTGAATCCAGCTCATTTTTTTCTGCGGCTTGCGCTTTGAATAAATCCCATCGGATCTGTAGGTTGAGCCAGAAATCCGCTGATACTCCGAAAAACTTAGCTAAACGTAAAGCGGTACTTGGAGTTACGCCGCGTTTTTGGTTTACAAGCTCATTGATCCGCTGATAGGGAACATGAATCGCATTGGCAAGATCGCGCTGACTTATGTTCATTGGAATAAGAAATTCATCCCGAAGCATTTCACCGGGATTTGTGGGTGGTCTGTTGGTTGGAATACGAACCATATGCGCTCCTAATGGTAATCGGTGATTTCTACGTTGCAAGGGCCTGTTTTACCTCACATAAAGGCTATAAGTTGTCACCTCGCTGAAAGCATCTTTTGTCTCGTGCCCATGCAACGCGATTGATGCGGTTCGTTCCTCACCGCATCCTACGGCCATAGAAATACGGAAAACAACATTAAAAACCAAATATAGATACCTTGATTATCAGGTACTATAAACGGCAATACTGTAGTTCCACTTATTTCGGCGATGGCAGCAAAAATTGCAATTACCGTAAGCGAGTTCTTGATATGTCCTATCTTTTCGACCAACGCTGGTCTCCTCAGATTCTTTTAAGTTTATACCGAGCCTGAATGGCCCCTAACGTGTAGGTAACGGACGCCCAAACAGCCGGCGAAGCCGGCTGTTTGGGCGTCCCTGTTGACAGACCGTAGTGTTGGGCATCATTGGGGCTCGTTTATCAACTGACCGCGCTCATCAAAGCGGTGCTCTATACGCTTGATGCCCTGTGCATCGTATCGCTCCTCGATGCGAGGTTGTCCATTCGGGTAGTAGTAAATCTTTCCGGCAAGCAACAGGCCGTCGTACATGTCGGCGTAAGTAGCAACCCCTTGCTCGTCGTGATGAAGAACGCCAATCAGAGCACCGTCCGGCCCATAGCGCTTTATGTGTTTGATCGCCCCGGAGTCATAGAATTCCTTAACGATTTTCTGCCCCCCCAGCAGCGCTCAGAGTCTCGGGCTCTTTAGCGAAGGAGCCCACAGCAATACCGAGCAAAAGTGCAGCAGCAAAAGTTGTGCGTGTCATGTTCGTTTGCTTGATGCTCAACGCAAAGCTAAGCGGGCTGCGCGCTTTTTGCGCAGCTCCGCTTGAGCGCAGGGTTAGGGTTGCAATTTAGCCCAACCATTTTACAATAATTATTTATGATATTTTTTTCCATCATAATGAAGTTTATATTGCAATGGCTCTCCTGTCTTTTTTCCATCATCGCGTGAGATAGTCTCTGTCACCAACAAGTCTCTATATCCGTTTGTTGATGCGGTATCAACGCTAAGTGAGTAGCCTCTATTTTCATAAAGCGACTCTTCTGGAGCGTCTGCACCAGTACAACGTGACTGCCCTTCCTGTATATAATGCCAAGAGGAAATATAAAAATCTTCTAGGATCGGCTTAATTTCTTTGCCGTCTTGAATAAACAGTGTGCGAACGGGGCCAGATCCACCCTCGCCACAGCCTTGACTATAACTATTCGTTACGTCGAGTCCGAATGCTCTGACACCTGGTGCAATGTCGTAGCGAGCTGTGTCAATCCAGAAGCTATTTGCTCCCACAGTCATTGCAGCATCTTCCTGTATCGCTCCCTTATAGATTGCAACGATCCTTACTTTTATGGTTTCAACCAAAACAACAATCAACCGCTTTTCATATTCAACTCCAGCATCGTAAGCAAAGATAGCGATGGTTTTTGAGTTGTCTTTAGGCCAAACCTTGCATACGCCAGCAATTATCACGCCGCCATTCTCAGCACTTGGATACATTCCATCTTTGGGATATGAGAAATCACTAACGTCCAGATGCTTTCCAACAAGATTAACTATAGATTTGTCGCAGCGATTTTTTTCTGAGTCAGTTTGTCCATAAGCAGATTGGCCAATCCCAAAACAAATCAAGGCAACAATAAAAACAATATTTCTTATCATCGATGATGCTCCTCTTGTTTACCCTAATCGGGATAGGAAGAAGCCTCGCGGCTCCTCCCTCCCACACCACCGGGCATACGGATCACGTACACGGCGGTTCGATGATTCATACCTGCCGCTCCGCCAAGGCGGGCAGCCCCATTTGCGCAAATGCCTTCGCCGGCAACGCCAGCGATAACGCCGGGGTTTTCGATAATCGCCACGGGCCATGCGCACTTTTACTGGTATTCCAGGCTTCTCGCACGGATACCCCTCGTTTGCGCAATTCCCGATACCCCGATTTCCCCCATTGTTTCCAGATGTAACAGCGTAGCTTACGTCGTATCCATTTGTCGATGTCTCGCAGAGGACTCATCACTTCGGTGATGCCAAAGTAAGCTTTGACCGTCATGGATGATGGAAATGCAGGTTTTGCAGGAGCAAAAACCTGCCCAACCAAGCAGGGCTTTTCTTAATTCTGCGATAATCTGTTCCAAACGGCGGCC
>NZ_SCTW01000003.1 GCF_004322395.1 Methylobacter sp.
ACACCAAGTCAATTTAGTGAGCCGTCAGTCTACCAGTTCAATTAGCCTTGTCAAGTCAAAAACAAACACCTATTAATTTTTTTTAAACCCAGACTTTACCTGTTAAATTTCTCTACACTTAAGATATTGATTCCTGTTAAAATTAGAGTTAATTATTTAACTTAATTATCTAAAAATACATGAAAAAATACTCCCTTATAATTTTTATCGTCGCCCTAGCAACTCTACTTTTGATTCAAAAAGAGGTCGTTTTACCTTTCGTTCTTAAAGTTGTTTCATCAGATTTATTTCTTATAGACAGCAAAGACCAAGGCGGCCAAACACCCATTTCCACACCATTAACCGGTCTAGCTTATATGCATTGCAACAACCACATTAAATCTAAACTAGGGCCCGATGTATCTATTAGCTTCCCCGAAAAGCCTCTTAATGCCTGGAGTCTAGGTAATTATCAATATATCATTAACGGGGAAATTGATATCACTAGCACTACTGCAAACACAATTACCAAAAAATATGTTTGTCGCATTACTTACAAAAACGGTGACAACGAAGAGGGTTCTCTCGATTTTTCCAATTGGACTATTGAAGGATTGTCTGGCTTAGATTCCATTTAAGACCATTCTCCATATTGATCAAGCCCCCCCTTTAATTAGTCAAGCTAATTAATTAAAAAAGCCTTAGCAGCTAATAAAGATTTTTTATCTGACCAAACCCAACAATTACCTACTATCATCCATAAAAAAAGCCAGGACAACATTATTGTCCTGGCTTTTTGTTTTATTGATTGCGTAATTTAAAAAATAATTAAGTGTTTTTTGCCACCCATGCATACGTGACGCACTTAAACAACACCAATCTTTATATTTAACATATTTTCGGCATCATTAACGTTTTTTGTGTCCTCACAAAAATCAATGCCTCAAACGAAACCAGCAAAGATTTATTTGCCGTATTTTTTACGGAATTTATCAACGCGGCCCGCCGTATCAACGACGCGTTGCTTTCCTGTATAAAAAGGATGGCATGAAGAACAAACCTCAACCTGCAAATCCTTACCCAATACAGAACCGGTCTCAAATTTATTACCGCAACCGCAAGTTACAATAATTTGTTTATATTCTGGATGAATTTCTGGTTTCATATCACTTTCACATTACCCCACAACGGGTACATACTTTGATTAGAGAACTTTATATGATACGTAATTCATTAAAAATTCGCAACTCAATTTATATTTTTTGTCAGGAACAAATAAACTGTCCGCCCTTGTAGCCAATAAATTGTCCGGCTTTCAAACTATACCGAGGAGGTGATGTGTCAACACTTTTCCGGACACATGGTTAAGCAGCTTTTTGCTGCAATTCATAGTCTACAGGCGACATATAGCCATTGGCGGAATGGAGTCGCTCACGGTTGTAAAATACTTCGATATATTCAAATATATCCTGCTTAGCCTCAGCTCTGGTTTGATAGCGCTGATGATGAACCAGTTCTGTTCTCAAAGCATGAAAGAAGCTTTCCGAGACTGAGTTGTCCCAACAGCTCCCTTTGCGACTCATACTCTGCCGGATGCTATGCTGATTTAACAATGTCCTATGACTTTCCTATGCATATTGACTGCCTCGATCGGTATGCCATAGCAGCCCCTTATCAGGCTTGCGCTTCCAAACCGCCATCATTAACGCATCGTTCACCCGTTTGGCTCGCATATGCTCGGCCATTGACCACCCACCACTTGCCGGGAATAGAGATCAATCACCACAGCCAAATACAGCCAGCCTTCCTGCGATGAATATAGGTGATGTCGCCGACATAGGTCTGGTTGGGTTGCGCCGCCGTGAATTGCCGATTCAAGTGATTGGGCGCAATAGGTAAGTTATGCTTGGAATTCGTGGTCGCTTTGAATTTGCGCTTGGTTTTACAGGCCAAACCCGCAACATCCATTAACCGCCGATACGACGTCGACTTGCCGATCCCGGTTGATTAAGGCTTCCTTGAGGCGACGCGTACCATAGTTTTTCCGACTCTTTTTGAACAGGGTTTTTATGATCCGGCATCGTCTTTTTCAATGGCTGTCTGAGGACGCTCCAACCAAGCATAGTAAGCACTACGAGAAACGCTCATGAACCGGCACATCGATTTAACCGAAAATTTGCTCTCATGTTGTTTGATCCAGGCGTACTTCTTGGCAACCGCTCCTGCGTTGCTCTACCTCCTGCATCCATGCAGTCGACCGTTGCACCTTGGCAAAGTACGCCGCTGCTTTTTTTAACAGGTCACGCTCCTCTATTAATCGGGCGTTTTCCTTCTTCAGCCGCTTCAATTCTTCGTAGAGTTGCTCATCGGTTCGCACGGTGTTGTTGAGCTCTTTGGGATGGCTAATTTATTAATCCAGGCATGGAGCGTATTGGGATTAACGCCTAAATCCTTGGCTTTCTGGGTAATCGGTTTATCAGAACCTATCGCCAGCTTCGCGAAGGATTCTCTAAATTCGGCGCTATATGTTTTTATTTTTTGTTTTTCTAGATCCATTTTCGACACACTCTCTATTTTCAGGTTATTTTGATTGTGTGTCCGTATATGGACTCCTCCCGTTTTGCAAGCACTTTACTACGTCAGGATTAGGGACGACTGCACACGTATATCCGGTCTGTTATTTGAGCACAAGCTCTGGCCATAATGGGCTATTCGCGCGTTTGTTCCTTATCGGTTTAACGTGCACTTGGGCACAGCGGACACATCGGGTTTTACAAACGCCGGTTCGACCTGT